>NZ_JBHSNY010000001.1:0-939510 GCF_042657145.1 Streptomyces bullii
CCGCAGCCGCGCCGCTGCGGCTGCGGCTGCGGCTGCGGCTGCGGCTGCGGCTGCGGCTGCGGCTGCGGCTGCGGCTGCGGCTGCGGCTGCGGCTGCGGCTGCGCGAACGGCGCGCAGCCGCCACGGTGCGGGCCGCGTACGGTTCCGCTCCGCTCAGTCGTCGTCCCGGCCGCCCGCCGGGGCGTCGTGCCATCGGGGGTCGTTCTCCCACTGGAGGTTGCGTTCGCGGGCCGTCTCCATCGCGTGCTCGGCCTCACCGCGGCTCGCGTACGGCCCGAAGCGGTCCTTGGCCGGGCACTCCGGACCCTCCTCGACCTTCTTGTGCTCCAGGCAGTAGTACCACTCGCCCGGCTTCCCGACCGTCCGCTTCTTGAACAGGGGCATGACCGGCTCCTTTCGCCACCGACATGGTCCCCCGTGGGCGCTGTCTTAGACTCGCTGGCATGTCTGGCCAGTCGCTGCTCGTACCAGGGGAGCTGTCTCCCATCCGTTCCGTGCCCGGAAACATCCGCCGCCCCGAGTACGTCGGCAAGCCCGCTCCGGCGCCGTACACCGGCCCGGAGGTGCAGACCCCGGAGACCATCGAGGCGATGCGGGTCGCCGGGCGGGTCGCCGCGCAGGCGCTGGCCGAGGCCGCACGGCACATCGCGCCCGGCGTGACGACCGACGAGCTGGACCGGGTGGCGCACGAGTTCCTGTGCGACCACGGCGCCTATCCCTCCACGCTCGGCTACCGCGGGTTCCCCAAATCGCTGTGCACCTCGGTCAACGAGGTGATCTGCCACGGCATCCCGGACTCGACTGTGCTGCGGGACGGTGACATCGTCAACCTGGACGTCACGGCGTACATCGGCGGGGTGCACGGCGACAACAACGCGACGTACTTCGTCGGCGACGTGGACGAGGAGAGCCGTCTGCTGGTGGAGCGGACGCGGGAGGCCCTGAACCGCGCCATCAAGGCGGTCCGGCCGGGCCGGCAGATCAACGTCATCGGCCGGGTCATCGAGTCGTACGCCAAGCGGTTCGGGTACGGCGTGGTCCGGGACTTCACGGGCCACGGGATCAACACCTCGTTCCACTCCGGCCTGATCGTCCCGCACTACGACAGCCCGCACGCGACGACGGTGATGCAGCCCGGGATGACGTTCACGATCGAGCCGATGCTGACGCTCGGGACGCACGAGTACGACATGTGGGACGACGGCTGGACGGTCGTGACGAAGGACCGCAAGCGCACGGCCCAGTTCGAGCACACGCTGGTGGTGACGGACACGGGGGCGGAGATCCTGACGCTGCCGTAGCGCACCGGGCCCCTTTCCCGGCCCGCTCTCCCCGGCCCGCCCCGCCCGCTCTCCCCGGCCCGCTCTCCTCGGAGGGCGGGCCTTTTCGTCTGATCCGGGGTAGCGTTTTACCGACAAGCAGTCGGCAAAAATGTTGACTTAGGCAAAGGCTGGGTTCATGGACTCGTTCTCCACCCTCATCCGCACCGCCTCGCAGGAGTTGCACGCGGAGGCGAACACGTCGACGTTCATGAGCGACCTGCTGGGCGGCGGGCTGGGGGTGGAGGCGTACGCGCGCTACACCGAGCAGCTGTGGTTCGTGTACGACGCCCTGGAGTCCGTCGCCGAGCGGCTGGCGGCGGACCCGGTGGCCGGCCCGTTCATCCGCCCCGAGCTGATGCGGCTGGCGGCGCTGGAGCGGGACCTGGCGCACCTGCGGGGCGCGGACTGGCGCTCCACCCTCTCCGCCCTTCCCGCCACGCGGGTGTACGCCGATCGGATCGCGCAGTGCGCCCGTGTCTGGCCGGCCGGCTACATCGCCCACCACTACACGCGCTACCTCGGCGACCTCTCCGGCGGCCAGATCGTCCGCGACCGGGCGGAGAAGGCGTGGGGCTTCGCGAAGAAGGGCGACGGGGTCCGGTTCTACGTCTTCGAGCAGATCGCCAACCCGGCCGCCTTCAAACGGGAGTACCGGGACCTGCTGGACGCGGTGCGGGCGGACGACTTGGAGAGGCAGCGGATCGTGGCCGAGTGCAAGCGGGCGTTCACGTTGAACACGGCTGTCTTCCGGGCGCTGAGCGAGGAGTTCCCGCTCTCGGCCTGAGGCCCAGGGCCTGCTGTTCGTCCCGCGCGCCGCTGGGATCAGCGCTCCAGGTACACCCGGCCCCCGACCTCGGTCCACCCGGCCGGCTGCGGCGCCGTGAGGATCTGGGAGCCCGCGCCCTGGGTGATGTTCAGGGCCCGGCCCAGCCGGTCGGTCAGGAGCAGGGCCGCCGCGCCGGTCGCCTCGTCCTCCTCGATGCCGTCGTCGCGGCCGGGGAACGCCCGGGCCCGGACCCGGCCGGCGGGCTCGTCCTCCCAGGCCCAGGCGTAGATCCACTCCCCCGGCGGCGGCACGGGCAGGTCGTCGACCTCGGCGGCGCTGGCGTACTGGCGCAGGGTGCGCGGCGGCACCCACTCCGCCCGGGCCTCGATCCAGCAGAACTCGCCGTCCTGCCGGGCTCCGACCACCCCGGCCGGCGTGACGAGTTCGGGCACGTCCAGCAGCCAGGCCGTTCCGACGCAGGGATGACCGGCGAACGGCAGCCGCAGCGTGGGCGTGTAGATGTCGACGACCCCGCGCTCGGGGTCGTCGACGAACACGGTCTCACTGAAACCGAGTTTCGCCGCGAACTCCTGCCGCTCCGCGGGACCGGGCAGCACCGAGCCGTCGCGCACGACACCGAGTTCGTTGCCGTATCCGCCGCGCGGGCCGCAGAAGACGCGCAGTACGTCGTAGTGAGTCACGGGGGCATTGAAACACCGCGCGGGCGGCCGGGTCGTCCCAGGCGGCGGGCCCGCCGGGGAGCGGGCCGTGCGGGTGGCGGCCTCCTCGTGCGGCAGGCAGCGCAGCGGATCGCCGCGGGCCCGTGCCCGAGGGACGCGTCGGTGTCGCTCGTTCGAGTGGGCGGGCGCGGCGCGAGGCGGGCCCGGTGGCGTTCGTGCGCCGGTGCGCCGCCGGCCCTCGCCGTCCGGCACCCGGACGCGCTCCGCGGCGGGTCACACGGACGGTCCGGCACACCGCCGGTGACCCCACGACGCGACCTTTGACCGGCCCTTGACTCCGCCATGAGGGCGACTTTGAGTCACTTGGGCATCCTTGTGGGCGTTAGGCGAGCCTTACCTTCCTGTGGATGAGGCTCGTCACTCGTACGTTCTCGGCCACCCCTGGAGCCCTCATGCGACCCGCCAGACTCTCCGTCGTCACCGCCGTCGCCACCGCGGCGGCCCTCGCCGCCGTCACCGGCTGCACCGAGAAGAGCAGCGCGAAGGGCGGCGACCGCGTCGTCGAGGTGACGGCGACGGACGACGAGTGCGAGGTGTCCAGGAAGGAGTTCCCGGCCGGGCACGTCGAACTCGCCATCGCGAACAAGGGATCGAAGGTCACCGAGGTCTACCTCCTCTTCCCCGACGACCGCGTGGTCACCGAGCGGGAGAACATCGGCCCCGGCACCACACAGCACGTCACCGCCGAGGTGAAGCCCGGCGACTACCGGATCGCCTGCAAGCCCGGCATGAAGGGCAAAGGCATCCGCCAGACCGTCAGGGCCACCGGCGGCACCGCCACCGGCGGCACCGCCGAGCGCGACCCCCGTCTGGACAAGGCCGTCGCCGACTACCGGGCCTACGTGCAGCGGCAGGCCGGCGAGACCCTGCCGCTCGCCGAGACCTTCGCCAAGGCGGTCGAGGACGGTGACCTGGAGGCCGCGAAGAAGGCGTACGCGCCCTCCCGCATCGGCTGGGAGCGCACCGAGCCGGTCGCCGAGTCCTTCGGCGACATCGACCCGAAGGTCGACGTCCGCGAGGACGGCCTGGAGGACGGCCAGGACCCGGCCACGGACTGGACCGGCTGGCACCGGCTGGAGAAGGCCCTGTGGCAGGAGGGGAAGATCGGCGCCCGGGAGAAGCAGCTCGCCGGCCGGCTGATCACCGATCTGAAGGACTGGCGGGAGCGGGTCGGCAAGGCCGACATCACCCCGACCTCGATGGCCAACGGCGCCAAGGAGCTCCTCGACGAGGTCGCCACCGGCAAGGTCACCGGCGAGGAGGAGCGCTACTCGCACACCGACCTGGTCGACTTCAAGGCCAACGTCGAGGGCGCCCAGAAGTCCTACGAGCTGCTCAAGCCGGTGGCCAGGGAGAACGACCCGGCGCTGGTGCGGGACCTCGACCGGCAGTTCGCGGCGCTGAACGCGCTGCTCGACAAGTACCGCGCGGACAGGACGTCGTACGACTTCACCTCGTACGACAAGGTCGGCAAGGCCGACCGGAAGGAGCTGTCGGACGCGGTCAACGCGCTGGCGGAGCCGCTGTCCAAGCTCGCCGCCGCCGTCGTCAAGTAGGGGGCCCGACCATGACGGACACCAACCCACCGTCCCCGTCCCGGCGTTCGCTGCTGGGCTGGGGCGGGGCGGGTCTCGCGCTCGGCGCCGCCGCGGCCGGCGGTGCGGTGGCGGTGGCCCGCGCCGGCGACGACGCACGCCCGGAAGGAGCCTCGGCCGGCGCCGCGGTGGAGTTCCACGGCACGCACCAGGCGGGCATCGCCACACCGGTCCAGGACCGGCTGCACTTCGCCGCGTTCGACGTGACGACCGGCGACCGGTCCGCGTTCGTCCAGCTGCTGAAGGACTGGACGCGGGCGGCGCGCCGGATGACCGCCGGGAAGCCGGTCGGTGAGGGCGCGTACGGCGGTCTGCCCGAGGCGCCCCCCGACGACACCGGCGAGGCACTGGGGCTCAGGCCCTCGCGGCTGACGCTGACGATCGGCTTCGGGCCGTCGCTGTTCGAAAGGTTCGGGCTCGGCGACCGGCGGCCCGAGGCACTGGTCGACCTGCCGAGGTTCGCGGGCGACAACCTCGACGGGAGCCGCAGCGACGGCGACCTGTGCGTCCAGGCCTGCGCGGACGACCCGCAGGTCGCGGTGCACGCGATCCGCAACCTGGCCCGCATCGGCATGGGCAGGGTCGTCATCCGCTGGTCGCAGCTCGGCTTCGGGAAGATTTCCTCCACCACCCCGGAGAAGCAGACGCCGCGGAACTTGATGGGCTTCAAGGACGGCACCCGCAACATCGCGGGCACGGACACCGCACGGCTGAAGAAGTTCGTGTGGGTGGACGAACGGGACGGCCCCGACTGGATGGTGGGCGGCTCCTACCTCGTCGCCCGGCGTATCCGCATGCACATCGAGACCTGGGACCGCACCTCGCTCCAGGAACAGGAGGACGTCTTCGGACGCGACAAGGGCGAGGGCGCCCCGGTCGGCAGGGCGAAGGAGCGGGACGAGCCGTTCCTGAAGGCGATGAAACCCGACGCGCACGTCCGGCTCGCCCACCCCGACTCCAACGACGGGGCGACGATCCTGCGCCGCGGCTACTCCTTCACCGACGGCACCGACGGCCTGGGCCGCCTCGACGCCGGCCTGTTCTTCCTGGCCTACCAGCGCGATCCGCGCACCGGCTTCATCCGCATCCAGCGCAACCTGGCGACGGACGCGCTCAACGAGTACATCCAGCACGTGGGTTCGGCGGTCTTCGCGATCCCGCCCGGCGTCCGCGACACGGACGACTGGTGGGGCCGGACGCTGTTCTCCGAGGAGGCGTAGCCCGTGTTCTCCAACTACCTGATCGGTCTGCGCGAGGGCCTGGAGGCCTCTCTCGTCGTCTGCATCCTCATCGCCTACCTGGTGAAGACGGAGCGCAGGGACGCGCTCAAGCCCGTCTGGACCGGCATCGCCATCGCGATCACCCTCGCGCTCGGCTTCGGCTGCGTCCTCGAATTCGGGTCCCAGGAGCTGACGTTCGAGGCGCAGGAGGCGCTCGGCGGCTCCCTGTCGATCGTCGCGGTGGGCCTGGTGACGTGGATGGTGTTCTGGATGCGGCGCACCGCCCGGCACCTGAGGTCGGAGCTGCACACCAGGCTCGACGCGGCGCTGGCGATGGGCACGGGCGCACTGGTCGCCACCGCCTTCCTCGCGGTCGGCCGCGAGGGCCTGGAGACCGCCCTGTTCGTGTGGACGTCGGTGCGCGCCGCCGGTGACGGCAGCCCGGCTCCGGTGATCGGCGCGGGCCTGGGCCTGCTGACGGCGGTGCTCCTGGGCTGGCTGTTCTACCGGGGCGCCCTGAGGATCAACCTGGCCCGGTTCTTCACCTGGACCGGCGGCATGCTGGTCGTCGTGGCCGCGGGCGTGCTGGCGTACGGCTTCCACGACCTTCAGGAGGCCGACTGGCTTCCCGGCCTGAACGACGAGGCCTTCGACATCAGCGGCACCGTCCCGCCGGACAGCTGGTACGGCACGCTGCTGAAGGGCGTGTTCAACTTCCAGCCCGACCCGACGGTCCTTCAGGTCACGGTGTGGCTGCTGTACCTGGTCCCGACGCTCGCGCTCTTCCTCGCCCCGGTAGGGTTCGCCTCCGGAAAGGGGAAGGTGAAGGAACCCGATGAGCAGGGATCACGGCCCTCGAAGGCTCCGCAGGCTTGACCGTAGCGCCCTCATAGCGGCCTCGGTGACCGCTTTGTCGTTGACGGCGAGCGGATGCGTGGTGGTCCACGGGGAACGGGAAGTGCTCCCGGCCACCACACGCGCCGAGGCCGCGGAGGCGCTCGAGCGGTTCACGACCGCGTACAACAAGGCCGACAAGGCGTACGACCCCGCGCTGTACGCCGACGAGACCACCGGCGCCCTCGCCGACATCGACGGGGCGCGGCTGAAGGCAGGCAAGGCCAACAACCCGGGCGGCAACCCGAGGCACACGCCGCTGAAGCTGACGGACGCGCGGTTCACCATCCCCAAGAAGGCGGGCTGGCCGCGCTGGTTCGTCGCCGACACGGCCGGCAACAAGGGCGGCACGGCCCGCTGGCTGCTGGTGTTCGTCCGCAACGGCCTGGACGAGAGCTGGCAGGTGACGTACCTGACGCTGGTGGCGCAGGGCGCCGTACCGCAGTTCAAGAAGGACAAGGACGGCTGGGCCGAGGCCGTTCCCGCGGACGCGGCCGACCTGGCGGTGCCACCCGGCGAGTTGAGCCGCGCCTACACGGCCTACCTGAAGAACGGACAGGGGGCCTTCGCCACGGGCTCGCACACCAGCGGGTGGCGTCAACAGCGCCAGGACCGGGCCATCAGGCCGGGTCTGGCCAGGCAGTACATCGACGAGCCGCTGACGAACGGCGCCTACGCGCCGCTGGCGCTGCGCACCGAGGACGGCGGGGCGCTCGTGTTCTTCACCAGCCGCCACTACGAGAAGCAGACGGCCGCGCCCGGCACCTCGGTGCCCACCCCGAACAAGGACGTGCTGGCGCTGACGAAGGGCGAGATCAAGCAGTCGCTGACGATGGAGTTCGTCTCCAACGAGGTCGCCCTGGACCCGGCGAAGGGCAGCGGGAAGGTGTCGGTCCTGGGGCGCATCCAGGGGCTGACGTCGGCGCAGGGCGGGTAGCCGGGCCGTACGGGATCAGTGGCGCAGGGGCCAGGCCGCGTCCGCGTGGCCGGGCTCCTCGCCGACGTACCGGGCGCAGGAGTCGGTGAGGACCTCCAACAGGCTCAACGGGTCCGGCAGCGGGTGCTCGGGGCCGCGCACCCAGTGCACCGCCTGGTCCTCACCGGGCAGCCGGGCCGGCGGTACGAGGACGTAGGAGCCGCGGCAGTGCCAGCGCAGGCCGGGGTGCTCGTCCATGGTCTCGGGGTGGCAGTCCAGCTCGCAGGGCCACCACTCGTCCTCGTCCTCGGGGGTGCCGCGGGTGAGGGTGAAGAAGAGCATGCGGCCGTCGTCGCTCTCGGCGACCGGGCCGACCTCGACGTCCACGGCGAGCAGGCGCGTGAGCGCCTCGCGGCCGGCTTCCAGGGGCACGTCGAGGACGTCGTGCACCATGCCGGTCGCGGTGATGAAGTTGGCCTGCGGCTGGTGGCGGGCCCAGCGTTCGATCTGGGCGCGGTCGGTGGTGGACTGCGTCTGCCAGGCGAACGACACCGGGTGCCGGGCGGGGGTGGGGCAGCCGACGCGGTCGCAGGAACAGCGGTAGCCGGCCGGGTGGGCGGCGGGCGCGAGGGGCAGTCCCGCGTCGGCGGCGGCGAGCAGCAGGGCCTCACGGCCGCCGTCGTCGGCGGCGGCCTCCTTCGGGCGGCGTCCGCGCAGCCACTGGGAGAGTTTGCCCTGCAGGCCGGTCCGGCCGCCGAACGTCTCGCTCATCTATCCCCTCGCCTCGCTGTCGTGCGGAACAGCATGCCCTATGGTCCCATCATCCTGCGCGCCGGGGGGCCAGTGCCCACATCCCGCGCAGCTCGGGCGAGACAGGGGCGAGCGAGGCATATGCCAGGGGAACCAGGCGTACCGCGCACCCAGACGGGGTGTCATTGCGCGCCGCGCCGTGCTGCGGCGCCCTACCGTGGGCCCATGGTCACAAGGGTCGCGCTGACGGGACTGACGTCAGCGGCATCCGTGGTCTCGCTGACCCTCACGGGACCCGGCGGCGGGCCACCGACGCCGCTGGAGTGGGGCACGGCGCCCCTGACGGTGGCGGCCCTGCCCCGCGTCACGTACGTCGCCCACCGCGGCGGCGCCCGCGAGGTTCCGGAGAACAGCATGGCGGGGCTGATGGCCGCCTACCGGCGCGGTACGGCGCACGTGCTGGACTTCGACACGCGACTCCTGCGCGACGGCACGCCGGTCGTCTTCCACGACCCGACCCTGGACCGGACGACTTACCGGGACGGAGAGGTGGGCGCGCTCGACGCCGCCGAGTGGCAGGGCGTGCGGCTGCGGCCGAGGGCGTCGCTGCCGGGGGCCTGGCGGCCGGAGCGGCCGCCGACGGTGGCGGAGGTGCTGGATCGTCTCGGCGGGCGGATCGTGCTGATGCTGGAGGCGAAGGACCCGCGCGGTCTCGACCGGCTGGCCGCGCTGATCCGGGACCGGGGCCTGACCCGCTCGGTCTTCGTGAACTCCAACGACCCCGAGGTGGCCCGCCGCGCGCACCGGCTGGGCCTGCTGGCACAACTGTGGCGTTCGGCACGGCAGATGCGCACGGACCGGCCCGAGCGGTGGCGCTCGTACATCGACCTGCTGGACGTGGACATCAAGGCGCGGGACGCGGACCTGGTGCGGGCGGTGCGCTCGGGGGTGCCGCGGGTGTGGGCGCACACGGTGCTCACCCCGCGGCAGCGGGACCGCGCCCTCGCGTTGGGCTGCGACGGCGTCATCACGGACGTGCCGGGGCGGCTGGCCCGGCACCCGGTGCGGGCGCTCCGGGTCAGCGGGGGGCCAGGCCGTTGAGGGCGTAGTCCACGAGGGTGTCGGTGTACTCGTGGGAGATCGGGCCCGTGTACTGCAGCCACCGCTGGGCGAGCGGGGAGACGAACAGCTCCAGGGCGATGCGCGGGTCGACGTCGGCCCGGACCTGCCCTGCTCGCTGGGCGGCGCGCAGCCGGTCGACGTAGAGCCGGAGGGACGGCTCCAGCAGCTTGGCCACGAACACCCGCCCCAGCTGCTCGTTGACCACGCCCTCGGCGGCCAGCGCGCGGGAGGGGGCCTCGAACCTCGGGTCGCGCAGCTGGTCGACGGTGGCGCGCAGCACGGCCCTGAGGTCGGCGGCGACATCGCCGGTGTCGGGGATGACGTACGGCGCCTGCCCCGCCTCCCGGGCGGCCTGCTCGCTCAGGTCGAGGAACGCTTCCAGCAGGACGTCGGCCTTGGAGGACCACCAGCGGTAGATCGTCTGCTTGCCGACGCCGGCGCGGGCGGCGATGCCCTCGACCGTGGTCTTCGCGTAGCCGACCTCCGCGACGAGCCCGAGGGCGGCGTCGTAGATGGCGCGCCGGGACTTCTCGCTGCGGCGGGTGGCGTCGGGGGTCGTCCTTGCGGAGGCGGCGGGGGCGGACTCGGGTGCGGCCATGGGTCGAATCTACCAGGTTGACAAGACGGAGCGTCTCGCGGGAGTGAGGCGAATGCGAGACGGTACGTCTCGTTTCTTGAAGGCGGCGTACGGAAGGAGCCCTCGATGACCCGAGGTGGAGCCGGAAACATGCTGGGGGTCGGCGGGATGCGGCAGAAGCTCGGCCGCAGGGCCCTGCGCGGCGGCGGCCGGGCCGACCGGATCGGCGGCACCGATCCCCAGGCCCAGAAGCGGGAGTTGCTGCGCAGACTCCAACAGAAACAACGGGAAGAGGGGAGGGAAGGGGGACTGCCCCCAGGTCGTCATGACGGCGGCGCCCGTGACGCCGAGCACTTTTCCGCCCCGGCGGCCCCGACTCCCGCGTCCTGTGGGTCCCGGACGGCAACCACCACGCCAGGATCGCCGCGCTGTCCCCCACCGACCGCGCGGAGGCCGTCAGCCTGGGCCAACGGTGGGCCACCCGCCCCGCGCACCGGGACTGACCGGCCCGGCGCCACCGGCACCGACCGGCCCGGCGTCCCCCGGGACCACCGCCCCGCTCCCCCTGCCCGACCCGGACGGACGCTGCCGGGTGGAGGGGGCCTCGCCCACGCCGGATGATCTGACCGGGCCGGGGCGTCCCGGTCGGGGCCGGGCGCGGGGCGACAGGTCGGAGACACAGGTGACGGGAGACGCAGCCGGACCGGGCGGCGGCCGCACGCCCCTCACGCTGTGGCGCACCGCCTTCCCCTGGCTGATGCCGCTGGTGCTCGCGGCCACCATGACCATCGGGTACTTCGTCCTGCCCCTGGACCGTCTGGGCCCGCGCCGTCCCGCGCTGAGCTGGACCCTGTTCGGCCTGGCCCTGGTGCTCGTGGCGGCACTGCTGCTCCGCCAGGTCCGGCACGTCCTCCTCGACCGGCCGGACACCCGGCCGGGGCTGGTCATCCCCGTCCTGATGTGTCTGTCCGTCCTGGTGTTCTCCGCCGCCTACCAGGCGCTCGCCCAGCACCCCGGCGAGTTCCGCGGACTGACGACCCGGCTGGACGCCCTGTACTTCACCCTGGTCACGCTCGCCACCATCGGATACGGCGACATCACCCCGCACGGCCAGACGGCCCGCCTGATCACCGTCCTGCAGATCCTGTACAGCTTCGTCTTCCTGACCGCGGCGGCGACCGCCCTGAGCCGCCATGTCCGCAACGCGGTACGACGCCATGCGACGTCACCGCCCCCGGCTCCTCGGGAGGGACGGACGACTGACCCGCCTGCCTAGTCCTCCACGGCGGCCAGGCGTCGCCCCGGTCGCCTGCCTAGTCCTCCGCGGGCGGCCAGGCGTCGCCCCAGTCCGTGTCGCGGGCCGCCCGGTACAGGACGCCGTGGCGCTTGGTGACGGTGGCCCGGTGCAGGGACGGTTCGCTCTCGCACAGATCG
Organism: Streptomyces bullii; assembly: GCF_042657145.1. Taxonomy (NCBI): domain Bacteria; kingdom Bacillati; phylum Actinomycetota; class Actinomycetes; order Kitasatosporales; family Streptomycetaceae; genus Streptomyces; species Streptomyces bullii. The sequence goes on from NZ_JBHSNY010000001.1 coordinate 11,337, forward strand.
AGCAGGACCTGGCCCTTGCGGATCTGCGGCCTGCGCACCACGCGGGCGGAGGCGGGGGACACCGGGAAGCGGGCCGCGGCGACGTAGCTGAACTTCTCGTCCTCGTAGGCGAGGGAGCCGCCCTTGACCTGGCGGTGCAGGGAGGAGCGGCTGACCCGGGCCGAGAAGTGGCACCAGTCCGTGCCCGGGGCGATGGGGCAGGCGGCGCTGTGCGGGCAGGGCGCCGCGACCCGGAACCCGGCGCTGATCAGCCGGTCACGTGCCTCGATGACACGGGCGTAGCCGTCGGGGGTGCCGGCCTCGACGAGGACGACGGCCTGGGCGGCGGCCGCGGCGGCGTCGACGAGCGCGGCCCGGTCGGCGGCGGTCAGCTCGTTCAGCACGTAGGAGGCGGTGACGAGATCGGTGCTCTCCAACGCGAGCCCCGCTCCGAGCCGGGCGCGCCGCCACCGTACGTCGCGCAGCCCCGGGTGCGCGGCGGCGATCTCCCGGCCGAGCGCGAGCGCGGGCTCGGCCCAGTCGAGGACGGTCACGGACCGCTCCCCCTGCCAGGTCGCGCTCACCGCCCAGGTCGCCGCGCCGGTGCCGCCGCCGACGTCGACATGACTGCCCGGCACCCAGCCGGGCGCGGCGTCCGCGAGTGCCCCCAGCGCCGACCGCACCGCCTCGAAGGTGGCGGGCATGCGGTACGCGGCGTACGCGGCCACGTCGGCCCGGTCCCGCAAGATCGGCGCGTGGGTCGGAGTGGCCCCCCGGTAGGTGGCGATGAGCCGCTCGACGGCCTGCGCGGCCTGCTTCGCGGGGAGCCCGTCGAGCAGACCGGCGAGAGCGGTGCGGAGGGTTTCGGCCGGGGGGACGACAGGGGCGTTCACCCGGCGATTCTACGTGCGCGGGCACCCGGGGAACCGCGCTGCTCCGGAGCGCGGGCTCTCCACCGGCCGCCGGTGGTCCGCACGGTCAGGCCGCCCGCACCGCCCGGGCCATCCGTGTTCCCGCCGCCGCGCGCGGCCGGCTGTCCGGGGGGCGCCGGCGCGGGTGCACGGTGGTGGCCAGCAGGATCAGGAACGTGTCCGTCGCCGGGTCCAGCACGAGGGACGTGCCGGTGAAGCCCGTGTGGCCCGCCGCTCCCCGCCCGGCGAGCTCGCCCATGAACCACGGCTGGTCGAGGGCGAATCCGAGGCCCGGTGGGGTGAGGAGGAGGTCGACGAAGTCGGGGCCGAGGATGCGGGCCGGCCCGTACGAGCCGCCCGCGAGCAGGGCGCGGCAGAACACCGCCAGGTCCCGGCCCGTGGAGAACAGGCCCGCGTGGCCGGCGACCCCGCCGAGCGCCCAGGCGTTCTCGTCGTGCACCTCGCCCCGCAGCATGCCCCGGTCCGCCCTGGCCCACGGCCGCCGCTGGTCCTCCGTCGCCGCGGCCCGCGGGCACGGCCCGAAGTCCGTCGCCGTCATGCCGAGCGGCCGGGTGATGCCGTCGTGGACGAGCGTGTCGAGCGTGCGGCCGGTGAGGCGTTCCAGGACGTGCTGGAGCAGAAGCATGTTCAGGTCGGAGTAGCAGTACGTGCCCGGCGCCCCGGCCGGCCGCTCGGCGCGCAGCAGCGCCAGGCGTTCGGTGTCGTCGGCGCAGTCGTACAGCGGCAGCTCGGGGCGCAGCCCGGAGGTGTGGGTGAGCAACTGCCGGACGGTGATGCCGTACCGGACGGCCGCCTCGAAGTCCGGCAGGTAGGCGCCCACCCGGGCGTCGATGCCCAGGGTGCCGCGCTCGATCTGCTGCACGGCGGCCACCGACGTGAACAGCTTGGTGAGGGAGGCGAGGTCGAAGGGGGTGTCGACCGTCATCGGGACGCGGGCCTCCGGGGGGAGTTCGACACCCTGGTCCGTCGTCTCGTCGTACGCGGCGTACCGCACGGCCCAGCCCGCCGCCTCCTCCACGGCGATCACCGGTCCGCGCCCGGCGACCACGACGGCGCCCGCCGCCCACGGGTGCTCCCCGGTGGTCAGGGCGCGGACTTCACGGAGGAGGTGCCGGAGCTCCTCGGGGTCGAGTCCGGCCCGCTCCGGTGTGCCGTGGCGCAGTCTCGGTGCGCTCAGTTCTCCTCCCCCGGGCTCTCGGCCGTGGCGGTGCGGGAGCGGCCCGCGTCCTGCGCGCCGGCCCGTCCGCTGTCCGTCTTCCTGGGGCGGCACAGTGCCACGAAGCAGGCCAGCGCCACCAGTGCGGCGGCCAGTTGGACGACGGCCATCGGGACGGCGGTGTCCTCCCCGGCGACACCGACCAGCGGGGAGGCGACCGCGCCGATCAGGAAGGACGACGTGCCGAGCAGCGCGGACGCGGAACCGGCGGCGTGCTTGACCCGCATCAGCGCGAGCGCCTGGGTGTTGGGCAGGGTGACGCCCATCGCGGACATCAGCACGAACAGCGCGGCGGCGACGGGGGCGAGACCGACGTCGCCGAAGACGCCCAGGGACATCAGCAGCAAAGCGGTCGCCGCGGTGACGACCAGGGCGAGGCCGACGGCCAGCACCCGGTCCAGACGGACCCGGCCGACCAGCACCTTGCCGTTGATCTGGCCGACGACCACCAGGCCGACGGAGTTCAGTCCGAACAGCAGGCTGAACGTCTGCGGGGAGGCGCCGTAGATCTCCTGGACGACGAAGGGGGAGGCCGCGATGTAGGCGAACAGCGCGGCGAAGGCGAAGCCGCCCGCGAGCATGTACCCGGCGAAGGCCCGGTCGGCGAGCAGGCCGCGCATCGAGCGCAGGGCCTCGCCGACGCCGCCGCCGTGACGGCCCTCGGCCGGCAGCGTCTCGGGCAGCTTCGCCCAGACCAAGGCCGCCAGCAGTGTCCCGAGCACCACCAGGACGACGAACACGCCCCGCCAGTCCGTCACCCGCAGGATCTGCCCGCCGAGCAGCGGCGCCACGATCGGGGCGACCCCGGCGACCAGCATGAGTGTGGAGAAGAAACGGGCCATGGCCACGCCGTCGTACAGGTCGCGCACGACCGCCCGCGCGATCACGATCCCGGCCGCGCCCGCCAGGCCCTGCACCAGCCGGAACGCGACCAGGGACGCCACGGTGGGCGCGACGGCGCACAGGACGGTGGCGACGACGTAGACGGCGAGCCCCGCCAGCAGGGGACGGCGGCGGCCCCACCGGTCGCTCATCGGTCCGACCACCAACTGCCCGAGCGCCATGCCGGCCAGGCAGGCGGTGAGGGTGAGCTGGACGGTGGCGGCCGGCGCGTGCAGGGAGCGGGTGACCTCCGGCAGGGCCGGGAGGTACATGTCCATCGCCAGCGGAGGCGTGGCGGTCAGGCCGCCCAGGATGAGCGTGACCAGGAGGCTCGTGCGGCGGACCGGAGCGGCGGCCGTGCCCGTTGCCGGTACGGCCGCCTGCGACGCTGTGTTCGGTATGGACGCCCCGCCCTCGGGCATATGACCCTCCCTTTCCATGAATCCGGCACCTATGCTCTCAGGTCGTACAGACTGCTTGAAACCGCAACGGCGAGGGTGGGGCGTAGATGACGGCGGACAGCGTGCGGTGGGGGATCCTGGCGACGGGCGGGATCGCGGCCACCTTCACGGCGGACCTGCTGGACCTGCCGGACGCGGATGTCGTGGCGGTGGCGTCGCGCTCCGAGGCCTCGGCGCGGGCGTTCGCCGACCGCTTCGGGATTCCGCGGGCGTACGGCGACTGGGAGGCGCTCGCCCGGGACAGCGACATCGATGTCGTGTACGTCGCCACCCCGCACTCGGCGCACCGCGCGGCGGCCGGGCTGTGTCTGACGGCCGGTCGGAACGTGCTGTGCGAAAAGCCGTTCACGCTGAACGTGCGCGAGGCGGAGGAACTGGTCGCGCTGGCGCGGGAACACGGCCGCTTCCTGATGGAAGCCATGTGGATGTACTGCAACCCTATGATCCGGCGGGTCAGGGACCTGGTGGCGGACGGCGCGATCGGCGAGGTGCGCACCGTGCAGGCCGACTTCGGGATCGCGGGTCCCTTCCCCCCCTCGCACCGGCTGCGTGATCCGCGGCAGGGCGGTGGCGCACTGCTCGATCTCGGCGTCTATCCGGTGTCGTTCGCGCAGCTGCTGCTCGGTGAGCCCGCCGACGTCACGGCGCGAGCGCTGCTCTCGGAGGAGGGCGTCGATCTCCAGACGGGTGCGGTGCTCTCGTGGGAGAGCGGCGCTCTCGCTTCGGTGCACTGCTCCATCGTCAGCGGCACCCCGCGCACCGCGTCCGTCACCGGCTCGCACGGCCGGATCGACGTCCCGCACACCTTCTTCCACCCGGACCGCTTCGTGCTGCACCGCGACGGCCGTGAACCGCAGGAGTTCGCGGCCGATCCGGCGGACGGGCCCTGCAACACCTTCCGCCACGAGGCCCGCGAGGTGATGCGCGCCCTGCGGGCCGGCGAGACCGAGTCCCCGCTCGTCCCCCTCGACGGCACCCTCGCCGTGATGCGGACGCTCGACGCGATCCGGGACCGCATCGGCGTCCGCTATCCGGGCGAGGCCCCCGACGACGACCTCACCGCGCGGCTCGCACCTGCTGGGTGACGCGCTCGGCGGGCAGTGCGCCGCCGGGCCGGTGCGGGACGGAGCCGGCCGGGTCCACGGCAGGACGGAGCCGGGGACGGCCCTGAGTGGGCGCGTACTGGACACCGCATGACGGACGGCCGAGTCCCGCACGACGGACCCTCCCGTACGCTGCGGGGCCATGAATGCCGAGCAAACTGCCAAGGTGGGGAAGGTCGCGGTGGTGACCGGCGCGGGTTCCGGGATCGGCCGCGCGGTCGCCGTGGAACTGCTGCGCGGGGGCTGGTCGGTGGCGCTGGCGGGCCGCCGCACCGAGACCCTGGAGGAGACGGCGGCGCTGGCACCCGAGGGCTCGGGGGCCTCGCTCGTCGTACGGACGGACGTGTCACGGCCCGATGACGTCACCGCGCTCTTCACGGCGACCGTCGAACGCTTCTGCAGGGTCGACCTGCTGTTCAACAACGCGGGGACGTTCGGGCCGGGCGGGGTGCCGGTCGAGGAACTGTCCTACGACGCCTGGCGGCATGTGGTGGACACCAACCTCAACGGGGCGTTCCTGTGCGCGCAGGCGGCGTACCGGCAGATGAAGGAGCAGGACCCGCAGGGCGGCCGGATCATCAACAACGGTTCGGTCTCCGCGCACACGCCCCGTCCGCACTCGGCTCCCTACACCGCGACCAAGCACGCGCTGACCGGCCTGACCAAGTCGCTGTCGCTGGACGGGCGGCCGTACCGCATCGCCGTGAGCCAGATCGACATCGGCAACGCGGCGACCGACATGACGGCCCGTATGCGAAAGGGAGTGCTGCAGGCAAACGGGGAGGTCGCCCCGGAACCGGTCATGGACGTCGCCGACGTGGCGCGCACGGTGCGGCACATGGCGGAGCTGCCGCTGGAGGCGAATGTGCAGTTCGCGACGGTGATGGCGACGGCGATGCCGTACGTGGGGCGCGGCTGAGGACAAGCCCGCGACCGTCACATCGTCAACCTGCACAAGCGGAATTCACACTTCCGCAGCATTCCGGCCGGTCGCGGGCTTATGCTCGAACCGCCCTCCACCAAAGCTTCACACTTGGAGCAGGAGGCTTCCGCAGACCACATCCCCGGGGGGGAGGCGGCAGCCGTTCCACGGCACCGGAGTGGGGGTGGACCCCGCGCGGGACCGCGGGGTACGCACCGGTACGTGGAACGGCTGCCGCACTCGTCAGCTCCGGTGCCTGCCCCGGCGCCCGCCGGTGTTCCCGGCCCGTCTGTGCACCGCCCACACGCCGCCCGCGAGGAGCGCGGCCGTGCCGCCGGCGCCTTCCAGCAACCGCCAGGACGACGGACTCTCCACGGCCGTTCCGGGCGCCCCCGCCCGCACGGCCTTGCGCACGGCCTTGCGGACGGAAGACGCACCCGCCCCGCCGTCGCTCAGCGGCTCGACCAGCGTGCCGACCGCCCGGGCCGCACCGGCGTGCGCGAAACCCCAGTCGAGCAGCGCGGCCGCCTCCGCGTAGACGGCGTTGCGCCCGTCACCGGGATGCATGACCGTGACGAGCAGCGTCCGGCCGCCGCGGGTGGCCGCGCCGGTGAAGGTGTTGCCGGCGCCGCTGGTGTAGCCGTTCTTCACCCCGACCAGACCCGGGTACGCCCGCAGCCCCCACGCCCCGGTCAGCAGCCGGTCGGTGTTCTGGATCTGGAAGGTCCTCCCGCCGCCGGCCGGGAATTCGGCGGTTGTGGTGGCGCAGTAGGCGCGGAATTCGGCGTTCCTGAGCCCGTACCGGGCGAAGAGTGTGAGGTCGTACGCCGACGACAGTTGCCCCGGGTGGTCGAACCCGTCCGGAGAGACCACGTGGGTGCCCAGCGCCCGCAGGTCGCGTGCCTTGGCCCGCATCTCGGCGACCGTCCTGGCGAGGCCGCCGTTCATGTGGGCGAGCACGTGCACCGCGTCGTTGCCCGAGCGCAGGAAGACGCCCTGCCACAACTGCTCGACCGTGTACGTGATCCCGGCCCTGATGCCGACGAGGCTGGAGCCCGCCGGGATTCCGGCGAGATCGGCGTCGGTGACGGTGTGCCGCCGGCCGCGCGGGAACACCGGCAGCACCGTGTCGGCGAACAGCATCTTCAGCGTGGACGCGGGCGGCAGGCGCCGGTGCGCACGGTGGGCCGCGAGCACCTCGCCGGTGTCGTGGTCGGCGACGAGCCAGGAGCGGGCGGTGAGCTTCCGGGGCAGCCCCGCGGCGGCACCTGCATCGACCTGCACGCCGTCGCGGGCCAGCCGCTCCCCGCCGACCGCAGTGGCCGTGGCGGCCGTCGCGGGCGGGGTCGCCGCGGCCAGGGGGACGGCCGCGGCCAGGGCGAGCAGGGAGCGTCTGGTCAACGAAGGTGAGTGGTGCATCCCGCGACCGTACGAAGCGGGACGGCGGGGGCGCGCACGGAACCCTCAAAGACTGGTCAAAGTAACCGCAATGACCACAGCCGGGCGGCGGGAAGCCTGCCGCGCCCCAGGGGTGGGGAGGCCGGTGCTCACCGCCCGAGAATCCGCTTCACCTCATCCATCTGACCGGCGCTGAGCGGGCCCTTCTCCCGTGCCCCCGCGTTCTGTTCGGCCTGGGCGACCGAGCGGAAGCCCGGGATGGGAACGGTGCGCGGGCTGCGCGCCCACACCCAGGCCAGGGCGCCCTGGGCGAGCGTCCGGCCGTCGCTGGTGAGGACGTCCCGCAGGGCCTCGACACGATGGAGCCACTCCCGATCGGCGCCGGACCCGTCGCCGAAGCCCTGGAGCCAGGCGGGCGGCCTGCTGCGGATGTCCCCGGCCTCGGGCGCCCGGCCGTCGGCGTGCTTGCCGGTGAGGAGTCCCATGGCGAGCGGACTGCGGTTGACGCTCGCGAGACCGGCCTCCTCGCACAGCCGGAGCATGTCGGGAGCGTCCTGCAGGACGTTGAGGGAGTGCTGCACGGCGGCGCAGTGCGGCCCCTCGGCGAACACGGCGGCACGGCCCGGGTCGTCGGTGCTCCAGGCGTAGGTCCGGATCAGCCCCTCCCGTACCAACTCCTCGCACACGTCCCGGAGTTCGGCGGCCCGGACGGGATCGGCGTCGGCGAGGTGGAACTGGTACAGATCCACGTACTCCGTGTCCAGGCGGCGCAGGGAGGCGGTCAGCGCACGGCGCACGTACGCCGGGGAGTCGTCGCTCCCGTTGAGGGTGCGGGTGTCCTCGTCGAAGACGTTGCCCCACTTGGTGGCGATGACGGCATCGGCCCTGCGCTTGCCGAGGGCCCGGCCCAGCAGGCGTTCGCTGTGCCCGGCGCCGTAGGTGTCGGCGGTGTCGAAGAAGGTGACGCCCAGGTCGAGGGCGCGCCGGATCGCGCGTACGGACTCCTCGTCGTCGACCGTGCCCCAGCCGAGCGGCTGCCCGTCGGCGGACTGCCACTCGCCGCCGATCGCCCAGCAGCCGAAGCCGAGGGCGCCGACCTCGATACCGGTGCGGCCCAGTGCCCTGGTGGTCCAGTTGGTTTCCATGTTCCGGACGCTAGGAGTTGGAGCGCACGCGAAGGCAAGGGGGTTCTCGCACCTCTCGGGGTTCTCAGGCCTGCCCGGTCTCGAAGCGGGAGATGCGGCCGTCGTCGTCCACGGTGAAGGTCCAGCGGGTGCACATCTCGCCCCAGGTGTCGTTGCGGTAGCGGGCGAGGATCGAACGTCCTCCGTCGGACTCGTTGTCGACCTCCATGTGGCCGTTGGAGGAGAAGATCTCCCGGTCGATCCACTCGGCGAGGTCGCGGTCGGTGCCGTCGTCCGCCATGGTCGCGCCGGGCGCGAGGATCGCCATGAAGCCCTCGCGGTCGTGGTGGTTGACGGCCGTGACGAAGGCGCGGACCGCCGGGTCACTGAGGCGGGTGGTCTGAATCGTCATGCCGATCAGCCTCGTACCGGCTGCCGCGGCACGCCACCGGCGCCACCCGAACGGCGTCGCGGACGGGCCGGGTGGGCGCCGGGGGTGCGACGGTGGAAACGCGAAGGAAGCGGGAGGGGGACAAGGGGGGATGCGGGGGACATGTTCCTGCTGTCTGCTCTGGGAGACGACGTGACCGGGTACGACCGACGTGATGTGGGCCTGCTGCTGCTCCGGCTGGGAGCGGGCGGTGTGCTGGTGGCGCACGGCACGCAGAAGCTGTTCGGCTGGTTCGGCGGAGGCGGTATCGGGGGCACCGGCCAGTTCATGGAGTCCGTCGGCTACGCCCCGGGCAGGGCCAGCGCGACGGCGGCGGGCCTCGCGGAGGCCGGCGGCGGCACACTGCTGGCCCTGGGTCTGGCCACCCCGGCCGCCGGTGCGGCGGCGGCCGGCGCGATGGCGGGCGCGGCGGCGGTGCACGCACCGGCCGGCTTCTTCAACCAGAGCGGCGGCTACGAGTACGCCGCGACCCTGGGCCTGGCCGCGACGGGCCTCGCGGTCGCCGGACCGGGCCGGCTGTCCCTGGACCACGCGCTCGGCCACCGCTTCGACCGCGGCTGGATGGTGCCGACGGCACTGGCGGCGACGGCGGCGGGTGTTGCGCTGGTCGTGGGGGCGCGGGCGCAGCGGCTGCGCAAGGCGAAGGAGGGCGAACAGGACCCGCTGTTCGAGGAGTAGGACCGTAGGGCCCGCCCGCTGTCAGACCCCCGTGGCAGGCTCTGCCCCCATGAGCGACCCCACGGCACCCGCCCCTTCCACCACGGACCTGTCCCTGTGGGACTCCGTCGACGACCTGTGGACCTGGCTGGACACCAACCGCCCGATCGCCGGCCAGGAAGGCCTCCTGCTGCGGATCCTGAAGCTGTCGGAGGAGGTCGGCGAGGTCGCCGAGGCGGTGATCGGCGCGACCGGGCAGAATCCGCGCAAGGGCGTCACGCACAGCTGGGACGATGTGCAGGCGGAGCTGTGTGATGTGGTGATCACGGCGCTGGTGGCGCTGCGGACGCTGACGCCGGAGGCGCGGGCGGTGTTCGGGCACCACCTGGAGAGGGTGAGGGAGCGGTCGCTGGGGGCGGGTGGGGCGTCCTGACGTGAGGTAGGCGGAGGAGCGGCAGACGAGTCGGGCTGTACGCCGGGTTCTGTTCTCCAGGGTCCTCGCGGTCCCTGGAGCGACGGCCATCCATCTAGGACCGACGTTGCCGCCGGCCTCGTGCGGTCTACCCGCGGACTCGGGCGGGCAGCCCTCGAGCGTCCGCGCAGAGACACCGCTCCTTGCGAAGAGGCGTCTCCTCTTGACCTTGCTCCGGGTGGGGTTTACCTAGCTGCCCAGGTCACCCTGGGCACTGGTGGTCTCTTACACCACCGTTTCACCCTTACCGAGGGCCGGAGCTCTCGGCGGTTTGCTTTCTGTGGCACTGTCCCGCGGGTCACCCCGGGTGGCCGTTAGCCACCACCCTGCCCTGTGGAGCCCGGACGTTCCTCGGGGAGCTCCCCGTCAGGGGGACTCCACGCGGCCGTCCGCCCGGCTCGTCTGCCGTGTCGACCATGGTACCGGGCGGGAGCGCGACCGCGGACCGGCGGCCGTCGCCAGGACCGAGCCCGTGAGGATCAGGGCGAAGGAGGCCAGGACGGTCGCTGTCAGGGGTTCGTCCAGCAGCACCGTGCCGGCCGCGACCGCCACCGCCGGGTTGACGTACGTGATCACCGTCGCCCGGGTCGGGCCCGCCTCCTTGATCAGTTCCAGGAAGGCGACGAAGGCGATGGCCGTGCAGATCACGCCCAGGCCGGCCAGGGCGGCCAGGGCCGAGGCGGACGGCATCCGCGTCGGCCAGGTCAAGGCCGCCGCCCGGGCGTAGACGACAGCCGCCAGCGTCAGGCAGGCCGCCGTCAGATGGAGGGACGGAATCTCCTTCAGCCAGCGGGCGGCGATCAGCGGGGCCGTCGCGTAGCCGAGCACCGTGAGCAGGACCTCGGCCAGGGAGCGGGCGTCGCCGCCGGTCAGGTTCGGGAGGGTGAGGACGGCCACGCCCGTGAGGCCGAGGGCCAGGCCGGTCAGGCGGCGTACACCCAGGCGTTCGGTGTCGCCGAAGAAGCGGGCCAGGGCCACGCCGACGATCGGGACGCCCGCGATCAGCAGGCCCGCCGTGGAGCTGGAGAGGTGGCGTTCGGCGTCGGTCAACGTCCACCAAGGGCCGATGATCTCGATGCACGCGAAGGCCAGCAGCGGGCGCCAGTGCGTCCGCAGGGTCGTCGTCAGACCGCCTTGCCGTACGGCGAAGGGGAGCAGGAGCGCGGCGCCCAGCGCGCAGCGCGTGAAGACCACCATGGACGGGGACATCTCCTCCACCGCCACCTTGATCATCAGGTAGGGGATGCCCCAGACCACTCCCATCAGGGAGAACAGGAACCAGCCGCGTGCCGTCATGCGGCGAGTGTGCGTCCCGTCAGCGTCCGCCGTCTTGAACGCTGTTGCGGTACGCCGCCGGGGTCACGCCCAGTACCCGGCGGAACCAGCGGGTCAAGTGCGCCTGGTCGGCGAAGCCCACGCGTCCCGCCACCTCGGCGGGGCGCAGCCCGGATTCCAGGAGTGCGCGGGCCCGGGTCACGCGGTACTGGGCGAGCCAGGCGTACGGCGGCACTCCCATCGTCGTACGGAAGGCGCGCAGCAGCTGGTAGCGGGACAGGCCGAGGTCGGTGGCGAGGGCGGCGAGGGTCGGCGGGGCGAGGAGTTCGTCGGCGAGGCGGTCGCGTACGGCGCGGGCTACCCGGTCGGCGCCGGGGACGGTGTCGTCGCCCGCCCGGGCCGTGGAGTGGCGGCGCGCCAGGGCCGTGAGCAGCCAGGGGAGGCGGGACTCGGTCTCCAGGGGGTCGGGGCAGCGGGCCACGTCCGTGTGGGCGGCGCGCAGGGCGCGGGCGAGCTCCGGGTCGTCGAGGACGGGTTCGCGGAAGTGCGGCAGGCCGCCGAGGGTGCCGTCGGTCAGGAGGGCGGGTTCGGCGTACAGGGCGCGGTAGGCGTAGCCGTCGGCGGCGGCCGGGCCGCCGGTGTGCATCTCGCCGGGTTCGAGTACAACGATGGAGCCGGGGCCGGAGTGGATGCGCTCGCCTCGGTAGGCGATGACCTCCAGGCCGCCGACGGTGACGCCGATCGTGTACTCCTCGTGCGCGTGCGGGGCGTACACATGCCGGTCGAAGCGGGCGGTGAGCAGGTCGAGGGGCGGGCCGCGGTGTCCCAGACGTGCCCTGGTCCAGTGGGCCTGTTCCCGTATGCGCTGCCGCGTGCTCACCTCACACCCCCGCTCACAGGGGATCAGAGGAAGTCGTCGGTGTCCAGGTCCAGGGCGAAGGGCTCGGGGAGGCTGATGGGTCTGCCCAGCGGGCGGGTGCAGTGCTCGCGGTAGTCGTCCTTCTCCGGGTCGCTGAACAGGGTGATCGAGGAGGCTTCGCGGTCGACGAGCAGGTGGAGGGGGACGCCGCCGCGGGCGTAGCAGCGGCGCTTCGCTTCGCGGTCCGCCTGGGGCTTGGTGGGCGTGACTTCGAGGACCATGGCGACGCCGTCGCAGGGCATCCAGGAGTCGGCGCCGCGGTAGAGCCGCCGTTCGGTGGGGCCGCCCACCTCGATGTGCGGCTACCGCTGGAGCGGATCGCGGCCGTCCGGCGTGAGCTGCGCCTGAGCCACGAGAAGGCCGACGGCGTCCTGGAGGTCGAGGCGGGCAGACGACGGTCACGCTGGAGCTCGCCGAGCCCGTCACCCACGTCACCCTCCTCGGGCGGCGGCGGGAGGTGAGCCTGGTGCGCGTGTACGCCGACGAGGCCGACGCCCTCGTCCAGGCCGTCACGCGGGCGCGAAGCGCGCCTTCGCCGCTCCCGGATCTCCCTGCCTGAGGCATGTCCGGAACGGTGAGCACCCAGTCGCGGCCACCCGACTCTTCAGAAAATCGCCTCATTCTTCGTATGTACGGGTCATGATGTCGGCAACAGGCCATTTCGGCCGCTCGGGGGGGGCGTCATGAACGTTGAGGATCTCGGTTTCGCCATGGAGGAGCTGCTTGATGCCTACGGCTCCAGCGGGGACCCCGCGCTCCTGAGGGAGCCTCGCGCCCAGCAGTTGACCGACCGCCTGTATTACGCCGTGGACTGGCTGGCGCCCTGCCTGGACGCCGTGGAGATGGCCCGGAGGATCAACTTCGCCATGCTGCTGGCGCCCTTCTACTGGCACCGCTACGAGCACGACGGTTCGAGGGAGGACGCGGTTCGGGCCGTGTTCCTCTATCGGCAGGTGTGTCAGGTGGCCCCGCACTGCCTCCCCGAGTGGCTGCCGCAGCTCCTGGCGGAGGAGGGGGACCAGGTCGACACGCTGTCCTCCAGTGACCTGGCGGCGTACGCGGCGGAGGCCGTCAACCGGCTCAAGGAGGCGGAGGCGAACGGCGATCCACAACTCCTCGACGACGCCGTCGCGTTGAGCCTGTTCGCCGCGCGCGCGAACCCCCGGCAGGACGTGACCCGGGCGGAAGCCCTCACCACGCTCGGAAACGTCCTCACGCGCAGGTACGAGTACACGGGGAACACCGGCGACCTGGACAGAGCCCATGTGGTGCTCGCCAGAGCGGCCGAAGCGACTCCGGTGGACGACCCGCACTTCCTCAAGTGCTGTTCCGCATTCGGGCACATGGCGATCCGGATGTATCAGCGCACCGGGGATCTCGACACGCTCGACCAGGCGATCAACGCACTGCGCCAGGCGGCGTACCGGGCTCCCGACGACGACCCCCACCGCGCCGCCCACCTCACCAACCTCAGCTCGGCGCTGAACAGCCAGTACCAGCACATCGGCCTGGACGAGGCCCGCAACGAGGCGCTCGAAGCGTGCTACGAGGCGGCTCGGATCACTCCGCGCGACCATCCCGACCTGCCGAGCCGGTTGCTCAACCTGGCGAGCGCCGTCATCAACCACCCCGACGCCGAGGGCGACGATCTGGCCGTCGATCTGTTACGGGACGCCCTGTCCCTCACCCCCGACGGCCACCCCGACCGGCCGGGCTGCCTGCATCTGCTGGCCGGCGCCCTGCGCGCGCGGTTCGAACGGAAGGGTGACGCTAAGGACCTCGCCGAGGCGGTAAAGGTCGGCCGGTCCTCGGTCGCGGCCGGGGCGACCGTCGACTACCTCCGGCCGAACCGGTTGGCGGGCTTCGCCCGGTCCCTGCAGGCATACGCCGATCACTTCTCCGCACCCGAGGCACTCACCGAGGCCGTCGAGACCCTCGGGGAGGCCATGGCGTTGCTTCCCGAGGACCACCCGGACCGCACGGACACCTTGATCACCCTGGGGTTCGTGCTGTGGAACCGGTTCAGGACCGGGAAGGACCCGGCAGACCACGCACAGGCCCTCCGTGCGATGCGCGAAGCCGCCTCCGTCGAGACCGCACCGGCCCGGGACCGCGCCCGTGCGGCCGCCGCCGCGGGACACCTCGCGGCGGGCGCCCGGGACTTCGCCGCCGCCACCGAGTCCTTCGCCCTCGCCCTGGACCAGCTGGAGCTGACCGCCTGGCGCGGTCTGGAGCGCGACGACCAGGAACGCCTGATCGCCACGTTCCCCAACCTGGTCACGGACGCGGCGGCCTGCGCCGTACGAGCCGGACAGGTGGAGCGTGCGGTGGAACTCCTCGAACAGGGACGGGGCATCCTGCTCGCACAGGCCCTGGAGACCCGCACCGACCACCACGAGCTCCAGGCCCGGGCACCGGAACTCGCCGAACAGCTCGGGCAGGTGCTCGACGAGCTGGACCGGCTGGCGCACGCCGACTCCAGTGGTGACCCGGTCGAGGTGCACAACCGGCGGGTTGCGAACGAGCGACGAGCGCAGCTGGCCCGGGAGCGTGACGCACTCCTCGCCGACATCCGTGCGCTGCCCAAGCTCTCCGGCTTCCTGCGCCCTCCCTCCTTCGCCGCGCTGCGCGCCGTCGCCGCGCATGGCCCGGTCGCGCTCCTCAACGCGAGCGAGTACGGCTGCTCCGCTCTCCTGCTCACCACGGCAGGAGTGCGGGTGGTGCCCCTCGACCGCATCCCCCACAAGGCACTGACCGAGCAGCTCGTCGCATTCGTGCACTCCCTCCAGGCCGCCATCGCCGAGGGGCGGCCCGTGACCGCCCATGCGGCCGTCGTGACGACCCTCGCCTGGCTGTGGGACGACGTCGCCGAGCCGGTGCTGAAAGAGCTGGGGCACACGCGACCGGTCGGCCCCGGCGGCACCTGGCCGCGCCTGTGGTGGTGTCCGACCGGGCTGTTCACCCTGCTGCCGCTGCACGCCGCGGGGCGGCACCGTGCTCGCGGTGGCGGTGACACGGTGCTGGACCGGGTCGTCTCCTCGTACACCCCCACGCTGCGGGCCCTGCTCCATACGCGCGAACGCCCCCGCCCATCGGCCGGCCCGCACACCCGTGGCCTCATCGTGTCCCTGCCCACCACGCCCGGCTGCTCCGACCTGCCCGCCGCCGAAGACGAAGCCCGAGCGCTGCACCGGCGGCACCCGGACGCCGAGCTCGTCACCGGCCCCGCCGCCACCACGCGGACGGTGCTGAAGGCGCTGGCCCGCTGCTCCTGGGCCCACTTCGCCTGTCACGGCGCCCAGGATCTCGGCCGGCCGTCGCGCGGCGCGGTCATCCTGCACGACGGTCCGCTGACGCTGCGGGACATCGTGCGGCTCCGGCTGCCGCACGCGGAGTTCGCGTTCCTGTCCGCCTGCGAGACCGCGCGCGGCGGCGTCGTCCTGGCCGACGAGGCGATCAGCTTCGCCGCCTCCCTCCAACTCGCCGGATTCCGGGACGTCATCGGCACCCTGTGGTCGATCGACGACACCCTCGCACCGGAGATCGCCGAGCTCGTGTACGAGAACCTGTCCCGCCAGGGCAGCCGCGACCCGGCGGCCGCCCTGCACGCCGCGCTGCACGCGGTGCGGGCCCGGCGTCCGCATGCCGTCGCGAACTGGGCGCCGTACGTCCACGCAGGTCCCTGACGGGTCCGGCGGGAAACGGCGGGGAAGCGACACGCCGTACCCTGTCGCGGAGGTCTACCGAAGGAGAATCCGTGCTGGTCCTGCTGCCGCCCTCGGAGGGCAAGGCGCCCTCCGGCCGGGGCGCACCGCTGAAGCTGGAGTCGCTCGCGCTGCCGGAGCTGAACGGCGCCCGGGAAGCCGTCCTCGACGAACTGGTCGAGCTGTGCACCGGCGACGAGGACAAGGCACGCGAGGTGCTGGGGCTGAGCGAGGGACTGCGCGGCGAGGTCGCCAAGAACGCCGCACTGCGCACCGCCGGGGCACGGCCCGCCGGGGAGATCTACACGGGTGTGCTGTACGACGCCCTGGACCTGGCCTCGCTGGACGCGGCCGCCAAGCGGCGTGCCGCACGTTCGCTGCTGGTGTTCTCGGGGTTGTGGGGTGCGGTCCGGGTGACGGACCGCATCCCGTCGTACCGCTGCTCGATGGGTGTGAAGCTGCCCGGGCTGGGTCCGCTGGGCGCGCACTGGCGTACGGCCATGGCCTCCGCGTTGCCCGAGGCGGCCGGGGGCGGGCTGGTGCTGGATTTGCGGTCGTCGGCGTACGCGGCGGCGTGGAGGCCGAAGGGAGAGGTCGCGGGGCGGACGGCGACGGTACGGGTGCTGCACGCGCCGACACGGAAGGTGGTCAGCCACTTCAACAAGGCGACCAAGGGGCGGATCGTACGGAGCCTGCTCACGGCGGGGGCGGCTCCGAAGGGACCGGCCGAGCTGGTGGAGGTGCTGCGGGAGCTCGGGTACGTGGTGGAGGCCGAGGCGCCCGCGGGCGCGGGGCGGGTCTGGTCGCTGGACGTCCTGGTGGACGAGGTCCACTGAAGCCGCTCACCGGGGTCTATTGCAGTGCGCGCAACGCTCTTTGCGCATGGCGCATTGCCCCGGGCACGATGAGGCGCATGACCGACTCCGTGCTTGATCTCGCTCCCGTCGTCCCCGTGGTCGTCGTCCCGGATGCCGCAGACGCCGTACCGCTGGCGCGGGCGCTGGTCGCCGGAGGGCTGCCCGCGATCGAGGTGACGTTGCGGACGCCGGCCGCGCTCGACGCGATCCGGGCGATCGGCGCGGCGGTGCCCGACGCCGTGGTAGGGGCCGGGACGGTGATCACGCCGGGGCAGGTCGAGGAGGCGGTCGCGGCGGGGGCGCGCTTTTTGGTGAGCCCGGGCTGGACGGACGTACTGCTGGAGGCGATGCGCCGGTCCGGCATGCCGTGTCTGCCGGGGGTGTCGACGACGTCCGAGGTGGTGGCGTTGCTGGAGCGCGGGGTGCGGGAGATGAAGTTCTTCCCGGCCGCCGCCGCGGGGGGTACGGCGTATCTGAAGTCGCTCGCCGGGCCGTTGCCGCAGGCGCGGTTCTGCCCGACGGGCGGGATCGGGCTCGCGTCGGCGCCGGAGTATCTGGCGTTGCCCAACGTCGGGTGTGTGGGCGGCAGTTGGATGGTTCCGGCGGACGCGGTGGCAGCGCGGGACTGGGGGCGGATCGAGGGGCTGGCCCGGGAGGCGGCCTCGCTCAGCGCAGGTGGGAGGTGTCGTTGAGGAGGCGGACGCTGGCGTTGCCGTCGGCGTAGTACGCCACGACCGACAGGGAGGCCGCCGCGAGTTCCATGCGGAACAGGGACTCGGGCGGGGCGCCGAGGGCGAGGCGCACCAGGGTCTTGATCGGGGTGACGTGCGTGACGAGCAGGACCGTGCGGCCGGCGTATGCCGCGATGAGCTTGTCGCGGGTGGCGGCGATCCGGGTGGCGGTCGCCGCGAAGCTCTCGCCGCCACCGGTGGGTTCGGCGTCCGGCGAGCTCAGCCAGGCACTGAGGTCGTCGGGGTAGCGCTCGTGCACCTCGGCGAAGGTGAGGCCCTCCCAGGCGCCGAAGTCCGTCTCGCGCAGCCCGTCGTCGATGCCGACCTCCAGCCCGAGGCGCGCGGCGACGACACCGGCGGTCTCGCGGGCCCGCGCGAGCGGTGAGGCGACGACAGCCTGGATCGTCCCGCGTCTCGCCAGCGCGAAGGCCACCCGCCCGGCCTGCTCCCGGCCGACGTCGGAGAGGGAGGGATCACTGCCGCCGCTGCCCGAGAAACGCTTCTCCGGCGTCAGGGGCGTCTCTCCGTGCCGCAGCAGCACGAAGGTCGCGGGCGCGCCCAGGTCCGGGGCACCCCACCCGACGCGAGGGGTCGCGACGTTGCGCGCGGCGTTCGCATCCGTGCCGACCGGGGCCGCGGAGGAGACAGGCGCGGCAGCGGGCTCGGGGGCGCCGGAGGTCGGTGGCTCCGCAGCGGACGGCGTTCCCGCCGGCGACCGTCCCGCCAGCGCGGCGCGCGCCTGTGCCGCGCCGGCCGCCGCGTCACCGGGCGGCCCCTCGGGCTCGGGAACCGTCGGTGCCCCGGCCGCCGGGGACGGCGTCCAGGTCTCGCCGCGCGTGCCCGCGTCCATCGCCTCGTTGGCCAGCCGGTCCGCGTGCTTGTTGCTCTCCCGCGGCACCCACTCGTACGTCACCCGTTCCGGCGGGAACACCCGTGCCGCCTCGGCCGCCAGCGGCTTCATGTCGGGGTGCTTGATCTTCCAGCGGCCCGACATCTGCTCGACGACGAGCTTGGAGTCCATGCGGACGTGGACCGTGGCGGACGGGTCCAGGGCGTGGGCGGCGCGCAGGCCGGCGACCAGGCCCCGGTACTCGGCGACGTTGTTCGTGGCGACGCCGACGTACTCGGCCGTCTCCGCGAGGGTCTCGCCCGTCGCCGCGTCGCTCACCACGGCCCCGTATCCGGCCGGGCCCGGGTTGCCCCGCGACCCGCCGTCGGCCTCGACGATGAACTCCCGCACGCCCAAGCCCCCTACAGGCCCGACTCGGCCGTGCGCACCAGGATGCGGCGGCAGTTCTCGCAGCGCACGACGGTGTCGGGCGCGGCCGAGCGGATCTCGCTCAGCTCGGTGATGGCGAGCTCCTGGCGGCAGCCCTGGCAGGTACGGGCGTACAGCTTGGCCGCGCCGATGCCGCCCTGCTGCTCGCGCAGCTTGTCGTACAGCTTCAGCAGGTCCGCGGGTACCGAACCCGCGATGACCTCGCGCTCCTTGGTGACCGAGGCGGCCTCGCCGTCGATCTCCTCGAAGGCGGCGTCCCGGCGCGCGGTCGCGTCGTCGATCTTCGCCTGGACGGAAATAACCCGCTCGGTGAGTTCGGCGACCCGCTGCTGCGCGGACTCCCGGCGCTCCATCACCTCCAGGACGACGTCCTCCAGGTCGCCCTGCCGCTTGGCGAGGGAGGCGATCTCGCGCTGGAGGTTCTCCAGGTCCTTGGGCGAGCTGACGGCACCGGAGTCCAGGCGCTGCTGGTCGCGAGTGGCGCGCTGGCGCACCTGGTCCACGTCCTGCTCGGCCTTGGTCTGCTCGCGGGCGCAGTCGCTCTCCTCGGTCTGCGCGGCCACCAGCAGGTCGCGCAGCTGGGTGAGGTCCTTGGTCAGCGACTCGATCTCGGCGTGCTCGGGCAGCGACCTCCGCTTGTGTGCCAGCTGCTGGAGGCGGACGTCGAGGTCCTGGACGTCGAGGAGTCGAATCTGGTCGGCGGGCGCGGCGTTCAGTTGGGGGCTCCCATTGTGCTAGAGGTCGGGGCGGACGCCGCGTGGGCGGTCCAGGGGTCGGTGACCGTCTTGGAGACGTGGACCCTCAGGCCCCATCCGTTCCGGTCGGAGATCTCGTCGAGCTGGCTCGCGGCCAGCTCGCACCAGGGCCACTCGGTGGCCCAGTGCGCCGCGTCGAGCAGCGCGAGGGGGCTGTGGGCCACGGCCTCGGAGGCCGGGTGGTGGCGCAGGTCCGCGGTGAGGAAGGCGTCCACACCGGCGGCCCGTACGTGGTCGAAGAGGCTGTCGCCGGAGCCGCCGCTGACGGCGACCGTGCGCACGGTGGCCTCGACATCGCCGGCGACGCGGATGCCCTGCGCGGTGGCGGGCAGTCGATCGGCGGCGCGGGCGGCGAACTCGCGCACGGTCAGCGGGTGGTCCAGTTCGCAGATCCGGCCGAGGCCGCGGCGGCCCTCGGGGTCGCTCACGTCCGGGACGAGGGGCCGTACGACGCGCAGGTCCAGGGCGCCGGCCAGCGCGTCGCTGACCCCCGGGTCGGCGGTGTCGGCGTTGGTGTGGGCGACGTGCAGCGCGATGTCGTTCTTGATGAGCGTGTGGACGACACGGCCCTTGAAGTGCGTCGCCGCGACCGTCGTCGTACCGCGCAGGTAGAGCGGGTGGTGGGTGACGAGCAGGTCGGCGCCCAGCTTCACCGCCTCGTCCACGATCTGCTGGACCGGGTCGACGGCGAACAGGACCCGCTCGACCTCCTGGTCGGGGTCGCCCACGACGGTGCCGACCGCGTCCCAGGACTCGGCCCGCTCGGCGGGCCACAGGTTCTCCAGCGCGGCGATGACTTCAGACAGACGGGGCACGGGTGCAAGGCTACCTGGGTGTTCGGCGCCGCTGAACCGCCACCGCCCTCCCGGAACGGGCCCCGCCCCGCCGAGCACAACCACTCCGGTTCCCTCAGGCGAATCGTTCCTGGAACACCCTTATGTGTGAAGCCGGAGCCCGGCCCTCCCCGCCTGTCCGTGCGAAAACTAGGTTCGTCACTGGAGGTGACCGAACGATGACGGCCTGTGTAACCGAGGCCCCGGCGGCGGACGAGGACGCTTTCTCCGCGCGGGCAGGATGCGTGATCACGGTGGACGGCGGCTACGCCGCGCGCCTCGCCCGCAGCGGCGACTCCTGGTACCCGGAGCGCTGGACCCTGGACGGCCCCGAGCCGTACGCGGTGCCGCTGCCCGGCAACCAGCCGGAGGAGCCCGGCACGGAGGTGCAGCCGATGGGCGACGGACGCGTCCTCATCCACCGTCTGGTGGCCGGACGGCACGCCTTCTCCCTGCTGTATCCGACCGGCCCCGGCACCGGCGAGCTGCCGCTCGGCGCGGTGGAGTGCCCGGACGACATCACCCGGCTGCGGCTGCTGCCCCCCGCGCCCGACGGCGAGCGGGCGTACGCCCTCGCCGTCGGCCGGCGCTCGACGGCCGTGTGGCTGGTGGCGGGCGGCGCGTTCGGGCCGGAGCTGCTGGCCGAGATCCCCGGCCGCTGCTCGGGCGGGGTGTGGCTGGACCGCGCCGGGCGGATGCTGGCCGTGGACCGGGAGATGGGCGGGCCGGTCAAGACGATCGTGGTGGACCTGGAGCGGGGCGGGGAGGTGTCGCCGCTGCTCCAGATCGCCGCCGACAGCGACGACCGGCTGCTGCTCGCCGACCCGGACAGCGGCCTGCTGCTGATCCGCTCGGACGCGCCCTCGCCGGGGCGGGACCGGCTGGGCTGGGGCGTACTGGGCAGCACCCTGCCGGTGCGTTTCCCGGAGAGCCTCAAGGTGGCCGGCTGCAGGGTCACGCCGTTCGCCGTCCAGCCGGGGCAGGTGCTGACACCGGAGAGCTGCGCGGTGGCGCTGCGGGTGGACGGCCCGCTCGGCACCTGGGTCGGCGTGTGGCGGCCGGCCGGGCGGCGGGTCCATCATCTGCCCGCGCCGGCGGGGTGGTTGGCGGGCTCCGGACTGTGGACACCGGACGGCGTACTGCACCTGCCGTACGCCACGCGGGAGGCACCGTGCGGGCTGGCACGGCTGAACGCGCCGACGCAGCCACGGCAGACGCGACCGACGCAGACACCGGCATCGGCAACGGCACTGACTGCGGCAACGGCATCGGCATCGGCAGCAGCCGCGGCACCGGCACCGGAGAACCCGACGGAACGGAGGCAACCACTGGAACAGCTGGAACATCTAGAACAGCTGAGCCAGACGGACCAGAAGCCGGGAAGGCCGCCTGAGCACCCGTCCGGAAGACCCTCGGAACCGGAACCTCCGGCACCCGTCACTCCCCGCCCCGTACCCCTGCAACAGGCCCCGCTTGGAGGGCTTGTAACGAACTAGTGCCGGTTGGCGTGGCCGTCTGGATCCGTGGTGAGGCACGCCGGTTAGACTCGCCCGGCTGTACGAAAGATCATGTTGACGGGGTGAATTCCTTCCGATGAGCGACGCCAGCACGAACCAGCCGACTGCCGACGTCCAGGGGACCGCCGCGGGCCACGGCCGGCACCGCGGCCCGGTGTCCACGCAGGACAGCGAGACGGCACCGCGCGGCCGTCACCGCAAGCCGGTCCAGGGGACCGAGCAGGCCGGAACGGCGGCCTGACGGTACGTCGGTCCACCAGGCGGCCTACGGCCCCGCTCGTCGTGCGACGGGCGGGGCCGTGCCGCGTCTCAGGCCCGCCCGAGTCCCAGCACCTCCACCGCCGCGAACGTCTCCCCCGCCGGCCGGTCCGCGTAGTACGGGCCGAGGACGGCGTCCAGCTCCTCGTACGTGAAGGTGTCCTGCAAGCTGTCGAACCGCGCGGCCACCCGGGGCCGTTCGACGACCGCCACCATGCCGCCGTGCGCGACGAGTACCTGTCCGTTGACGTGGGAGGCGGCGGGCGAGGCCAGGTAACCGACGAGCGGGGCGACATGCTCCGGGGCGAGCGGGTCGAGGCCGTTTCCCGGCTGTCCGACGCCCGCGAAGACGTCCTCGGTCATCCGGGTGCGGGCGCGCGGGCAGATGGCGTTGGCCGTGACGCCGTACCTGGCCAGGGCGTGGGCGGTGGAGGTGGTCAGGCCGACGATGCCGCCCTTGGCCGCCGCGTAGTTGGGCTGCCCGGCGCTGCCGGCCAGGAACGCCTCCGAGGCGGTGTTCACGATCCGCCCGTACACCGGCCCGCCGGCCCGCTTGGACCGCTCCCGCCAGTGCGCGGCGGCGAAACGGGTGGTGGTGAAGTGCCCCTTGAGGTGGACGCGGATGACGGCGTCCCACTCGTCCTCGGTCATGGAGAACACCATGCGGTCGCGCAGGATGCCCGCGTTGTTGACGAGGATGTCGAGCTGCCCGAACTCGGTGACCGCCGACTCGACGAGATCTGCGGCCTGTTCGTAGTCGGCGACGTCCCCGGTGTGGACGAGGGCGGTGCCGCCCCCGGCCCGGATCTCGGCGGCGACCCGCTCGGCGGGCCCCGCGGACGCCTCGCCCGTGCCGTCCCGGCCCGGCTGCCCGTGGTCGTTGACGACGACGGCCGCGCCGAGCCGGGCGAGTTCCAGCGCCTCGGCCCGTCCGAGCCCGCGCCCGGCGCCCGTGACGATCGCGGCGCGCCCTTCCAGCGGCAGTGACATGGGGGCCGCCCTCAGATCTCGATGCAGGTACGCAGGGCCGTACCGGTCCGCATCTGGTCTAGGGCCTCGTTGATGTCGGCGAGCGGTACCCGGTGGGTGATCAGGCCGTCCAGGTCGACGCGGCCGGCCCGCCACAGGGCGATGGTCCGCTCGTAGGAGCGCAGCACGTCCCCGCCGCCGTACAGGGACGGCAGGATGCGCTTCTCGTCGAAGAACAGCTCGAACATGTTGAGCTGCAGGACGTCGTCCACGGCGCCCGCGCCCACGATGACCAGCGTGCCGCCGCGCCGGGTGTTCTCGTACGCCGTCCTGGCCGTGGCCGACCTGCCGACGACCTCGAAGACGTAGTCGAAGCCCTCACCGCCGGTGACCTGCTGCCTGGTGCCGGCCAGTTCCTCGGGGGACACGGCCCGCGTGGCGCCGAACCCCAGAGCCGACTCCCGTCGCGAGACGATCGGGTCGACGGCGACGATCTCGGCGGCTCCGCTCAGCCGGGCACCCTGGATCACCGAGATGCCCACGCCTCCGCACCCGATGACGGCGACCGACGAACCGGCCGTCACGGCCGCCGTGTTGAGCGCGGCGCCCAGCCCGGTCGTCACCCCGCAGCCGATGAGCGCCGCGATGTCGAAGGGCACGTCGTCCGGGATCGGAACCGCGCACCCGGCGTCGACGACGAGTTCCTCGGCGAACGTGCCGGTGCCCGCGAAGCCGAAGACGTCGCCGCCGGGCCGCCGGAAGTTGGGGGTGCCCGCGTTCGTGAACCCGGCCAGGCACAGCTCGGTCTGGCCCCGTGCGCAGGCGGGGCAGGCCCCGCAGGCGGACAGCCAGCAGACGACGACCCGGTCGCCGGGCCTGACCCGCGTGACGCCCTCGCCGACCTCCAGGACCTCGCCCGCGCCCTCGTGGCCCGGCACGAACGGCGCCGGCTGCGGCAGTACCCCGCGCATCGCGGACAGGTCGGAGTGGCACAGCCCGGTGGCCCGCACCCTGATCCGCACCCTGCCCGGGCCGAAGCCCACCGCCTCGACGTCGTCGAGGACCTCCAGCTTGTCCTGTCCGGTCTCGTGCAGTACGGCTGCGCGCATGGTGCGACTCCCCTCGGAGTGCTGACTTCAGTGGTGCCGGCGTCAGGGGTCCTGGCTCAGGGGTCCCCTGACTCACGAGTGGTGCCTGAGAAGTGGTGACTCAGGAGTGCTGAACGACGGTGTCGGCGAGCACGGGCGCGTCGTCCCGCTCGGCGGCGCTCACGGCGACGCGCACCTCCGCCTCGGTCTCGGCCGTGTGCCGCCACATGCGGATCCGCAGGGTCTCCCCCGGGTACACGACCCCGGCGAAGCGGGTGGTGTACGCGCGGACCCGCGTCACGTCCCCGTCGAGCAGCGTGTCGACGACCGCCTTGAGCGTCATGCCGTACGTGCACAGTCCGTGCAGGATCGGCCGCTCGAACCCGGCGAGCTCGGCGAACTCGGGGTCGGCGTGCAGCGGGTTCCAGTCGCCGGAGAGGCGGTACAGCAGCGCCTGGTCCTCACGGACCGCCCGCTCGACGACCCGCTCGGGCTCGCCTGCGGGCGGCTCCAACCGCGTCGACGGCCCCCGCTCACCGCCCCAGCCGCCCTCCCCGCGTACGTAGATCTGCGCGTCGTTGGTCCACAGCGGTCCGTCGGCGTCGGTGACGTCGGTGCGCAGGACGAGGACGGCCGCCTTGCCCTTGTCGTACACGGCGGCGACGCGGGAGGTGGCGGTCGCGTGCCCCCGCACCGGGATCGGGCGATGGAGCCGCAGGCTCTGCCCGCCGTGCAGCACCCGGGCCAGGTCCACCTCCACGCCCGGCATGGACAGTCCGCTGATCACGCCGGGTGATCCGGCGCCGGCGACGGTGGCGAAGCTCGGCAGGACGTGCAGCCGGGACTCCAGGGTGTAGCGCAGTTCGTCGGGATCGGTGGCGGGGCTGCCCGCGCCGATGCCGAGGTGGTAGAGCTGCACGTCCTTGGGGACCCAGGAGATCTCACCGGTCCGGGGCTCGGCGGCGAGCGCCTTGGCTGCGTCGATGGGCATGGGGCTCCTGATCACCGTCGGAAGACATCGAAGACGTCGGCGGACTGACGAAGAGGCCGGAAGGGGGCGGATGGTCGAAAGGGTCGAAGGGTCGGAGGTTCGGTGCGGCACTCGGAAGGGGCCGGAAGGCCGGAAGGGTTCGGCGGAGACCTCGGCACGGCCGTCCGCACCGTCGTCCGCGCCGAGGTCGCCGTGGCCGGGACTGGAACGCGTTTCAGTCCGGCGCCCTCTGTATAGCCCAGCGTTCCGGAGTTGTGAAGGATCCTGACGAGACGTCAGATCACATGGACGCCCGTGGATCCTGCTCGTCCCGTCCCCGCCGGAACAGCGCCGTCCACAGGAAGCTCTCCCCGAAGCGGGGCGAGTCCTCCGGTTCGTCGCGCATGCGGCGCAGTTCCACCTCGGTCAGCTCCGAGAAGATCCACCGCAGCGACTCGGCCGAGTACGCGAGCCCGCCCTGCAGACCGGCCCGCCGGTAGAACTCCGCGTCCGGCAGTTCCGACCCCATTCCCCCGGCCCCGGCCGCGAAGCAGGTCAGTCCGAACAGGCCGCCCGGAGCCAAGGTCCGTTCCAGCAGGGCCAGATAGCTGATCCGGCGATGCGGCGGCAGATGATGGAAGCACCCGGAGTCGTAGACCAGGTCGTACGGCCCGCTGAACCGCGCACCGGCCGGCGCGAACACGTCCCCGCAGTGGAACCGCACACCCCCCGTACCCGACTCCCCGGCCCGCTCCCGCGCCCACTGCACCGCCGCCGGCGACAGGTCCACCGCATCCACCTCGAACCCGCGCGCGGCCAGGTACAGCGCGTTGCGTCCCGGTCCGCAGCCGAGGTCGAGGACCCGGCCGCCGCGCAGCAGTCCCCGGTCGACGTACGACACCAGGTTCTCGTCCGGCTTCGCCGCGAAGAACGGCACCGCCCGGGAGCGGTCGGCGTAGAACCCGTCCCACCAGGCGGCGCCCCGATCCGTCCACCGGTCAAACTCCGCCGCGAACAGGCCGTCCAGCAGCTCCAGCACGTCGTCCACCGTGCGCGTCTTCCGGTCCATCCGGCCTCCTTCCTCGCCCGGCGATCGTATGCCGGTACGGCCCGAAATCCCAGGTCAGGATGGTTGCCGGAGGTTCTGGGAAGGCTCTGGCCGGGCCCGTGCGGGGTCGGCCGACGAGCCGGCGGTGCATCACCCGAGCCCGGGTGCGAAGTCGCAGCGGCACCCCGTCCCAGGGCCGTGAAGACCCTCTCCCCGACCACGCGGCGCCCGCTTTCCCAGCGCGTCCCCCACAGCACCTCAGCTCACAGCCACGGAGTACTCAGCCACCGCTCATCCGGCGCCCACCGCTCCCCTACGCGGCAGCCACACCCACATCAGCAGCGCCCCCACGCCCAGCACCACCGCGCCGACGCGGAACGCCAACGCGTATCCCTCCGTCAGCGCCCCCGGCGTGGCGCTCCCGGCCGACCGCGCCGCCGCCAGCGTCGACATCACGGCCAGTCCCAGCGAACCGCCCATCGTGCGCGAGGTGTTGACGAGCCCGGACACCAGGCCGGCCTCCTGCGGCGGAGCCCCTGACGTGGCCAGCGCGGCGAGCGGCGTGCCGGCCAGCCCCGCGCCCAGCATCATCAGCACGCCCGGCAGCATGATCGCCGTCAGGTACGCCCCGTCCGCGCGCATCGTCGACTGCCAGGCGAAGCCGGCCACCGCGACCAGGGTGCCCAGCACGGCGACGGTGCGCGCCCCGAGACTCCGCATGAACCGGGGCGCGATCTTCGACCCCAGCACCACGGCCAGGGAGCTCGGCACCAGCGCGAGCCCGGCCTCCACCGGTGAGTAGCCCAGCACGTTCTGCGCGTACAGGGTCATGAAGAACCACATGCAGAACATCGCGGAGCCGGACAGGAACATGGCCACGTTCGCGGAGGACACGGCCCGCAGCCGCAGCAGGCCGAGCGGCATGAGGGGGGCCTGCGTGCGTGCCTCGACGACGAGGAACAGCGCGAGCAGCACGAGCCCCGTCAGCAGCGGCACCAGCGTGGCCGTCGCCGTCCAGCCGGCGGCCTCGGTCTGTGAGATGCCGTACGCGAGCGTGGCGAGCCCGGCGGTGACCAGCAGCGCGCCCGGCAGGTCGAGCCGGCGCCCGTCCCCGGCCCGCCCTTCGGCCAGGTACAGGACCGCTCCGGCCAGGACGACCGCCCCGACGGGCACGTTGATCAGCAGCACCCACCGCCACGACAGCGCGTCCACCAGGACCCCGCCGACCAGCCCCCCGGCCGCGCCGCCGCCGGCGCCCACCGCGCTCCAGGTGCCGATCGCCCGGGCCCGTGCCGCCCCCTCCGGCACCGACGCGGTGAGGATGGTCAGGGTCGAGGGGGCCAGCACGGCGGCCCCGAGGCCCTGCACCGCCCTCGCCAGCAGCAGCTGCCAGCCGTCCTGGGCGAGTCCGCCGCCCAGCGAGGCCAGGGTGAACAGGCCGAGCCCGACGAGGAACATCCGCTTGCGGCCGTAGAGGTCCCCGGCCCGCCCGCCGAGCAGCATGAACCCGGCGAAGGCGATGGCGTACGCGTTCACCACCCACTGCAGGCCCTGCTCGCTCAGGCCGAGCCCGGTGCGCATCGAGGGCAGGGCCACATTGACGACGGAGATGTCGAGCACGACGAGGAACTGCCCGGCGCAGGCGATCGCCACCACCAGCCAGGTGGGGGGCGCGCCGCGACGGGAGAGGCGGGGAGCGTCAACGGCTTCGAGCATGGGTGTCATGCTCTCAACCCCCGCCCACCCCTTGCATCGGCATTTCGCCCCGTCGTGTCCCCCAAGGCGAAGAACCCTGCTCGTACCGGTCG
Source organism: Streptomyces bullii (assembly GCF_042657145.1). NCBI lineage: Bacteria > Bacillati > Actinomycetota > Actinomycetes > Kitasatosporales > Streptomycetaceae > Streptomyces > Streptomyces bullii. The sequence continues at coordinate 38,945 of NZ_JBHSNY010000001.1, forward strand.
TCAAGGATGAGCCGGAGCCGCCGGGCGCGACAGTCAGCGCGTGAGAGCCGCGCTCCTCCGCACCCCCGTTCGGCCGAGCCCGGTGGGGGTGCGGCACGATGGGGCCCGTACCGGCGTACGACCGAGAGGACCGACCCCCATGCCCGCGGCACCCAAGCCCGAGATCCTGGCCGCGTTCGAGGCGGCGAAGGGGTTCATGCCCACGGGCGAGGGCCTGGCCCTGTACGCGGCGGCCGTGGAGGCCGGACGGCTCGGCCTGCCGCTGCTGGAGGTCGGCACGTACTGCGGCCGTTCCACCGTCCTGCTCGCCGACGCGGCCCGCCAGGGCGGCGTGACCGCGCTCACCGTCGACCACCACCGGGGCAGTGAGGAGCAGCAGCCGGGCTGGGAGTACCACGACCCGGAGACGGTCGACCCCGAGGTGGGCCTGATGGACACGCTGCCCACCTTCCGCCGCACGCTGCACCGGGCGGGCCTGGAGGACCACGTGGTCGCCCTGGTCGGCCGCTCCCCGCGGGTGGCGGCAATCTGGCGGACCCCGCTCGGCCTCGTCTTCATCGACGGCGGCCACACCGACGAGCACGCCACCGCCGACTACGAGGGCTGGGCCCCGCACGTGGCGGAGGGCGGTCTCCTCGTCATCCACGACGTCTTCCCGGACCCGGTGGACGAGTTCACCGGTCAGGCCCCGTACCGCGTCTACCTCCGGGCACTCGGCTCCGGCGCCTTCACCGAGGTCTCGGCGACCGACTCGCTGCGCGTGCTGCGGCGCACGGGCGCGGGGATCTGACCCCACCGGCCCGCCGGCCGCCCCCCGACCACCCGTGGGGCCGCCGTACGCCCTGTGGTGCCCAGGGACGGCCGCTAGGGTGGCAGACGTGTCGTACGTAGGCCCGGACTTCGATCCCCCCCAGCCCCGCCGCCCCCGGCGCGGCCCCGTGACGGTGGCGGTCGCCGCGCTGGTGCCGGGGGCGCTGCTCGGATGGCTGGTGTACGAGGCGGTGGGCGGCTCGGGTGACGGGGGCGGCGCGGGGAACACCGCGGTGCGGACGTCCGCGGCCTCGACGACGAGCGCTCCGCCGAGGACCTCACCCGGTGATGGCTCGGACGCCAAGGAGCCGAGCGCGTCGCCGGCACCGTCGCGCACGCCGTCGGCTTCCGCGCCCGCCGCCTCCGGCCCCCTGAAGGGGAAGGTCGTCGTCATCGACCCGGGCCACAACCCGGGCAACTTCCAGCACGCCGCCGAGATCAACCGGACGGTGGACATCGGCACGAACCGCAAGGAGTGCGACACCACGGGCACGTCCACCGACTCCGGTTACACGGAGGCCGAGTTCACCCTGGACGTGGCTCACCGCCTGCGCACGCTGCTGCGGCAGCAGGGCGCCACGGTGCGACTGACACAGGACGGCGACCGGCCCTACGGCCCGTGCGTGGACGAGCGGGCCCGGATCGGCAACCAGGCCGGGGCCGACGCCGTCGTCTCGATCCACGCGGACGGCTCCGCCGCCGGCAACCGGGGCTTCCACGTCATCCTGCCGGGCAGCGTGCACGCGGGCGCCGCCGACACCCGCCCCATCGTCGCCTCCTCCCGCGCCCTGGGCGAGCGCGTCGCGGGCACCTTCGTCCGCGTCACCGGCAGCGCGCCCTCCAACTACGTCGGCGGCGGCACCGGTCTCGTCACACGCAAGGACCTGGGCGGTCTCAATCTGTCAACGGTTCCCAAGGTGTTCATCGAGTGCGGCAACATGCGCGATAGCAAGGACGCGGCACTGCTGACCAGCGGCGCCTGGCGGCAGAAGGCGGCGCAAGGGATCTCTGAGGGAATCGTGAGCTTCTTGCGCGGGTAGCGATGGGCGGGCAGATCCGGACGGACACGTCGACCGGGCGGACGATAGTGTCGCCCCTACGATGAGGGGCCACCCCCGCGCTTCCCACCCGGGCCGGACGGCGACATGGTGACAGCGACGCCTCTACCGACGACGAGACGACTGACGAAGGACCTGAAGTGAATATCCGCTCCCTCACTCGAGGCGACGGCGTGGTGATCGGAGCAGCGGTGTTGCTGTTCATCGCGTCGTTCCTCGACTTCTACTCGTCCGACGGCGCTCCGGACGGCCTGGACATGCCCAGCCTGTGGGGCAGCGGCCCGGTCCTGATGAGCGTCGTGCTGGCGGGACTCATCGGCGCCGCGCTGGTCGTCGTGAGCCGCGGGCTGCCGCAGGCCCCGAAGGTCGCCGGTCTCGAACTGGGCCAGCTCGGTGTCGCGCTGACGGTGTTCGCCGCGTGGAGCGCGCTCGGCAACGTCTTCGACCCGGCGAGCGCGGCCAACAACTTCGGCACGGATGCGTCCGACGGCCCCGACCCCGGCATCGGCCTGATCCTCGCCCTCGTCGCCACGCTGCTGATGGCGGCCGCCGCCATCGCCACCCCCCTCGTGCCCGCCCTGAAGGGCGCCCTCATCCCCGCCCCGCGCCCGGCCTCCCCTCAGCAGCCCTACGGCGCCCAGCCGCAGGGCGGTTACGGCTACCCGGGCGCGCAGCAGCCGCCGTACGGCGGTCAGCCGTACGGTGGTCAGCCGCAGCAGGCCCCGCAGCCGCCGGCCGCGGACTTCTCGCCGTTCTGGTTCGCGGTGCCGGTGCCGCGGCCGCTGTTCCCGGAGGACGGCTCGCCGACGCCGATCGCCGAACTGGCGCCGGGCACCTGGTACCTGGCGGTCGAGCAGCGCGGCGCGGCCCTGGTCGCGCAGACGCAGGACGGCCGCCGCGGCGTGCTCCAGGACACCTCGGGCATCCAGCGCGGCTGAGCCCATGGCCGGCCGCTCACGGCCCCGCACCCCTTCCGGGTGCGGGGCCGTTGCCGTACAGTCGGCGCCCCGCTCGGCTGACGGATCGTCGGGAGGCACAGGTGCGGCTCGGTCTGGCGCTCGGCTACTGGGGCCGCGGCCCCTCCCCCGACCACGTGCCGCTCGCCCGGGAGGCCGAGCGGCTGGGCTACCACTCGGTGTGGACGGCCGAGTCGTGGGGCTCGGACGCGTTCACCCCGCTCACCTGGATCGCCGCCCACACCTCGACCATCCGGCTGGGTACGGCGGTCGCGCAGATGGCGGCCCGGTCGCCGACCACGACCGCGATGCACGCGCTGACGCTGGACCATCTCTCCGGCGGACGGATGACGCTGGGCCTCGGGCTGTCCGGTCCGCAGGTCGTCGAGGGCTGGTACGGCCGCCCCTTCCCCAGGTCGCCGCTGACCGCGACCCGCGAGTACGTCGCCGTCGTACGGCAGGTGCTGCGGCGCGCGGCGCCGGTCGAGCTCGACGGGCGCTTCCACGCCCACCCCTACCGGGGCCCGGACGCCACCGGCCTCGGCAGACCGCTCAAGCCGATCACGCACCCCCTGCGGCCCGACCTGCCCGTGCTGTTGGGCGCGGAGGGACCGAAGAACGTGGCGCAGACCGTCCGGATCGCCGACGGCTGGCTGCCGCTGTACTGGTCGCCGAGCCGGCCGACGGAGGTGTACGGCAAGGCGGTCGCCGACCTGCCGGAGGGCTTCGTCGTCGCCCCCCTGGCGCAGGTGCGGGTCTGCGACGACGTCCGAGAGGGGCTGCTCCCGGTGAAGGCCATGCTCGGCTTCTACATCGGCGGGATGGGCCACGCGGCCCGCAACTTCCACGCCGACCTGATGGCGCGCATGGGGTACGAGGAGCAGGCCCGTCGGATCCAGCGGCTGTTCCTCGCGGGCCGCCGGCAGGAGGCGGTCCTGGCCGTCCCCGACGCGTTCGCCGACGAGATCTCGCTCGTCGGCCCGCGCGAACGCGTGGCCGAACGCCTGGAGATGTGGCGCCAAGGCCCGGTGACGGACCTGCTGGCGCTGGCGCCGGACCGTCACACCCTGCGCGTCCTCGCCGAGTTGAACACCTGAGCGATACATACGGGTTTCATCCCGGCATGACGGGCTACCCGACGGGCATGTCCCCTCGATATCGCAACGGCGCGAATCAGGCCGGCACGATCATCGCGGTCGTCGCCGACATCATGGCCCTCATCCTGGGCCTGTGGATTCTGATGTACCTGCTGGACGCGAACCGTGGAAACGACTTCGTGCAGTTCGTCCACGACGCGGCCCGCTGGCTGGCGGGCTGGTCGCACGACCTGTTCACGTTCGACGCGGCGTGGGCCCGGGTCGTGGCCGGTTACGGTCTGGCCGCGGTCGTGTACCTCTTCGTGGGTCACGCGATCGCCAACCGGGTGCACCGGCACTGAGCAACGGCGCGGCGGCCGGGACGCGCCGGGTTCGTGGGCGCCGTCGGCCGTTCGCGTCAGTCGCAGCAGTCCGGGTCCAGCCCCTTGGGCAGCTGGTCGCCGCCGAACACCTGGCAGGTGGCCTCGTGCCCGCCGAGGGCGGCGACGGCCAGCAGCAGTGAGCCGGCCGTCCAGGTGGTCAGCTCGCGCGGCCAGACGGCGTCGTCGTCGAAGACGTAGCCCGTCCAGTACAGGCCGGTCTCCGCGTCGCGCAGGTGCTGGATCGACTGGAGCACGTCCAGCGCGCGGTCGGACTCGCCCACCGCCCAGAGCGCGAGGGCCAGTTCGGCCGACTCGCCGCCCGTGACCCACGGGTTCGGCACCACGCAGCGCACCCCGAGGCCGGGGACGACGAAGCGGTCCCAGCTCTCCTCGATACGGGCCTTGGCCTCCGCGCCGGTGAGCGCGCCGCCGAGCACCGGGTAGTACCAGTCCATCGAGTAGCGGTCCTTGTCGAGGAACCGCTCCGGGTGGCGGCGTATCGCGTGCCGCAGCATGCCCGCGGCCAACTCCCAGTCGGGCTGCGGCTCCTCGCGCTGCTCGGCGATGGCCAGCGCGCACCGCAGCGCCTGGTGGATGGAGGAGCAGCCGGTCAGCAGCGCGTCCGTGGTGTCGGTGCCGTCCTCGTCGCGCCGCCAGCCGATCTGCCCGCCCGGCTGCTGCAGCCGCAGTACGAACTCCACCGCCGCGTACACCACGGGCCACATGCGGTCCAGGAACGTGTCGTCGCCGGTGGAGAGGTAGTGGTGCCAGACGCCGACGGCTGTGTAGGCGACGAAGTTGGTCTCCCGGCCCCTGTCGGTGACCTCCCGCGCGTCGCCGTCCGTGTAGGCCGCGTACCAGGAGCCGTCCTCGTTCTGGTGCCGGGCCAGCCACAGGTACGCCCGTTCGGCGGCCTCGTGCTCGCCGGCCGTGTCCAGGGCCATCGCGGCCTCGACGTGGTCCCAGGGGTCCAGGTGGTGGCCCCGGAACCACGGGATCGCCCCGTCCTCCCGCTGCACGGCGAGGATGCCGGCGACGGTCGCGGCGGCCTGCCCGGCGGTGAGCACCCCGGGCAGGACCAGGTGTTCCGTCCGGGGAGTCGTCACTGGGCGTCCACCACCGGAAGGTGCGGCTTGGTCGCGTACGCCACGAAGCTCTTGCCGATCAGCGGGTTCAGCGCCTGCTCCGCGAGCCGGGTCGCCAGCGGCTTCTTCATGATGTCCCAGACCAGCAGCTTGTGGTACGCCCGCACCGGCAGCGCCTTGTCGTTGTCGACGCCGAACGCGCACTTCAGCCACCAGTACGGCGAGTGCAACGCGTGCGCGTGGTGCGTGCCGTACGGTTCGAGACCGGCCTCGCGCATCTTCGCCAGCAGCTCGTCCGCCCTGTAGATGCGGATGTGGCCGCCCTCGACCTCGTGGTAGGCGTCGGACAGCGCCCAGCAGACCTTCTCGGGCCCGTAGCGCGGCACGGTGACGGCGATCCGGCCGCCGGGCTTCAACACCCGCACCATCTCGGCGAGTACGCCCTTGTCGTCCGGGATGTGCTCCATCACCTCGGAGATGATCACGACGTCGAAGGACCCGTCGGGGAAGGGCAGGGCGAGGGCGTCGCCCTCCATCGCCGTCGCGGTGGCGCCTTCGGGGGCCTCCCCGGCCTCCTTCATCGCCGCGAACCACTTCGCGACCTCGCGGATCTCCTCGCCGTTCTGGTCCAGCGCCACGACCCGCGCGCCGCGCCGATAGCACTCGAACGCGTGCCGGCCGGCACCGCAGCCGAGGTCCAGGACACGGTCGCCCGGGGCGAGCGGGAACCGGGAGAAGTCGACGGTCAGCACGTGGCCCTGCTTTCGGGGTAGACGCCTTCAACACCTGCGGACGCCGCGGAAGCGGCACCTGTCGCGGCCGCGGGTCGGCCGGGGCTCCGGTCCGCGGAGCGGTCGGTGCCCGTCGGGGAGCGGCGGGCGGATGCCGGGTCGCGGGCGATGGCCTCGCGGTACCGGGCCACCGTGCCCTGCGCGGCCCGCGCCCAGGTGAACTTGTCCAGCACCCGTGCACGGCCCGCCGCGCCCAGCCGCGCCCGCAGCCCGGCGTCCCCGAGCAGCCGGCCCAGCCCGGCGGCCAGGGCGCCCGCGTCGCCCGGCGGCACGGCGAGGCAGGTCTCCCCGTCGCGCCCGGCCACCTCCGGGATCGCCCCGCCGGTGGTGGCGACCAGCGGGGTGCCGGTCGCCATGGCCTCCGCCGCGGGGAGGGAGAAGCCCTCGTAGAGGGAGGGCACGCAGGCGACCTCGGCCGAGCGCACCAGGTCGACGAGTTCCGCGTCGGAGATGCCCTTGACGAACTCGACGGCGCCCGACAGTCCGTACCGTTCGACCGCCTGCGCGACGGGTCCCTCCGTGGGCCGCTTGCCGACGACGACGAGATGGGCGTCGGGGTGCTCGGTGCGCACCTTCGCCAGCGCCTCGACGAGGAAGACCAGGCCCTTGAGCGGCACGTCGGCGCTGGACGTCGTCACGATCCGGCCCGGCACCTGCGGCACGGACGGGTCGGGCGAGAACAGGTCGGTGTCGGCGCCGATGTGCACCACGTGGACGCGGTCCTCCCGCACGCCCAGGTGGTCGACGATCTCCGCCCGCGACGACCCGGACACGGTCAGCACCGACGGCAGGCGGCGCGCGACGCGCTTCTGCATCCGGGTGAAGGCGTACCAGCGGCGCACGGAGCAGCGCCGCTGCCACGTCTCCGCGGCGTCCAGCTCCAGCTGCCGGTCGACGGTGATCGGGTGGTGGACGGTGGTCACCAAGGGCGCGCCCAGGTCGCCCAACAGGCCGTAGCCGAGCGTCTGGTTGTCGTGCACGACGTCGAAGTCGCCACGCCGGGCCCGCAGATGACGGCGGGCGCGCAGCGAGAAGGTCAGCGGCTCGGGGAAGCCGCCGGTCCACATCGTGGCGACCTCCAGCGCGTCGATCCAGTCGCGGTACTCGTCGCGCTTGGGGGTGCGGAAGGGGTCCGGCTGGCGGTAGAGGTCGAGGCTGGGCAGCTCGGTCAGGCTCAGGCCGTCGTAACCCTCGTCGAGGACGGGGTACGGCTGTGCGCCGATGACCTCGACCCGGTGGCCGAGACGGGCCAGCTCGCGCGAGAGGTGCCGTACGTAGACGCCCTGGCCCCCGCAGAACGGGTTCCCTTTGTAGGTGAGGAGCGCGATGCGGAGCGGTCGCAAGCCGTCGGCGGCAGGGCCCTCCGGAGGCCCGGCCTGACTGGCCTCAACGGTCACTCTGGGCCCCCTTCTGCCTGCACTGTCCCGCGAGATTACGCCGGGACGCTAATCTAGAACAAGTTTCAGAGTTGATCGTCCGGAGGCTCTGAATCTACCGGCAGGTAGGGGCGCTGTGGTCAGTGGATCAGGTGATTCACGCCACGGCCGACACCGTGCCATGCTGTCTGATCACTCGCCCTCACCGACTGTCACGGAACGGGACCCATGTCTGCGGAAGCCAAGGTGAACAAGGCGGACAGTCCGGCCGCGCCCCTCACCGAGCGGCAGGAGGCCCGCCGGCGCCGCATCCTGCACGCCAGTGCGCAACTGGCCAGCCGGGGCGGGTTCGACGCGGTGCAGATGCGCGAGGTCGCGGAGTCCTCCCAGGTGGCGCTCGGCACGCTGTACCGCTACTTCCCCTCCAAGATCCACCTGCTGGTCGCCACGATGCAGGACCAGTTGGAGCACATGCACGGCACGCTGCGGAAGAAGCCTCCGCAGGGCGAGACGGCGGCGGAGCGGGTCGCGGAGACGCTGATGCGGGCCTTCCGCGCGCTGCAGCGCGAGCCGCACCTGGCCGACGCGATGGTCCGGGCCCTGACCTTCGCCGACCGCAGCGTCTCGCCCGAGGTCGACCAGGTCTCCCGCCAGACCACGGCGATCATCCTGGACGCCATGGGCCTGGAGGACCCGACCCCGGACCAGCTCTCCGCGGTCCGCGTCATCGAGCACACCTGGCACTCCGCGCTCATCACCTGGTTGTCCGGCCGCGCGTCCATCGCCCAGGTGAAGATCGACATCGAGACGGTGTGCCGTCTGATCGATCTGACGAGCCCGAAAGTTTCGTAGCCGTTCCGTTAGCCACGACGCGCCCACCGACGGGGCTGCCCTTTGCCGCTCCACGACAACCCCCTGCGCGAACGGTTGACGGAGCTGTGCCTCCTACGTACGTTCTCCGCATCCATTCGGATAAAATCCCGAAAATTTCGAAGCCGAGACCTTCGAGACCAGCACCAGCCCGGCCCCGGACGTACGCACCACGGCACGGACCCTCGCACCCGACGAAGACCCGCACCTGTACGACAGTCAGAGGATGACATGCTCATGATCAGATTGGCCGAGCGACGAGGGCGGCGTCGCGCCGCCCCCCTGAGCCTCACCACGACCGCCCTGCTCACCCAGCGGCAACGTCATGACGATGCGCCCGACGGCAACGGCAGCCTCGCCCCCGGGGCGTCGACGAGCTTCGGCTTCACGGTCATGAAGAACGGCACCAGCACGCCTCCGGCGATCGGAGCGTGCGCGGCCTCGTAGGGCAGGCGGGCGGCCCCGTACCCGGGTGGTGGGCGTGCCCCTCATGCCACCCGGGTACGGGCAAGAGCGCACCCCCGTCCACGCCGACGAGCGGGCCCCTCGGCCAGGGACGCCGTCGTCCGCGACCGGCCTACTCCTCCGGAGGGAACACCGCCTCCCCGCTGCCCAGCAGGGTGATCACGATGGCCTCCACCGGGCAGTTCTCCGCCGCCGCGAGGATCTGTTCGCTCGCGTCCGGCTCCGGGTCCGCCGGACGGGACCGGCGACCGGAGTCGAGGTGGAAGGCGCCGGGGGCGTGGTGGAGGCACTGGGCGGATCCGACGCACAGGGAACGGTCGACGCCGACGTGCCAGCGGTCGCCCGCTCCCGAGCTCCCTCCTCCGCCCGGCCGGGGGGACACCCCCACCCCTCAGCCCTCCCAGCCGGCGGGGAGGTGGACCATCTTGTGTTCCAGGTACTCGCCGTAGCCCTCGGGGCCGAACTCCCGCCCCAGACCCGAGTTCTTGTAGCCGCCGAACGGGCCGAGCATGTCGAGGCTGAAGGTGTTCACCGAGTAGGTGCCGGTGCGCACCTGCCGGGCGATCTCGATGCCGTGCTCGACGTCCGCCGTCCACACGCTGCCGCTCAGCCCGTACTCCGAGTCGTTCGCGATCCTCACCGCCTCGGACTCGTCGTCGTACGGGAGCAGGCAGATCACCGGGCCGAAGATCTCCTCGCGTGCGATCCGCATGGTGTTGTCGACCTCGCCGAAGAGGGTGGGCTCGACGTACCAGCCGCGGTCCAGGCCCGCCGGGCGTCCGCCGCCCGTGAGGAGCTTCGCGCCCTCCTCCTGTCCGACGCGGATGTAGTCGAGGCTGCGCCGCTGCTGCCGCCTGGCCACCAGCGGCCCCACCTGGGTCGCCGGGTCGAGCGGGTCGCCGACCACGAGCGCGCTCGCGGCCCGCGCGAAGGCGTCGGCGAACTCCTCGTAGCGGGCGCGCGGCAGGAGGATGCGGGTCTGGGCGACGCACGCCTGGCCGTTGTTCATCCAGGCCGCCGGGACGATCCCGGCCACCGCCGCCCCCACGTCCGCGTCCGGCAGGACCACGGCCGCCGACTTCCCGCCCAACTCCAGCGTCACCCGGGTGACATGGCGGGCCGCCACCTCCATGACGCGTTTGCCCGCCGCCACCGACCCGGTGAACGACACCTTGTCGACGCCGGGATGCCCGACCAGGTACTCGCTCACCTCACGGTCCGCGGGCAGGATCGACAGCACGCCCTCGGGCAGCCCCGCCTCCCGTGCGATCTCGCCGAGGAGGTAGGCGTCCAGGGGCGACTCGGGTGACGGTTTGAGGACCACCGTGCAGCCGGTGAGCAGCGCGGGCGCGAGTTTGGCGGCGGCCACGAACTGCGGCACGTTCCAGGGGACGACGGCCGCGACCACCCCGACCGGCTCGCGCCGCACGAGGATGCGGCCGAGCACGCCGTCACGCCTCTCCTCGTACGGGAAACGGCGTGCGACCGTGATCGCCGCGTCCCACACCATCACCGCGCCGAGCGCCTGCGCGAGGACGCTCCAGGAGTAGGGGGAGCCGTTCTCGGCGGAGATGACGCGGGCGATCTCGTCGTGCCGGGCGGCGACGCCGTCCTTGATCCGTGTGACGATCTCGATCCGCTCGTCGAGGCTCGTGCGGGGCCAGGGCCCCTCGTCGAAGGCCCGGCGCGCCACCGCCACCGCCCGGTCCACGTCGGCCGCCGTGGCGTGCGGGACCCGTCCGATGACCTCTTCCGTGTGCGGCGAGACCACCTCGATGACGTCCCTGCCCAGGGGGTCGGTCAACTTCCCGCCGATGAACAGCTGTCCGTGTTCCACGAGCTCGGTCGTCATGGCGACTGCCTCCCCGGGGACGGTATCTGACGCTTCATCAGATGTGGGAACAGATACCAGCTCCCCTCGCAGGAGTCCACAGCCCGCGCGCCGCTCCACCGGGCCGGACGGATGACTCGGGCTACCGTCGGAACCTGTTCTAGTTATAGTGGCGGGAGCGCGGCGATCGGGGGAGCCCATGACGCAGGTGCACGACCACGGCGGCGGCGTCCATTCCCTCCGGGTCCCCATCCCGGACAACCCCCTCGGCCACACCCTGGTGTACGTCGTCGACACCGACCGCGGCCCGGTCCTCGTGGACACCGGCTGGGACGACCCGGCCTCCTGGAACGCCCTCGCCGAGGGCCTCACGGCGTGCGGCACCTCGGTCGCCGACCTGTACGGCGTCATCGTCACCCACCACCACCCCGACCACCACGGCCTGTCCGGCCGGGTGCGGGAGGCCTCCGGGGCGTGGATCGCGATGCACGCCGCCGACACCGCGGTCGTCCGCCGCACCCGCGAGGCCCGCCCCGGGCAGTGGCTGTCGTACATGGCGGCCAAGCTGGCCGCGGCCGGCGCCCCCGAGGAGCACCTCGCTCCGCTGCGCACGGCCCGTCCCCGCGCCCTGCCCGGCCTGTCCCCCGCGCTGCCCGACCGCGAGATCGTGCCCGGCGACCTCCTCGACCTGCCCGGCCGCCGGCTGCGCGCCGTCTGGACCCCGGGGCACACGCCCGGCCACGTCTGCCTGCACCTGGAGGAGGACCACCCCGCCGGGCTCCCGGGCCGCGGCCGCCTGTTCTCCGGCGACCACCTGCTGCCGGAGATCACCCCCCACATCGGCCTGTACGAGGACCCCGACGACACCTCGGTCACCGACCCCCTCGGCGACTACCTCGACTCCCTCGAACGGGTCGGCCGCCTCGCCCCCGCCGAGGTGCTCCCCGCCCACCAGCACGGGTTCACCGACGCCCCCGCCCGCGTACGGCAGTTGCTGCTGCACCACGAGGAACGGCTGAACGGCCTGCTGGCCCTGCTCTCCCAGCCCCTCACCCCCTGGCAGCTCGCCGAGCGCATGGAGTGGAACCGCCCCTGGCAGGACATCCCCTGCGGATCGCGGAACATCGCCGTGTCGGAGGCCGAGGCCCACCTGCGCCGGCTGGTCGGGCTGGGCCGGGCGGAGGCGGTGGCGGGGAGCGACCCGGTGACGTACGTGGCGGCGTCGTGAATCCCGGGCGCGCCCGCAGGAAGCCCTGCTGCCAACGTCCGCATGGACCCCTTGGAGGGCCTCCTGGCCGAACGCGCCTGCGAGCGCCTGATCCTCGACTTCGCCCACCGTCTCGACCTCGGTGAACCCTCCTCGGTCGCCGACCTGTTCACCGAGGGACGGCACCTGGCAGTGGCCGGAGGGCCAGCGGCTGATCGAGGGCCGGGACGCCCTGCGCGCCTGCTTCGGCTCCCGTCCCGCCGACCGCCTCTCCCGGCGGATGATGGCCAACGTCCTGGTGACGGTGGTCTCGCCGGAGACCGCCACGGCGACCTCGTACTTCGCGACGTACCGCGTCGACGGGCACGACGGCGGCATGGTCCGGCCGGGCCGCCGGTCCAGGTCGGGCACTACGAGGACACCTTCCGCGCGACCGCGGACGGCACCTGGCTGCTCGCCTCCCGCACGCTCCGCCTCCCCTTCGGCGGCCCGACCCCGCACGCCGGACGGGCAGGGCGCTGACGCCCCGCCATCACCTGGCCGCCAGGGGCCGGACGGCGACCGCGCGTCAGGGCAGCCGGGCGCGGATCAACTCCCCCGCCGGCGCGAGCAGTGGGACCTCCTGCCGGTTCATGGCCGGCTGGGCCGCACGACGGCGCAGGGCCTCGGCCAGACCGGCCCCCGTACGCGGCGACGGGTCGGCGAGCAGCGCGTCCAGCAGCGTGCGGGCGAGGGCGGCACGCGGGTCCGGGGCGACGGCGACCTGGGCGAGGATCACCGCGGACATGGCCCAGTCCAGCCCCGGGTCGCCCTCCTCGGTGTCGGTCCAGTCGATGACGCGTGGGCCGTCGGGTGTGAGCAGCACGTTCTCGGGGTGCAGGTCGAGGTGCAGGACGCGGACGGCCGGGTCGGCCAGGTCCCGGGCGGGAAGCCGGTGGAGATGGCGGAGGAGGCCGGCTAGGACGGCCCCGGCCTCCGCGGGGTCCAGGGAGCCCGCCAGGCACGCCTGGAGCATCGTCGGCCCGGACAGCCGTTCCATGACCAGGTCGGAGCCCGAGGAACGGTCGAGCCGCACGCGGGGCACGGGGTAGCCGTGCCGGCCCCACGTGCGCCATCACGGCCGCCTCGGCGGCGGCGTCGCCCCGGCCCTCCCGGTCGCGGCGCAGCACCCACGCCCCGTCGATCGCGTACACGTCGGCCGAGCGTCCCGAGCCGAGCAGTCTCCCCGGAGGTATGGGCATGACGCGAACCTACCCAGCCGCGTGGGCGCCCCTCGGCCCGTTCCCTACGGGCGGGTACAGTAGCCAGGTCGTCATCACACCCGTACGGGGGAAAGCCGGTGCAATTCCGGCGCTGACCCGCAACCGTGAACCGCCCGTCCGCGGGCGGTGAGCCGGATCGCCCCGGGCGGGAACGTGACCGGCTCACGTGCGTCGGCGCTCCCGCCGCCGCACGGCACCGTCGAGGAATGCGGAGCCGAGCCGCCGGGGTGTCCCGTGCTGCCCGGCTCCCTCGCAGGGGAGGGCACCCGCCCATCATGAACGTCCGCCGCAGCGCCGCGGTCCTGGCCGCCATCGCCGTGATCGGCACCACGACGCCCGCCGTCGCCGCCCCGTCCCCGTCGCCGTCCCGGGCGTTGCCCGCCGCCCTGTACGGCGACAACGACCCGCGGTACGACGGCGTCTGGCGCCAGTCGCTCGCGCTGCTCGCCCAGGACACGGTGGGGGTCAGGCCCGCGCGGCAGGCCGTCGACTGGCTCGTGGACCAGCAGTGCGCGAGCGGCGCGTTCGCCCCGTACCGCGCCGACACCGGCCGGCCCTGTGACGCGAAGACCCCCGTCGACACCAACCAGACGGCCGCCGCCGTGCAGGCCCTGGCCGCGCTCGGCGGGCACGCCGATGTCACCGGCAAGGCGGTCGCCTGGCTGAAGTCCGTGCAGAACGAGGACGGCGGGTGGGGTTACACGGCGGGCGGCCCGAGCGACGCGAACTCGACGTCCGTCGTCATCGGCGCGCTGGCCGCCGCCGGCGAGAAGCCGGCCGAGGTGACGAAGGGCGGCCGGTCGCCGTACGACGTGCTCGCGAAGCTGTCCCTTCCCTGCCATGAGGACGGCGCAGGCGCCGTCGCGTTCCAGCCGGGCAAGCGGGGCGAGCTCGTGCCCAACGCGGACGCGACGGCCGCCGCGGTCCTGGGCGCCCTCGGCAAGGGCTTCGTGACGAAGGCCGGGAAGGCCCCGGGAGACCAGCACGGGTGCGCCGGTTCCGACCGGCTCACCCCGCAGGACGTGGCCCGCAACGGCGCCGCCTACCTGTCCGAGGAGACGCGCGCCACCGGCCATCTCACGTCCGCGCTCGGCGGCGGCCCGGACCAGCCCGACCACGGCACCACCGCCGACGCGGTCGTCGCGCTCGCCGCGCAGGGCCTGACCGCGCAGGCCGAGAAGCCGTACGCCTGGCTGGAGGAGAACTCCGCGCGGTGGGCGAAGCAGAGCGGCCCCGCCGCCTACGCCCAGCTCGTCCTCGCGGCGCACGCGATGGGCGCCGACCCCCGCGACTTCGGCGGCACCGACCTGGTGAGGCAACTGAACGCGACCGGTCCGGCCCCGGCGGCGGCCGAGCAGACCGAGCCCGCCGAGAAGCAGGACGACGGCTCCCCCTTCGGCGTCTGGTGGTACGTCGGCGTCTGCCTCGTCGCCGGCATCGGCATCGGGTTCCTGTTCAGCGGCCGCAGGAGGCAGCAGTCGTGATCCGCCGGGTCGTCCCGCTCGTGCTGGCCGCCCTCCTGGTGTCGGCGGGGGCCGGACAGGCGCAGGCCGCCGGATACCGCTACTGGTCCTTCTGGGAGCGTGACGGCGACCGCTGGACCTACGCCACGCAGGGTCCGTCCACCACCCGCCCCGCCGACGGCGACGTCCAGGGCTTCCGCTTCGCGGTGAGCGAGGACTCGGCGGACGCGGCCCGGCCGCGGGGCACGGCCGGCTTCGCGTCGATCTGCGCCAAGACGCCCCCGCGGGACGGCAGGAAGCGGGTCGCGCTCGTCCTCGACTTCGGTACGGCGGCGCACGCCCCGTCCGGCGAGACCCCGCCGGCCCGCCGCACCGCCTGCGCCCGCGTCTCCCCCGACGCGACGACCGCGGAGGCCCTGGCCGCCGTCGCCGGGCCCCTGCGCTACGACACCCACGCCCTGCTGTGCGCGATCGCGGACTACCCGCGGCAGGGCTGCGGCGCGCAGGTGACGGGCGGCCAGGGCAAGAAGACGGACGGTCAGGAAGAACAGTCGGACGGCCGGGAAGAGCAGGGGGACGGTCGGGCGAGCGAGCGGCCGGCGGCACGGCAGGAATCCTCGGACGGCGGGCCGTCCCTGGGGCTCGTGGCGGGCGTCGGCGTGGTCGTGCTCCTCGCCGCCGGGGCCGTCTGGCAGGCGCGCCGCCGTGCGTAGTCCGCAGGGCAGGTGCCTGCACCCCGGCGCCTGGTGGGTATGGGCCCTCGCCCTCGGCACCGCCGCCACCCGCACCACCAACCCCCTGCTGCTGGGCCTGCTCCTTGCGGTGTCCGCCTACGTCGTGGCGGCCCGCCGCACGGACGGCCCCCACGCCCGTTCCTACGGCGCCTTCCTCGAACTCGCCCTGGCCGTCGTGCTCATCCGCCTGTTCTTCGCCGTCGCCCTCGGCTCCCCGATCCCCGGCACGCACGTGATCGCCACGCTCCCCGAACTGCCGCTGCCCGACTGGGCCCAGGGCATCCGCCTGGGCGGCCGGGTCACCGCCGAGGCCCTCGTCTTCGCCCTGTACGACGGACTGAAACTGGCCACCCTGCTGGTCTGCGTCGGCGCCGCGAACGCCCTCGCCAACCCCTCCCGCCTGCTGAAGTCCCTCCCCGGCGCCCTGTACGAGACCGGTGTGGCCGTGGTCGTGGCCCTCACCTTCGCCCCGAACCTCGTTACCGACGTGCGGCGGCTGCGTGCCGCGCGCCGTCTGCGGGGCCGCCCCGACAAGGGCGTACGAGGGTTGCTGCAGGTCGGTCTGCCGGTGCTGGAGGGTGCCCTGGAGCGGTCCGTCGCGCTGGCCGCCGCGATGGACGCGCGCGGCTACGGCCGCAGCGCGCGGGTCCCCGCCCCGGTGCGCCGGACCACCACCGCCCTCACCCTCGGCGGCCTGCTCGGCGTGTGCGCCGGAACGTACGGGCTGCTCACCGCCGAGGGCGGCACGTACGGGGTTCCCGTCCTGCTCGCCGGTCTCGCCGCCGCCCTCGGCGGGCTGTGGCTGGGCGGCCGGCGCTCCCTGCGCACCCGCTACCGCCCGGACCGCTGGAACACCCGGGCCTGGCTGGTGGCCGGTTCCGGCGTTGCGGTCGCGGCGCTGCTGGCCCTGGCCGCCTCCCGCGACCCGGCGGCCCTGCACCCCGGCGTGGTGCCCCTGGTCGCGCCGGCCCTGCCCGTGTGGCCCGCCGCGGCCGTCCTCCTCGGCCTGCTCCCGGCCTTCGTCGCCCCGGACCCCAAGGAGCCGTCGTGATCCGTTTCGAGGGTGTCTCCGTGACGTACGACGGGGCGCCGGGACCGACCGTCAGCGGTGTGGACTTCGAGGTCCCGGAAGGGGAACTCGTCCTGCTCGTCGGCCCGTCGGGCGTCGGCAAGTCGACCGTGCTCGGCGCGGTCAGCGGTCTCGTCCCGCACTTCACCGGCGGCACCCTGCGCGGCCGGGTCACGGTGGCCGGGCGGGACACCCGTACGCACAAGCCGCGTGAACTCGCCGACGTGGTGGGCACGGTGGGCCAGGACCCGCTGTCCCACTTCGTGACGGACACCGTCGAGGACGAACTCGCCTACGGCATGGAGTCGCTGGGCCTCGCCCCCGACGTCATGCGGCGCCGCGTGGAGGAGACCCTCGACCTGCTGGGCCTGGCCGACCTGCGCGACCGGCCCATCGCCACGCTCTCCGGCGGCCAGCAGCAGCGGGTCGCGATCGGTTCGGTGCTCACCCCGCACCCGCGGCTGCTCGTCCTCGACGAACCGACCTCCGCCCTGGACCCGGCCGCCGCCGAGGAGGTCCTGGCGGTCCTGCAACGCCTCGTGCACGACCTCGGCACGACGGTCCTCATGGCCGAACACCGTCTGGAGCGCGTCATCCAGTACGCCGACCGGGTCGTCCTCCTGCCGCGTCCGGGCGCCGCCCCGGTCCTCGGCGCCCCGGCGGAGGTGATGGCCGTGTCCCCCGTGTGCCCGCCGGTGGTGGACCTGGGCCGCCTCGCGGACTGGAGCCCGCTGCCCCTGACGGTCCGCGACGCGCGCCGGCGGGCGGCACCCCTGCGGGAGCGGCTGGAGCGGCGGGCGGCCACGGCTCAGGGCACGGCGCCCGCCGCTCCCCCGCCGCCCGTCCCCCGCCCGGCTCCCCTCACCCGGTGGCGTCCGCGCAGGCGCCCCGCCCCGGCCACGGCACCGCCCGCCCACGCGGCCGACGTGCGTTCCCTCGCCGTCCGCCGCGGCCGTGTCCAGGCCCTGCGCCACGTCGACCTGACCGTCGACGCCGGTGAGACGGTCGCCCTCATGGGCCGCAACGGCGCAGGCAAGTCGACGCTGCTGGGCGCGCTGGCCGGGCTCGTGGAACCGGCCGCGGGGTCGGTGCGCGCCGGTGACGCGGTCCCGCACCGCACCCCACCGCGTGACCTGGTCCGCCGCGTCGGGCTCGTCCCGCAGGAGCCGCGCGACCTGCTGTACGCCGACACCGTGGCCGCCGAGTGCGCGGCGGCCGACGAGGACGCGGGCGCGAGCCCCGGCACGTGCCGTGCCCTGGTCTCCGACCTGCTCCCCGGCGTCACCGACGACATCCACCCCCGGGACCTCTCCGAGGGCCAGCGGCTGACTCTCGCCCTGGCCGTCGTCCTGACCGCCCGCCCACCGCTCCTGCTGCTGGACGAGCCGACCCGCGGCCTGGACTACGCGGCGAAGGCGCGCCTGGTCGCCGTGGTGCGCGGCCTGGCCGCCGAGGGGCACGCCGTCGTGCTCGCCACGCACGACGTGGAGCTGGCCGCCGAGCTGGCCCACCGGGTGGTGCTGCTCGCCGACGGCGAGGTGATCGCCGACGGCCCGACGGCGGACGTCGTGGTGTCGTCCCCGTCCTTCGCCCCGCAGGTCACCAAGATCCTGGCCCCGCAGCGGTGGCTCACCGTCTCCCAGGTCCGCCGGGCGCTCGGTTCGTGCTCCGCGCCCCACCCGGGAACGGCCTCATGACCCCCGGGCATCCCTCGGCCCCCACGCCCCCGACCGCCGCGTCCGCGACACGCCCCAGGTCCCAGCGCCAGGCCCAGGCCGTCCGGCTCGGCCCGCGCTCCCTGGCGGCCCTCGCCCTGGTCAGCGCCGTGGGGGTCGTCGCCTTCGGCTGGCCCTTCCTCGCGCCGCCGGGCTCCGGGATCGGCGCGCACGCGCAGGACGCGCCCTGGCTGTTCGCGGGGCTGCTGGTGCTGCTGGTCGCGATCGTCGCGGCGACGATCTCCGAGTCCGGGCTCGGCCCGAAAGCGGTCGCGATGCTCGGCGTCCTCGCGGCCACGGGCGCGGCCCTGCGCCCGATCGGCGCCGGCACGGCCGGCATCGAGCCCATGTTCTTCCTGATGGTGCTGAGCGGCCGGGTCCTCGGCCCCGGCTTCGGCTTCGTCCTGGGCGCGGTGACGATGTTCGCGTCCGCGCTGCTCACGGGCGGGGTGGGCCCGTGGATGCCGTTCCAGATGCTGGCCCTGGGCTGGTTCACGGCGGGCGCCGGCCTGCTCCCCGGCCCGGACCGGCTGCGCGGCCGTGCCGAACTGCTCCTTCTCACCGGCTACGGCTTCCTCGCCGCCTTCGCCTACGGCCTGGTCATGAATATGCAGGGCTGGCCCTACCTGGACCCGGACGGCTCCGCCATCGCCCCCGACCCGGACGCCGGGGCCCTCGCGAACGTGGCCCGTTTCGTCACGTACTGGCTGGCCACTTCGCTCGGCTGGGACCTGGGCCGCGCCACCGTCACCGTCGTGCTCACCCTCACCCTCGGCACTCCTGTGCTCAAGGCGCTGCGCCGTGCCACCCGCCGCGCCGCCTTCGAGACGCCGGTCACGTTCGAGGACGCCGCCGAGGTGAAGCGCCCCACATGACGTGGATCACCTACGAAGCGGGGCCGTACTCACCACGGGCCGGCCACACCTCCCGCTCACCCTTCTGACCTGGCGATTGCGAGCCGCGTCACAGAACGGCCCGTCACCTCACATGCGACCACCACTAGTAAAAGGGGTGATTGCGGACGAATCACCGGCCTGTTTCTCTGGACGGGTCGCCAGGCGCCGACGTGCCCCCCGGGCCGCGGCGCCGACGCATGTCCCCCCACCGCGCATCGCGTGGTTCCGGCATGCCGCGACAGCCCCGTCCCCCACGAAAGGCCCCCTGTGACCGCCGCCGTTTGCGTCCTCCGCCGCATCGCCACCCCGAAGAAGGCCCTCGCCGGCGCCGCCGTCGCCGCCGGCTCGCTGCTGGCCGCCGGCCCCGCGCAGGCCGCGACGACCGGGTCCTCCGCCCAGGCGATCGCCCAGAAGATGATCGGCGACTCGGCCCAGTACCAGTGCTTCTCGAAGATCGTCGAGCACGAGAGCGGCTGGGACGTGAACGCCACCAACGCCTCCAGCGGCGCCTACGGCCTGGTCCAGGCCCTGCCGGCCGCCAAGATGGCCTCGGCCGGCTCCGACTGGAAGACCAACCCGGCCACCCAGATCGAGTGGGGCCTGGACTACATGAAGGACCGCTACGGCAGCGCCTGCGACGCGTGGACGTTCTGGCAGGCCAACGGCTGGTACTGAGCCCCGGCCCGGCCCCTCGGAGCCGAAGGCGGCGGCCCCCTGGATCCCCGGGGCCGTCGCCTTCGTCGTCCCCGCGCACGCCGACGCCCCCGCGCGAGCACGTCGGCGCGTACGTCAGACCGCACTCACCCGCAGTTCCTTCACCCCGTTGATCCACGCGGACCGCAGCCGCCGAGGCGCGCCGACGAGCCTCAGTCCGGGCAGGGCGTCCGCCACGGCGTCGAAGATCAGGTCGATCTCCAGCACGGCCAGCGACTTGCCGAGGCAGTAGTGCGGCCCGCCCCCGCCGAACCCGAGATGCGGATTGGGGTCGCGGGTGACGTCGAAGGTGCCGGGCTCGTCGAAGACCTCGGGGTCGTGGTTGGCGGAGGCGTAGAACAGGCCGACCCGGTCCCCCTTCCTGACGTGCTTGCCGCCGAGCTCGGTGTCCTGCGTGGCCGTGCGCTGGAACGCGGCGACGGGCGTCGCCCAGCGCACGATCTCCTCGGCCGCCGTCGCCGGGCGCTCCCTCTTGTACAGCTCCCACTGGTCGGGGTGGGTGAGGAAGGCGTGCATGCCGTGCGTGATGGCGTTGCGGGTCGTCTCGTTCCCCGCCACGGCCAGCATCAGCACGAAGAAGCCGAACTCGTCGGAGTTGAGGTTCCCCTCGCCCTCGGCCGCGACGAGCCGCGTGACGATGTCCTGGGCCGGGCACTGCTTGCGGTCGGCGGCCATGCTCATCGCGTACGCGAGGATCTCGGTGGCCGACTGCGCGCCGACCTCCTCGGTGATGGCGTACTCCGGGTCGTCGTACGCGATCATCCTGTTGGACCAGTCGAAGATCCTGCTCCGGTCCTCCTGCGGTATGCCGATCAGCTCGGCTATCGCCTGAAGCGGCAGTTCGCAGGCGACCTCGGTGACGAAGTCGAAGGGCCCGGGGTGCGCCCGGGCGCCGGCGACGATGGCCCGCGCCCTGGTCCGCAACCGCTCCTCCAGCGCACGGATCGCCCGGGGTGTGAACCCCCGCTGCACGATCTGCCGCACCCGGGTGTGCTCGGGCGGGTCCATGTTGAGCAGGATGAGCCGCTGGGCGTCGATGGCGTCCCGCTCGATGTGCTCGCTGAAGCGGATGATCGCCGTGTTGAGGTACGACGAGAACAGTTCCGGGTGCGTGGAGACGTACTTGACGTCGGCGTACCGGGTCACGGCCCAGTAGCCCTCGTCCTGGAATCCGGCCAGACCCGCCGGCTGGGGGATCCAGCGCACCGGCTCGGCCCGGCGCAGTTCGGCGAACTCGGGCAGGGGCACACGGTGGTGCAGCAGATCAGGGTCGGTGAAGTCGAACCCGTCGGGCAGCGCTGGACAGGACATGGCAGGCTCCAGCCATCTGACGGACCATCAGCGAGTCGCGGTGAAGGTAGTAACGGGTTCTACAAGGCGCAAGGGCTTCGACGCCCGCAATCCAGCGCCGAGTTCGCCCGGATCACGACTTCGGCGACTGCACGACCCTTGCGGTGACGCGTGCCATATCCGCAGACTGCACACAGAACTAGAACGCGTACTAGTTCTGGACGAGCTCCCGGAGAGGACCCGCACCCATGGCCGCGGAACCCGTGATCGTCGAAGCCGTACGCACCCCCATCGGCAGGCGCGGCGGCGCGCTCGCCGCTCTGCACCCCGCCTACCTCCTGGGCGAGACGTACCGAGAACTCCTCGGCCGCACCGGCATCCCCGCCGACTGCGTGGAACAGATCGTGGGCGGCACGGTCACCCACGCCGGCGAGCAGTCCATGAACCCCGCGCGCACGGCCTGGCTGACCATGGGCCTGCCCTACGAGACGGCCGCGACGACGGTCGACGCCCAGTGCGGGTCCTCGCAACAGGCCTCCCACATGGTCGCCAACATGATCGCGGCGGGTGTGATCGACGTCGGCGTCTCGTGCGGGGTGGAGTCGATGTCGCGGGTGCCGCTGGGGTCGGGGTCGAAGCACGGGCCCGGGAAGCCCTTCCCGGACGAGTGGAACGTGGACCTGCCCAACCAGTTCGAGGCGGCGGAGCGGATCGCGCGGCACCGGGGTCTGACGCGGGAGAACGTCGACGCCCTCGGACTCCTCTCGCAGCAACGGGCCGCGCACGCGTGGGCGGAGGAACGGTTCAAGTGCGAGACGTTCGCCGTGCAGGTGCCGACCACGGAGGAGGAGCAGTACGCCGGTCAGGGCATGTGGCGTTCGGTCGACAAGGACGAGGGGCTGCGCGACACGTCCCCGCAGGCGCTGGCCGCGCTCAAGCCGATCATGCCGACGGCCGTGCACACGGCGGGCAACTCCTCGCAGATCTCGGACGGCGCGGCGGCGCTGCTGTGGGCGTCCAAACGGATGGCGCGCGCGCTGAAGCTGAGGCCGAGGGCGCGGATCGTCGCCCAGGCGCTGGTCGGCGCCGACCCGCACTTCCACCTGGACGGGCCGATCGACGCGACGAACGCCGTCCTGGGCAAGGCGGGGATGTCCCTGCGCGACATCGACCTCGTGGAGATCAACGAGGCGTTCGCGTCAGTGGTCCTGAGCTGGGCGCAGGTGTTCGACCAGGACCTGGACGCGGTCAATGTGAACGGCGGCGCGATCGCGCTCGGGCACCCGGTGGGAGCCACCGGGGCCCGGCTCGTCACCACCGCACTGCATGAACTGGAGCGGGCCGACAAGGAGTTCGCGCTGGTGACGATGTGCGCCGGTGGCGGGCTGGCCACCGGGACGATCATTCAGCGGCTGTAGAAGCCCGCCCCGCGCAGGCGGCGAACGCGGCGGGGGCGACCACGCGGCAGCAGTCCCGACTGTGGTGAGCCGGCCGCTCCCGCTGACGCCGACTGGCCACGGCCACGAGTCGCCCGGTCGCCTCCACGGAAGGGCGTGACAGCCGTCTTCATCGCGCGCACCGCCCGTCGCGGGCGTAGACGATGACCTGTCCGCCGCGCAGCCGGGTGCGCTCGCAGATCTGGAAGTACGCCTTCAGTGTCTGCCGTTTGACCAGTTCCCGGGCGAAGGGATCGAGCGGCTCGCCGGGCAGGTCGGACAGGACGATGACGCGGTCCGACGCCAGGATGCGCCGCCGGATCGTCTCGGCGGGAAGCTCGGTGCCCTGAAGGGTGCGCGAGCGCACCGGCGACTCGGCGAGGGCCAGGTCGTCCAGTCGGCCGTGAAGGGACGGGTACGACAGCAACCACTCGCGGCGCCGGGCCGGCATGAACAGCACCCCGTCGCCGGGACGCGCCGCGTGCTCGACGGCGTGCGCGAGGGCGACGACATCGTCTTTGCGGCTCTCCGGCGAACGCACCAGCAGCGACCACGGCAGCAGAACCGCGACGGCCGCCGCGGCGAGGCCACCGGCGATCAGCGTCCGCACGGCGGGGGCGAAACGCCGCCGCAGACCCACCGCCCGGTCCAGCGCGGCTCCGGCCAGGAGCGCCAGCCCCGTCATGCCGTACAGCACGTACCGCTCCACGTACCACGGCGTGACGAGGGAGACCGCCATCAGCAGGCCCGCCGGCACCACGAGTACGGGCAGCGCGAGGGATGCCAGAAGCCCCCTGCCGAGAAACCGGCACAGGAGCACTCCCACGGCCACGGTCGCCAGGAACTGAAGCCACAGGGCGAGGCCCGGCCGACCGAGCCAGCCGAGTTGCCGGTCCGCCTGCCCGGCGCCCACCACCGCCAGCGGCACCACGGTCACCAGCACGCCTGCCGACGCCGCGCCCCAGCGCCGCCACACGCGGTGCGTCCCGCGCAGCCACCACAGGGTCAGCCCGTGGGCCACCAGGACCAGCGCGGCGAACGCGTGCAGCCAGCAGCCCAGTGCGAGGAGCAGCGCGTACATCGCCCACCACGGGCGGCGGTCCGCTCCGATCCCCCGGAGGAAGGCGTACGTGGCCCATGTGACGGCGGCCGTGACCAGCGCGTACGAACGGCCTTCCTGCGCGTACTGCTGCGTCACCGGCAGCAGGACGAACACGAGTCCCGCAAGAGTCCCCGCCCGGGGTCCGGCCAGCCGGGCGCCGATGGACCCCACCCCCGCCGCGGCGAGGGCCGTCGCCACCGTCGACGGCAGCCGCAGGGCCGTCAGGCCGCCGTCCCACAGCGCGAACACGGCATGCATGAGGAGGTAGTACAGGCCGTGCACGGCGTCGATCGTGCCCAGCAGGTCCCACAGCTCGCCCAGGGAGCGATGCGCCACCTGGTAGGTGACCGACTCGTCGCGCCACATGCTGTCCTGGCGGTCGATGCCCCACAGTCCCAGGACCAGTGCGGAGACGGCGGGCACCAGCGCGGGCGCCGCCCTCCCGACGCCCCGGCTCGGCCGGTTGGCCGCGGTGCCCGGGCCGCCGGTCCCGCTCCCGCTCGCAGGGCCTGACACAAGGTCGGGATGCCGGCTGATGATCTTCTCCTGAGAAGTCCGCGTGCTGATCGCCCGACCGCGGCCGGCAGCGCTCGCCCGTGACTCCTGGGGTCCGGTCCGGACCCTAGGGCGCCGGGACATGTCCCGGCCGTGCCGTCGCCCGGGCATCCGGCCGGCGTGTGTCCGCGACGCGGTCCGCGACGACTGCGCGCGGCCCGAGGAGGAGGTGGGCCAGGCCGAGTCCCGCGCCGACCACCAGGGCCCCGCCGACAGCGTCGAGCACCCAGTGGTTGGCGGTCGCGACGATCGCGCACAGGGTGCACAGCGGATGCAGCATGCCGAGCGCCTTCATCCACCACCGGGACGCCAGGAGCGCGATCATGACCCCGCACCACAGGGACCAGCCGAAGTGCAGGGACGGCATGGCGGCGTACTGGTTGGTCAGCTCGGTCATCACCCCGTAGTCCGGCCTGGAGAAGTCCTGCACGCCGTTGACGGTGTCGATGAAGCCCAGCCCCGGCATCAGACGCGGAGGGGCCAGCGGATACAGCCAGAAACCCAGCAGCGCCAGAACGGTGGCCAGGCCGAGTGCGGAGCGCGCCCACCGGTAGTCCGCGGGGCGGCGGACGTAGAGCACCGCGAGGATGGCGAGCGGGACGACGAAGTGGAACGACGTGTAGTAGAGGTCGAAGGAGAAACGCAGCCAGTCCACCTTCGCCACGGCGTGGTTGACCGCGTGCTCTATGTCGAGGGACAGCCGCTTCTCCAGTGCGTGGATCCGGTGCCCGTGACGCTCGGCGGTGGCCCGGTCGGCCGTCGCGGCGAGCCGGACCTGCTGGTAGGCGGCGTACGCGACCCGCGTCAGCAGCAGCTCCAGCAGGAGGTTCGGCCGGCTGAGGACGCGGCGTGGGAACGGCAGCAGGGGAACACGCCACAAGCGGGCGGGCACGGGCGCGGCGTACTCGGTCGGTACGGGCGACCGGTAGCACGGCGAGGAGCGGGGCAGGAACGGTACGGCGGTGGCGGCGGCGAGCGCGGCCAGCAGGACGACGTTGTCACGCAGCGGGAGCAGGGCCCCGATGTTCGGCATGATCATCCTGGTCGGCAAGGTCATGACGAGGACGACGGCGACCGGCCACACGTACCGGTCGCAGGCGCGTTCGCCGACCCGGCCGACGACCGCGAGCAGCACCCACAGCAGCTGGTGCTGCCACGCCGTGGGCGACACGACGATCGCTGCGCACCCGGTGACGGCGACCGCGAGCAGCAGCTGTCCGTCACGGGCGTAGCGGACGGCGCGGCGCAGACCGAGCGCGACGACGGCCGCGCCGACCGTGAGGAAGAGCGCGATCTCCAGGGGGCCCGTCAGGCCGAGGCGCAGCAGGGCGCCGTGCAGGGACTGGTTGCCGAGGTCGTCGGCCCGGCCGCCGAGGCCGACGCCCGCCATGTGGTGCACCCAGTAGATGGAGGAGTCGTGCGGCATCGCGGCCCAGGCCAGCGCCGTGCATCCGGCGAACATGGCACCCGCCGACTGCGCGGCCCGGCCGCGGCCGGTGAACCACAGCAGCGGCGCGAAGAGCAGCAGGGTGGGCTGGAGCGCGGCGGCGACGCCGATGAACAGGCCGCCGGTCCTCTGGCCGTGCGCGACGAAGCAGCCCAACAGGACGAACAGCACGGGGATGATGCTGGTCTGGCCCAGGTGGAGGGTGTCGCGCACCGGCAGCGACAGCATCAGCAGACTGATGGCGACCGGCGCGGCCAGCTGGGCGGTACGGCGGCCGACCGGCTGCGGCAGGGCACGGGCGGCGACCAGTCCGAGGGCCGCCACGAGCAGCAGCGTGCCGAAGGTCCAGCCCCAGCCGAGGGCCTGTTCGGCCGACCGGGTGAGCGGCTTGAGCACCAGCCCGCCGAAGGGGGTGCCGGTGAAGCGCGTCGAGTCGTACAGCGACCCGTTGACGTGCAGGACGCCGTTCGGGCCGACCCAGGTCTCCAGGTCCGTCAGCCGCTCTCCCCGCGGGGTGCTCAGCACGACGGCGACCTGTCGTACGCCGAGGACGGAGGCGATCAGCCACAGTCCGAGGCGCGCCACGCGCAGACTCGCCCCGGCCTCACCGACGGCCGTCGGCCCGAACGCCTCCGCCGGTCGCCCGCCGCGTTCCGCATTCGCCACGCCTCGTCGGCCTCCCGCCCCGTTCGTCCCAGCGCGCACCGCCGCGCCGGGGTTCCCTCGGCGAACCCGTGAGTGGCTCGCACCACCCCGGAGTGAGACGCAGGCCACCCCGCTGCTTCACCTGACGCCCGCCTCCATGTGTCCGGACGACGATAGTGCGCAAGCGGTCGAGTTGCCTCTCATCGGCGCGAGAAGGATCACACGGGCTTTCCGGAGAAACCACCCGGCGGCGTGCATACGTGCCTGCGTATCGGCCGTTTAGATGCACTGCGCAACGATCGGCGTACCCCCCGTAAGGGAGCGAACGGCGCCTATCGTCGCTTTTCGGCCCGCCGACAGCGCCGCCGCGCGGACCGCGTCCCTGTCCCCGTCGAAAGGTAGGCGAGCGAAGTCTTGTCGACTGCCGCAGTCGCCGCTCCCCCCTCCCTGAAGAAGACCGGAACCGCGCACTCCCCCGACGCCACCGTCACCGACCCCGCGCTCGTCAGGCGCGCCGTGAAGGCGGCCGCGCTCGGCAACGCCATGGAATGGTTCGACTTCGGTGTCTACAGCTACATCGCGGTCACGCTGGGCAAGGTCTTCTTCCCCTCGGGCAACCCCACGGCCCAGCTGCTGTCCACGTTCGGCGCCTTCGCCGCGGCGTTCCTGGTCCGCCCGCTCGGCGGCATGGTCTTCGGCCCGCTCGGCGACCGCGTCGGCCGCCAGAAGGTCCTGGCGCTGACGATGATCATGATGGCGGTGGGTACGTTCGCCATCGGCCTGATCCCGTCGTACGCGACGATCGGCGTAGGCGCGCCGATTCTGCTGCTGACGGCCCGTCTGGTGCAGGGCTTCTCCACCGGCGGCGAGTACGCGGGCGCGTCCACCTTCATCGCCGAGTACGCCCCCGACAAGCGGCGCGGCTTCCTCGGCAGCTGGCTGGAGTTCGGGACGCTCGCCGGGTACATCGGCGGTGCGGGGCTCGTCACGCTGATGACGGCGCTGCTGTCCTCCGACGACCTGACGTCCTGGGGCTGGCGCATCCCGTTCCTGATCGCGGGCCCGATGGGCATCATCGGGCTGTACCTGCGGATGCGGCTGGAGGAGACCCCGGCGTTCGCGGCGGAGGCCGAGAAGGCGGAGGCCGCGCGGCCGAAGGTGCCGCTGCGGGAGATGGTGGCCGGGCAGTGGAAGGCCCTGCTGCTGTGCGTGGGTCTGGTGCTGGTCTTCAACGTCACCGACTACATGCTGCTGTCGTACATGCCGAGCTACCTGACGAGCGAGCTGCACTACGACGAGACGCACGGCCTGCTGGTCGTCCTCGGCGTGATGGCCCTGATGATGATCGCCCAGCCCTTCGTGGGCGCGC
Source organism: Streptomyces bullii (assembly GCF_042657145.1). NCBI lineage: Bacteria > Bacillati > Actinomycetota > Actinomycetes > Kitasatosporales > Streptomycetaceae > Streptomyces > Streptomyces bullii. The sequence continues at coordinate 66,550 of NZ_JBHSNY010000001.1, forward strand.
TGACCGACCGGGTCGGCCGCCGACCGGTGATCGCGACGGGCTGTGCCGGTTTCCTCCTCCTGTCCGTCCCGGCCCTGCTGCTGATCCGCGAGGGCAGCGTGTTCGCCGTCGCGCTCGGCATGGGCGCGCTGGGTCTGCTGCTGGTGTGCTTCACGGCGGCGATGCCGTCGGCGCTGCCGGCCCTGTTCCCGACCCGGGTCCGCTACGGCTCCCTGTCGATCGGCTTCAACGTCTCGGTGTCCCTCTTCGGCGGCACGACCCCACTGGTGGTCACGGCGCTGATCGGCGCGACCGGCGACATGATGATGCCCGCGTACTACATGATGGCCGCGGCCGTGATCGGCGGCGTGGCGGTGTGGCGCATGGCGGAGTCGGCGGGCCGGCCGCTGCCGGGCTCGGCACCGGCGGTGGCCGACGCGGAGCGCTGAGCGCGTGGGGCTGAGCGCGTGGGGCCCCGGTTTGGCCGCGTGCGCCGGGTGCCTCGGCGGCCTGTGCGGCTTCCGTTGGGGTTGCCGTGGCGCCTGCGTGTGGGTGGTGGGTCGGGGCCGCGCCGGCGGGGTCCGGCCTCGGTCCGCCGCCCTGCGCCTCACGGGGTGCTGTGCGTGTCCGGCAGCCGCTGCGGGCGGGCCCCCGACCCGTCCCCTTCCCGCCGTGGACGACCGCATCCAGCCGCGGGTGCGCGGAGCCGCCCGGCCGACTCGGTGGGCGTGGGCGGCACCCCGTCGAGCACGCATCACCGCGCACCCTGAGCCACGCAGCGACACACTGGTGGGAAACCCACCCGCGGACGAGAGACTCGCGGCTATATTCGTTAGCACAGCTAGTTAGAAACTCTAACTAGCCTAGGGAAGGCTTAGGTGCATGAGCGAGTCGCAGCTCTGGGACGACGTCGACGACTACTTCACCGCCCACCTGGCGCCGAACGACGACGCGTTGGAGGCCGCCCTGCGCGACAGCGAGGCCGCTGGGCTCCCCGCCATCAGCGTCACGGCGAACCAGGGCAAGCTGCTGCAGATCCTCGCCCAGCTCCAGGGCGCCCGCCACATCCTGGAGATCGGCACGCTCGGCGGTTACAGCACCATCTGGCTGGGCCGCGCCCTCCCGGCCGACGGCCGGCTCATCTCCCTGGAGTACCACCCCAAGCACGCCGAGGTCGCCACCCGCAACATCGCCCGGGCCGGCCTCGACAAGCTGGTCGAGGTGCGGGTCGGCCCGGCGCTGGAGTCGCTGCCCAAGCTCGCCGACGAGAACCCGCCCCCGTTCGACCTGGTCTTCATCGACGCCGACAAGGTCAACAACCCGCACTACGTCGACTGGGCCCTGAAGCTCACCAGCACGGGCAGCCTCATCGTCCTGGACAACGTCGTACGGGGCGGCCGGGTCGTCGACGCCCACAGCGCCGAACCCGACATCCAGGGCACCCGCGCGGCGATCGAACTCATCGCCCGCCACCCGAGGTTGAGCGGCACCGCGATCCAGACGGTCGGCGGCAAGGGCTACGACGGCTTCGCCCTGGCACGCGTGCTGGCGTGACGCCCTCCGCGGCGCCGCACGTCACGCCTCGTGGCAGAAGCCGACGTTCACGCTGCGCGGACCGGTGCGGTCCTGGATGACGATTTCGCCGCTGCCGCCCCGGGGCAGCGGCACGGTGCCGCCGTACGCGACGGACTGGGCGTACTCGCCGATCGTCAGCCGGACCTCGGAGGACGGGTCGGGCTGGGAACCGCGCAGCCAGGTCAGCTGCCAGCCGCCGTCGGGCCCGCACAGGAACTCCAGGTGCACACGGGAGACGAACAGCCAGTCGTCCGGCGTCGCCAGCCGGCACACCGACTTGTCGCGGCCCACCCGCAGCACGGCGCCCGGCTCGCTGGGCGCGTCGGCCATGAGCATGCCGGCCGTGGCGCCCGCGTCCGCCGCGGAGACGGCGGCCATGGTGAGTTCGAGCACGTGCGCTCCTCCTGAGACTCCTGAAGACCGGGAACGGCCTTGCCCGGTGGCCGGGTTGGTCACCGCCGCCGCATGATAAATCGCCCGGCAGTACGGTGTCCGGCACAATGGCCTCATGACCGAGCGAAAGCCACCCGGTGTTCCGTTCGAGTCCTGGGTCGAGAAGCAGATCCGCGACGCCGAGGCGCGCGGTGAGTTCGACCGGCTGCCCGGCGCGGGTGAGCCGCTGCCGGGAGACCTGGAGTCGTCGTACGACGAACTGTGGTGGGTGAAGCGGAAGTTGGCCCGCGAAGGCGTCTCCGTCCTGCCGCCGGCGCTGGCGCTGCGCAAGGAGGCGGAGGACGCGCTCGCCGCAGCGTACGCGGCCCCCTCCGAGCAGGCCGTCAGAAAGGTCCTGACCGACATCAACGGCAGGATCCGCGACATGATGTTCAAGCCGCCGCCCGGCCCCCCGCTGGGCATGAAGCCCTACGACGTCGACGAGGTCGTACGCCAGTGGCGGGAGCGCCGGGCGGCGCGTGGATCACAGGGCGGCTGACTCGGTGCGCCCCGCTCACCGGGCTCACACGCGCAGCAGCCGTTCGGCCAGCTCCCGGTAGTCCCGCAGGGCCAGGCGGAGCTGTTCGGTGTCGGTGCTGGTGGTGGGCTTGCCTCCGCCCGCGTCGGCGGACTGCCACGACCTGCGCAGCGTACGGCGGCGCTGTGTCACGGCGTCCGTGAAGCGGGAGGCGATCTCCTCCAGCGCGTGGTCGGCCTCTTCGACGGCGTCCCGGGGGCGGTCGACGAACTCGGCGACGGCGTGCTGCAACCGCGCGGCGAGCTGGTCGCACTCCTCGTGGGGAAGCAGTTGGGCGCCGGTACTCCCCTGGCCGTCCCGCCGGCCGTCCCTCGCCGGGCTGCCTGCCGTGCCGTCGTCGGCGGCGCTGGTCTCGCCCGCGCCACGGACGTTCCCCACGGCCGGGTCGGCCGTGCCGGGAGTGCTCCCCGTTCCGGTGCCGAGGGCGGTCTCGCCGCGGGCGTCGGGGGTGGTCTGGCCGCGGTCGGCGGAAGTGCCGTCGCCGGGCGGCCGGGTCACGTCGGACATGTGCCTCAACTCTCCTTCGCCTGACGCCGGTGGAACACGGGCAGGTGGCCACGGGCGGCCGGGGTCCTGCGGCCGCCGTTCAGGCCGGCCCCGTGCCGCCCGCCGTCGTGCCGCCCGCCGTCGTGGTGGGCCGGCCGCACCAGTTCCTCGAACAGGGCGCGGGCCTCGACCATGGCCTCGCGCATCTCCTCCGTGCCCGCGCCGCCGTCCTGGTCGCCGCTCACGCGTGCCACGCGGTGGACGCGCCGGTAGCCCTCGACGTGGTGGGCGTGGTGCACGGACAGCGCGGCGAGCTGCTCCTCGTAGTGCCCGCCGTCCGGGAAGCCCCGGGCTCCGGCCAGCTCGGCGAGGAGCCGGTCCGCCTCGGCGACCGCTTCCCGCGGCGAGTCGACGAACCGCTCCTGGGCGGCCGTCCAGCGCGCCTCGAACTGCTCGCGCTCGGCGGGCTCCAGAGGCCGCTCGCGCAGGTCGCCGTGGCGCTCCACGCGTTCGGCGAGCTCGCGCTCGGCTGCCTTGGCGTCCCCGTCGTGCCGGGCGACGGCCCGGTCGTACTCGGGCCCGAAGCGCCGCTTGAGGCTCATACCGCGCTGTGGTCCGCGGGAGCGCAGGGTCAGGACGGCCGCGACGAGGACGACGGCCGCCACGATCACGATCAGAGCGATGATCACGCCTGTGGACATGAATGCCTTCCGGGTTCTCGACCCAGCCGGCTCCTGTCGAGCCGGCCCGCCGACCGGGTAGCCCCGCGAACAGCCCTCAAACGGCGCGCCGGCGCGGGAGCCCCTCCCGGGCCCAGGCATCCCCCACGGCAGCCACACGCCACGTCAGGCCCGCCTGCGGTGGCCTGCGTGCCTGGGGGACGCTTGCGGTGGCATGTGCCGCGGGGGGTGGGGATGCCCCAGCCGCGCAGCCAGCCCAGGCACACCCCACCAACCCGCACAGGCCGCCGCGGACATCCCCGCCCCCCCCCCGCAGACCTCAACCCGCCCGCACCACGCCCCGCTCCTCCCCGGGCCGCTCACGCTCCGACCCGCACAGGTCCCTGTTCAGCTCCTTCACCAGCCGCACCAGATCGGTCGGCCTCCCCGGCCCCCACCAGTCGCCGAGCAGTTCCGCCAGGGACTCCTCCCGCGCCTGCGCCAGCCGCTCCGCGACCTGCCGCCCCTGCTCCGTCAGCACGAGGTCCAGCCCCTGCCGGACCGCGAGCTGCCGCTCCTCCACCTGCCGTGCGGCGTCCATGATCACGGTCAGCGGAACAGGAGCGCGCTCGGCGAGCACCGCCGGCTCCACCGAGCCGTACTTCCTGATCCGCAGCAGCAGCCAGCTCGCCCCCGGCAGCAGGTCGTAACCCGCCCGTGCGGTGATCTTCTGGTAGATCTCCCGTCGCCCCTCCCGCGTCCCGAGCACCGACAGCGCCCGGCACGCCTCGTCGTACGACGACCGCTCGACCGGATTGCTGGCGAACGTCTCCGTGCCGTCGGGCGCGGTGACGGATCCCCGCAGCCGGTCCTCCCTGAGGAACCAGGCCAGCACGAACGCGAGGAGCGCGACGGGAGCCGCGTACAGGAAGACGTCCGTGATGGCCGACGCGTACGCGTCCACCGCCGCCGGACGCAGTGCGGGCGGCAGCGCCGCGATGCCGCGCGGGTCCGCCTCGATCGTGTCCGCCGAGACACCGCCCGGCAACCGCGCACCCCGCAACGCCTCCGTCAGCTTGTCGCCCAGCCGGTTCGCGAAGATCGTGCCGAAGACGGCGACGCCGAACGACGCGCCGATCGAGCGGAAGAAGGTCGCGCCGGACGTGGCGACGCCCAGGTCCTCGTACGCGACGGCGTTCTGCACGATGAGCACCAGCACCTGCATCACCAGGCCCAGCCCCAGCCCGAACACGAAGAAGAAGCCGCTCATCTCGGCGGTGGAGCTGCCCTGGTCCAGCCGGTGGAGCAGGAGCAGGCCGACCGTGGTCACGGCGGTGCCCGCGATCGGGAACACCTTCCAGCGGCCGGTACGGCTGACGATCTGTCCGGAGACGGTCGAGGACAGCAGCAGACCGAACACCATCGGCAGCATGTGCACACCGGACATGGTCGGGGAGACGCCCTGCACGACCTGGAGGAACGTCGGCAGGTACGTCATCGCGCCGAACATGGCGAAGCCGACCACGAAGCTGATGACCGCGGAGAGGGTGAACGTACGGATCCGGAACAGCTTCAGCGGCAGCACGGGTTCCGCGGCCCGCCGCTCCACGGCCACGAAGACGACGGCCAGCACGACGCCCAGCACCGCCAGCCCGACGATCTGCGGCGATCCCCAGCCCCACGTCGTCCCGCCGAGCGAGGCGACCAGCACCAGGCAGGTGGCGACCGAGGCGATGAGGAAGGTGCCGAGGTAGTCGATGACGTGCGGCATGCGCTTGCGCGGGATGTGCAGCACCGCCGCGATCACCGCGAGCGCGACGACGCCGACCGGCAGGTTGACGTAGAACACCCACCGCCAGCTCAGATGCTCGGTGAACAGCCCGCCGAGCAGCGGCCCGAGCACGCTGGCCGCCCCGAACACGGCGCCGAACAGACCCTGGTAGCGCCCCCGCTCCCGAGGCGAGACGATGTCGCCGACGATCGCCATCGACAGCACCATCAGCCCGCCGCCGCCCAGGCCCTGCACCGCCCGGAACGCGATCAGCTGGGTCATGTCCTGCGCCATGCCGCACAGCGCTGAGCCGACCAGGAAGAGCAGGATCGCGGTCTGGAACAGCTTCTTGCGCCCGTACTGATCGCCGAGCTTGCCCCACAGCGGGGTCGCGGCGGTCGAGGCCAGCAGGTACGCGGTGACCACCCAGGACAGGTGCTCCATACCGCCGAGTTCGCTGACGATGGTGGGCAGCGCGGTCGCCACGATGGTCTGGTCGAGGGCGGCGAGCAGCATGCCGAGGAGCAGCGCGGCGATCGAGACGAGGACGTTTCCGGGCACGTGCTCGTCGTGCCGTTCGGGCTGCGGTCGCGGGGCGTGGTCCGCCGTTCCCGTCCTACCGTGCACATCCCCGGTCATGCAGACCTCCCGAGGGTCTCGCGACACCATCCCATGGTGAAGGGTGTGACCCGTTATGGCCTGTTGAGTCCACTTGGAATTCGGCATTCCGGGGGCTTCCGGGCGACGGTGTGAAGGAGCTCTGCATAATCTCTGGAGTTCGCGAGGGGGAGTTACGCGAGGGGAGGGAAACGCGTGGAACAGCCCAAGGGCCACCCGTGTCCGGAGTGCGGTGCACCCAGAGAGCCGGACAACACGCCCTCCTGCACCTGCGCCGAGCGCGCCGCCGAGGCTCTGCGCGAGACGCGTACGGCGGAGGCGGCCGCCGCGGAGGACTTCGATCCGCTGCGCATCCGGCCGTACGTCGCACTGGACGCCGGCCCGCAGGACGGCGCGGGCGGTACCGCCGCGGCCGGGAGGACGATGCCCCTGCCCACCGCCACGCCCGCGGCGCGTCCCGCCGCCGCGGCACCCGCCACGCCTGAGGCGCACCCCGCCCCGGCGGCACCCGCCACCCCGGACGCGACAGCGGTCCTTCCGGCCGCGTCCACGGCCACCTCCTCGGCTGCCCCCTCGGCCGCATCCACGACCCCGCCGACCGGGGGCCCGGCACGGGACTTCGCCGGGCCGGGCCCGTACGAGACCGGCGAACAGCCACCACGCCGTCGCCGCGCCGCGTCCGTGGTCGCCGTCGCGGGGGCGCTCGTCGCGGTGGTCACGGCGGCCGGGTACGCGAGCGGGCTGTTCGCGTACGAGTCGCCGTCCCGGGACACAGCCCTGCCGGACGACGTACGGGCCAGCGTCCCGGACGACGCCTCGGCGGGCGCACCGTCGACGGAACCGGCCCCGGCCACGCCGTCCGCACGCCCCGGCAGCGCCGCGCCCGCGCGGCCGCCGGCCTCCAGCGCGAGCCCGTCGCCCTCGCCGTCCCCGTCGGTGACCAGCGCGTCGCCGAGCCCGACGCAGCCGTCCGGGCCCGCGTCGCCGGCCCCGACGGCCTCCGGTGCGAACGGCTCCATGCAGGCGCCCGACGACGACGCCGAGAGGTCCGCCCCGGTCCTGCGGCGCGGCGACCAGGGCCCCGAGGTCACCGAACTCCAGCTACGCCTGCGCCAGCTGTACCTCTACAACGGCCCGGCCGACGGCCACTTCAGCAGCCAGGTCGAGGACGCGGTGCGGACCTACCAGTGGTCACGGGGTGTCTCCTCCGACGAGCTGGGGGTGTACGGCCGGGAAACACGGACGAAGCTGGAGTCGGAGACGAAGGAGCCGTAGCCGGTGTTCGGCCTTCCGACTTCCGTCGTCCGTGTTCCGTCGTCCGTGTTCCGGCGTCCCTGTTCCGGCGTCCCTGTTCCGACTTCCGTGGTTCGACTTCCGTGGTTCGACTTCCGGCTTCCGTCTTCGAAGATGCCTGCGGCGGCCTGCGCGGCTTCGGTGGGGCTTGTTGTAGCGCCTGCTCGTGCGTCGTGGGTCGGAGCCGCGCCGGGGGGTATCCATCCTCGGTCTGCCGCACGGTCATTTACAGCGGCTGCTCTGCGGTTCCGGCAGCCGCAGCGGGCGGACACCCCCCGACACGTCCCCTCCCCGCGGTGCGCGACTGCGGCCGCGCGTGAGCCCAGCTGCGGGCGGGCGAGCCGCCAGCTGCGGGCAGTCGCGCCTCCCTCAGTGTTTCAACGGCCTGGGGGGACAGCCACGGCGGCACGGGGTGAGCGCAGCGGCACCCCGTCGCGCCGGGCCGCGCAGTCCCCCGCCCCCAGCGCAACGCACGCCGTCGAGGCGCCACCACCCAGGCGGTCGGGGTGCTGCACGCTCGGTCACGGACCAACGCCGCGCACCCGACAACCGGCCGCACCGACCAGCCCAGCGCCCGCCCCGGGCCCTCACCCCACGTACAGCCGAACCGTCCCGTCCCCGAGAACCTCCAGCCGTACCTCCGTGAGATCCCGCACCACCACATCGGGCTCATGGGCCCCGGCCCGCGGCCCGACCCCCACCACCCTCATCCCAGCGGCACGCCCCGCGGCGATCCCGGCCCCGGAGTCCTCGAACACCACACAGTCCGCCGGCGCCACTCCCAACTCGGCGGCTCCCTTCAAGAACCCTTCAGGATCGGGCTTGCTCGCGCCGACCGACTCCGCGGTCACCCGCACCTCGGGCATCTCCAGCCCGGCCGCGGCCATCCGCGCCGTGGACAGCGCGACGTCCGCCGAGGTCACCAGCGCATGCGGCACCTGCGGGACCTGCACCGCCCCCACCGGCCCCCCGCGCAGCGCGGCGAGAAGCTCCCGGGCCCCGGGGATCGCGACGACCCCCTCGGTGTCCGCGGTCTCCTCCGCGAGCAGCCGTGCGTTGTCCGCGTAGTTCTGCTCCATCGGCCGGTCGGGCAGCAGCAGCGCCATCGAGGCGTAGCCCTGCCGCCCGTGGACGACCTTCATGACCTCGTCGCCGTCGAGTCCGTGCCGCTCCGCCCAGCGGCGCCAGACGCGTTCGACCGAGGCGTCGGAGTTGACGAGGGTGCCGTCCATGTCCAGCAGGAGGGCGCGGGCGGTGAGCACGGCGGTGGCCGTCATCGGCAGCTCCAAGGCTCAGATGCGCGAAAGGGCCCCCGGGCCCCGGAAGGACAAGGCGGCCCCGCCCGCCGGTCAGGGAAAACGGGCGGGAGCCACTTTGTTCCTCCACGGTACAAAACAATCCCGGCATCCCGCCACCGTCTTCTCCAACTCTTCACCGGCCGTTCAGTCGCAGACCGGCACAGACCGCCCCGGACCGACTCGGCCGACGCGCGGCGACCGTCCGCGCCGACAGCGAACAGCCGGTCGCGGCCGACCCGGCCGGCCAGGGTCACCCGGACACCGCCTCCCACAGGCTCCACACGCCGAGCGCCAGCATCACCAGCGCCGCGATCTGCGTGATCAACCGCAGCGGCACCCGCTTCATCAGGGCCTTCCCGCCGACGATGCCGAGCCCGGCCACCGCCCACAGCGCCAGTACCGCGCCCAGTCCGACCGAGAGGGGATCGTCGTACCGCGCCGCGAGGTTCGCCGTCATGATCTGGGTCAGGTCGCCGAACTCGGCGACCAGGATGAGCATGAACCCGGACCCGGCGACCTTCCAGAAGGACTGGTTCTCCGGCTTGCGGATCTCCTCCTCGCCCTCGCCCTTCTTCATCAGCAGCATCGCCGCCCCGCCCAGGAACAGCACACCGGTGAGCGCGTGCACGATCTGCTGCGGCAGCAGCGTCAGCACGCTGCCTGCCGCGACGGCGAGCGCGACATGCAGGGCGAAGGCCGCGGCGACGCCGGCGAAGACGTAGGAGGCGCGGTAGCGGGTGCCGAGGACGAGGCCGGCGAGTGCGGTCTTGTCCGGCAGTTCGGCGAGGAAGACGACGCCGAAGGCGACGGCGGTCACGGTCAGGCTGATCAAGGTTCCTCAATCGGTCGGGGCTGCCCCACCGAGAGTGTGCTTGCTGTACGCGGACACCTCGGCACGGCAGCGCACACGGGCACCCGTGCCGTGGGGCACGGGCGTGCACTGCTTGCCGAAGGTCTCGCTGGCCAGACCGCCGTACGCGTGATCCGTACGGGCTCCGGCTCCGGGCGCCGGCTCAGCGGGCTGAGCAGTATGTCGACGGTCCGGCGAGGAGCTACTCCCCTTCTGCGCGTCCCATCGTACGCGACGCGCATCCGGCAGAAAGTTCGACCGTGAAGCTTGTCGTGTCATGTACACGTCATTAACTTCTTACCGAACGCACACCTCCCCGCAACACGGTGCGGCGAGCATTCCCACGCTCGCAGCTCAACGCCCCCACCCCACAAGGGAGTTCGCATGCCGAAGTTCTACGCGCGTCGACGGCTCAGCATACTCGCGGCGCTCACCGGGCTCATAGCCTGCGTCGGGCTCTTCAACGGCCCGACCGCCTCCGCCGCCCTCCCCACCCCGGTCAGCGGCTCCACCGCGCGCGGCTACCTGGCCACGCTCACCGTGGCCACCGAGGACCGCACCGGCTACAACCGTGACCTCTTCCCGCACTGGATCACCCAGTCCGGCACCTGCAACACCCGCGAGGTCGTCCTCAAGCGCGACGGCACGAACGTCGTCCAGGACTCCTCCTGCGCCGCCGTCGGCGGCAGCTGGTACTCCCCGTACGACGGTGCGACCTGGAGCGCCGCCTCCGACGTCGACATCGACCACCTGGTCCCGCTCGCCGAGGCCTGGGACTCCGGCGCCGACAGCTGGACCACCTCCCGCCGCCAGGCCTTCGCCAACGACCTCACCCGCCCCCAGCTCATCGCGGTGACCGACAACGTCAACCAGGCCAAGGGCGACCAGGACCCGGCCACCTGGATGCCCTCGCGCACGGCCTACCGCTGCACGTACGTCCGCGCCTGGGTCCAGGTGAAGTACTACTACGACCTCTCGGTCGACCCGGCCGAGAAGTCCGCGCTGCAGAACTACCTCGCGAGCTGCTGACACGCGCGTTTTCGTGTCGGGGCCTCCCCGCCGACCTCCGTCGTTCCGTACCGTACGGGGCGACGGAGAGGGGAACGCCATGGCCGGACTGCGCCTCGGACCACTGCTGAGATACACCGACGGCTCGTCCGCGACCGTGTGGGTCGAGGCGAGCCGTCCGTGCACCGCCGAGGTGCGCTGTGCCGACGGCGCCGGCGGCACGGCCCGCACCTTCCAGATCGCGGGCCACCACTACGCGCTGATCCCGGTGACCGGTCTGACGGCCGGTACGACGACGACGTACGAGGTCCTCCTCGACGGCACCCGGGTGTGGCCGCTGCCCGACTCCCCCTTCCCGCCGTCGGCGATCCACGCGCCGGGCCCCGACGGCGGACTGCGCGTCGCCTTCGGCTCCTGCCGCTGGGCCGCCCCTCCGGCCGGCGGGCACGACCCGGTCGGCCCCGACGCCCTGGACGCGCTGGCCATCCGCCTCGCGGCCGATCCGGAAGGTGAGCGGCCGCACGTTCTGCTGCTGCTCGGCGACCAGGTGTACGCCGACGAGACCTCCGACAGCACCCAGCGCTGGCTGGCGGCCCGCCGCGATCTGAAGGACCCCCCGGGCAGCGGGGTCGCGGACTACGAGGAATACACGCACCTCTACTACGAGTCGTGGCTCGACGCGCGCATCCGCTGGCTGCTGTCCACCGTGCCCAGTTGCATGATCTTCGACGACCACGACGTCATCGACGACTGGAACACCTCCGCCGCCTGGCTCGCCGACATGCGGGCCACCGACTGGTGGCGGGAGCGGCTGCTGAGCGGCCTGATGTCGTACTGGGTCCACCAGCACCTGGGCAACCTCTCGCCCGACGAGCTCGCGGCCGACCCGGTGTACGAGGCGGTCCGCGCGGTCCCCGACGGCACGGATGTGCTGCGCACCTTCGCCGCGCGGGCGGACGCCGACCCGACCACGGCGCGCTGGAGCTACCGGCGCGACTTCGGGCGGGTACGGCTGGTGATGGTGGACAGCCGGGCGGCCCGCGTCCTCGACGAGGGCCGCCGCGCGATGCTCGCCCCGGCTGAGGACGCCTGGCTGCGCGAGCAGGTGCTGGGCTCGCCGGGGTCCTACGACCACCTTCTCGTCGGCACCTCCCTGCCCTGGCTGCTGCCGCATCTGGTGCACGACGCGGAGGGGTGGAACGCGGCGCTGTGCCGCGGGGAGCGGGGCGCCCGCTGGGCGCGGCTCGGGGAGAAGGTGCGGCGGGGGGCCGATCTCGAACACTGGTCGGCGTTCCCCGAATCGTTCGCCGGGCTGGCGGACCTGATCGCCGAGGCCGGATCGGGGCGGGACGCGCCGGCGACGGTGTGCGTGCTGTCGGGGGACGTGCACCACGCCTACGTCGCCGAGCCGTCCTGGCCCGGCCGCGGACTGGACGCCCGGGTCGTCCAGTTGGTCTGCTCCCCCGTCCACAACTCCGTCCCGCTGTCGATCCGCCTGGCCTTCCGCGTCGGCTGGAACGCGGTGGCCCGGACGATCGGCCGCTGCCTCGCCCGGCACGGCCGCCTGTCCCGCCCGCCGATCCGTTGGCGCAAGACGGGCGGCCCCTGGTTCGGCAACCAGCTCATGACCCTGACGCTGCGGGGCCGTTCGGCCCGGCTGCGCCTGGAACAGGCACGGGCCCGGGAGGGAGCAGGCCCGCACCTGACGGCGCTGCTGGACTCCGAGCTTGCCCCCTAACCCACCCGTTCCGCCCGTTTGCTGTCACCGTGCCCCCGATGCTCGTGACGCATCCCACAGCGAGCGTCAATCCTTCCCCACGGCCTCGGTTTACCGCTCTCCGCGACGGCATGATGAGGCGGACCGTCCGCTTCCCCGCCGACGGACCGCCGACACGCGCCCACAAGCCCGGGAGTCCCACCCTTGTCTGCGTCGACCGAGGAATCCGTACCGGCCGAGAATCCCGCACCGGTCTCCGTCGCCCTGGTCGGCGCCGGACCGCGCGGCACCAGCGTCCTGGAACGCCTGTGCGCGTCCGCCGGCGAACTCCTCCCGCCCGGTGCGCGGCTGACCGTCCACGTCGTCGACCCGGCCCCGCCGGGCCCCGGCCGCGTCTGGCGCACCGCGCAGTCGCCCGAGCTGCTGATGAACACCGTGGCCTGCCAGGTGACCCTGTTCACCGACGACAGCGTGGACTGCTCGGGGCCGATCCGCCCGGGCCCGAGCCTGTACGAGTGGGCGGGCGGCACGCTGGGCCCGGACGAGTACCCGACCCGGGCCCACTACGGCCGCTACCTGGAGTGGGTCTTCGCGAAGGTGGTGCGGGAGGCGCCACCCGCCGTGCGCGTCGAGACCCACCGGGCCCGCGCGGTACGGCTCGACGACGCCCCCGACGGCCGCCAGTCCCTCACCCTCGACGACGGGCGGGTCCTGACCGGCCTGTCCGCCGTCGTGCTCGCGCAGGGCCACCTCCCGGCGGTCGCGGACGCGGTGCAGCGGCGGCTGGCCGCGCACGCCGAACGCCACGGCCTGCGCTACGTCCCGCCCGCCAACCCGGCCGACGTCGACCTGTCGGCCGTGGCCCCCGGTGAACCGGTCCTGCTGCGCGGCCTCGGCCTCAACTTCTTCGACCACACGGCGCTGTTGACGACCGGCCGCGGTGGCCGTTTCGTACGGACGGCCGGCGGCGCGCTGCGCTATGTGCCCTCCGGGCGGGAGCCGCGTCTGTACGCCGGTTCGCGGCGGGGCGTCCCGTACCAGGCGCGCGGCGACAACGCGAAGGGGCCGTACGGCCGTCACGTCCCGCTGGTGCTCACCCCCGAGGTGATCGCGGGCTTGCGCAAGCGCGCGGACTCCGGTGAGGCGCCCGACTTCCTCGCGGAGATATGGCCGTTGGTGGCGAAGGAGGTGGAGACGGTCTACTACACGGCCCTGATCGGCCGGCCCGGCTTCACCGAACGGTTCCTCGCCGTCCCGCACCGCGATCCGCACGAGGCCCGGCTGCTCGACGAGTTCGGCGTGCCGGAGGCCGACCGCTGGTGCTGGGACCGGGTCTCCCGGCCGTACCAGGGGCGTTCCTTCCCGGACGCGGGCGCGTGGCGGGAGTGGTTGCTGGCGTATCTGCGCGAGGACGCCGCGCAGGCCGCGCTGGGCAATGTGCGCGGCCCGCTCAAGGCGGCCCTCGACGTCCTGCGCGACCTGCGCAACGAACTCCGGCTCGTCGTCGACCACGGCGGGCTGACCGGCGTCTCCCGCCGTGACCACCTGGACCGCTGGTACACCCCGCTCAACGCCTTCTTGTCCATCGGCCCGCCCCGGCGCCGCATCGAGGAGCTCGCGGCCCTGCTGGAGGCGGGCGTCGTCGAGGTGCTCGGACCCCGGCTGGATGTGAGGGGCGAGGCCGGGGGGTGGGTGGCGCACTCGCCGGAGGTACCGGGCTCCGCCATCCGTGTGACCACGCTCATAGAGGCGCGTCTGCCGGAGCCCGACCTGCGGCGCACGGCCGACGATCTCCTCGCCTCGCTGCTGAAGACGGGCCAGTGCCGTCCTCACGTCGTCGACGGTTACGAGACGGGCGGGTTGGATGTCACCCAGCGCCCCTATCATCTGATGGACCGTCAAGGATGCGCCCACCCAAGGAGGTTCGCCTTCGGGGTCCCGACGGAGGGGGTGCACTGGGTGACGGCTGCGGGGGCCCGGCCAGGTGTGGATTCAGTCACACTGTCGGATGCCGACGCGGTGGCGAGAGCCGCCCTACGTGCGGTCGCGCCTCCAGAGACTGGCGAACCGGAAGTGCACCTATGGCCAAATGTTGAACTTGCAAGCATTGATTAGGTTCACCTAGCGTGGCGTTACCAGTCGGTTTCTGTCCCCAGACCGGCCCGCCCCGGGGCCGGCCTACCGAAGGAGCGACCCCCCACATGACCGGACGCCTCAACAGCGCCCAGCCCTACGCCCTTGGCCTGTTCCGCATCGTCGTCGGACTGCTCTTCGCCTGCCACGGCGCCATGGGCCTGTTCGGCGCCTTCGGCGGCGTCGACGGCAAGGGCGGCGCAGCCCAGACCGGCGCCTGGCCCAACTGGTACGCGGCCGTCATCGAACTCGTCGGCGGCGCCCTGGTCCTGCTCGGCCTGGGCACCCGCATCGCGGCGTTCATCGCCTCGGGCGCCATGGCGTACGCCTACTTCAAGGTCCACCAGCCCCAGGCCCTGTGGCCGATCGAGAACAACGGCGAGGGCGCGGCCCTGTACTGCTGGGCCATGTTCCTGCTGGTCTTCACCGGCTCCGGCGCGTTCGGCGTGGACCGCCTGCTGGCCAGGCGCTCGTCGGCGCAGAAGCCGGCGAGGGAGCAGGCCCCGGTGGCCGCCTGACCTCCTCCCACCGAATGTGACGCCGGGCGGTGTCCTCCCCGTACGCGGGGAGGACACCGCCCGGCGTCGCGTCGAGCTCCTCGGCGGAGCGGGGCGTCACGGCTCGGCGGGGGAACACCAGGCTCGGCGGAGTGAACTCCGTGCCGGACACACGAGCCCCCCAAGAACCTCCTGTCACACCCCAGGCGTACGCTGTATGGCTGTCATCGGCCACTCCTGCCGCTCCCCCCGCGACACAGCGCGGCACGGTCTGGCCCACGGGGGAGTCACGGGGAGTAGCGGTGCTGGAAAATATGGGGTCGCTGACCGGCAGCCCATGGATCTACGCGGTGGTGGCCCTGTCGGTGCTGCTCGACGTGTTCCTGCCGGTGCTGCCGAGCGGCGTGCTGGTGATCACGGCCGCCACGGCGGCGGCCGCCGGCACGGCGACCGACGTGCCCGACATCCTCGTCCTGACACTCTGCGCGGCCACCGCCTCCGTCATGGGCGACCTGGTGGCCTACCGCCTCGCCTGGCGCGGCGGCGCCCGCCTGGACCGGGCGATCGCCCGTTCCCGCCGCCTGACCACCGCGCAGGAACGTCTCGGCGCGGCCCTGGCCCGGGGCGGCGGCGCCCTGGTCGTCCTGGCCCGTTTCGCCCCCGCCGGCCGCTCGGTCGTCTCCCTCGGCGCCGGCGCCGCGCACCGCCGCGTCCGCGAGTTCCTCCCCTGGTCCGCCCTGGCCGGCGCCTGCTGGGCCCTGTACAGCGTGACCCTCGGCTACCTCGGTGCCCACTGGCTCGGGGCGACCTGGCTGGCCACGGCGGTCTCGGTGGCAGCCCTGTTCGGCGCGGGGGCGGCAGCGGCCTACCTGATGCGCAGACAGCCGCAGGCGGCTTCGGAGGCTTCGTAGCCGCCCAGGCGTCGAGCCTCCGTGGCGTCGGAGACGTCGTAGCGGCCTGCAGCCCTGGAGGCGTTGTAGCGGCCCGTGGCAGCGGAGGCGCGGCACAGCGCCTGACGGCACCGGAAGCGTCACAACGCCCCGCGGCATCGGAGGCGTCGTGGCGGCCAGCCGCGTCGGCCGGCCGCCACCCGCCGGGTGCTACCCCACCCGCCGGGTGCTAACCCGCCCGCCGGGCCGCGGCCCCCCGCACCTCCAGCCCGTCCAGCAGCTCGGCCGTGGCCTCCGCGATCACATCGACGGCCCGTTCGAACACCTCCTGGTTGTGGGCGGCAGGCGCCCGGAAGCCGGACACCTTCCGCACGTACTGCAGCGCGGCAGCCCGAATCTCCTCCTCGGTGGCCTCCTCGGCCAGCACTGGGGGACGCAGCGTCTTGATACTCCGGCACATGCCCCCAGTCTGACCCGCCGGACCTGCCTGGGACCACACCCCGCGCACTTGCGATGATCACCGCGGCGGCCACCACCGAGGGGCCGACCGACGAGAGGAACATCCACCATGGGCAACGAACTCACCGTGGCCGTCCTCGGCCCCGGCGGCGTGGGCGGTCTCCTCGCCGCCCTGCTGTCCCGCGCAGGCCACCGGGTGATCTGCCTGGCCGGCGAGGCGACGGCCGACACCCTGCGCACCCGGGGCATCCGGGTACACAGCGCCCGGTTCGGCGACGTCACGGCCGAGGTCGAGGCGGACACCCACCTGCGCGAACCGGTCGACGCCTGCCTGGTCACCGTCAAGCACACCAGCCTCGACAGCGCGCTGACCCGGGTCCCGCCCGCCGCTCTCGGCGACGGCCTCCTCGTACCGTTCCTGAACGGCGTCGAACACCCCGCCGCCCTGCGCGCCCGCTACCGTCCCGACCGGGTCGCCCCCGCCGTCATCCGTGTCGAGTCGACCCGCGTGGCCCCCGGCGTCATCGACCACGGCAGCCCGTTCGCCGAGATCGACCTCACCGGCGCCCAGGTGCCCCCCGCACTCCTCGACATCCTTGCCGGAGCCTTCGGCGCCGCCGGCCCGGCCACCCGGGTCCTGGCGGACGAGACGGCCGCCCTGTGGGCGAAGATGGCGTTCCTCGCGCCGTTCGCGCTGCTGACCACCCGCTACGGCCTCCCCCTGGGCGACGTCCGCACACGCCACCGCGCGGAGTTGACCGCCCTGGTCGAGGAGACGGCGGCGATCAGCCGCGCCTGCGGCGCCCCCGGCGACCCGGCCGAGGCCCTCGCCCGTTACGACGCCTTCCCTCCGCAGACCAAGTCGTCGATGCAGCGCGACGCCGAGGCGGGCCGGCCCCTGGAACTGGACGCCATCGGCGGCGCGTTGCTCCGCGCCGCCGCACGTCATGACGTACCGGCCCCGGTCACCGCCCGGGTGACCGGGGAGTTGAGGGCTGCTGCCGGACACTGAGGGCGGCCGGTGTCGGTCGGGGCCCGTTCGCATGAACCACGGGAAGAAACACGCCACCTAAAATCGAACAGGCGTATCATTGGGTCGTGGCTACGACCTATGACTTTCCGAGTGACCTCCTCGCCGGTCAGGAGGAACTGCATCAGGTCCGGGCCGAGCTGTCGGCCCTGCTGAAGCGGCTGCCCTGGTCGGTCGAGCCGCTGGACGGCTTCAGTGACGACAACGGCTGGCGCAAGGTGGAGCGCCCCGCCTCGCCCGGCTGGACCGCCGACGAACAGGCCGAGGTGGAGAAGCTCCGCAGACGCGAGCACGAACTCGCGGTGTTCGTCAGCACCCACCGCTACTGGTCGGAGCTCACCGGCCCCGACCGGGTGGACGCCCGCTCGCAGCTGAAGCACGCCCATGAGGCTCCGCCCGAGGACGCCGAAGAGGCATGAGAGGGGGGTGGGGAGGCAGCCGACGCGGTACGCCGGCTGCCTCCCCACCCGACCACCGTCAGACCGTCAGCCCTTGCCGAGCAGCTTTTTCATCTCGGTGATCTCGGCGTTCTGGGCCGTGATGATGTCCTCTGCCAGGGCCTTGGCCGGCCCGTTACGCCCCTCCGTCTTCTGCGTCGTGGCCATCTCCACGGCCCCCTCGTGATGCTCGACCATCATGGTCAGGAACATCGTGTCGAAGGTCTTGCCGGACGCCTTCTGCAGCTTCGCCATGTCCTCCTCGCCCATCATCCCGGGCATCCCGGAGTGACCCGAGTGGTCCATGCCGGGCATCGACTCGGGCACCTTCTCGCCCCAGGTCTTCAGCCAGCCGGTCATGGTCCTGATCTCCGGGTCCTGCGCCTTCTCGATCCGTACGGCGAGGTCCTTGACCTGCTCGGAGGCGGCACGGTCGGCGGCCAGCCGGGCCATCTCCAGCGCCTGCTGGTGGTGCGGGATCATGCCCTGCGCGAAGGCGACGTCCTGGGCGTTGTGCGCACCGGCCGTGGCCTCGGCGCTCGCGGTGGCCTCGGAGCCCGCGGTGGCATCGGCGCCGGCGGACGGCGTGGTGCCACCGTGACCGCCGTGGCCACTGCCGCCCTGGCCGTCTCCGCCGCAGGCGGCCAGGACGAGTCCGGCGGTCGCCGTCACCGCCACCAGGGCGGCCCGGCGGGTCAGCGTACGGGTGCGGGAACGGATGCCGGTACGGGTGTTGCTGGTCATGCGTGAACTCCTGCTGTGGAGAGGGGTTGGGGTCGCGTTGATGCGCCGCACCGCGCCGACGGGGCGTGGCACGGCCGGGGCGGCCCTAGATCCGCAGGAGTTGGAGTTCGGCGAGGTCCGGCGGGGCGCGCGCACCGTCCGGACCCGCCGCCGCCCACGCCGGTACGGCATCGGCCCGTACGGGCACGGGAGTCGGGTCGGCAACGATCACGGGCAGCGCCGGCCCACCGCTCACCGCCCCCGACGCGCAGGTCGGGTCGGCGTGCTGGGCGTGTCCGCCGCCGCAGTGACCATCGGTGCACTCGCCGTACAGCGCTGCTGCGAGAGGCGTGGACGGCCGGTGCTCGGCGACGACACCCGTCGTGGACGGCCGGTGCTCGGCGACGACACCCGTCGTGGACGGCCGCTGCTCAGCCGCGACGGCAGCCGTGGAAGACCGATGCGCCGCGGCGACAAGCGTTGAGGGCCGAAGCGCGGCTGCGACGGCAGTCGTGGACGGCTCGTGCGGCGTGGGCCCGACCGTCATGGACGCCGTGGACGGCCCGCTCGCTGTGGCGCTCACCGCCATGGAGGTCTCGTGCGCTGTGACGCCGACGGCCGTGGACGACCGGTCGTGGGAATGCCCCGTCGCATCGCCCCCGGGCGCCAGCCCGTGCATCGCGAGCACGCCCGCCAGCAGCCCGAGCACGCACACGGCCCGCCACCACCGCACGCGCGGTCGCGGGTCTCGCTGCTCCGGGCTGTTCACGGGGCCCATCCTAGAGAAACGCCCCGGACCGAGGGCGGCCCGGGGGCGTTACATGGGTGAACTGGGTGGGCGCGGACGGTTTCGAACCGCCGACATCCTGCTTGTAAGGCAGGCGCTCTACCCCTGAGCTACGCACCCGTTCCCCGGGCTGCGCCCAGGTCGAGTCGACAGCCTACATTGCCTGGGCCCAGGTCCGGCAAACCCGTGTGCAGGGGGTTATCCCCACCTGTGATCGGGGTGTCCGCCCGATCGTCCGGCGGGCGGCGGATCCCTACCGTTCTCAGGAGTGGAACCGACCGACTCGGACCTCGGTCCGGCCCCAGGGGGAGAACATCATGGCCCGTACCACCACCGCTTCGGCCCGTGCGGCCCTCGTCACCGGTCTCGTCGCGGCGCTCGCCGCCACCGCCGTCGCCTGCGGACCCTCCGCGACCGACGACAAGGACCCCGACCAGCGGGCCTTCGAACTGGACGGCCGTACGCTCACCGTCGACGCCGACGACTCGGCTCTGGAGATCGTCGCGTCCGACGACACCGCGGAGGGCACGGTCGAAGTCACGCGCTGGTTCAAGGGATCGGTCGCGATCGGCGAGGACCCCAAGGCGCGCTGGTCGATGGAGGGCGACCGCCTGGTGCTGCGCACCGACTGTTCGGGCTTCGTCTCCGCCTGCGGCCCGGCACCGCATCGAGGTCCCGCGCAAAGTCGGCGTACGGGTCGACAACAACGACGGGAGCGTGCGCGCACGGGGCTTCAAGGAGGCAGTGGACATCACCACCGCCGACGGGTCCGTCGACGTCACCGACTCCAGCGGGCCGCTCGCACTGCGCACCGGCGACGGCTCCATCCGGGCGGAGGTCACCTCCCGCCGGGTGCGCGCCCGGACCAGCGACGGCTCGGTGGCCCTGGAACTCGGCGCCGTACCGGACCGGGTCGAGTCCCGTACGCAGGACGGGTCGGTCTGGATCACCCTGCCCAGGGCGGAGTACCGGGTCTCCACCCGCACCGGTGCCGGTGCGCAGGAGGTGTCCGTGCCCCGGGACGATTCCAGCTCCCATGTGGTCAAGGCCGAGACGGACGACGGCAAAGTCACCGTCAGTACCGCGAACTGACCGGCCCGTGTGTTCGTCCATAACCGGTGGGACAATGGCACCGGGCAGGGTGGACGACAGTGCGGGAGAGGGATGTGACGGCGACACCAGCACAGCCGGACTCGCCGTCGGTGCCGCGCGCCCACCGCGCGCGTCGTGTCGTACACCGCGCCGTACCAATCCGCCCACGCCGCAGCGGACCGGCCCGGCCGCGCCGGGCGCCCGGGCCGGTCCGCGACGCGCTCACCCTGATCGGTCTGCCGCTGATCGCCGCGCTTGCGCTGCCCGCCGCGTTCGCCGGCGGCGGCACCCGGCGCTGGTTCGGCGGGCGGGCCGAGAGCCAGCGGGCCGAGGCACAGGCCGCGAAGGACGCGGCGGCAGCCGCGTTCTACGACCTGGACACCGCCCAGCGCGACCTGCGGATCTCCATCGAGACGATCACCGCCGTCGACGACTCCCCCGCCGCCCGGCGCGCGGTCGCCGACTTCGAGGCGCTCGGCCGGCGCATCGACGAGGTCAGCCACCGGTACATCAACGCCGTCGACGCCCACGACCTGGACCGGGACGACCTGGAGGCCTCGGCCGCGTCCCGTGCGCGTGCCGAGCTGACCGCCGCCAAGGAGGAGCTCGGGCAGGTCAAGCAGGAGCTGGACCAGTTCGCCGACGGCCTGGGGCCGCTGCTCGGCAAGGCCGAGACCCAGCTCGCCCGGCTCGCCCCCGCCGTCGAACGCGCCCGGCAGGCCCTGCTCGCCGCCTCCAATGCCCTGGATACCGTCCGCTCCTCCGGTTTGAAGGCGGACGACCTCGCCACCCGGCTGGCCGCCCTGTCCCCGGAGCTGACCCGACTGAACCAGGGCGCCGGGCAGCACGGTGTGCCCCAGACCCTGGAACGGGCCGAGCGGGTCACCCGGGAGGCCGAAGCGGTCCGTGTGGAGGCCGAGCGGCTGCCCGAGCGGGCCGCCGAGATCGACCGCCGGCTGGTCTCCCTGCGCACCCGCGCCCAGGCCCTCACCACCCGCGCCGAGCAGGTCGAGCCGGTGCTGAGCGAACTGCGGCGGCGGTTCACGGTGGCCTGCTGGCAGGACCTCCAGCACGTGCCCGAGCAGGCCGCCGAGACCGTACGGCAGGCCGAGCGGAAGCTGGCCGAGGCGCAGAGCGCACGGGACGAGCAGCGCTGGGCGGACGCGACCGCGCTGCTGTCGACGGTGCGGGCACTGCTGAACGCCACCGACGAGGCCGTCTCTGCCGCCGGAGACCGCCTGCGGCGCCTGAACGCCGTGCAGAAGGACTCCCAGCACGAGATCGAACGCACCCGCTTCGCCATCCGTGACGCGCAACGCCTCGCCATGGCCGGCCGCAACACCCCCGACCCGCGCCACGCCCGCCCCCTGGACGACTCGGTGGCCCGTCTGGACCGCGCGATCGCCACCCTGGAGGGCCGCCACCCCGACTACTGGCACTTCTTGACGGAGACGGAAGCGGTACGACGGACGGTGGCACGGGTGGTGGCCCAGATCCGGGAGGAACGGGGAGCCGCACCGCACTGACGGCCGGCGGCCCGGGGGGCCGTACCGACCGGGGCAGTGGCGCCGGGGCGGCACCGGTTCCGTCCCGCATGGTGTACCGGACGCCCGCCGCGCACGCCGTCCGCCGGTTAACCTGTGCCCATGCCTCGCTACGAGTACCGCTGCCGTACCTGCGGCGACACCTTCGAACTCAGCCGGCCGATGGCCGAGTCCTCCGCTCCCGCCGCCTGCCCCGCGGGCCACGACGACACGGTGAAGCTGCTGTCCACGGTCGCGGTGGGCGGCACGGCCTCCTCCGCCCCGGCTCCCGCGCCCCGCGCGGGCGGTGGGGGCGGCTGCTGCGGCGGCGGATGCTGCGGCTGACGCCGGGGCGCCGTCCCGGGGGGCCGGCTCAGCTCCCCAGGTAGCGGAGCACGGCCAGGACCCTTCGTGAATAACCTTCACCTCCCGTCAGCTCGAGCTTGTCGAAGATCGCGTCGGTGTGTTTCTCCACCGCGCTCTGCGAGATGTGCAGCCGTCGCGCGATCGCCGCGTTGGTGTGCCCCTGCGCCATCTCGGCCAGCACGGCCCGCTCCCGTGCGGTGAGCCGGGCGAGCAGGTCGGTGTGCGTGGTGCGGCCGAGCAACTGGCGTACCACCTCCGGGTCGAAGGCGGCCCGGCCACGGGCGACGCGCTCCAACGCGTCCAGGAACTCGTCCACTTGGACCACCCGGTCCTTGAGCAGGTAGCCCACGCCTTCGGAATCACCGGTCAGCAGCTCCGTCGCGTACCGCTTCTCGACGTACTGCGACAGCACCAGCACACCGACCTGCTGGGACTGGCGCTGCGCCGCAACCCCAAGCGGGCCCACCTGGATCGCGCCGAGAAGGCCGAGAGCCCAGCGGCAGGCCACGTACCGCAGGGCCCGCACCTCCGTGTACGCGGGCGGGATGGGCACGCCCAGCCAGGTCTTCAGCCGGGCGCGCTCCCACTCGGTCAGTCTTCGCGCGCCCGTGAGAAGGGGACGGAGCACGGCGCGGCGGCCGGCCGGCCAGGCCAGCACCGGCAGCAGGGTCAGGCCGGCCAGGACGGTGAAGGGCAGCTCGACGGCGGCCGCGGCGGCTCCTGCGATGAGCCCCACCGCGCACCTCAGTCCACGTCGCGCCATGTCTCGCATGATCGCGAGGCCAGCCCGGCGCGAGGGCCGAGCACACTGCGGAAAACCGCAATTCCCGCCTGTGGTCGACCGCAGGTCATCGTGCGGTCCTCCTCAGGGTCTCTTCAGCCGCGATTTCCTAACGTGATCGCATGACAGCCATCGCAGCGCAGACGATCACGGCGTCCACGACGGCCGGGGCACCGGTACGGGTCCTGGCCGCGGACGGCGGTGCCGCACCGCAGTGGGTCCTCGACCTCATGGACGCGTTGGGCGCGCCGGGCGCGGGCCTGGCGATCGCCTTGGAGAACCTCTTTCCTCCCCTGCCGAGCGAAGTGATCCTGCCGCTCGCCGGGTTCGCGGCCGGCAGCGGCCGAATGAGCCTGCTCGCCGCCCTGTTGTGGACGACAGCGGGCTCAGTGATCGGCGCGCTCGCGCTGTACGGAGTGGGGGCGCTGCTCGGCCGCGACCGGACGCTCGCGATAGCCGCCCGGCTGCCGCTGGTGAAGGTGGCGGACATCGAGCGTACGGAGGCGTGGTTCCTGCGGCACGGCACCAAGGCGGTGTTCTTCGGCCGGATGATCCCGATCTTCCGCAGCCTGATATCGGTGCCAGCGGGCGTGGAGCGTATGCGCCTGCCCGTGTTCCTCGGCCTGACCACGCTGGGCAGCGCGCTGTGGAACACCGCGTTCGTGCTGGCGGGTTACGTGATGGGGGACAACTGGCCCGAGGTCACGCGCATCGTGTCGACGTACTCGAAGGTGGTCCTCGTGGGGGCCGCGCTGGCGGTGCTGGTGTTCATCGGCCTGCGTCTGCTGCGGCCGGGCGACGGCCGGCGTCGGCGGGGGCGGGCGGGCGCACGCCCCCAGGACGCGGATGTCACCGTGGCGGCCGCACCGCCCGCAGGAACTCCCGCAGGATCCGTTCCCCCGCCAGCACACCCCGCTCGGGAAGCGCGCTGATCGCGGGGGCCGTCCAGCCGCTGTCGGCCAGCTCGCCGTGGCCGGGGCGCCAGCCGCGGTCCGCGGCGAGGAGGAGGTCGGCGTCGAGGAGGGAGTCTCCGGCGGCGAGGGTGAGGGTGGCGCCGGCGCGGCGGGCGACCTCGTGCATGGCCGCGCTCTTGGTGAGCGGCTTGGGAACGGCGTAGATCTTGCGACCTTGAAGGGAGACGGTCCAGCCGCGGTTCTCCGCCCACACCGCGAGTTCCTTCACCCAGTCCTCGGGCAGGAGTTCCCGCTCGACGACGAGGTAGGCGAAGAGATCCTCGGCGATCCGGTGCTTGCGGACCCAGACCGGGTCGGCGGCGCGCAGCAGGTGCTCCTGCACCTCGTCGAGCGGGGCGCACTCGTCGGCCAGGTGGGCGGTCACGCGCGCGTGCCACTCGGGGTCGCTCACGCCGTCCACCAGCAGGTGCCCGCCGTTCGCGCAGATCGCGTACTTCGGCGGCGGGCCGGGCAGGTTGATGCGCTGGTACTGCTTGCGGGTGCGGGTAGTGGTGGGCACGAACAGCGCGGTGTCGCCGAGGTCGGTGAGGAGCTGGGCCGCCGTCTCCGTCATGTACGACAACGGCTTGCTCTCGTGGACCTCGACACAGAGCAGCCGGGGCGCGCGGGCGTCCGGCATGGTCAGTGCAAGAGCAGCGGAGGAGTAGATCAGTGTGCGATCGAGGTCGCTGGCGACGATCACCGGCATCAGACCGTCACCGCCTTGCCGTCGGCGCCGGTGGCGCCCCGGGTGTACTTGGGGTGGATCAGGCCGACACAGGTGTAGTGCAGGTCGGTGACCTCCTCGACGGGCACGCCGCGCTGTTCGGCGAGCAGCCGGACGTGGTCGAGGTCGCTGCCCGCGCCGGCCCGGGCCAGCACCTTCCAGGGCACGCGGCGCAGCAGCACCCGGGTGGTCTCGCCGACCCCGGGCTTGACGAGGTTGACGTCGTGGATGCCGTACTCCTCGCTGATGCGC
Organism: Streptomyces bullii; assembly: GCF_042657145.1. Classification (NCBI taxonomy): domain Bacteria; kingdom Bacillati; phylum Actinomycetota; class Actinomycetes; order Kitasatosporales; family Streptomycetaceae; genus Streptomyces; species Streptomyces bullii. Next base: position 91,424 of record NZ_JBHSNY010000001.1, read on the forward strand.
TCGACCGCCGCCCAGCCCTCCCAGGTGGGGGTGCGGTCGGTGGCGAGCAGTTCCTTGGCCTGGGTGTCGACCGCGTCCGTGACCTCCGGGAAGCGGGCGGACACGGCGTCCACGAAGGCCACCGAGACGTCGACGCCGGCGAGTTCGCGGTAGAACTTCGCGCCGTGGTAGTCGTGCGGGCCGACCAGGTCCGCTCGCAGCACGGTACGCGAGATCAGGCCGGAGACCGTCGAGTTGAGGCAGGCGGAGGGGATGAGGTAGTCCTCGCGGGTGCCGTAGGTCCGCACGCACGAGCCGGGGTCGGCCAGCACGGCGATCTCCGGGTCGAAGCCGGTGATGCCGTCGGACGTCTCGAACTCTTCGAGGGCCTGGGCGAGTTCGCGGGTGATGGCGCCCTTGCCGGTCCAGCCGTCGACGAAGACGACGTCGCGCGGGTCGTGGTGTGCGGCCAGCCAGCGCAGCGCGTTGGCGTCGATGCCGCGGCCGCGGACGATGGACACGGCGTAGTGCGGCAGCTCGACGCCGTGCCGGTACTGAGCCCAGCGGCGCATCAGGATGCCGATCGGGGTGCCCGCGCGGGCCAGGGAGACCAGGACGGGCCGGGGCGAGCGCTCCGCGAGGACCGTCTCGGTGACCACGCCGACCGCCTGGGCCAGCCGGGCCGCGGAGGCGTCCAGGGCCGAGTGGAACAGGCGCTGGTACTGCTCGCTCGGCTGGTACTCGACCGGCAGCGACTCGGCGTAGTGCGCGCCGCCACTCTGGATGGCCTCCTCCCGCTCCTCGGTCGGGGCCTCCAGCGTCACCTCCGAGAGGTCCTGCAGCAGCCAGCCGACCTCCTCGGGCGCGTACGAGGAGAAGACGGGGCCACGGAGCGGCGCTGGCAGCATGGAGGGCCTTTCGGGGGCGGACGGCGGTGCGGGGACGTAACTGGGCACGACCGCGAGGAGGACCTGCGGGGTGTGCGCGGCGAGCCGGGCGAGCAGGCCGTCGGGCGCGCGCAGGGCGGGGGTGTCCGCGACCGAGTCGACGACGGCGACGACGGCGTCGAAGCCGGCGCCCGCGACGTTGTAGGCGTAACGGTCGCCGGGGCCGTCGGCGGGGTCGTCGTGGGCGGGGAAGACCAGGCGGGTGCGTATCGCGTAGCCGGGGTCGTCGACGGCGAGGACGGGCGAGCGGGTCGTGGTGGAGTAGCGCACCTCGGCACGCACCGTCTGCTCCAGCGCGTGGGCCAGTCTCAGCGGCGCGTACATCAGCTCCTCGAAGCCGAGGACGAGCACACGTCGGGCGTCGCGGGGCAGCGCTTTCGAGAGCCGCGCCGCCATGGCGGGCAGGGCGGCCTCCAGTCGTGCCCGATGCGCGGGGGTGAACCCGTGCCGCCCGCCGTCGGGCAGTCCGCGGGGCCAGTCGAGGTCGACGCGGGTGACACGGCCCTGCGACGGCGGCTGCTCGGCGGCTTCCGGCGGCTGGTGCCGCGCCACCAGTTCCTGTCCCTTGTGCAGGACTCCCTCCGGCAGGGTCACCGTGCCGGAGGCCGCCGCGACCAGGTCGACGCGGGCGCCGATCTCGCGGGCGAAGTCGTCGAGGCGGTCCGCGTCGGCGGCCGAGCGCATGTCCACGAGGGCGACCACGACGTAGCGCCGGCGCGGGTAGCGGGCGTGCAGCTCGCGGATGGTGTTCAGCACCGTGTTACCGGTGGAGAACTCGTCGTCGACGAGGACCAGCGGCCCGTCGCCAGCCAACAGCGCCGGGTCCTCGGGCAGCAGGAGGTGGGAGGTGGCGTGGGAGTGGGACTCCTCGAAGCCGCCCGCCTGGGCGACACCGGTGACCGGGCGGCGGGTGGAGTGCAGGTAGGGCGCGGTGCCCAGGCCGTCGGCGACCGAGTGGCCGAGCCCGGTCGCGGTCTCCGCGTAGCCGAGGACGACCGCCTCGCCCGCCTGGTCTGCGAGCAGTTCGCGCACGCGCCGGCCGAGCGTGACGCCGTGGCCGTACACGACGGACGGCGACTGCGGGACGTGCTTGCCGAGCACGTTCGACACGAGCAGGTGGGCCCGCTTGGGGTTGCGGCGCAGCGCCAGTCCCAGCAGGTCGGTCAGCGTGTCGTCACCGGTGAGCTCGACACCGAGCCGTTCGGCGACCCAGCTGCCGGACCAGACACCGCCGGCTCTGTCCGCCGCCCCGGCCCGCGCCGCACGGCGCGCCTCGGGGCGTTCCCCCTCGTTCACTGCCTTCTCCCTGAGTTCCTTGCGTCGGTTTCCCTGCATTCTGCCTGGTCAGTCGGGCAGTCCGGCGGCGAGCAGCTCCACGAAGCCGATGTCCTCGTTGGCCACGCCGAAGACCTCGGCGCGCAGCAGGGTCCGCTCGGCCCAGGCCCGGTGCGGTTTCACCTCGTTCATCTTGTTCGTGTACGCCGACCTCAGCACACCCCCTCCACAGCGCTCGGGCTTCAGGATGTCCTGGGCGTCGCTGTACTCCTCGTGACTGACCACCGACAGCGCGTGCACCGCCGGGACGTGCGAGGGGTGGATGCAGGTCTTGCCCAGCAGGCCGTTGGCCTGGTCCAGCGAGATCTCCCTCAGCAGGCCGTCCATGGCGTGCTCAATCAGCTTCTCGCGCAGCTCGACGGCCTGCACCTCCAGGAAGGGGCTGTGCCGCAGCTGTGGCTTGAACATGCGCTCCTGGACCCGGAAGTACTCCCAGACCGGCCCGGTCACGGTGAAGCCGGTGCCGTCGGCCCGCCCCAGCATGTTCACCACGTCGGCGATCACGGAGGCGACGATCTGGACGTCGTAGGCGGTCATGTCGGGCGCTCTGCGCAGTCCGTAGGAGGAGCAGAAGTCCGTCACGCCGAGGCGCAGGGCGAGGACGCGCTCGCGGTACTTGTCGACCGCGCGGTAGATGCCCTCCAGGGTCGCCACGCGGGACTCCCGGTACAGCAGCTCCGGCGACTCCAGGACCGGCATGGCGAAGAGCCGCTGTCCGCTGTCGGCCTCGGTGTCGGCGAGCGCCTCCAGGAAGGGCATGCCGCGTTCCTCGGTGAACTTCGGCAGCACGAACCCGGACAGCAGCCGGACGGACGGGCCGAGACGTCGTGCCAGGTCGGGGATCTGCTCGGGGAAACGGACCCGGATGAACAGCAGCGGCAGGTCCGCCCCGGGCCGGGCGGCGAGGTCCGCGAACTGCCGGACGAGGTTCTCCTCGCCGGCGGCGACGTCGGCGTCGTCGATCGAGTCCTCCAGGCACAGCACCATCGACACCACGCCGCGGGCCGCCTGCTTCACGATGTCGTCGGCGAGGCGGGGCCTGGTAGCCGGACTGTAGAGCGTGGCGCCCAGGGCCGCGGCCAGGAGCCGGGCCGGGGACTCCGGCGTGAACGCGCACGGCTCCCGGTGGAAGAGACGCTTCCGCAGCTCAGGGGCGATGTGCCCGAAATGACGCATGAGACTCCCCCGTGGTGGTTGGGCGACCTGTGGACTGCCCGAAGGTGGCCGGTAATAGTACGTAGAACTCCATGTCGGAGGTTCCCTTCGCGCATGAACTTCCGGTTACCCACCTGCGTCGAGGACCTACCCCCGCGTTGTCGTGAGCAGGACCGAGACGGCAGGATGACGGCATGACGCACGCGATGCTGAAGGGGTCGAACGTCCCGCTGGAGGCCACCACGGTGCGCGCCGTGCTGCGCTGGACGCCCGGGCAGGGGGTGCCCGACGTCGACGCGTCCGCGCTGCTCCTCGGCCCCGACGGTCGTGTGCGCTCCGACGAGGACTTCGTCTTCTACAACCAGCCCCGGCACCCCTCGGGCAAGGTCTGGTGGCTCGGCAAGAAGCGGGTCGCCGACGGCTCCACCGACACGATCCAGACCGATCTCGCCGGTGTCGAGTCCGAGGTGAGCCGAATCCTGCTGGTCGCATCGGCGGACGACGTCCCCTTCGACCAGGTGCCGGACCTGCGCATCCTGCTGTACGACGCCACGGTCGCCGACGGTGAGCCGCTGGCGTACTTCGACGTCGAGCCGCAGACGGGCAAGGAGACCGCGCTGATCTGCGGTGAGCTGTACCGGCGCGGGGAGGGCTGGAAGTTCCGCGCGCTGGGCGAGGGCTACACCAACGGCCTGAAGGGCCTGGCGACCCAGTACGGCATCACGGTGGACGAGTCGGAGGCGGCGGAGGAGGAGCAGCCCGCGGCGGCCACATTCGCCGCTCCGGCCCCGTCGACCGCTGCCACCCAGCCGGTTCCGCCCCAGTCGACGCCCGAGGTGTCCCAGCCGCTGCCACCGGAGCAGCCGACGACGGCGCCCAGCCAGCCGTCGGCGCCCGCCCAGCCGACGGGTGTCCCGGCCCAGCCCGCGTACGGCTACCCGCCGCAGCAGCCCCCCGCGACGACGCAGCCGGCGTACGGCTATCCGCACCCGACCAGCCAGCCCGCCTACGGCTATCCCCAGGCGCCGGCTGCCGCGGCGACCGCAGCCCCGTCCGGCTACGGCTTCCCGCCCCCGGGCGCCCCGGTTCCCGACCCGGACTTCAGGCTGCCGCCGCAGGGGCCACAGTTCATCGGACGTTGAGAAGGCGCATCTGAGGGGCGCCGGGACCGGGCGACAAACCGGCGGCGAAGCGCAGCCGCCCACGCCCACCGCGCCCCGAGCGCTCGGGTGCCAGCCGAGTCACCAGGCGAAGGGCACGGAGCGGCGGCGGCGAACCGTCACCGCTCCACCTTGCTCTTGTAACCCCGCCCCCACTGCAGGCCCCACCCGTACAGCCGGTCCAGCTCGGCCTGGAACCCGTACACGAACTTCACCTCGCGCCGGACGATGATCTCGTTCTTGACGTTCTCGATCATCACCACGGCGCAGGAGCGGGCCTGCGGCTGCCGTTCGTCCAGGCCTATCTCGATGCGCGGCCCGTTGCTGGGGAACAGCGTCACGAGTGCGTGCGTACGGTCGAATGCCGGCGTCTGGTCGTAGATGTAGACGAAGACCAGCAGTCGCCTGATGGACTCGCGGTGGTCGAGGTTGATGTACATCGTCTCGCCCGACGCCGATCCGAACCGGTCGTCTCCGCTGAGCTTGACGTACGGCGCTGCGTTGACGTCCCCGAGGAAGCCGCCGAGCGGCTGTACGACGCCCTTGGTGCCGTCGGACAGCTCGTACAGGCAGCCGAGGTCGAGGTCGACGTTGACCATGCTCTGGCTGTGGCCCATGACCTCGGGCGGCTTGAGCGCCCGGAACGGGTGCCGCCACAGGCTCTCCCGCTGGGAGCCGCCGAAGTCGGACGTGCGCATCCGCCAGGACAGATTGATGCGGAGGTGGCCCGAGGCCGCCCCCTGTTTGGTCAGCGACACCGTATGGTGCCGTTTGGTCAGCTCGATGGCGCTGGACCCCGGGCTGCCCGAGTCGAACTCGGCCGCGCGTCCGCCCAGGAGACCGTCGAAAAAGCCCATTCCCGCCCCATGTCCTTACGTCGTCAACGCCGCGGGGCGGCCGTCGAGGAGTCGTCCCCGATGGCCGCCCCGCACAGAGCGTTCCTCACACGGAAGGTCGTCACACTCCGGACGAGACCTCAGTCTTCTCGTCCGACCCGGCTTTTCCCTCGGCCGCCGCCAGTGCGCGGTTGCGGCGGACGGAGGACCAGAAGGAGGCGCCGATCAGGACGACACCGATGAGACCGGTGATGATCTCGTTGATCTCGTACTGGATGGTGACGAGCAGGATGACGGCGAGGGCACCGATCGCGTAGTGGGCGCCGTGCTCCAGGTAGACGTAGTCGTCGAGGGTGCCCTGGCGCACCAGGTAGACGGTGAGGGACCGGACGTACATGGCGCCGATGCCGAGGCCGAGGGCCATCAGCACGATGTCGTTGGTGATGGCGAAGGCGCCGATGACGCCGTCGAAGGAGAAGGACGCGTCCAGGACCTCCAGGTAGAGGAACATGAAGAACGCGGCCTTGCCGGCCAGCGCGACGGCGGACTTGGGCTTTCCGGTCCGCTCGGCCTCTTCCTCCGCTTCGTGCTCGCGCTCCTCCTCCTCTTCGAGCTTGTCCTCGAAGTAGCCGGACAGACCGCCCACGATCATGTAGGTGATCAGGCCCGCGATGCCGGACAGAAGCACCGTCTCGGCCTTGTCGACGTGTGCGCCGCCGTGCTGGTGGGCGTGGGTCGCGAAGGTCATCGCCGAGACCAGCAGGATGATCAGCGCGATGCAGACCGACAGCATGTCGACCCTGCCGAGCTTGGCCAGCGGCCGCTCCAGCCAGCCCAGCCACTTGATGTCCCGGTCCTCGAAGATGAAGTCGAGGAAGATCATCAACAGGAACATGCCACCGAAGGCCGCGATCGCCGGGTGGGCGTCGGTGACCAGCTCCTGGTAACGGTCCTTGTCGCTCAGCGCGAGGTCGACCGCCTCGATCGGGCCCAGCTGGGCGCTGACGGCGACGATCACGACAGGGAAGACCAGCCGCATGCCGAAGACGGCGATCAGGATGCCGATGGTGAGGAAGATCTTCTGCCAGAAGGCATTCATCTTCTTCAGAATTCCGGCGTTGACCACCGCGTTGTCGAAGGACAGCGAGATCTCGAGGATGGACAGGATCGCCACGATGCCGAAGGCGGTCCACCCCCCGAAGAGGATCGCTGCGACCAGGCCGAGCGCGGTGACCGCGAACGACCACCCGAAGGTTTTCAGAACCACTGGCTACCCAATCGTGTGTGTACGGGGCTCCCCCGCGCCGTACCCGGCTTTACGAAACATTGACTCCGAAGTCTAGAGCGATCCCCCGCAGCCCCGACGCGTACCCCTGTCCCACGGCCCTGAACTTCCATTCGCCCTGGTACCGGTAGACCTCACCGAAGATCATCGCGGTCTCCGAGGAGGCGTCCTCGCTGAGGTCGTAGCGGGCGAGTTCCTGGCCGTCGGCCTGGTTCACCACGCGGATGAAGGCGTTGCTGACCTGGCCGAAGGTCTGGCCGCGCTCGTCGGCCATGTGGATGGAGACCGGGAAGACGATCTTGTCGACCTGCGGGGGCACCTTGGAGAGGTCGACCAGGATCGACTCGTCGTCGCCGTCTCCCTCACCGGTGAGGTTGTCGCCGGTGTGCTCCACCGAGCCGTCGGGGCTCTTGAGCTGGTTGTAGAAGATGAACCACTCGTCCCCGAGCACCCGGCCGCCGCCGCACATCAGCGCGCTGGCGTCGAGGTCGAAGGGTGCTCCGGTGGTGGAGCGCGCGTCCCAGCCGAGCCCGATCATCACCTGCGTGAGGTTCGGTGCGGCCTTGGACAGGGAGACGTTGCCCCCCTTGGCGAGCGTGACGCCCATGATGCTGGTCCCTCCCCTGTTGGGCCTGTCTTTTCGGATCACCCCGGGGCGGCGGGGCCCGGCACGCACACCGACCCCGCTCACCGGCGCTTGTCCGGCACCGCCCCTCGGAGTCGGGCTGACCCGAAAGACAGGCCCGGTGATGCTTCTCTGGCTGTCCTGCGCGTCCGGCGCCGCACGTAAACCGTGCGACGCCGGACAGAGACCTTCGAAAAGGCGAATGGCTCAGACGTTCACGCCGAAGTCCTGCGCGATGCCCCGCAGACCCGAGGCGTAACCCTGGCCGATGGCACGGAACTTCCACTCGGCGCCGTGCCGGTACAGCTCGCCGAAGACCATGGCGGTCTCGGTGGAGGCGTCCTCGCTGAGGTCGTAGCGGGCGATCTCGGCGCCGCCGGCCTGGTTCACGACGCGGATGAACGCGTTGCGGACCTGGCCGAAGGACTGCTGGCGGTTCTCGGCGTCGTAGATCGAGACCGGAAAGACGATCTTCTCGACGTCGGCCGGGACCGCCGCGAGGTTGACCTTGATCTGCTCGTCGTCGCCCTCGCCCTCACCGGTGAGGTTGTCGCCGGTGTGCTCGACCGAGCCGTCCGGGCTCTTGAGGTTGTTGAAAAAGATGAAGTGCTGGTCGCTGGCGACCTTGCCGGAGTTGTTCAGCAGCAGCGCGCTGGCGTCCAGGTCGAAGTCGGTGCCGGTCGTGGTGCGGACGTCCCACCCCAGACCGACGATGACCGCGGTCAGGCCCGGCGCCTCCTTGGTCAGCGATACGTTGCCGCCCTTGCTGAGGCTGACTCCCACGAGTCCTCCATTGGTGTCCAGGGGCGGGGTGCCCCGTAGTGCTCGGATGTCGGATCAACGAGTCGATCCTAGTGACGGGTTCCCGCCCCCCGCAGGCCCCGGAGCCGAAGAATCACACGGTGTCGGCCGTGCCCGGCGGCGTCACAGGGTGTCGAGCGCCTTCACGTAGTCGTTCAGGTCACGCGCGTCCGGCAGTCCGTTGACCACGGTCCACCGCACGACGCCTTCCTTGTCGATGATGAAGGTCCCGCGCACGGCGCAACCCTTGTCCTCGTCGAAGACGCCGTACGCGCGCGAGACGTTGCCGTGCGGCCAGAAGTCCGACAGGAGCGGGTACTCCAGCCCCTCCTGCTCGGCGAAGACGCGCAGGGTGTGGATGGAGTCGTTGGAGACGGCGAGCAGCTGGGTGTCGCGGTCGGAGAACAGCGGCAGGTGGTCGCGCAGCTCGCACAGCTCGCCCGTGCACACGCCGGTGAAGGCGAAGGGGTAGAAGAGCAGCACCACGTTCTTGCGGCCGCGGAAGTCGGAGAGCTTCACGGTCGCGCCGTGGTTGTCCTTGAGCTCGAAGTCGGGAGCCTTGTCGCCGACCTGGATCGCCATGGTCCTGTTGGTCCCTTCGGAGGTCGTTCGGGCGAGAACACCCTACGCAGGGCACACCACAGGCCGACGGGCGGGCTGACGTCGTCAGCCCGCCGCGTCCGTACGACTGACGTCCGGATCTCTAACGCTTCGACTTGGCGGCCTTCGGGGTCGCCAGCCGGCTGCCGCTCCAGTCCTTGCCGACGCTGACGCTCTTGGACGCCGTCAGGCCGGCCGTGGTGGCGGCTTCCGAGATGTCGCTCGGCTCCACATACCCCGCACGGCCGGTCTTCGGCGTGAGAAGCAGGATCGCGCCGCCCTCTTCGATGTACGTGGTGGCATCCACCAGCGCATCCGTCAGGTCGCCGTCGTCGTCACGGAACCACAGCACAACGGCGTCGGCCACGTCGTCGTAGTCCTCGTCCACCAGGTCGCCCTCGACGGCTTCCTCGATGGCCTTGCGGAGCTCCTGGTCCACGTCTTCGTCGTAGCCGATCTCCTGGACCACCTGCCCGGGCTGGAACCCCAGCCTGGCGGCAGGGTTCGTCCGCTCCTCCGCGTGGTCCGCGGTCGCGCTCACGGGTTGCCTCCTGATCATGTCTTGGGAATATCTCAGCCACGCGCGTGCGCGAAGCATTGGCCGTAGTCCACACGGGCGGGGCGGATCGCGCAAGTACCCGGCCGTTCAGACCGCCGAAACGGTGACGATCCTGGTGGTCTCACCGCAACTCCATGCACACCATCATGGTCCGAGGTGACACACAACACACCTTTCTGCCCTGTTTGCACGTTTGGGAATCGTCTGTGGGCAACCGCCCCTGGTTACTCCTCAGTAGAGGTGACGTTTTCCGCCCCGAGGTACACGATGGGGAGCGGTGCAGGCACCCCCGAACAGCGGCCCTAGACAGGTGAGGAACAGCGTGGCTTCCGCATCCGATCGCAACCCGATCATCATTGGCGGCCTTCCGAGTCAGGTTCCTGACTTCGATCCCGAAGAGACGCAGGAGTGGCTCGACTCCCTCGACGCCGCCGTCGACGAGCGCGGCCGGGAGCGGGCCCGCTACCTGATGCTGAGGCTGATCGAGCGGGCCCGCGAGAAGCGCGTGGCCGTGCCCGAGATGCGCAGCACGGACTACGTCAACACCATCCCCACCAAGAGCGAGCCGTTCTTCCCGGGCAACGAGGAGATCGAGCGCAAGATCCTCAACGCGACCCGCTGGAACGCCGCCGTAATGGTGTCGCGGGCCCAGCGCCCGGGCATCGGCGTCGGCGGCCACATCGCCACGTTCGCCTCCTCCGCGTCCCTCTACGACGTCGGCTTCAACCACTTCTTCCGCGGCAAGGACGAGGGCGACGGCGGCGACCAGGTCTTCTTCCAGGGCCACGCCTCGCCGGGCATCTACGCCCGCGCCTTCCTGCTGGACCGGCTCGGCGAGCAGCACCTGGACGGCTTCCGCCAGGAGAAGTCGAAGGCGCCGTACGGGCTCTCCAGCTACCCGCACCCGCGCCTGATGCCGGACTTCTGGGAGTTCCCGACGGTGTCGATGGGTCTCGGCCCGATCGGCGCGATCTACCAGGCGCGGATGAACCGCTACATGCACGCGCGCGGGATCGCCGACACCTCCAAGTCGCACGTGTGGGCGTTCCTCGGCGACGGCGAGATGGACGAGCCGGAGTCGCTGGGCCAGCTCACGCTCGCCGCCCGTGAGGGCCTGGACAACCTGACCTTCGTCGTCAACTGCAACCTCCAGCGCCTCGACGGCCCGGTGCGCGGCAACGGCAAGATCATCCAGGAGCTGGAGTCGGTCTTCCGGGGCGCCGGATGGAACGTGATCAAGCTGATCTGGGACCGCACCTGGGACCCGCTGCTCGCGCAGGACCGCGACGGCATCCTGGTCAACAAGATGAACACGACCCCGGACGGGCAGTTCCAGACGTACGCCACCGAGTCCGGCGCGTACATCCGCGAGCACTTCTTCGGTGACGACCACCGGCTGCGCGCGATGGTCGAGCACATGACCGACGACCAGATCCTGCACCTGGGCCGGGGCGGTCACGACCACCGCAAGATCTACGCGGCGTACAAGGCGGCCGTGGAGCACAAGGGCCAGCCGACGGTCATCCTGGCCAAGACGATCAAGGGCTGGACGCTGGGGCCGAACTTCGAGGGCCGCAACGCCACCCACCAGATGAAGAAGCTGACGGTCGACGACCTCAAGCGCTTCCGGGACCGTCTGCACCTGCCGATCTCCGACAAGGAGCTGGAGTCCGGCCTGCCGCCGTACTACCACCCGGGCCGGGACTCGGAGGAGATCCAGTACATGCACGACCGCCGCAAGGGCCTCGGCGGTTACGTCCCCACCCGCGTCGTACGGTCGAAGCCGCTGCCCCTGCCCGACGACAAGACGTACGCGACCGTGAAGAAGGGCTCGGGCCAGCAGTCCATCGCGACGACCATGGCCTTCGTCCGTCTTCTCAAGGACCTCATGCGGGACAAGGAGATCGGCAAGCGGTTCGTGCTGATTGCGCCGGACGAGTACCGCACGTTCGGCATGGACTCGTTCTTCCCGAGCGCGAAGATCTACAACCCGCTGGGCCAGCAGTACGAGGCGGTCGACCGCGATCTGCTGCTCGCCTACAAGGAGGCGCCGAACGGCCAGATGCTGCACGACGGCATCTCGGAGGCCGGCTGCACGGCCTCGCTCATCGCGGCCGGTTCCGCCTACGCCACGCACGGCGAGCCGCTCATCCCGGTCTACGTCTTCTACTCGATGTTCGGCTTCCAGCGCACCGGCGACCAGTTCTGGCAGATGGCCGACCAGCTGGCGCGCGGTTTCGTCCTGGGCGCTACCGCCGGCCGTACGACCCTGACCGGCGAGGGCCTCCAGCACGCCGACGGCCACTCGCAGCTCCTGGCCTCCACCAACCCCGGCTGTGTGGCGTACGACCCGGCGTTCGGCTACGAGATCGCGCACATCGTCAAGGACGGCCTGCGCCGGATGTACGGCGGCTCCGAGGAGCACCCGCACGGCGAGGACGTCTTCTACTACCTGACCGTCTACAACGAGCCGATCCAGCACCCGGCCGAGCCGGAGAACGTGGACGTCGAGGGCATCCTCAAGGGCGTCTACCGCTTCAGCGAGGGCACCGGCGGCGCCGTCCCGGCCCAGATCCTGGCGTCCGGCGTGGCGCTCCCGTGGGCGATCGAGGCCCAGAAGATGCTCGCCGAGGAGTGGAACGTCAAGGCCGACGTCTGGTCGGCGACCTCCTGGAACGAGCTGCGCCGCGAGGCCGTGGCCTGCGAGGAGCACAACCTGCTGCACCCCGAGGAGGAGCAGCGCGTTCCGTACGTGACACGGAAACTGGCCGGCGCGCAAGGGCCGTTCGTGGCCGTGTCTGACTGGATGCGGTCGGTTCCCGACCAGATCGCGCGCTGGGTGCCGGGCACCTACCAGTCCCTCGGCGCCGACGGCTTCGGCTTCGCCGACACGCGGGGCGCGGCCCGCCGCTTCTTCCACATCGACGCGCAGTCGATCGTGGTCGCGGTCCTCACCGAACTCGCCCGCGAGGGCAAGGTGGACCGCTCGGTGCTGAAGCAGGCCATCGACCGGTACCAGCTGCTCGACGTGTCGGCGGCCGACCCGGGCGTCGCGGGCGGCGACGCCTGACGGACGAGGGCTGTCCAGGGGTGGTGCACCCGCGGGTACACCACCCCTTCACGTTTCCTACCATTCGCCCATGAAGCTGCGTTCGCCCCAAGCCCGTTGGGAACAGCACACACAGCGGCCGCTCCTCGGCCTGGCCGTGGCCTTCGCCGTCGCCTACGCCGTGCCGATCGTCCGGCCCGAGGCGAGCCGGGACGTCGTCGAGGTGTGCACGGCGGTGGAGTGGGTCGTGTGGGGCGCGTTCGCGCTCGACTACGTCGTACGGCTCGCCCTGGCGGAGCGGCGCTGGCAGTTCGTACGGACGCACTGGCTCGACCTGGGGGCGGTGCTGCTGCCGCTGCTCCAGCCGATGCGGCTGCTGCGGCTGGTGTCGACGCTGCTGCTGGTCGGGCAGCGGGCGCGGATGGCCTCGCAGATACGGCTCACGACGTATGTCGCCGGGTCGGTGGTCGGGCTGCTGATGTTCGGCTCGCTCGCCGTGCTGTCGGTGGAACGGGACTCACCGGACGGGAACATCAGGACGCTGGGTGACGCGGTGTGGTGGTCGTTCACGACGATGACGACGGTGGGGTACGGGGATCACGCGCCGACGACCGGGCTGGGGCGGATGCTGGCGGTGGGGCTGATGCTGTCCGGGATCGCGCTGCTGGGTGTGGTGACGGCGAACATCGCGGCGTGGTTCATAGCGCGGTTCGAGAAGGACGACGTGGAGGAGCGGCGGCAGACCCAGGCGATACGGGAGCTGACGGAGGAGGTACGGGCGCTGCGGGACGAGGTGGCCGCGCTGAAGGGGCTGAGGGGAACGTCGGCGACATAGCGCACCCGCAGGGTCGCGGCCGGGGCCGGGCGGGTGTGCCACCCCGCGCGGCCGGGGCCGGGCGGGTGTGCCGCCCCGCGCGCGGGGGACCACGGCGCCCACTCGCGGCCCCCGGGGATACCTCCCCGCCCTCGAGGCGCCGGCGGAGGCACGCATGCCCGCCGCTCACGCCAAGCGTCGCCCCGTACGGCTCCGGCGCCTCGCTCCCCCGGGAGGCAGAAAGGGGCCCCCGGGGGAAGCAGAAAGGGGCCCCCGGCCGGTCGCCGGAGGCCCTTCCACTTGCTTCCCCGGGTCAGAACAGCATGCCGTTGCCGGGGGTCGTCGCTCCGGCGAGCCAGATGACTGCCAGGAGCGTGTCTATGGCGCCCAGGACGAGGGCGACCACGGCCGTCACAGGGCGGGAGCCCGCCCAGGTGCGGCCCATGGCGAGCCAGCCGCAGACGATCGCGACGGGGCCGAGGATGATCCCCAGCACGAAGAATCCCGCGATCGCGCAGATGACTCCGATGACTCCGAGCGTCGCGCGATCCGGCCCGGTCCGTGACCACGTCCGGCCACGTGAGCGGGGGTACCTGCGCGTTCCGTGTCCGAAGCTCGCCATCATCAACTCCCTGAACCCCTCAGACAGTTGGATGCGTTACGGGGTTCGGTGCGGCGAGTACCACCCGACACGGCGGCCATTCCTCCCGTTTTCAACGGAAGTAGGCACTACGGTCCGCTGCCTGCGCGCTGCCCCCCTCCAGCAGCGCGCCGCAGCCGGCGTCCCCCATGCCCTGCGGAGGACTTGACCCACTGTGACCTGCGATGCCGCTGGAGGGGAGAGATCAGCGGTCTTGTTCACCCTGATAGGCGAACGAAACCCCGTACCGGGTCAGAGGTGACCCACGCCCGCGCCGGCCTCCGCGTTCGCCCCGCGCTTGGTGAGGAACGCGACGAGCACGGCCACGGCGGCGACCCCCGCCGCGACGAGCGAGGCCAGGCTCATGCCGGAGATGAACGTGTCGTGCGCGACCTCGGTGATCTTCGCGGCGATCGGCTCGGGCGTGCCCTTGGCGACCGGTGCCACACCGACCTGGACGGCCTCGGCGGCCTGGTCCAGCTGGTCCGGCGTGAGCTGCGGAAGCCCGGCGTCCTTCCAGTTGCCGACGAGGTCGCTGTCGACCTTGGACGCCATCACGGCACCCAGCACGGCCGTGCCGAGGCTGCCGCCGATCTGCATCGCCGCCTGCTGGAGGCCGCCGGCGACACCGGACAGCTCCATGGGCGCGTTGCCGACGATGACCTCGGTGGCGCCGACCATGACGGGCGCGAGGCCGAGGCCCAGCAGGGCGAACCAGACGGACATGGTGCCGCTGCCCGTGTCCGTCTCCAGCGTGGACATGCCGTACATGGCGATGGCGGTGAGCGCCATGCCGCCGGCCAGCGGGACGCGGGGACCGAACTTGGTGATCATCGCGCCCGCGAGCGGGGAGCCGACGATCATCATGCCGGTGAGCGGCAGCAGGTGCAGACCCGCGTCGATCGGGCCCATGCCGTGCACGTTCTGGAGGTAGAACGTCACGAAGAACAGGCCGCCCATGAAGGCGATGGCCATCAGGACCATCAGCACGACACCCGCGGAGAGCGGGACCGAGCGGAACAGACCCAGCGGGATCAGCGGCTCCTTCACCTTCGTCTCCCAGAAGGCGAAGAGCGCGAAGCCCACGGCCGACGCGGCGATGAACGCCCACGTCCTGCCGTCGCCCCAGCCCCACTCCGGGGCCTTGATCAGCGCCCACACGAGGCAGAACATGGCGGCCGACAGCAGGGCGATGCCCAGCACGTCGAAGGAGCGCGGGGCGTTCTCGGCACGGTGGTCGAGCAGGATCACGACGCCGAGGACGACGGCGAGGATGCCGACCGGCACGTTGATGAAGAACACCGACTGCCAGTTGACGTGCTCGACGAGGACGCCGCCGAGGATCGGCCCGCCGGCGGTGGAGGCGCCGATGACCATGCCCCAGATGCCGATGGCCATGTTGAGCTTCTCGGCGGGGAAGGTGGCCCGCAGCAGGCCGAGCGCGGCCGGCATGAGCAGCGCGCCGAACAGGCCCTGGAGCACACGGAAGGTGACGACCAGAGCGATGCTGCTGGACAGGCCGATGGCGCCCGAGGCGGCGGCGAAGCCGACGACGCCGATGAGGAAGGTCTGCCGGTGTCCGAAGCGGTCACCGAGCTTGCCCGCGGTGATCAGGGAGACCGCGAGGGCGAGGAAGTAGCCGTTGGTGATCCACTGGACCTCGGCGAAGGTGGCGCCGAGGTCCCTCTGGATGGCCGGGTTGGCGATGGCCACGATGGTGCCGTCGAGGGCCACCATCATGACCCCCACTGCGACGGTTATGAGGGTGAGCCAAGGGTGCCCGCGCAGCCCCTTGGCCGGCGTCGCGTCCGACGGGGCTGCCGGCGCCTCGCCCCCCGACCCCGTCGTGTCGATGGTGGTCTGACTAGTCATGTGTTCGAGGCTAATGACAGCCACTGACAGTTGACAAACCAATTCACAAGTCGGTGACTGACACGACACCACGTATAGCCTGAACTGGGAGAACGGTGCGGAGGAGAGGCCCCTTGAAAACGGCGGACGGCGAGCACAGGGTCCTGGGCCTGCGTGAACGCAAGAAACAGCGCACCCGGGACACCCTGCTGCGGGCCGCCCTCGAACTGTTCACCACGCGCGGGTACGAGGAGACGACCGTCGACGACATCGCCGCGGCCGCCGACGTCTCGCAGCGCACCTTCTTCCGCTACTTCGCCAGCAAGGAGGAGGTCGCGTTCTTCGTGCCACGCCTGGCGGAGTCGCACATCGTGGCCGCCGTGCGCGCCCGCCCGCCCGGCGAGGCGCCGCTGGAAGCGCTGCGCCGGGCCGTGCTGGAGAGCTGGGACACCATCAACGAGGCCGTCGAGCGGATCGTGCCGATCGACCTCCACATGCGGGTCTACCGGGTGATCGAGTCGACGCCCGCCCTGCTCGCCGCGCATCTGCGGCGCTCGGCGGAGCTGGAGGAGCAGCTCGCGGGCATCGTCGCCGAGCGGGAGGGACTGGACGTGGACGCGGATCCGCGCCCGCGGATCCTGGTCGCCTGCTTCGGCGGGGTGATCCGCGTCACGGAGCGGATGTGGTCCGCCGGGGACGACTTCAGCCTCGACGCGATGCGCGCGCTCATGACCGCCTACCTCGACCAGGTGGGCCCGGCCCTCGCGGGGAACTGGCGTACGGATTGAACCCCGAACGCTTCTGACGAAACGTGATCCCAGTCACTTGGTTAACGTGAGACCCTCTCGTTCTCCTAGTGTGTCCTTTCAGTGACTTCCTTCGACACCTCCCCGCAACTGAACGTCTGGCGTGCGCTGCTCGCGCTGGCCGTGGTCTTCGTGATGCTGGCGACCACCGGCTGGACCGCCCTGCGCAACCAGCGGAGCGAGACACCGCTCCAGGCCTCGCTCAGTGCCTGGGAGCACGGCCGGATCGGCGAGCACCGGCTTCCGGACCCGCAGTCGGCCCCCCTCCGCCTGGCCCGCTTCTTCTCCTCCCTCACCGAGGGGCAGCGCGCCTCCCTCGCCCGCCGCTATCCGCTCGCGGTCGGCAACATGAACGGCGCCCCGGTCGACCTGCGCTACCGGGCCAACCGCATCGCGCTCGGCCAGGCGCGCAAGGTCGAGCTGACCCGGAGCCGCGACAGCCGCCTCACCCCGGCCGGGCAGCAGGAGGCGGACCGCCGTATGCGCCGCTTCGAGGTGCTGATGGAACCCGGCCGCCGCATCCTCGCCTTCGACCCGGAGGGGTCGGGCCGGGTCGCGGAGGTGTTCGGCGATCTGCGCGGGGCCGACCGGGTCTCCGTCGTCGTGCCCGGCGTCGACACCGACCTGCTCACCTTCCAGCGCACCTACCGCAAGTACTCGGCGCCCGTCGGCATGGCCGAGTCCCTGTACGCGGCCGAGCGCGCGGCGAGCCCTACGACCCGTACGGCCGTGATCGCCTGGGCCGACTACACGGCACCCAGCGGCCTCGGCATGGACGCGGCCACGGCGATGCGCGCCGAGGTCGGTGCGGTACGGCTCAACGCGATGCTGCGCGGACTGCCCGGCGCCGCGCCGGTCTCGCTGTTCTGCCACAGCTACGGCTCCGTGGTGTGCGGGCTCGCCGCGCGCGCCCTGCCGGGCCGGGTGACGGACATCGCGGTGGCCGGCAGCCCCGGTATGCGCGCCGAGAAGGCCTCGAACCTGCGTACCACCGCCCATGTGTGGGCCATGCGGGACTCCGACGACTGGATCCAGGACGTGCCGTACCTGGAACTGGGCGGGTTCGGCCACGGCGCCGACCCGGTGTCGGCCGGGTTCGGGGCGCGGGTGCTGTCGGCGCGGGGAGCACAGGGTCACAGCGGCTACTTCGTGCCCGGCACGCAGAGCCTGACGAACTTCGCAGAGATCGGTGTAGGCGCGTACCACGCGGTGCACTGCGCGCACGAAGACGACGTCTGCCGGACGGGTTTGTCCGGTACGACGACGGCCGGACGCGCGTAGAGGCGGGAGGGACTGCGGTGTGCGCGGGGATGGGATGAAGGAGCGCGTGCCGCATACGATGAGCCGCATGGGTGACGTACTGGCCGGATTTCATGCCGCCTGGGAGTTCGAGTCCGACTCCGTGCTCATCCGTTACGAACGGGGGATTCGGACACCCAAGTTGTTCCAGGCGCTCGGGGAGCGACGTGTTCCCCTGGAGGCGCTCGCGAGGGTGACGCTGACGCCCGGCAGACGCGGCACCGTCGTCCTGCGCGCCGAACCGCGCCCGGGCGCGGACCCCTTGATGGAGGTGGCGGCGGGGCAGCTGAAGGAGAGCTGCGACCCCTACCGGCTGGTGCTGCCCGCCGAGCGGGAGGTGCTCGCCGAGTACTACGCCGACGAGTTGCGCGGGCGGCTGACCGAGTCCGGGCCCGCCGAGCGTCACCTGGTGGCGGCCCCCGAGGCGCCGCTGCGGTTCAAGGCGTACGACGGCAAGGCGTCCTTCGACGGCACGTCGGTGTCCTTCCGGTGGTTCTGGACCGGGGCGTCGTCGGCGAAGTGGAAGGCGGGCGACCAGACGTTCGCGGTCGCCGACCTCAGCGGGGTGGAGTGGCGGTCCCCCGAGGTGTTCGAGGGGCATCTGCGGTTGCTGCGGCGTGATGCGGACGCGCCGGGTGTGCAGCCGGACCAGGATCCGGCCGCTGTCGTGTTCGGGCTGGGATACGGGCCGGTGCACGAGTCCTTGCCGTTCGCGGCGGCGGTGTCGGCGGCGGTCCGGGACCGCGGGCCCGTGGCCGCCGTCCCGGCCGCGGCGCCCCGCCGCGACCCCGCCGACATCGCCGAGCGCATCCGTCATCTCGGGGAGTTGCATCAGGCCGGGCTGGTGACGGATGAGGAGTTCTCGGTGAAGAAGGCGGAGTTGCTGGCGGAGCTCTAGCGCCTGCCGGGTTCCCGTCGTCGGCGGGTGCGGGTCGGCGTCGGACGCTCGCGCCGTTCCCCGCGCCCCTGAGGAACCTTCACTCGCGGCCCGCGGAAGCGAACCGCATGT
This sequence comes from Streptomyces bullii, assembly GCF_042657145.1. Taxonomy (NCBI): domain Bacteria; kingdom Bacillati; phylum Actinomycetota; class Actinomycetes; order Kitasatosporales; family Streptomycetaceae; genus Streptomyces; species Streptomyces bullii. Next base: position 110,174 of record NZ_JBHSNY010000001.1, read on the forward strand.
CCGCGTAGCGGTCGCCCGCGACCTGGTCCGCGATCGGGTCCAGCAGGGCCAGTTCCTCTTCGGTGAGCACGATCCGAGTCGCGCCCACGTTCTCCTCCACCCGGGTCGGCCTGCGGGTGCCCGGGATCGGGACGACCGGGAGGCCGTGGACCGATGCCTGCTGCTGGACCCACGCCAGGGCGATCTGGCCGAGGGAGGCGCCGTGGGCCTCGGCGACGGCACGGACGGGTTCCAGCAGGGCCGCGTTGGCGGCCGCGTTGTCGCCGGTGAAGCGGGGCTGCTGGCGGCGGAAGTCGTCGGCCGTGAGGTCCGTCTCGGCGTTGACGAAGGACCCCGTCAGGAAGCCTCGGCCGAGCGGGGAGTACGGGACGAGCGTCACGCCCAGTTCGCGGGCCGCGGGCACGACCCTGGGCTCGATGTCCCGGCTGAACAGCGACCACTCCGACTGCACGGCGGCGATCGGGTGGACGGCGTGCGCGGCCCGCAGTTCGCCGGCGGTGACCTCGCTCAGGCCCAGTTGCTTGACCTTGCCCTCGCGGACCAGCTCGGCCATGGTGCCGACGGTCTCCTCGATCGGCACGTTCACATCGCGCCGGTGCATGTAGTAGAGGTCGATCACGTCGACGTCGAGCCGCTTCAGGCTGGCCTCGACGGCCTGGCGGATGTAGGGCGGGTCGTTGCGCACGACGCGGCGCGTCGGGTCGTCCGGCGGGATCGACAGGGCGAACTTGGTCGCGATGACGACCTCGTCGCGGTGCGCCTTGAAGAAGGGGGAGAGGAACCGCTCGTTCTCGCCCGCGCCGTACGCGTCCGCCGTGTCGTACAACGTGACGCCCAACTCCAGCGCCCGCTCCAGGGTGGCCCGGGAGGCGTCCGCGTCCACAGGCCCGTAGGCGAAGCTCATGCCCATGCAGCCGAGGCCCTGGATGCCCACTTCCGGGCCGTCGCCGCCCAGCTTCACCGTCGGTATCTTGCCGTCCGTCATCGGGACCTCTCCGACGCCAGGGCGCGCCCGGCGTCCGCGTAGAAATTGATCTTCCGGTCGAGCACGGCCAGCGTGCCCTGGAGTTCGGTGATCCTGGCCAGCACGTCCTCCCGGGTCGCCTTCAGCAGCTCGAATCGCTCGTTGTAGGTGTGGTCGCCCTCGCGCACCAGTTCCGCGTAGCGGACCATGTCCGCGACCGGCATGCCGGTCAGGCGGAGCTTGCCGACGAGGTCCAGCCAGTCCAGGTCGCGGTTGGTGTAGCGTCGCTGGCCGGTGTGGGAGCGGTCGATGTGCGGCATCAGCCCGATGCGCTCGTACCAGCGCAGGGTGTGCGCCGTCAGGCCGGTGAGGGCGGCGACCTCGCTGATCGTGTACTTGTCCTCGCCGTCCGGGCGCCGGTTCTGCGGCCGCGGACCGGCGCAGGTGTCGGTACTGGTACTCGTCGTGGTCTCGGTCTCCATCACCGTCATGGCCTCAACGCTAGGACCTTGGAGCGCACTCCAAGCAAGCGTCGGCGGTAAGAAATCGGCAGGACGCGTCCTGATCCGGCTGGTCGGCGCATGGGTCAACGGGGCGCCGGGCAGGTGGCGCTGACCGCATCCGCGATCCCAGCAGGGCCGAGCCGCCGTACCCGTGGCTCGGCCTCACCCGGGACCGGGACCCCTCGATGCGCCTGCGCCGGGGAGCGGCTTAGGCTCGCAGCATGTCCTTGAAGAGCCTCACGTTGATCGAGAACTGGCCGGTTCCCACCGCCGCGGTGGGCGTCGTACGGGCGGACGGCACCGTCCTGGGCGCCCACGGGCCGGTCGACCGGCGTTTTCCGCTGGCCTCGGTCACCAAGCCGCTCGCGGCGTACGCGGTGCTCGTCGCGTACGAGGAGGGGGCGGTCGAGCTCGACGAGCCGGCCGGGCCGCAGGGCGCGACCGTACGGCACCTGCTCGCGCACACCTCGGGGCTCGCCTTCGACGAGCACAAGGTGACGGCCCCGCCCGGTGAGCGACGGCTGTACTCCAACGCAGGGTTCGAGCAGCTGGCGGATCACCTCGCGAAGGCGACCGACATCCCCTTCGCGGAGTACCTGCGGCAGGCGGTGCTCGAGCCGCTGGGCATGACGGGGACGGCCCTGGAGGGCTCGCCGGCCAAGGACGGGGTGTCCACGGTGGAGGACCTGCTGCGTTTCGCGGCCGAGGTGCAGGCCCCCCGCCTGCTGGACCCGCGGACCGTCGCCGAGGCGATGACCGTGCAGTACCCGGGCACGAAGGGCGTCCTGCCCGGCTACGGGCACCAGAACCCGAACGACTGGGGGCTGGGCTTCGAGATCCGCGACGCCAAAGCGCCGCACTGGACGGGGTCCTCGTCCTCACCGCGCACGTTCGGGCATTTCGGGCAGTCCGGTACGTTCCTGTGGATCGACCCGGAGGCCGGTGCCGCGTGTGCGGCGCTGACGGACCGGGCGTTCGGGCCGTGGGCGATCGAGGCGTGGCCGGCGTTCACGGACGCGGTGCTGGCGGAGATCCGTTAGTCGGCCGACATCTCCCACATCAGCAGTTCCGCTCCCGAACCCGCCGCGACCGCCTCCAGGTCCTCGGCGCCCGTGATCCGGGCCGCGTCCGCGGGGCCCAACTCCTCGCCGCCCAGGCGCACCTGGCCCCGTAGGACGTGCAGGTACACGTACGCCGCGTCCGGCACCGCCGTCCGCTGCCCCGCGGACAGGCGGCGTACGTGCAGCATCGCGCCCGCCTCGGGGAGCGCGTACGGCGTGGAATCGGCGATGCCGTGGACGACCTCGTAGAAGGGGTCGCCGCCGGGGTCGCGGGGGGCCAGCCACATCTGGAGGAAGGTCAGGGGGGTCGGGCCGTCGTTGCGTTCGACGTGCCGGACGCCCGCCGCCGCGCTGAGGCGCTGCACGTCGCCGGGGCGGACCACGCTCTCGTGACCCGTGGAGTCGCGATGGGTCAGTTCGCCCTCGACGACCCAGGTCACGATCTCGGTGTGGCTGTGGGCGTGCTCGTCGAAACCGGCGCCGGGGGCCAGGTGCTCCTCGTTGCAGGCGATCACCGCGCCGAAGCGAAGGTTGTCGGGGTCGTAGTGGGGGCCGAAGGAGAAGGCGTGCCAGGTCTCGATTCCGGCCGCCGGTTCGCCGCCCCGGTAGCGCTCGTCCGCGCGCCGTACGTCCATCACGAGCACCACCGTAGACCCGCGACGGACCCGCCGAGGACCTCACCTCCCCGAACCCTCCGCTCCGCGCGAGCAGGGGGTACCCACCCCGGCAGCGCACCCTCCCGTCCAGATAAGGCAGTCTTGTCCCCGTGCCCGAACCCGAAGCCAGCAAGAACGAAGCCGCAGCCCACGGCGACCACCCGCACGCCGCGACGCTGAAGCGGCTGGAGAAGTCCTCCGGATCCCTGGCCGCGCAGGCCATCGCGCGGATGGACGAGACGCTGCCCTGGTACCGGGCCATGCCTCCGGAGAACCGTTCCTGGATCGGGCTGGTCGCGCAGGCCGGTATCGCCGCCTTCACCGAGTGGTTCCGGCACCCGGACGCCCCGCAGGCCATCTCCACCGATGTCTTCGGCACCGCGCCGCGCGAGCTGACCCGGGCCATCACCCTGCGCCAGACCGTGGAGATGGTGCGGACCACGATCGAGGTCATGGAGTCCGCGATCGACGAGGTCGCGGCACCCGGCGACGAGTCCGTGCTGCGCGAGGCGCTGCTCGTGTACGCCCGCGAGATCGCCTTCGCCACCGCCCAGGTGTACGCCCAGGCCGCCGAGGCACGCGGTGCCTGGGACGCGCGGCTGGAGTCCCTCGTGGTGAACGCCGTGCTCAGCGGGGAAGCCGACGAGGGCGCCGTGTCCCGGGCAGCCGCCCTCGGGTGGAACTCGCCGGAGCACGTGTGCGTGGTGCTCGGGACCGCGCCCGACGGCGACTCGGAGCTGACCGTGGATGCCATCCGGCGCGCCGCCCGGCACGCCAAGCTCCAGGTGCTGACCGGGGTGCTCGGGGACCGGCTCGTCGTCATCGCGGGCGGCAGCGACAACCCGCTGGCCGTCGCCAAGTCGCTGATCGGACCGTTTGCGGCGGGGCCGGTCGTGGCGGGCCCGATCGTGCCGGACCTGCTGGCCGCGACCCGGTCCGCGCAGGCCGCCGCGGCCGGTCTGAAGGCGTGTTCTGCCTGGCAGGACGCCCCGCGTCCGGTCCTGGCGGACGACCTGCTTCCGGAGCGGGCGATCGCCGGCGACCCCTCGGCCCGTGAGCAGCTGGTGGAGGAGATCTACAGACCGCTGGAGGAGGCCGGCGCCGCCCTCCTGGAGACGCTGAGCGTCTACCTGGAACAGGCCAGCAGTCTGGAAGGCGCCGCCCGGATGCTGTTCGTTCACCCCAACACCGTGCGCTACCGGCTCCGACGTGTGACTGACGTCACCGGCTGGTCGCCCTCCGATGTACGCTCGGCCTTCACACTGCGGATCGCGCTGATCCTGGGGCGTCTGGCCGATGGAGATCTGCAGCCCTAGGGTTTTGTCGGGGCTCCACAAAACCCCTTCCTGTTCTTCGTCCTTGTCCCCACGGGCGGCCGTGGCCGTCCCCAAGAGAGAGTGTGAGAGTGCTCGTACTCGTCGCTCCCGGCCAGGGCGCCCAGACGCCCGGCTTCCTGACTGAATGGCTCGAACTGCCCGGTGCCGCCGACCGCGTCGCCGCCTGGTCGGACGCCATCGGCCTCGACCTCGTCCACTACGGCACGCAGGCCGACGCGGACGCGATCCGCGACACGGCCGTGGCCCAGCCGCTGCTCGTGGCGGCCGGGATCCTCTCCGCCTCGGCACTCGGTGACATGACCGACATCGCGCCGGGCGCGGTCGCGGGGCACAGCGTCGGTGAGATCACCGCCGCGGCGTTCGCCGGGGTTCTCGACGACACCGCCGCGCTGAGCCTCGTACGCAAGCGGGGGCTGGCCATGGCAGAGGCCGCCGCGATCACCGAGACCGGGATGGCCGCGCTGCTCGGCGGCGACCCCGAGGTGACCGTGCCGCACCTGGAGAAGCTGGGCCTGACCCCGGCGAACATCAACGGCGCGGGCCAGATCGTGGCGGCCGGCACCACGCAGCAGATCGCCGCGCTGGAGGCCGACAAGCCCGAGGGCGTGCGCAAGGTCGTCAAGCTCCAGGTCGCCGGCGCCTTCCACACGCACCACATGGCCCCCGCGGTCGACGCGCTGGCGAAGGCCGCCGAGGACCTGGCGCCCGCCGACCCGAAGGTCACGTACGTCTCCAACAAGGACGGCCGGGCCGTCGCCACCGGCGCCGAGGTGCTCGAGCGCCTGGTCGGGCAGGTCGCCAACCCGGTCCGCTGGGACCTGTGCATGGAGACCTTCAAGGAGCTCGGCGTCACCGCACTGCTGGAGGTCTGCCCGGGCGGCACGCTCACCGGGCTCGCCAAGCGCGCCCTGCCCGGCGTGAAGACGCTGGCCCTGAAGACACCCGCCGACCTCGACGCGGCTCGCGAGCTCATCGCCGAGCACAGCGCCTCCTAGGAGCCCACATGGCGAAGATCAAGCCCAGCAAGGGCGCCCCGTACGCGCGCATCCTCGGTGTGGGCGGCTACCGCCCCACCCGGGTCGTGCCGAACGAGGTGATCCTGGAGCGGATCGACTCGTCCGACGAGTGGATCCGCTCGCGCTCCGGCATCGAGACCCGGCACTGGGCGTCGCCGGAGGAGACCGTCGCGGCGATGTCGATCGAAGCCTCGGGCAAGGCGATCGCGGACGCCGGGATCGACGCGGAGCAGATCGGCGCCGTGGTCGTCTCGACGGTCTCGCACTTCAGCCAGACCCCGGCCATCGCCACCGAGATCGCCGACAAGCTGGGCACGAACAAGGCCGCCGCCTTCGACATCTCCGCGGGCTGCGCGGGCTTCGGCTACGGGCTGACCCTCGCCAAGGGCCTGATCGTCGAGGGTTCCGCCGAGTACGTCCTCGTCATCGGCGTGGAGCGGCTCTCCGACCTGACCGACCTGGAGGACCGGGCCACGGCCTTCCTGTTCGGCGACGGCGCCGGCGCGGTCGTGGTCGGCCCGTCCCAGGAGCCCGCGATCGGCCCGACGGTCTGGGGCTCGGAGGGCGACAAGGCCGAGACCATCAAGCAGACCGTGCCGTGGGACCGCTACCGCATCGGCGATCTCGCGGAACTGCCCCTCGACGCCGAGGGCAACGTCAAGTTCCCTGCGATCACGCAGGAGGGCCAGGCGGTGTTCCGCTGGGCCGTGTTCGAGATGGCGAAGGTCGCCCAGCAGGCGCTGGACGCGGCCGGGATCACCCCGGACGACCTGGACGTCTTCATCCCGCACCAGGCCAACGTGCGGATCATCGACTCGATGGTGAAGACCCTGAAACTGCCGGAGCACGTCACGGTCGCCCGTGACATCCGCACCACCGGCAACACCTCGGCCGCCTCGATCCCGCTCGCGATGGAGCGGCTCCTGGCGACCGGCGAGGCGAAGAGCGGCGACACCGCGCTCGTCATCGGCTTCGGGGCGGGTCTCGTCTACGCCGCGACTGTCGTTACCCTCCCCTAGGCACTCCGTGCCGGATCATGCGGTCCGGCACGGGACAGCAAACACCTGCCGCTGACGCGGCGGGCCGCAAACCCTCTGAATATCTACGAAGGAGCGCCGACATGGCCGCCACTCAGGAAGAGATCGTCGCCGGTCTCGCGGAGATCGTGAACGAGATCGCCGGCATCCCGGTCGAGGACGTCCAGCTGGACAAGTCCTTCACCGACGACCTGGACGTCGACTCGCTGTCCATGGTCGAGGTCGTCGTCGCTGCCGAGGAGCGCTTCGACGTCAAGATCCCGGACGAGGACGTCAAGAACCTCAAGACGGTCGGCGACGCGACCGACTACATCCTCAAGCACCAGGCCTAAAGGCCCTGCCTGGGCCGTGTCCCGGCCCCGCCACCCGGCGGTGGCGCCGCTGATCCTCGTATCCGTTGGAGAAAGAATTCCCGTGAGCTCGACCAATCGCACCGTGGTCGTCACCGGTATCGGCGCAACCACACCGCTGGGTGGCGACGCAGCCTCTACCTGGGAGGGCCTGGTCGCCGGACGTTCCGGCGTCAAGCCCCTGGAGCAGGACTGGGCCGCCGAGCAGGCGGTCCGCATCGCGGCCTCGGTCGCCGTGGAGCCGACCGAGGTCATCCCGCGGCCGCAGGCCCGACGCCTGGACCGCTCGGCGCAGTTCGCGCTGATCGCGGCCCAGGAGGCGTGGAAGGACGCCGGTTTCGAGGCCAAGGCCGGTGAGGGCGCCGACGTCGATCCCGACCGGCTCGGCGCGGTCATCGCCTCCGGCATCGGTGGCGTGACGACGCTGCTGGACCAGTACGACGTGCTGAAGGAGAAGGGCGTCCGCCGCGTCTCCCCGCACACCGTTCCCATGCTGATGCCGAACAGCCCGTCGGCGAACGTGGGTCTGGCCGTGGGCGCCCGCGCCGGTGTGCACACCCCGGTCTCCGCCTGCGCGTCGGGCGCCGAGGCCATCGGCTACGCCATCGAGATGATCCGCACCGGACGCGCCGACATCGTCGTCGCCGGCGGCACGGAGGCGGCGATCCACCCGCTGCCCATCGCCGCGTTCGGCAACATGATGGCGATGTCCAAGAACAACGACGACCCGCAGGGCGCCTCGCGTCCCTACGACGTCGCCCGCGACGGCTTCGTCCTCGGCGAGGGCGCCGGCGTGATCGTCCTGGAGTCCGCCGAGCATGCGGCCAAGCGCGGTGCGCGGGTGTACGCCGAGGCGGTCGGCCAGGGCATCTCCGCCGACAGCCACGACATCGTGCAGCCGGAGCCGGAGGGTCGCGGCATCTCGCACGCGCTGCAGAACCTGCTGGAGCGCACCGGCCTGGACCCGGCGGAGATCGTGCACGTCAACGCGCACGCGACGTCGACGCCGGCCGGTGACATCGCCGAGCTGAAGGCGCTGCGGAAGGTGTTCGGTGACGACACCGACCACATCGCGGTGTCCGCGACCAAGTCGATGACCGGGCATCTGCTGGGTGGTGCCGGTGGGGTCGAGTCGGTGGCGACGGTGCTCGCGCTGTACCACCGGGTGGCGCCGCCGACCATCAACATCGAGAACATCGACCCCGAGGCCGAGGCGAACGCGGACGTCGTCCGCGGGGAGGCGCGCAAGCTGCCGGTCGAGGGCCGCATCGCCGCCCTCAACGACTCCTTCGGGTTCGGTGGGCACAACGTGGTGCTGGCGTTCCGGACCGTGTGATCTCTGAACGTCGTTCGGCCCGGATTCCGCAAGGAGTTCGGGCCGTCGTCGTTGTGGGGTCCGTGACGCGCCGGGTGCTGCTCGTCCGTGGCTGGTCGCGCGGTTCCCCGCGCCCCGGGAGGGCGTTGTCGGGCAGGTGTCAGACGACCTGGTGGAGCCAGCGGACGGGGGCGCCCTCGCCGGCGTAGCGGAACGGTTCCAGTTCGTCGTCCCAGGGCTTGCCCAGGAGCTTGGAGATGTCCGCCTCCAAATCCGTCTCGCCCTTCTGGGCGCGGAGCAGGGCGGCGCGCAGGCGGTCCTCGGGGATGAGGATGTCGCCGTGGATGCCGGTGACGGCGTGGAAGATGCCGAGCTCGGGGGTGCAGCTGTAGCGCTCGCCCTCGGCGGTGGCGCAGGGCTCGGCGGTGACCTCGAAGCGGAGCAGGTGCCAGCCTCTCAGCGCCGAGGCCAGCTTGGACGCCGTGCCCGCCTCGCCCTGCCAGGAGAACTCCGAGCGCCAGGTGCCCGGTGCGGCGGGCTGCCGGATCCAGTCCAGGCTGACGCGCGTGCCGAGCACCCCGGCGATGGCCCACTCGACGTGCGGGCACAGCGCGCGCGGCGCGGAGTGCACGTACAGAACTCCACGTGTCGTCACCGGAACCTCCGGGCAGAGCGGGACATCTTGGAAACGGGCGGAACGGCCGTGGCCGGGCGGGCCACGCTGATGGCGAGGCTACCGTGCGGCGGCGCAAGGAGTGTGACGTACCGTCGGTCCCACTGCCGGGAAACGCCTGCCATTCACCCAGGGGGACGCTTGTACGGGTGTGAGCCGTTGCACCTGGCCCGGCGGGAACCCTCGTGCGTTGTTATTGGTTGGGGACAGTGGACGGCGAGGCGAGGGGATGGACCGGGGCATGCCGAAACGAAGCCGCCGTTTGCAGGGCGTTCTCGCCGTGGCGACCGCGGCCGTCCTGGGCGTCGCCGGGTGTGACGCCGTCGGTGGCGACTCCCCCGCACCCTCCCGCACCGAGGGCAGGCAGGGCAGGCCGTCGCCGAAGCCCACGCCCGTGTGGGACACCACCCCCGCGTCGATCGCGGCGGTCGGCGACTCCATCACCCGCGGTTTCGACGCCTGCTCGGTCCTGGCGGACTGCCCGGAGGCGTCCTGGGCGACCGGCAGCAGCAAGGAGGTCGACAGTCTCGCGGTACGGCTGCTGGGGCGGGCCGGGGCGGCGAAGCGGAGCTGGAACCTCGCCGTGTCGGGGGCGCGGATGGCGGACCTGCCCGGCCAGATGGCCCGGGCGGTGGCGCACAGGCCCGCGCTGGTGACGGTGATGGTGGGGGCGAACGACGCCTGCCGGCCGACGACGTCGGCCATGACGCCGGTCGCCGGCTTCCGCGCCGACTTCCAGGACGCCCTGCGCGCGCTGCGTGCCGCCCTGCCGAAGACGCAGGTGTACGTGGCGAGTGTGCCGAACCTGAAGCGGCTGTGGTCGCAGGGCCGTACCAACCCGCTGGGCAAGCAGGTGTGGGAGCTCGGCATCTGCCCGTCGATGCTGGGCGACGCGGACGCCCTGGACGCGGCGGCGACGCTGCGGCGGGACACGGTGCAGAAGCGGGTGGAGGACTACAACGAGGTGCTGAAGGAGGTCTGCGCCAAGGACGAGCGGTGCCGTTACGACGGCGGCGCGGTGTACGACTACCGCTTCGGCCCGGAGCAACTGAGTCACTGGGACTGGTTCCACCCCAGCGTGAACGGCCAGGCGCGGCTGGCGGAGATCGCGTACCGGACGGTCACGGCGAAAACCCGCTGACCTAGAGTTCCGCGCATGAACGAACTTTTCGGCACACTTTCCGACGGCACCCCCGTCCACCGCTGGACATTGCGACGGGCGGGCGTACGGGTGCGGATCCTGTCGTACGGCGGGATCGTGCAGTCCGTCGAGGTGCCGGACCGCGACGGTCGTGCGGGGAACGTGGTGCTGGGGTTCGCGGATCTCGGCGGTTATCTCGCGCACCCGGAGCCCTATCTCGGCGCTCTGATAGGCCGCTACGCCAACCGGATCGCCCAGGGCCGTTTCATGCTGGACGGGCGGTCGTACACGCTCGCGCGCAACAACGGGCCGAACGCGCTGCACGGCGGCGAGCGCGGCTTCGACCAGCGGGTGTGGGACGTGCGTCCGGTCGAGCACGGAGTGCGTCTGACGCGGATCAGCCCGGACGGCGAGGAGGGGTTCCCCGGGCGGCTCGAGGTCGCGGTGACGTACACGCTGGACGCGACGGGCGCGCTGCACATCGCGTACGAGGCGGTGACGGACGCGCCGACGGTGGTGAACCTGACGAGCCACGGCTACTTCGACCTCGCCGGTTCAGGGAACGCGGGCGGCCACGAACTGCGCGTCGCCGCCTCCCGATACGCGCCGGTCGACGCCGACCTGATCCCGACCGGAGCCCTGGAGGACGTCTCGGGCACCCGCTTCGACTTCCGTGCGCGGCGCGCGGCCGGTTCCGGCTACGACCACACCTTCGTCCTCGACAAGGGCGTGACGCAGACGCCCGTGGAGGTCGCCGAGCTGTACGACCCGGCGTCCGGGCGGCTCCTGACGGTGGCGACCACGGAGCCGGGGATGCAGGTGTACACGGCGGACCACCTGGGCGAGCCCTTCGCACCCGGGGCCGGGATCGCACTGGAGACCCAGCACTTCCCCGACTCCCCGAACCGGCCCGGGTTCCCCAGCACCGTCCTGCGGCCGGGCGAGGTGTTCCGGTCGGAGACGGTGTACGGGTTCTCGGCGCGCTGACGGCGGAGGTGAGCCCCGGTCCGGGGTCAGGTGCCGGACCGGGGCTGCTCGGGGGGCTTCTCCCGGATCAGACGTTAATCCTCGCGGTCAGCGCGCGGCCGGTGATCGAGCGGCCCGCCCGGATCTCGTACGAACCCTTCACAAACGGTCACGAGTTGGTCATCTCGTCCCGGATGTCGAAGGCGCGGCGCGGCGAGCGGTCCGCGGGTGCGGTGCGTGGGACGTCACTCGGCCGCCGCCACCCCGGCGCCGAGAGCGACGAAGAGGCACCCGGTGATCCGGTCCCAGCGGCGACGCCGGTCCGGACGGCCCAGCACGGACCGCAGGCGGGCGGCGAGCGGTACCAGGGCCAGCCAGTAGCCGACGCCTATGACGATGTGAGCAGTCGGGGCCGGGCACGAGGTAGGCGAGCAGGACCACCCCCAGGAACCCCACAAGATCCGGCACCACCGCGCCCTCCTCCCGCGTCCGGCCGCCGGAGGCACCGTGCGGTTGCGGGTGCCACGCGAGCGGTGGGTCATGCGGGAATGGGGCATGCGGGCCTGGTGCAGGCGGTGCGGCGCCCGTACGCCGCCACTAGCGAGCCGGTACGGCCGCCACGACCTCCACCTCGACCAGGGCCTCCGGGCGGAAGAGCCGCGTGGCCTCGAAGGTCATGCTGGTGGGCGGGGTCCTGGTGAGGAACTGCCGCCGCACGGTGCCGTACTCCTCCAGCCGGGAGATGTCGGTGAGGTACGTACGGATGTTGACGACGTCGGCCAGGGTCGCGCCCTGCGCCTTCAGCAGGGCGGCGATGGTCTCGAAGACGCCGCGGGTCTGTTCGGCGAGGGTGGCGCCCTCGGCGATCTGCCCGGAGAGGAACAACAGGGCGCTGCCGTCGGCCTGTTCGACGCGGGCGACCTGGGAGTAGTAGGGGCTGAGCGGCTGGGGTGCGGAAGCGGGGTTGTCCAGGGTGACGCGCATGGCTGTCCTCCAGCGGTGTTCAGGCGGTCCGCACGGCGGTGGCGGCCCGTGCGATGTCGGCGTGGGCGAGGGCCGGGTCGGCGGCGGCCCGGCGGTAGTGCTGCGACGCGGCTTCCAGGGCGGGCAGCCGGGCCGCCCGCGTGGCCAGGTCGAGGTCCTTGACCGCGAGGGTGGTGCCGAAGTGGACGTCCTCGGCGGCGGCGCGGGCGAGCGCTCCGCCGAGCGGGCTGTGTGCCAGCGCGGTGCGGGCGGTGTCGTCGTCGAGGCCGAGCGCGTCGGCCAGGCGCAGCGCCTCGGCGACGACGGCGACGCCGCCGAGCACGGCCGCGTTGACGACGAGTTTGAGGGCGGCGCCGGAGCCGAGCGGTCCGGTGCGGGTGACCTCGCCGAGGTGGGCCAGGACATGGGCGACACCGGTCGTGTCACCGCCCGCCAGGATGCCGAGCCGGCCGGCGGCGGCCCGGTCGGTGCTGCCCGTGACCGGCGCGTCCACGAGCCGCACGCCGTCCTTCAGCCGGGCGGCCAACTCCGCGACGGCGTCCGGCCCGACCGTGGACATCTCCAGCCAGGACGTGCCGGGCCGCAGCACGGGCGCCACGGCGTCGGCGACCGCGCCGAGCGCCTCGGGCCCGGCGAGCATCGTGATCACCACGTCGGCGTCGCGCGCCGCCTCGGCCGGGGATGCGGCCCGCACGGCGCCCTCGGCGGCCAGGGGCTCGGCCTTGACCGCCGTGCGGTTCCAGACGGTCAGCGGATGTCCTGCGGCCAGGAGGCGGCGGGCCATGGGCGCGCCCATGTGCCCGAGGCCCAGGAAGGCGATCTTCTCCATGCCGACGACGCTACGGGCGCCCTGACGATGCGACAAGCGAATGTCTAGCATGGCAGCCATGTCCAAACAGCATGCGTTAGCAGCGGACGACGGCCTCCCCGAGCTCTCCACCGTCTGGCTGCGGGTCTTCCTCGAGGTCGCCCGGCACGGCTCGTTCACGGTCGCCGCCCGGACGCTGGGCTGGACCCAGTCGGCGGTGTCGCGGCAGATCTCCTCGCTGGAGACCGCGCTCGGCGGCGGACCGCTCTTCGACCGGCTGCCGCGCGGGGTGCGACTGACGGAGGCCGGGCGGGTCCTCGTACCGCACGCCGAGGCGGCCGCCGCCGCGCTGCACGGTGTCCGGCGCGAGCTGGCCGCGCTGCGCGAGGCGGTCGGCGGACGCCTCCGGTTCGGCGCCTTCGCCACCGCCGACGCGGCGCTGGTGCCGCAGACCCTGGCCGCCTTCCGGGCCCGTCACCCGCACGTCCACGTCACCCGCGAGGAGGGGCTCACCCCGGCCCTGCTGGACCGCCTGACCGCCGGGCACCTGGACCTCGCGGTCGTCTCCACCACGGGCCGCGCCCCGCTGGAGACGTACACCCTGCACCACCTCCTCGACGAGTCCCTGTACGTCGCCGTCCCCGCCGACCACCCCGCGACGGGACACCAAGGACCCGTCGAGCTCGGCGAGTTCGCCGACGCCGACTGGATCTCGGGAAGCCCCCGCCCCGAGGGCACCCTGCTCGACGCGGCGCTGCGCCAGGGCTTCCGGCCGCGCGTCGCGCACGTCGTCGGCGAGTGGACCGCCAAACAGGGGTACGTCGCCGCGGGCCTCGGCGTCACGTTGGTCCCGGCCCTCGCCGCCGGTTCCGTGCGCCCCGACGTCGCGTTGCTGCGCGTGCTCGACGCGGGCGCCCCGGCCCGGGCCGTGTACGCCGCGGCGGTACGGGGACGCTCACTCCCACCGGCCGCCGCGGCCTTCCTCGACGCACTGCGGGAGGCGGCCGCGGCGATCCCGTGAGGCGTGCGGCGTGGCGTTCGGTCCTTGCGTCGCGTGATACTGCGGCTCGTTGCGCGTGTCCACGACGGAAGGCAGAACTCCCTTGAATTCGCTACGCGTTCGGATCGGCGTTCTCGGTCTGGCCCTGCTGGCCGGTCTCGCCTCACCGGCGGCCGCGACCGCCGCCGAGACGGCCCCCTCCCCCACCGTCGAGGAGCGGCGCCTCGACAGAGCCGTGCCTCAGGAGATCCTGCGCCGCTCCGGGTTCGACACGGTGGCGCCGCGCCTGGCCCGCGCCCTGGAGACGGCGCGTTCCCACGCCGAGGCCCGCCGGGTCGTCGTACGCGAGGGGTCGGCGCTGTGGCGGCGGGCCGTCGAGCGGGCACAGGGGCGCGGACCGGCGGGCGGTGACCTGAGCCGGGACGACGACCGGCCGCTGTACTGGGCGCGGCTCGCGATGACGAAGCACCTGCGTACCTGGGAGCCGGGGTTCGGGCTGAGTGACGCGGAACGGGCCGAACTGACAGCCGACCTGGAGCGCACCTCGCGGGGCCAGACCGACATCCGCCCTCCGCAGGGCAGGGGAGTGAAGCGAATCCTGGTGACCGGGTTCGACCCGTTCACCCTGGACCGGGACATCCGGATCTCCAACCCGTCCGGCGCCACCGCGCTCGCCCTCGACGGCACGGTGATCGAGACGGCCGGCGGCCCGGCCCGCGTGGAGACGGCCGTGTTCCCGGTGCGCTGGCAGGACTTCGCGGACGGCACCGTGGAGCGGACGCTGCGGCCCCACCTGCCGAAGGTGGACCTGTTCGCGACCGTGAGCCAGGGGCGGGTCGGCCGGTTCGACATCGAACGGACCAACGGGGCCTGGCGGGGCGGTTTCGCCGACAACGAGAACATCGGCCGGACCGGGACGATCCCGGTCGCCGACCCGGCCTCGCAGCCGCAGTGGACGACGACCACCCTGCCGTACCGGGAGATCGTCGCGGCGAGCACCGGCCGCTTCCCCGTGTACGACAACACCGCGGTGACCGAGATACCGGCGGGCGGCACCGAGCCCGTGGTACGCCCGGACGGACCGACGCCCGGCTCGACGGCCCGTCAGGGCGGCGGCGGGGACTACCTGTCCAACGAGATCGCCTACCGGGCGACGCTCCTGCGGGACCGGCTGGGGCTGCACGACAGGCTGCCGGGCGGGCATGTGCACACGCCGGTGCTGCAGTTCGGCGCCGGCAACACCAGCGAGGTCACCGACGCGGAGTTCGTGCGCAACCGGCTGGACATCATCGCCCAGGTGCGGTCGATCGTGGCGGTCGCGGCCGGTGCTAGTGCGACGGAGCGAACGCGAGGCTGACGCCGAGGCCGGCCAGTACGGAGCCGATGAGCTTGTTGAGGACCTTCTGGCCGCGCAGCATCAGCGTCCGCATGCGGTCCTGCGAGAAGAACACGGCGACGACGGCGAACCACAGCAGGTGGGCCAGCGACATGAACAGCCCGTAGCCCACCTGCTGCGGCACCGGCGTGCCGGGGCCGACGACCTGCGCGAAGGTCGAGACGACGAACAGGGTCGTCTTCGGGTTGAGGACGTTGGTCAGGAAACCGGCGCGCAGGGCCGCGAACGGGGTGAGGTCCGCCCCGCCCTCCAGGTCGACCTTCACCTCGCCGCGGGCACGGAAGGTGCGGACGCCGATGTAGACCAGGTAGGCGGCGCCGGCCAGCTTGACGACGGTGAACAGGAACGTGGACGACGCGATCAGCAGGCCGACGCCGAGCATCGTGTACGTCACGTGCACCAGGACGCCGGCGGCGACACCGACCGCGCCGAGCAGGCCGGTGCGGCGGCCGTGGAGGTAGCTGTTGCGGACGATCATCGCGAAGTCGGCGCCGGGGGCGACGACGGCCAGGACGGTGATGACGGCGACGGCGAGCATCTCGGTCACCGGGCGGCCTGCTGCCCTTCGGGCGTGGCGGCGTCCTCGCCGGCGCTCTCCTCACCGAGCAGATCGCGTGCCATGAGGGTGGCGCCCGCGACCACGCCCGGCATCAGGAACACCGCCACGAACGGGACCAGGAAGGCCAGGCTCAGGGGGGTGCCGAAGCCCCAGACCAGGGTCTTGCGGGAGCGGAGCAGGGCGAGGCGGTCGCGCAGGTCGACGCCGCGGCGCTGGAGGGCGACGGCGGTGAGTTCCTCGGTGAGGAAGAAGCCGGTGACGACGAAGCCGATCACCGGGACGACCGTCTGACCGACGACCGGGATGAAACCGAGGGCGAACAGCAGCACGCCCCAGACGGCGGCCCTAGCGACGATCCGGAGGCTGTCGCGGGCCGAGATCCACAGCTCTTGATAGAGCGGCAGGTCCGACTCGGGCGCGGTGCCGTCCGGGGAGACGTCCCGATCGACCTGCTCGGAGAGGCTCTCGTAGAACGGCTGCCCGATGAGCAGGGTGACCGCGGTGAACGTCAGGACGGCCAGGAGCAGGCAGAGGGCGAACAGCACGGCGGTGAGGAAGCCGCGGAACAGGCCGATCCAGGGGCTCGACCAGTCGTCGGCGAACGGGGTCGCCCAGGCGACGAGGTCCGTGCCCCACAGCGCCAGCGCGACGAGCGCCGCCGCGTACAGGACGAGGGTGATCAGGCCCGGCAGCAGCCCGAAGCCGTACTGCTTGCCGTGCCGGGCCACCCATCGCTGGCCCTTCAGGAGATAGCTGAATCCCGCCCCAAGATCTCGCATGGGCAAACTCTAGCGGGGTGTGGTGCCGATCCCGCGACGAGAGATCATGTCCGGCCGGGCGCGCCGGCAGGGGGCCTGTCCGGTCCGGCCGGCCGGTGGGTCAGCTCCCGGTGGCCGGGCCGAGCATCCGCCGCAGGGCGTCCCGCAGCGCGACCCGTTCGCCCTCCGAGAGTCCCGCCAGCGGTTCGCGGGCGAAGCGCAGGGAGTCCCGCAGGGAACGCGCCACCTTCCGGCCCTCCGCCGTGGCCGCCGCCAGCTTCACCCGTCGGTCGGCGGGGTCCGGGCGCCGCTCCACCAGGCCCCGTGCCTCCAGGCGGTCCATGATCCCCGTGACGTTCGACGGCTCGCACTTCAGCCGCTGCGCCAGCCTGCGCATCGGCAGCGGCTCCAGCGACAGCAGGCTCAGCAGGCGCGCCTGCGCCCCGGTGAGCGCGTGCTCCGCCGCCGCCTCCTCGTAGTCCGCGTGGAACCGGGCCACGACCTCGCCGATCAGCTCGACGACCTCCAGGGTCAGTGCGTCGGGGCGGCCGGGGGCGGGTGGTGTGGTCATGGGTCCCAGGGTACCCGCTTGTTTGACAACCTGAAATATTCAGAGGCATCGTTGTTTCAGGTACTGAATCATTTCGCCAGTGTCCGAGAGGACGAGAAGAGAGGCGCTCCCATGACCGACACCACCCCCCTCCCCGCCGTCAGCCGCGAGTGGCACCTGCTCAGCCGCCCCGTCGGCTGGCCGAAGCCCGAGGACTTCGCCCTCGTCGAGGCCGAGGTGCCGACCCCGGGCGAGGGCCAGGTGCTGGTACGGAACCGGTACCTCTCCGTCGACCCCTACATGCGCGGCCGGATGAGCGCCGCCAAGTCCTACGTCGCGCCCTTCGAGCTCGGCAAGGTCATGCAGGGCGGCGCCGTCGGCGAGGTCGTCGCCTCCGACGCCGAGGGAATCGCGGTCGGCGACCACGTCCTGCACTTCTTCGGCTGGCGCGAGTACGCGGCCGTGGACGCGAAGAACGCCGTGAAGGTCGACCCCGGGGCCGCGCCGCTGTCGACGTACCTCGGCGTGCTGGGCATGACCGGCCTGACCGCCTACGCGGGTCTGCTGCGCACCGCCTCCTTCAAGGAGGGCGACGCGGTGTTCGTGTCCGGCGCGGCGGGCGCCGTCGGCTCCCAGGTGGGGCAGATCGCCAAGCTCAAGGGCGCCTCCCGGGTCATCGGGTCGGCCGGCTCGAAGGAGAAGGTCAAGCTGCTGGTCGAGGAGTACGGCTTCGACGCCGCCTTCAACTACAAGGACGGGCCCGTGAGCGAGCAGCTGCGCGCCGCCGCCCCCGACGGGATCGACGTGTACTTCGACAACGTCGGCGGCGACCACCTGGAGGCCGCCATCGGCTCCCTCAACCAGGGCGGCCGCATAGCGGTCTGCGGAATGATCTCCGTCTACAACAACACCGAGCCCGCCCCGGGCCCGAGGAACCTGGCCCGTCTCATCCAGACCCGCGGCCGCATCGAGGGATTCCTCGTCGGGGACCACTACGACCTCCAGCCGCAGTTCGTGGAGGAGGTCGGCGCCTGGGTCCGGTCCGGGCGGCTCAAGTACCGGGAGACCGTCGTCGAGGGCATCGAGAACAACCTCGAGGCCTTTCTGGGCGTGCTGCGCGGCGACAACACCGGGAAGATGATCGTCAAGCTCTGAGCGACGGTACTCCCGGTCACCCCTGTTCCCTGGATTTCCGGCATGCGGTAACTTCTTTCCGAATCCGTCCCGGCCCGGGCGCGAGCCGCGGCGGACGACCGAAGGAACACCACCGCATGCCCATCCAGCAGTCCGATGTCCTCTACACCGCTGTCGCCACCGCCGAGAACGGCCGTGACGGGCGGGTGGCCACCGACGACGGCAGGCTCGACCTGGTCGTCACCCCTCCCCGGGAGATGGGCGGCAGCGGCGCCGGCACCAACCCGGAGCAGTTGTTCGCCGCCGGCTACAGCGCCTGCTTCCAGGGCGCCCTCGGCGTCGTCGCCCGCGAGAAGGGCGCCGACCTGACCGGTTCGACCGTCACCGCGAAGGTCGGCATCGGCAGGAACGACGACGGGTTCGGGCTCATCGTCGAGATCTCGGCCGACCTGCCGAAGGTCGACGCCGGCACCGCCCGCGCGCTCGTCGAGAAGGCCCACCAGGTGTGCCCGTACTCGAAGGCGACTCGCGGGAACATCACCGTGACGCTCGTGTGACGCCGCTCGTTGCGCACGGCGGAGGTCGCACCCTTGGACGTGGGGTGCGGCCTCCGCCGTGCGCCGCCCGGGGCGGGTGCGCCCCGGGCGGATGCGCTCACAGGGCGAGTGCCGCCCGGTGGATCGCCCGCGCCAGGCGGTCGTTCTCCGGGGCCGCCCCGCCCGGGAAGGCGAAACGGCGCCGGGTGTACCCGTAGGCCAGGCCGCTGCGCGGGTCCGCGAAGGCCTGGGACCCGGCCGCGCCGCTGTGCCCGATCGTCCCGGCGCCCAGGAACGGGTGCCAGGTGTCGGCCGTCGCCTGGAAGCCGAGCCCGAACGACTTGTGCGCCCGCGCCACCAGGTCGTAGCCGACCGAGTGCAGCTGGCCGAACTCCGCCACCGTGTCCGGCTTCAGCAGCGGCGCCTTCTCGTCGACCTCGCTGATCGCCGCCGCGTACATCCCGGCCAGGCCGCGCGCGGAGGCCACCCCGCCGACCGACGCCGGGCCCTTGGCGCGGACCAGCGGCAGGTTGGGCAGCGACTCCAGGTCGGTCGGCTCCGCCGCGTTGCGGTTGAAGGCGATCGAGGCGAGCGTGTGCGGGCCGGCCGGGGCCGCGTCGAACAGCGCCCGCTGCTCGGGCGTGGGAGCCATCGGCTGCGTGCTGCGGAAGCGCGGCTCCTGGGGCGCGGGCAGGCCCATGAAGAAGTCCAGGCCGTACGGGGCCCTCACCCGCTCCTCGTACACCTCCTGGAGCGTGCGGCCCGTGGCGCGGCGTACGACCTCGCCGGCCAGGGCGCCGATGACCAGGGCGTGATAGCCGAACGCCGTGCCCGGGCGCCAGAACGGGCGCTGGTCGGCGAGCCGTTCGGCGAGCAGGCGGTCGTCGGCCAGCTCCGCGAGGGTGAACCCGCTGTCCGTGCCGACCACGCCCGCCCGGTGGGCCAGCAGCTCGCGCAGGGTCAGCTGGCCCTTGCCCTCGGCCGCGAACTCCGGCCAGTAGTACGTCACCTTGCGGTCCAGCTCCAGCGTGCCGTCCTGCACGAGCAGGGCGACGACCAGGTGGGCGGCGCCCTTGGTGGACGAGAAGACGCCGTACAGGGCGTCGGCGTCGGTGCCCGCCCACAGGTCGACGACCTTGCGGCCGTGCACGTAGGCGCACAGCTGGCCCTCGTAGTCGGGCCGCTCCCCGGCGACGAACGCTGCGAACTCCGCGCGCACCGCCTGGAAGCCGTCCGCCACGGTGCCGTGGATCTCCTGCGTCATCCGCTCTCCTCACCTGAACCGCTGTGTGCGACTGTGAACAATGCCCGCGCCACCTGGGGGAAGTCTCCCTTGGGGTGGGCCCGGAAGAGGGGTTCGGTGCCGAACAGGACCGTGCGCGGGCCGCTGACGACCGACGCCTGCCCGGAGGCCGCGGCCGGGCCTCCGCCGCCGTCCCGTCCCGGACGCCAGTGCCCGGAGACCAGCGGGTTGCCGGAGCCGTACGACTGTTCCACGCGTACCTCGGGGCCGAGGTCCGTGAACCAGACCGGCGCGTAGACGAAGCCGTGGTCCGGGGCGCCGGAGGTGACGGGGCCCAGGTTCCGCACCCGCACCACGCCGTTGGCGTCCTCGTTGCCCTCGACGGGCTTGACCGACAGCAGGCCCGCCGCAGGGCCGCTCCGGTCGCGCCCCGGCCGACCAGGCCGTGGCCGTCCAGGAAGGCGTCCAGGGCCGTGCGGGCGGACGCGGTGAGGCCGGCGTGGTTCAGGCCGGCCGAGACGATCAGCACGTCCGTGCGGGACCAGTCGAAGCCCGCGTTGAGGATCTGCGTCGAGACCGGGGTCACCTCGAAGTTCATCTCCCGCAGCGCGAACAGCTCACCGGGTGTGACGGCCGCGGCCACGCGGAGGCGGCGCAGGGGCGTGGTGCCGGTGCTCCTCGTCGCGTCGAAGGCAACGTCGTACATCCGGGCCGCGACGGCCGCCCGGTGCCGTGCCGACGCCGGCACGATCGCGCTGCCGTCCGCGGCCCGGCGCACCGTGACGCCCTGCTGCAGAAGGGAGTTGAGCGCGGCGATCTCACGTGGGTCGTCCAGGCGCAGCCGCAGGGCGCCGTGCGGGGCGACGCGGGCGACGGGTGCGGCCGAGGTGACGGGGCGCAGGGGCGCGCCCTCGAGGCTCGCGGTGCGCACCGGCTCCACCGTGGCGCCCCACAGGCGGCCCAGGCTCCAGCCGGAGATGTCGTACATCACCGACACCTTGTCGCTGATGTCCCGCCCGTCGGCGAGCAGCGCGTTCGCCATGCCGCGCTTGGGCTGGCGCATGTCGACGACGTGACTGCCGGCCGGGTAGGTCCGTCCGGCGAGCCGGAACGGGCGGGTGGCGCGGGTGACGCGGACGTCGTTGGCGAGGAGGTGGTCGACGAGGCGGGCCGCGGCGGGAGCGGAGCGCTGGGCCCGGGAGCCGCCGGCCGGGATGACGTAGGCGCGCGGGAAGGCGGTCGTGTAGACGTCCTCCGGGCCGATGCCGGGGACGCCGGGAACGGTCTGCGGGGACACCGGCACCTGCGGGGCGCCCGCCGCGCCGCGCCGGAACACCTCGATCTGGTCGGCGAGAAGGGTCCCGCGGTGTTCCCGGGCGTGGTCGAGGGTGGCCTCGATGGCAGCGCCCGCCACGGCCGTGTTGATCGCCGAGCGGCGGCGCAGCTCGGTGACCGGCAGCTCGTCGTAGGCGTCGTTGTTGACCCGGAGCGGGATCTCCACGGTGTGCGCGGCCACCGTGCCGTGGAAGGCCGCGTACTGCGGTGTGAAGATCGGCGGCCAGTCGTCCCAGCCCTCCTCCTGGTCGCGGAACGGGATCTGGACCGGCTCGACGCCGTCCTTGCCGGGCGTGTAGCCGAGGCCGTTGACGGCGGCCTCCATGCCGAGCGCGTTGGCGTAGCTGTTCTTCAGGAAGAGGTCGTACTCGTAGTTCTCGCCGTGCGGGGGCGTGGTGGGCTCGATGAGGGTGCCGTTGACGTAGCCGTGCAGGTCGAGCAGGACGGCCGGCTGGGTGTCGAGTTCGATCCTCCGCATCGCGCGGGTCTCGGGCTGGGAGGCGGTGACGAAGTCCCGGTTGAGGTCGAAGCCGTTGGCGTTCGCGCGGGTTCCGGCGATACGGCCGTCGGGGTTGGCGGTGATGTTGAAGTAGAGGCGGCTGTGCGCGAGGAGGTCCTTCGTCCGCCTGTCGTTCGCGGTGGCGAGCCGCTCGATGGTCTTCAGGGAGGCGTCGGTGCCCTCCCACTCGTTGCCGTGGATGTTGCTGTTCACGAAGACCGGGAGCTTGTAACTCTTCCTGACCTCCACGGACTTGGCTGCGGTCACGGGCGCGTTCTCGATGAGCTCGCGCATCCGTTCCTGGGCGCGGGCCTGGCGGGCGGTCTCGGGGGCGGTGACGGTGACGAGGTAGAGCCGGTGGCCGCCGGCCGAACGGCCGACCACCTCCACGCTCACCCGGTCGCCGAGGCGCTGGAGGGCGTTCAGCCGGGGGGCGATGGCGTGGTACGGGGTGAGGCCGAGCTTGAGGGACGAGTCGCCGGGGTCGGCCCGGTCGGGGGCGAGGGTCTGCTCACGCGGGTAGCCGCGGGTGGCCAGGGCCGGGGTCTCGGCGGTCAGGGCACGCCGGGCCGCGTCGGCGGGGGTGCGGGCCGCCCGGTCGTCGACGGCGCTGCCCTCACGGGTGACGGGGTCGCTCTCCGCGGCGGCGGTGCCGGGGGTGAGCAGCAGTGAACTCGCCGTGATGAGGGCGAGGACGGTGATGAGGACGGGTCTGGCAGGACTCGCAGGAACGGTTCTCGTGGTGCGCACGCGTACCTCCTCCGGGGCTTCCTGAGATCGGTACGGCGAGGTGTACCGGTTCGACTCAACCGCAACAAGGACGCGTTGGTCTCACTCATGCCCCGTATGGACCACTGCGGGCGGATGTGAAGAGGCGCGCGGGGTGTGCGCGACGGGGCATGCGGAGCCCGGGCGGAGCAGGCGAACCGGGTGCCGGACACCGGCGCGACGGAGGGCAGCCTTCACTGCCTTCACCGCCCGGCAGGGACGACGTGCTGCGGTGGCCCGTACCACGACCGACATCACCGGTCAGCTCCTGGACACCGCCGGGTACCTCACCCGGATCGCCGTCAACGCGCCGGGCCACACGACGGTTCGGGCCCGGAGGCGCTGCGGGTGCTGCGGCGGACGGCGGCGGAGCGGCCGAGCGGGCGCGTCCCCGCGGGCGCGGGTGGCGGTCGGGAGGTTCCCGCCGGTCCACCGGCCGCGGCTTGCGCGGCTCCCCGAGCAGTATGCGCCGGGAGTCCGTTCACCGCGTCGGCGCCACGCTGACCCGGCTCGGCACCAGCGGGGCGCCGCCGGCCGGGCACGCCGTGGGCGAACCGGTACAGGTACTGCTCGCCGTGCTCGGGGACAGCCCGCTGCCGGTGCTGGACGAGGGAGCCGGCCGTCGAGGAGTTCGCGGCGGCGCTCGGCGACCTCGTCGAGCGACTCACCACTGCCGACGCCGGCCGGTGCCGCTCGGGCGTCCTGCTCGCCCTCACGCCCGTGCTCAGGGCCACGACGCGGGCACTGGACGACTGCTACCAGAACTGCGCCGCACCGCCGACGGGTTGACCGCCGCGTCGGCGCCCCACCTGCCTGGGCGGGGCGTGCGCTGCTGCCGTCGCAGATGGCTCTCGCCGAGCGGACGGCGCCGCGAGCGCCGACGTCGTCCGCGCGGCCCTGCCTCCGCCGGCCGACCTCACGGAGGCGGCGGAGGCGACGAAGGCCGCGCCCGGCCGGCCCTGGTGGCCTGGGAGGAACTGCTCATGGCGGTTCTGGAACGCGCACAGCCGGCGCCACCCACGCGGGCCGACCGGCCCGAGCGGCGGCGGTAGGGGTGTCGGCGGCGTCCCCGTCGGCCGAGAAAGAGCGTGGTGGTGGCTGTGGCCCCGGAGTGAGCGCCGCTCTCCTCACGTGACGGGCAGCCCTCACCACCCAGCCGTCACGGACCCAGCAGGCCAGGGGAACGACCTGAACGGACCTGACTCACCGTCACGTGCACCACCACAGGAAACGGTTGCACGTCTCCGTCGGCTCCGGCTCGGGGACCGGGGCCGAGGTCGTCGGGTCGGACGACGGCTCCGGCGTCTCGGCCGGGGGCGGTGCCGTCGGGCCGGTCTCCGGGCGGCCCGGGGACGTGTCCGCAGTGGGTGACTGGGCGTCCTCGGTGGTGCCGTCCTCGGGTTCTTTCGACTTCTTCTTTTTCGGGGATTTCGAAGCCGACGGGGAGTCGGAAGCCTTCGCGGACGGGGACTCGGACGCCGCAGCGACCCCGGGACGACCGTCCTGGGCGGGCGGTGTCGTCTCCCCGGCCTCCACGGACGCCGCGCCGTCCGCCGACTTGCCCCCGGCCGCCGACGGCTGCGGCGTCGACGCCGGTCCGTCCAAACCGAGCTCGGCGAGGCTCAGTCCGCCCGCCGCCAGCACGAACCCCGCGGTGACCAGCAGGGCCCGGCGCCGCCGCCGACGGTGCGCCGCGGCCTTGCGGTCCCGCCGGCTCGCGCCACCCGGCCCGGGCTCGTCCGCGGCCGGCCCACGGCCACGGCTCCGGCGTCGAGCGGCCGGTCCCGGCGCCCCCTCGGCCTCGTCCTCGCGACCGTCGTCCGGGTCGTCGTACCCGTCGTCGTACTCGTCGTCGTATGCGTCCCCGTGTTCGACCTGGTGTTCGCCCTCGTACGCGTCGGACTCGGCGTACTCGCCGTGCTCGGCGTGCTCCACGTGCTCCGGGCGGGTGTGGTGATCGCCCTGGGCGCCGTACCCGTCGCGCTCGCTCCGGCCGTCGTGCGCCTCGCCCCCGCCGTATCCGCCCTGGGAGTGGGGGGCCGCCACCGCGGCGGGGCCGGCGTCGGCGTACTGCCCGTACCCGTGCGCGCCGTACCCGTGCCCGTCCGTGCCGTCGTACGGGGCGGTGTACTCCGGGCGCGTGCCGCTGTCGCCCGCGGGGCCGCGGAGGGTCTCCGCTGGGGTGCCGCACCCCGGGCAGGCGAGGGCGCCGTTGAGGTGCCTTCGGCACGGGTCGCAGTAGTCCATGACGCGGGAAGGTTAAGTTCCGCCCGGGTAACGTTCCTAGATCCAGCTGTGAAAGTTCTGTAGGGAACCGGACGTTCCCCCTCTTTCGAAACTGTCGAAACCGTTATGCGCGCGACCCATTGACACTCACACCGCCCCGTCTTTACTGTCACGCCAGCATTTCGAACGTGTGCCGAAATATCGAACGCGCTCGAATCCGCCAGAGAGCCGAAGCCAAAGCAGACGAAACAGACGACGCAGCAAGGG
Source organism: Streptomyces bullii (assembly GCF_042657145.1). NCBI lineage: Bacteria > Bacillati > Actinomycetota > Actinomycetes > Kitasatosporales > Streptomycetaceae > Streptomyces > Streptomyces bullii. Next base: position 135,256 of record NZ_JBHSNY010000001.1, read on the forward strand.
GCAACTGCCGTGCGCATCACCGGAATCAGCACGCACGTGGTCGGGACGCCGTGGCGCAACCTGACGTACGTACAGGTGCACACCGACGAGGGGCTCACCGGAGTCGGCGAGACCCGGATGCTGGGACACACCGACGCTCTCCTCGGTTACCTGAAGGAAGCCGAGGTCAACCACATCCTCGGCTCGGACCCCTTCGCCGTCGAGGACCTCGTCAAGCGCATGAAGTACGGCGACTACGGTCGCGCCGGCGAGATCGTGATGTCGGGTATCGCCGTGATCGAGATGGCCTGCTGGGACATCAAGGGCAAGGCCCTCGGCGTCCCCGTCTGGCAGCTGCTGGGCGGCAAGGTCACCGACAAGGTGAAGGCGTACGCCAACGGGTGGTACACGACGGAGCGCACCCCGGAGGCGTACCACAAGGCCGCCCAGCTGGTCATGGAACGCGGCTACAAGGCCCTGAAGATCGACCCCTTCGGCACCGGCCACTTCGAGCTCGACCACGAGCAGACGCTGTACGCCGTGTCGCTGATCGAGGCCGTGCGGGACGCCATCGGGCCCGAGTCCGAGCTGATGCTGGAGATGCACGGCCGCTTCTCCCCCGCCACCGCCGTCCGGCTCGCCAAGGAGATGGCGCCGTTCAAGCCGGCCTGGCTGGAGGAGCCGGTCCCGCCGGAGAACCTCAAGGCGCTGAAGAAGGTCGCCGAGAAGGTGGACATGCCGGTCGCCACCGGTGAGCGCATCCACGACCGGATCGAGTTCCGCGAGCTGTTCGAGGACCAGTCCGCCGACATCATCCAGCCGGACGTCGGCCACATCGGCGGCATCTGGGAGACCCGCAAGCTGGCGGCGACCGCCGAGACCCACTACATGCTGGTCGCCCCGCACAACGTGGGCGGCTCGGTGCTGACCGCCGCCTCCCTCCAGGTCGGCTTCACCTCCCCCAACTTCAAGATCCTGGAGCACTTCAACGACTTCGCGGACGCCGAGATCAAGAAGGTGATCAAGGGGGCGCCGCAGGTGGTCGACGGCTACTTCCACATCTCGGACGCCCCCGGTCTGGGTGTCGAGCTGGACGTGGACGCCGCCGCCGAGTTCCCGCAGCAGCGGGCCCACTTCGACCTGTGGGCCGAGGGATGGGAGAAGCGGAACCCGAAGGACGCCCGGTGAGCTCCGCCGTCGTCGTCGACGCCCCGGGCGCCTTCCACTTGGCCGAGCACACGCCCCGCGACCCCGGTCCGGGCGAGGCGCTGGTCCGGGTGCACGCGAGCGGGATCTGCGGAAGCGACCGCGAGGTGCTCCAGGGCAACCGGCCCGAGGGATACGTCCGCTACCCGCTCACGCCCGGCCACGAGTGGTCGGGAACGGTCGAGCGGGTCGGCACGGCGGTCCCCCGGTCGCTGGTCGGGCGCAAGGTCGTCGGCGAGGGCTTCCGGAACTGCCAGGTCTGCGACCGCTGCCACGCGGGCGAGACCACGCTGTGCAGCGCCGGGTACGAGGAGACCGGGTTCACCCAGCCGGGCGCGATGGCGCCCACGCTGACCCTCCCGGCCCGTCTGCTGCACGTGCTGCCCGACGACGCCGATCTGACGGCGGCGGCGCTGCTGGAGCCGGCCGCCTGTATCGCGGCCGCCGCCCTGAAGGCGAACGCCCGGCCGGGTGAGAAGGTCGCCGTGGTCGGCACGGGAACGCTCGGGATGTTCGCGGTGCAGTTCCTGAAGGCGGTCTCGCCCAGCGAGCTGCTGGTCGTCGGCACCCGCCGGGACCGGGAGGCACTGTCGCGGCAGTACGGCGCCACCGACTTCCGCACGAAGGACCAGGAGCTGCCGGACGACTTCGACGTGGTGATCGAGACGGCCGGGTCCGCCGACGCGGCCCGGATCTCCGCGGCCCTGCTGCGGCGCGGCGGGCGGCTGGTCCTGACCGGCATCCCGGCGCCGGGCGCCGACGGTCTGGACCCCACCGACCTCGTCGTACGGCAACTGGAGGTGCACACCGTCTTCGGCGCGCCGCCGGACGCCTGGGCGCACACGGTGCGGGTGTTCGCCGCCGGTCTGCTCGATCCGCTGCCGCTGGTGACGCACGAGCTGCCGCTCGCCGAGTTCTCGCAGGCCATCGAGCTGGTGGGGTCCGGCGATCCGAAGGTGGGCAAGGTGCTGCTCCGCCCCTAGACGTACGCCGGTACGGGGGCAACCTGACGGCTCCCGTACCGGCGTACACCCAAGCCTTCGCCGGGCTCGTACCCGGAGCCCTCCGCACCCCGAGCCGCGAACCTCGTCCGACATATCGAACACAAAGGACTTCCTGTGACCGACGCTTCCGCCACGGCAGCCCGCAGGCCCGGTGAGCAGGCGCTCACCGCCCTCGGCCTGGGCGCGCCCGCCCTCGACCCCGCCGACGCCTCGCCGCACTCCTTCCCCGGCGGCGGCCGCTGGCGCACCGAGATCCCCTCGTGCGAGGGTCCCGAGGCGCTGACGGTGGTCCTGAAGGAGGCCTCGCGGCTGGACGTGCCGATCCACCGGATCAGCCAGGGCAGCGGCGTGTGGATGCTCTCCGACGCCGAGATCACCGAGATGGTCGAGGCGACCGGCGAGCGCGACATCGAGCTGTGCCTGTTCACCGGCCCGCGCGGCACCTGGGACATCGGCGGCTCCACCCGGACCGACTCGCGCGGGGCGGGCCTGAGAGCCCGCGGCCACGACGCGGTCGCCGGGTGCGTCGAAGACGCCGTGCGGGCCACGGAGCTGGGCGTCAAGTGCCTGCTCGTCGCCGACGAGGGCGTGCTGTGGACGCTGCACCGGGCGCGCGCGGCCGGCATCATCCCGGCCGACACCACGCTGAAGGTCTCGGCGCTCATCGGCCCCGTCAACCCGGCGGCGTACGCGGTGTACGAGCGGCTCGGCGCCGACTCCGTCAACGTGCCGAGCGATCTGACGCTCGATCACCTCACCGAGATCCGCCGGGTGTCCGGCGCTCCCATGGACATGTACATCGAGGCCCCCGACGATCTCGGCGGCTATGTGCGGATGTACGAGGTCGCCGAGCTGATCCGGCGCGGCGCACCGCTCTACCTGAAGTTCGGCCTGTCCAAGGCACCGGGGATCTACCCGTACGGCCACCACATGCGGGAGCTGACCCTGGCCACCGCCAAGGAACGGGTGCGGCGCGGCCGACTCGCCCTCGACCTTCTGGCACGGCACGGAGCGGACGGCGACATGGCGCCGCTCGGCTCACGGCTTCCGGGCGATCTGCAACGGTTCGAAATTCCGTCATAACGTTCCGGAAACTCGGCTTCACAAAAGAAGACACAGCCGCGCACAATCCCACACATCTCTTCTCGGTCTCCCCGGCCCGACCCCCGGAGCGACTTCGCACCCCCAGACCGAGCCCTGCACACATCAAGGATGATGACCATGCGTAACCGCAGAGCCGCACTCGCCGCGATAGCCGGAGCCGCCTCCCTCGCCCTCACCCTGTCCGCCTGCGGTCAGAGCGGCGAGGGCGGCAGCAAGGAAGAGGGCGGGGATGCCAAGGGCGGCACCATCGGCATCGCGATGCCGACGAAGTCCTCCGAGCGCTGGATCGCCGACGGCAAGAACGTGGTCGCGGACCTGGAGTCCAAGGGCTACAAGACCCAGCTCGTCTACGGCGAGGACAAGCCCGACCAGCAGGTCTCGCAGATCGAGAACCTGATCGCCCAGGGCGTCAAGGCTCTGATCATCGCGGCCATCGACAACAAGTCGCTGGACAACGTGCTCCAGCAGGCCAAGGACGCCAACATCCCGGTCATCTCCTACGACCGCCTGATCCTCGGCACGCCGAACGTCGACTACTACGCGTCCTTCGACAACGAGAAGGTCGGCGAGCTCCAGGCCACCTACATCGTCGAGAAGCTCGGACTGAAGGACGGCAGCAAGAAGGGCCCGTTCAACATCGAGCTGTTCGCCGGCTCGAACGACGACAACAACACGCGCTACTTCTTCGGCGGCGCGATGAAGGTCCTGCAGCCGTACATCGACAAGAAGCAGCTCGTCGTCCGCTCCGGCCAGACCAAGCTCACCCAGGTCACCACCCTGCGCTGGGACGGCGGCACCGCCCAGAAGCGCATGGACGACATCCTGACCTCGGCCTACAAGAGCCAGCGGGTCGACGCGGTCCTCTCGCCGTACGACGGCATCTCCATCGGCATCCTGTCGGCGCTGAAGTCGGACGACTACGGCTCCACGAGCAAGCCGCTGCCGATCGTCACCGGCCAGGACGCCGAGGTCGCCTCGGTGAAGTCGATCATCGCCGGCCAGCAGTCGATGACCGTCTACAAGGACACCCGCGAGCTCGCCAAGGTGGCCTCCAACATGGTCGACGCCCTGCTCAACAAGAAGAAGCCCGAGGTCAACGACACCAAGACCTACGACAACGGCTCGAAGGTCGTCCCGGCGTACCTGCTGGAGCCGGTCGCCGTCGACAAGGCCAACTACCAGAAGGTGGTCGTCGACTCCGGCTACATCAAGGAAAGCGACCTGAAGTAACCGCCGCCAACCGACCGACGATTCACCACTGACTGGAAGGCACGACCATGGCGGGACCCGTCCTGGAAATGCGCTCGATCGTCAAGACCTTTCCCGGCGTCAAGGCGCTGTCGGACGTCACGCTGACCGTCCAGCAGGGCGAGGTCCACGCCATCTGCGGGGAGAACGGCGCCGGCAAGTCGACCTTGATGAAGGTCCTCTCCGGCGTCCACCCGCACGGCACGTACGAGGGCGAGATCCTCTTCGAGGGAGAGGTCTGCCGGTTCAAGGACATCCGGGCCAGCGAAGAGCGCGGCATCGTGATCATCCACCAGGAGCTGGCCCTGGTGCCCTACCTCTCCATCGCGGAGAACATCTTCCTCGGCAACGAGCACGCCACCCGGGGGATCATCAGCTGGACCGAGACGCTCAAGCACGCCACCGAGCTGCTGCGGCGGGTCGGTCTCAGCGATCACCCCGACACCCGCGTCGCCGACATCGGCGTGGGCAAGCAGCAGCTCGTGGAGATCGCCAAGGCCTTGTCGAAGAAGGTCAAGCTGCTCATCCTGGACGAGCCGACGGCCGCGCTGAACGACGAGGACAGCGGCAAGCTCCTGGACCTGATCCTGGAGCTGAAGAAGCAGGGCATCACCTCGATCATCATCTCTCACAAGCTCAACGAGATCCGCAAGGTCGCCGACTCGGTGACCATCCTGCGCGACGGCCGCACCATCGAGACCCTCGACGTGAAGGCCCCGCAGACCACCGAGGACCGGATCATCAGCGGCATGGTCGGCCGCGACCTGGAGCACCGCTTCCCGGAGCGGACCCCGCACCAGCCGCAGGACGGCGAGGCGCCCGCCCTGGAGATCCGGGGCTGGACCGTGCACCACCCGATCGACCAGCAGCGCAAGGTCGTCGACGACGTGTCGCTGCACGTGCGGCGCGGCGAGATCGTCGGCATCGCGGGCCTCATGGGCGCCGGCCGCACGGAACTCGCGATGAGCGTCTTCGGGCGGTCCTACGGCCGGTACGCGGGCGGCACGGTCCTCAAGGACGGCAAGGAGATCCGTACGAAGTCCGTCCCCGAGGCGGTCAAGCACGGCATCGCCTACGTCACCGAGGACCGCAAGCACTACGGCCTCAACCTCATCGACACCATCAACCGGAACATCTCGCTGACCGCCCTGAGCAAGGTCGCCAAGCGGGGCGTGGTCGACGAGCACGAGGAACGGCAGGTCGCCGAGGGCTTCCGCAAGTCCATGAACATCAAGGCGCCGACCGTCTTCGAGCCGGTGGGCAAGCTGTCCGGCGGCAACCAGCAGAAGGTCGTCCTCAGCAAGTGGATCTTCTCGGGTCCGGACGTGCTGATCCTGGACGAGCCGACGCGCGGCATCGACGTCGGTGCCAAGTACGAGATCTACACGGTCATCGACCAGCTGGCCGCCCAGGGCAAGGCGGTCGTCTTCATCTCCTCCGAGCTGCCGGAGCTGCTCGGTATGTGCGACCGCATCTACACGATGGCCGCGGGGCGGCTGACCGGTGAGTTCTCGCGGGCCGAGGCCTCACAGGAATCGCTGATGCGTCAGATGACGAAGGACAAAGAGGTAACCCGATGAGCACCGATGTGACCGCCAAGACGCCGGCCCCCGCGCCGCCCGGCAAGGGAGGGGCGGCCACAGGCGACGGACTGCTGCAGCTGTTGCTGGACGGCATGCGCCGCAACATGCGGCAGTACGGCATGCTGATCGCCCTCGGCCTGATCGTGGTCCTGTTCGCCGTGTGGACCAATGGCGACCTGCTGCTCCCGCGCAACGTCTCCAACCTGGTCCTGCAGAACAGCTACATCCTGATCCTCGCGATCGGCATGATGCTGGTCATCATCGCGGGCCACATCGACCTGTCGGTCGGCTCGCTGACGGCGTTCGTCGGGTCGATGGCCGCCGTGTTCATGGTCAGGAACGACCTGCCGTGGCCGGTCGCCGTGCTGCTGTGCCTGGCCGTCGGCGCCATCGCGGGCGCGGTGCAAGGGTTCTTCATCGCGTACGGCGGCATACCGTCGTTCATCGTGACCCTGGCGGGCATGCTGATCTTCCGCGGTCTGACCGAGATCTTCCTGGACGGGCAGACGCTCGGCCCGTTCCCGGACGGCCTGCAGAAGGTCGCCAACGGCTTCCTGCCCGAGGTCGGGCCGAACACCAACTACCACAACCTCACGTTGCTGCTGGGCTTCGCGCTGATCGCGTTCGTGGTCCTGCAGGAGATCCGTGACCGCAAGCGGCAGCAGGAGTTCTCCCTGGACGTCCTGCCCACCAAGCTGTTCCTGCTGAAGCTGGTCGCGATCGGCGCCGCCGTGCTCACGCTGACGCTGCTGCTGGCCAGCTACAAGGGCGCGCCGATCGTGCTGCTCATCCTCGGCGTGCTGCTCGTCGGCTTCGGCTACGTGATGCGCAACGCGATCATCGGCCGCCACATCTACGCGATCGGCGGCAACCTGCCCGCGGCCAAGCTGTCGGGTGTGAAGGACAAGAAGGTCACCTTCCTGGTCTTCCTGAACATGGGCATGCTCGCGGCCCTGGCGGGTCTGGTCTTCGCCGCCCGCTTCAACGCGGCCTCTCCCAAGGCCGGCCTCAACTTCGAGCTGGAGGCGATCGCGGCCTCGTTCATCGGCGGCGCGTCGATGAGCGGCGGTGTCGGCACCGTGCTCGGCGCGATCATCGGTGGCCTGGTCCTGGGCGTGCTGAACAACGGTATGAACCTCGTCGGCATCGGCACCGACTGGCAGCAGGTCATCAAGGGCCTGGTGCTCCTGGCGGCGGTCGGGTTCGACGTGTGGAACAAGCGCAAGGTCGGTTCGTAGAAACAGACCGGGCCCCGCCGGAAGGCGGGGCCCGGTCCTTTCGACAGCAGTTTCCCAACGAGGTGGAGCCGCACATGGAACTGAACAGACGCACGGTCATCGCGGGGGCAGCGGCGGCGGGCATGGCCGCCACCACGCTCGGCGGCACGGCGCACGCCACGGGAGGCAGGAAGCCGGTGAAGACGCTCTTCGGCAAGCTCGCCGACGGCACGAAGATCCACAGCTGGTCGCTGGAGAACGGCGGCACCCGTCTGAAGGTCCTCTCCTACGGCGGCATCGTCCAGTCCCTGGAGATCCCCGACCGCCGCGGCCGGTACGCCAACGTCTCGGCGGGCTTCGACACCATCGAGGACTACGTCGCCAAGAGCCCGTACTTCGGCGCGCTGATCGGGCGGTACGGCAACCGCATCGGCAAGGGCCAGTTCACCCTGGACGGCAAGAAGTACCAGCTGTCCGTCAACGACGGCGTCAACAGCCTGCACGGCGGCGCCAAGGGCTTCGACAAGCGGGTCTGGGACATCGAGCCGTTCGTGAAGGGCTCCGACGTCGGCCTGTACCTGTACTACACGAGCGTCGACGGGGAGATGGGCTACCCGGGCACGCTCAAGACCAAGGTGACGTACACCCTCACCAAGCACGGCGACTGGCGCATCGACTACGAGGCCACCACCGACAAGGCCACCGTCGTCAACCTCACCAGCCACGTCTACTGGAACCTGGCCGGCGAGGGCAGCGGCACGATCGAGGACCACGAGCTGACGATCGCCGCGTCCCGCTACACGCCCACCGACTCGGGTCTGATCCCCACGGGCGAGCTGGCCAAGGTCGCCGGCACCCCCTTCGACTTCCGCAAGGCCAAGCCCATCGGCCGGGACATCCGTGTCGCCCACCCCCAGCTGGTCACCGCCAAGGGCTTCGACCACAACTGGGTCCTCGACAAGGGCATCACCGCCCGGCCCGAGCACGTCGCCACCCTGCGCGACCCCGCCTCCGGCCGCACGATGAAGATCGCCACGAACGAGCCGGGCCTGCAGTTCTACTCCGGCAACTTCCTCGACGGCACGCTGACCGGCCCCTCCGGCCGGACCTACCGCCAGGGCGACGCCCTGTGCCTGGAGACGCAGCACTTCCCCGACTCGCCGAACAAGCCGTCGTTCCCGTCGACCGTGCTGCGACCGGGGCAGACGTACCGGACGACGACGATCCACTCGTTCGGCTGCTGAGCGTCCGGACCGGAGGCCCCCTGTGCCTTCACAGGCGGCACACAGGTTCTGCCCGAAATCCCAGCGGTTTTCCCGGCGATTGAACGGTGCCACCTAAGCCTCCGTATCCAAGGGCGGCCCGCGCTCCCCCGCGCGGGCCGCCCTTGAACGTCGGGCCCGGCCGTCCCCAACGGGCCCGCCTGTTACGGAGGTTCCATGGCCGACAACGTCACGTCGCTGTTCCGCAGCACTGCGGCCCACAGCCCCTCCATGGCGGCGCTGACACGCGAGGGCGGCGACGGGGCCGGACCCGTGGACTTCTGCATCCCCTGCAACCCCTACTTCCCCACCCCGGCGATGTTCGACGAGATGGCGGGCAGGCTGCGGGACATCATCACGTACTACCCGTCCAGCGCCGACACGATCACGGCCGAGCTGTGCGGCCTGCTCCAGCTGCCTCCGCAGTGCGTGGCGATGGGCAACGGCTCGACCGAGCTGATCACGTGGATCGACCACCTCCTGGTCCGCGAGTCGCTCGCCGTGCCCGTGCCGACCTTCGGCCGCTGGACCGACCAGCCGATGGAGACCGGCAAGCGGGTCGACATGTTCCCGCTCCAGGAGTCCAGCGGATTCGCCCTCGACCTCGCCCAGTACGCCGAGTTCATACGGGCCCGGGGGACGCGGGTCGCGGTGATCTGCAACCCGAACAACCCCGACGGCGGCTTCCTGCACAAGCACGCGGTCGTGCAGTTCATGGACGCGATGGCCGACCTGGACCTGGTGGTCGTCGACGAGTCCTTCCTGGAGTTCGCCGACGCGGAGGCCGAGCCGAGTGTCGTCCAGGAGGCGATGCTGCGGCCGAACGTCATCGTCCTGCGCAGCCTCGGCAAGAACTTCGGCCTGCACGGCATCCGCTTCGGCTACCTGGTGGCCAACCCGGCCCTCGCGGGCCGCGTGCGCTCGATGCTGCCCAAGTGGAACCTCAACTCCTTCGCCGAGCACGTGGTGTTCATGCTCAAGGAGCACGGCGCCGAGTACGCGCAGAGCCTGATGCAGGTGCGCCGCGACCGTCTGGAGATGGCGAGCCAGCTGTCGGCGCTGCCCGGCCTGACGGTCTACCCCTCCCAGGGCAACTTCCTCTTCGTGCGCCTCCCCGTGGGCGCCGAGGGCACCGTGGTCCGGGACCGGCTGCTCACCGAGCACCGGATCCTGGTCCGCGAGTGCGGCAACAAGATCGGTTCGTCCAGTCGCTTCCTGCGTCTCGTGGTGCGCCCCCAGGTGGACGTGCGTCGCCTGGTATCCGGCCTGGAACAGGTGCTCTACGGGTCGTCCAGGAAGGGAGCCGCCGTACCCGAGCTCGCTCCAGGGACCAGCTACAGCTCGGGTACGGCGGCGGTGGACCGCCTGGTGAGCGAGACCAACGGGGCCGGTGTGCGGGGCCTCGCCGCCCAGGCCGCCGGTGCCGGTGGCCCGGGCCTCGCCGCCGCCCCGGCCGCCGGCACCGGCATGCCGCTCCCCGCCGCCGCGTCCGCCGCTCCGGCGGCCCCGGGCGGCGGGATGCCGATGCCGGCGGCACCCCAGCCGGTGCCGCAACCGACCCCCCGGTCGACGCCGCAGCCGGTTCCCCAGTCGATTCCGCAGACTCCGCAGTCGCCGCAGTCGTTCCCGCAGTCGTTCCCGCAGCCGGGGCCTCAGTCGATGCCGACGCCGGCAGCGGCGCCCGCGCAGCCCCTCGCTCCCGTGGCCCAGGTCCCGGCTCCGGCCCCGGTGCCCACGCCCGCACCGCAGGCCGTACCGGTGGCCCCGGCCGCCGCGGCCACCGGCCTCACCCCGCCCGGCGTCCCCGCCCGGGGCGGCCTCACCGCCGCCCAGGTCAGGGGCACCAACGGACTGGCCCCTGCTCCGGCGACCGGCTGGCCCGGCACGCAGAGCTGGCCGAACGCGGCGGGGATGGGCCAGGCCGGCTGAGCGGCGCGGACTACGCGGGGTTGAGCCTCCACTGCTGGCAGGCGTTGTTCAGCCACGACCACTGCCGTACGTCGGCGCCGTCCGCGGTGGAGCAGTCCGCGACGTCGGCGACCTTGCCGGTGGCCTTGTTGACGATCCGGACGTAGCCGCCGTCGGTGGCCACGAACCGGAACCGCTGGCAGTCGTTGTTCAGCCACGACCACTGCCGCAGGTCCGCCCCGTCGGCGCTGGAGCAGTTCTCGGTGTCGAGCACCTTGCCGCTGGCGACGTTGACGAGCCGGTGGGTGTCGTCGCCGAGGTCCTCCAGCCGCCAGCGCTGGTTGGCGCCGCCGTTGCAGGCGTACTGCATGACGTTGGCGCCGTCGGCCGACGAACTCGCGGCGACCTCCAGGCACTTGCCGCTGTTGCGGTTGGTGAGGGTGTAGGTGGTGGAGACGGCGGACGGCTCCCCGGACGGGCCGGCCAGCGAGGCGCCGAGCCGCACCGGCGTGCCGAAGTTCGGCGTGCCGTCGGAGTTCCAGGTGAACTTCTGCGCCCGGGTCGTACGCCCGTTGTCGCAGCCCTCGCTCGCGCTGTCGTTGGCGTGGTAGACGATCCAGTTCTCCCGGCCGTCCGGTGAGGTGAAGAAGCCGTTGTGCCCCGGCCCGTAGACGCCGTTGGCGTCGTTGCGCTGGAAGACCGGCGTGGACTTCTTCGTCCAGGAGGAGGCGGAGAGCGGATTGGAGCCGGTGAGCTCCAGCTGGCCGAGCTTGTAGTCCGGCGTCCAGCAGCCGCTGGCGGAGTAGATGAGGAAGGTCCGCCCGTCGCGCTGGAGGATTTCCGCCCCCTCGTTGACGGTGCCGCCCTGCCGCTCCCAGGCGTACGTCGGTGTCGAGATCGTCGAGTAGGACCCGCTGACGGTGTACGGGTTGGACATCGGCGCGATGACGAGGTTCTGCGTCCCGTTGGTGATCGCGCTGCCCAGCATGTACAGCCGGCCGCCCACGTTCAGCACGCTCGGGTCCAGCATCCAGACACTGCTGAGCTGCCCCTTGTAGGTGTACGGCCCCATCGGGTCGGAGCCGGCGCTCTCCAGCACGTGGCTGCGCTGCGTCGGGTTGTAGTCGGACACGTTCTGCCCGGCGACGTAGTACAGGTACCAGCGCCCGTTGAGGAAGTGCAGCTCGGGCGCCCAGATGTTGCAGCACCGCGAGGCCGCGTCGCCCTTCCACACCTGGACGCTGGGCGCGGTGGAGAGCCCGGCGAGGGTGGCGGACTTGCGGACGGTGATGACGTCGGTCCAACTCGTCGTCACCAGGTAGTAGTTGCCCTCGTGGTACGAGATCCAGGGGTCGGCGCCCTTCTGGGCCTTGACGGGGTTGGTGAAGGAGGCGGCGCTCGCGGAGGGCTGCCCGAGGGTGAGGGCCAGCAGCAGCGCCGCCAGCAGGGTCAGTAGGCGACGGGCCATCCGCTGCTCCAGTTCAAGAGGTTGATGCCCAGCTTGGGCGTGCCGTTGTCGTTGCCGTCGTAGTAGTGGTAGACGATCAGGTCGCCGTCGACGTCCTTCATGATCGACTGGCCGCCCGGGCCGATGACGCTGCCGTGCGACTCCAGCACGGGGGTGCCGCCGTTGTTCATCATCGAGACGCCGTTCTTGTCGCGGTACGGCCCGGTGATGCTGGTGGCGCGGCCGACCTTCACCTTGTAGGTGGAGTTGGTGCCGTTGCAGCAGGTGTCGTACGAGGCGAACAGGTAGTAGTAACCGTTGCGCTTGACGATGAAGGGCGCCTCGACGGCCTTGGTCCCGGTGGGCCGGGAGGCGAGCGAGTACCGGGTGGTGTTGGTGGACAGCTGCTTCCCGGTCGACGGATTGATCTGGATCATCTTGATCCCGGTCCACCAACTCCCGAAGGACAGCCACCACTTGCCGTCGTCGTCGACGAAGAGGTTCGGGTCGATGGCGTTGTAGTCGCTGGAGGAGCTGGAGGTGTAGACGGTGCCCTGGTCGGTCCAGGAGCCGGGCTGGCCGGTACTGGACGTCGCGAGCCCGATGGCGGACGTGTTCGACCCGAACTTGGAGACGGAGTAGTACATCAGGTACCTGCCGCCGTGGTACGAGATGTCGGGTGCCCAGGCCTCCGGGACGGAGGAGTAGTTCCGCCACCAACTGGGCCTGCTGGAGAAGGCGTCGCTGCCGTTTCTGAAGGCGGTGCGGTCGCTGGAGGTCTTGTTGGCGATGCCGCCGCCCGTGGCGTAGAGCAGGTACTGGCCGGAGGAGGTCCGGATCATCGTCGGGTCGTGGGTGACGACGTCTCCGGTGACGCGGCCGGGGTTGGGGTACGCCGAGGCGGTGGAGGGGACGAGGGCGAGGAGGGCGGCGGCGGGGAGGGCGAGGAGGGCGGTTCGGGTGCGGAGTGTTCGACGGGTGTGGGGAGAGCGGGGAGTGCGAGGGGTGCGGCTCATGCGGGTTCTCCTTGCGGTGGGGGTGGCTCGCCGTACGGAATATCGAACGGAGATCGCAAGTTCGAACGGACCGTAGAATCGAACCACTTGCGCGTCAATGGTTCGCGCACGACTCCGCCAGGGAGAGCCAGCCAGGCACGTCGGCACGGACGGTCTTGCCGGGCGGCTCACGGTCGAGCACCTCCCAGCGGTCGGCGAGGGCGTCGACGAGGAGAAGGCCGCGGTGGTGTTTCGTCGAGGGGGTGCGGGGACCGCTGGTCGGCGGGCGCCGACGGACGGAGTGCCCTGGGCATGACGGGCGTCCTCCAGAGGGCGGCGGGCCGCCTGGACGTCCAGGTCCGCGACTCCAAAGGACAAGCACGGCCCCCGCCTCACCCTCTCTTCCCCCGCCTGGGCCGACTTCCTCGACCACCTCGCCGGGGGAACCTCGGGCCGCTCGCCAAGCGGACGGCCAATACGGCTACTGCGGCCCGGCCGGCCCGTGGTCGGCGGGCGGGGTGGGTGGCGTGAGGACGTAACTTGTCAGGAGACCGGCCACACCCAGCAGGCACTCGACGTAGAGCGCGGTCGACTCGGAGACTTCCTGGCCCGCGGTGATCAGAACGACGCCGGTCACCAGAACGGCCAGGAACGCAGCGTAATGACGGTGCAGCACACTCCTGAGGGAAAACGGCATGGATGCTCGCCTCTTCCATTCCGTGCGGGGTCACAATGCCGTTCATTCGACCAGCCACCGGACCGGGCGTCCAGGAAAGTCCCGCTACGCCGAACTTCGTCCCAAAAACGTGTGATTCACTGAAGTTCACCGAAAGTCCGCGGCGGCGCCGGTGACGGTGCCATGATGACGCTCGCCGTGCCCGCGCTGGTCACCCGGGGGGACCGTGGACACCTCGTCGCATGCCGCCGCGCCACCCGTGCGGCGGTTCGCCGCTCAGCTGCGCCAACTGCGCATCTCCGCCGGCGAGCCGCAGATCAGGACGATCGCGGCGCGGGCCCAGTGCAGCCAGGCCACCGTGTCCGAGGCACTCAACGGGCGACGGCTGCCCAGCGAGACGGTCACCCACCGCCTGGTCGCCGCGCTGGGCGGCGACTGGGAGCACTGGCGGGAGATGTGGCGCACGGCCAGGACGGAACTGGACGTCCTGCGGCGCGAAGGCCAGGGTGCGGGGGTGCTGTCGCCCTTTCCCGCAGCCGGGCCGCCTATCGGACCGGACGGGGACACCGCGCACCTGACGATGGTGCGCTATCCGGATCCGCCCGCCTTCTACCGCGCCGCGGCCGACGGCATCCTCCGGGCCCGCTCCGAGATCCGCCTCACCTACGTACGCCTGCACCCGCCCGGCCAGTGGGGCGCCGCGGAAGCCGAGACCTACTACAGGACCGTGCTGGAGTGGGCCAGGAACCACTCGGCGAAGTCCGCCAGCGTCCGGCGCGTCATCGGCGTGCCGGAGGTGGGCGGTGTACCGAAGGCGGCCAATCTGGCGTGGCTGCGAGAACACCAGGCCGAGATCGCCGACATCTACGCCTACGAGGCACGCGTCATGCCCTGGGCCGCCTCGTTCGGCTGGTACAACATGGGCCTCATCGACGACGCCGTCAGCTATCTCTCCTTCTCCGGCGTCGGCCGCCAGCAACTCAAGGGCTTCAGCGTGGAGGGCGGTGTGTTCCTGCGGTACTTCGCGGCCAGTTTCGACCAGGCGTGGGGCGCGCTGGAGCCCCTGGACGTGTATCTGGCGCGGCACCCGGCGTGAGGGCGCGGGCTCGGGCACGGGCCGGCGCGCCGCTGGGACGCGGCCCGCCCGCGGGTGAACGCCGGTGCGGGCCGCACCCTTCACTCCGTCAGGACTCCGGGCACTCCTTCCACGCCAGGTGGTACACCGTGCTGATGTCCCCGTCGGTCGAGTCCATCGTCATGAAGCTGACCTTGTCGGGCGCCTGGGTTCCGGCGTTGACCCGCAGCTCCGTGTTGATGTTGAAATTGCGCTGGACTCCGCAGGGCGCCCAGACCAGTTGGGCCCAGTCCGTGGTGTCGGTGGCCTGCCAGTTGTCGTTGTAGGGGCCGTTGAAGGGGTGACTGCGGGACGCCGTGCTGGGTGAGCCCTGGAAGTAGTACGAGGCTCTCTGTGTGCCGGTCGCGCCCGGCTGGAGCGCGGCGAAGCCGCGGTAGTCCGCGCTGGCGATGGCGTAGGTGAAGCCCTGCGGGACGTGCACGATCAGGTTGAGCTGGCAGTTTTTGCGGAACGCCGTGGGGTCGGAGCCGCCGCCCGCCTGGGCGAGGTAGTCGCTGTAGGTCACCGTGAAGGCGGTGTTGTCCTCGGAGACGGCGACCGCCGTCGTGCCCTGCGGACAGCCCGAGCCGTTCACCGTGGCGACCTTGATGACGATCTTGTCCGGAGGCGGGTCGACGAACCCGGGGGACGGGGGTTGTGCGGGCAGTGCGGTGCCGAGGAGCGCGGCGATCGCGCCGCTCAGGAGCAGGCCACCGGCCATGGTTCTCCCATCCGATCAGTGGGGGGTGGAGTGGTGAGCTGGTCATGGGCATGCCAAATAGTGACCCACGACACCCCCCGCCTGTGAGAGATCGATGAAGGAGCTGTGAAGGCCGGGGGCGGTCGCATCGTACGCAGCCGGGTACGGGGCGGCCAGGTACAACTCCAGCCATTCACACGGGGCGGCGAGCGTGGACTGGGAGGGCGGCATGCCGTCACCCCTCGGAGTCGTGCCGCGCGGAGGCGTGCCCTGCTTTCTGGGCGTTCGCCGCCGTCGCCGCGCTCGGTGCCGTTCTCACCGTCGTGCGCCTGCGACGCCTGTGGCACGGACACCGGAGGCGCGCGCTGCCCGCCTGGACCTGGCTCCTCGGTGTCCTTCTCGCCCTGTACGGCCTGTACGTCGCCCACCGCGTGGCCGACGGCATCGTCGTCTAGCCGGTGCCGGTGTCGCGGCACCGCCCCGGCCTGCCCGCCCCTCACCCGGCACCTCATATGACCCCGGCGGGGGGCGCCGTACACAATGGCCCACCGGCACCCCTTACGGCAGGCAGTAACAGGAGGCGCTCCCTTGGAGCTCAGCAGGCGTACCTTCACCGCACTCGCCGGCACGGCGGCGCTCGGTCTCGCGCTGACCGGCAGCGGCGGGGCGCCGACCTCCGCTCACACGTCCCGGACCGTGCCCACCGGCCCGCCGCCCCCGCCGCCGCGCGCGGACGGCGAGCGGCACGAGGTCGGCTTCGACCGGTACTCGATCCTGGTGGACGGCCGGCGTCTCGTGCTGTGGTCCGGCGAGATGCATCCCTTCCGGCTGCCGAGCCCGTCCCTGTGGCGGGACGTTCTGCAGAAGATGCGCGCCCACGGCTTCAACGCGGTCAGCGCCAGCGTCGCCTGGAACCACCACTCCCCGGCGCCGGGCACCTACGACTTCAGCGGTGTGCGCGACCTGGACCTGTTCCTGCGCATGGCCGCCGAGACCGGCCTGTACGTCGTCCTGCGCCCGGGCCCTTACCTCGGCGGCGACGTCGACGGCGGGGGCCTCCCCGGCTGGCTGACGGCCACGGCGAGCAGGCCCCGTACGGCCGACCCGGCCTACCTGCGGCACGCGGCCGAGTGGCTGTCCGCCGTCGACGCCATCGCCGCCCGGCACCTGTTCACCCGGGGCGGGGGCACCGTCCTGCTGTACCAGCTGGAGGACGCGGACGACGCCCGGGACCGGCTGCGCCGGACGGTGCGCGCCGACGGCATAGACGTGCCCCTCCTCGACAGTGACCGGATGCGCGCGGACGACGGACGGCCCGACCCCTGGGGCGGGCCGGGCTACGCGCAGGTGCGCCGGTCACGGGACGCGGCGTACGAGCGGCGCACCCGCCTCGCGGAACTCGCCGGCGGGTTGGCCCTGCACAACGTCCGCATGGCCTTCGGCGGCACCTCGTGGGGCTGGCTGCCCGCGCCGGGCGTCTACACGTCGTACGACTACGGCGCGGCCCTGGACGAGGCGCGGAACCGCACGCCCAAGCTCGCCGCCCTGCACGAGCTGGGTCATCTGCTGCGGAGCGTGCCCGACTTCGCCAGGCTGGAGCGGGCGGCGCAGGTGCGCGCCGCGGACCGGCGGATCACGGTGGGCCGTCTGATCAACCCCGACACCGGCGCCCATGTCCACGTCCTGCGCAACGACTCCGCCGAGGCGGTCTCCGCCACGCTGCCCGACGCGGGGGTCGACGTGCCGGTCACCGTCCAGGCGCGGGACGCCAAGCTGCTCGTCACCGAGCTGGAGCTGGGGCGGCGGAAGCTGGCCTACTCCACCGTGCCGCCCATGCTGTCGCTGAAGGCCGGGCGGCAGGACGTCGCCGTGTTCGCGGGCCGGGGCGGCGAGATGGCGCAGGTGGTGCTGGACTGCGAGGTGCAGCCGGTCACCACCCGGCTGGACCCGGAGCCCGCGTGGTCGTACGCCGACGGAAAGCTGACCGTGACGGCCCCGCTGGGCCCCGGCGGACTGAACCGGGTCCTGGTGGAGGGCGGCGACGACGAGACGCCGATGCTGCTGCTGTTCGCCGACGACGCGACCGCGCTGCGGCTGTGGCCGTACGAGACGCCGTCCGGTTCGCTGCTCGTCTACGGCCCGGCCCTGCTGCGCGACGTCACGGTGCGCGGCTCCACGGTGCACCTCACCGGTGACACGATCGGTGAGACCGGCCTGGAGGTGTGGGGGCCGCGCGGCGCTACCGGCGTCACCTGGAACGGGCGGCCGGTGCCGACCAGGATCAGCGCCTCGGGGAGCCTGCTGGCCGAGCGGATGCTGCCCGGCGTGGCCCCGATGACGCTGCCCGCGCTCGACGGCTGGCGCCGCCGGACGGAGAACCCGGAGTCCGGGCCCGGCTTCGACGACTCCGGCTGGACGGCCGCCGACAAGGACTCCTCGCACAGCACCACGCCCGTGCCCGACGGGCAGCCCGTGCTGTTCGCCGACGACTACGGCTTCCACTACGGCGACGTGTGGTACCGGGGTGAGTTCACGGACGCGGAGGACCTGGAGTCGGTGTCCCTCGCCTACAGCACCGGCACGCTGGGGCTGCTGATGGCCTGGCTGGACGGACGGCCGCTGGGCACGCACCGTATGCCGGTGCCGGACGGCGACGGCGCCGGGAAGGGCACGTGGACGGCGACGGCCACCTTCGCCGTGCCGGAGAAGCTGCGTGAGGAGTGGCGTGAGACGTCGCGCGAGGAGCGCGGCGACGAGCCGCGTGCGCCTCGCCGGCACGTGCTGTCCGTCCTGGTCCGGCGCATGCAGCGGGACGGGGCCGACCCCAAGGCGGCGCGCGGGCTGACCTCGGCCCGCTTCAAGGGGGCTGCCCCGGACGTCGCTTGGCGGCTCCAGGGGCAGACGGCGCCCGACCCGGTGCGCGGGCCGCTGAACAACGGCGGGCTGTACGGGGAACGGGAGGGCTGGCATCTGCCGGGGTACGACGACGGCGACTGGGAGGCCGCCGAACTGCCGCGCGGCGACCGGCGGCAGGGCGTGACCTGGTACCGGACGGGCTTCCGGCTGAACGTCGCCCGCGACGTGGACGCCTCGGTCGGTCTCGTCCTGCACGACGACCCCGACCGTGCCTACCGCGTGCAGATTTTCCTCAACGGCTGGAACCTGGGCCAGTACGTCAACGACGTGGGCCCGCAGCACACCTTCGTCCTGCCGAACGGCATCCTGCGCACCCGCGGGGAGAATACCCTGGCCCTGGCGGTGCTGTCCGACGGGACCACACCGTCGGGCCCGTCGGACGTGCGGCTGACGCTGCTGGGGTCGGCGGCCGGCGGGGTGCCGGTGGAACCGGTGTGAGGGCGGTCGGCACGACGTCCTCCCCGCCGTCCTCGACCGCCCAGCCGCGCATCGAGCGCCGACCCGCCCGGGGCCGGTGTCAGGCCAGCCGGATCACGTTCCAGGACAACGGTTCCAGGACGGCGCTCAGCGTGCCGTCCTGGAGCGCGGTGCCCTCGACCGCGTGCGGGGTGACCCGCTCGGGCTCGTGGAGCGTGTTGCGGGCGTCGGGGTCGGCGTCCGCGAGCGCGCTGTGCTCGACGACCCGCTTCAGCTCAAGGCCGTTGAGGGCGACTTCGAGGGGCAGCGGTTCGGTGCGGCTTCGGTTGACGGCGAAGACGGTGACCGAGCCGTCCTCGGCGCGTACGGCGGTGGCGTGCAGCAGGTCGGCCTCGCCGTACTTCTTCGTCTCGTACGTCGGCGAGTCCACGCGCACGTCGAGGACCTGCCCGCGTCCGTACGTCGAGGCCTGTGCGAAGGGGAAGAACGTCGTCTGCCGCCAGGCCGGGCCGCCCGGCTCGGTCATGATCGGCGCGATGACGTTGACGAGCTGGGCGAGGCAGGCGACCGTGACGCGGTCGGCGTGCCGCAGCAGCGCGATGAGCAGCGAGCCGAAGACGACCGCGTCGGTGACGCTGTAGTTGTCCTCCAGCAGGCGCGGGGCCTCGGGCCAGTCGTCCTGCTCGAAGGTCCTGGCCTGCTCCTCCCAGCGGGAGAGGTACCAGACGTTCCACTCGTCGAAGGAGAGGTTGATCTTCTTCTTGGACTTCAGGCGGGCTCCGACGTGGTCGCAGGTGGCGACCACGTTCTCGATGAAGGACTCCATGTCGACGGCGGAGGCGAGGAAGGAGTCGACGTCGCCGTCGACGGGCTCGTAGTAGGCGTGCAGGGAGATGTAGTCGACCAGGTCGTACGTCTCCTTCAGGACGGTCGCCTCCCACTCGGCGAAGGTGGGCATGCCCTGACCGGAGGAGCCGCACGCGACCAGCTCGACGTTCGGGTCCTGCTGGCGCATGGCGCGGGCCGTCTCGGCGGCGACCCGGCCGTACTCCTCGGCCGTCTTGTGGCCGGTCTGCCAGGGGCCGTCCATCTCGTTGCCGAGGCACCACAGGCGGATGCCGAAGGGGTCCTTGTCGCCGTGCTCGGCACGCAGGTCCGAAAGCGCGGTCCCGGAGGGGTGGTTGGCGTACTCCTGGAGCTCCAGGGCCTCCGCCACGCCGCGCGTGCCGAGGTTGACGGCCATCATGGGCTCGGCGTGCGGGCCGATCTTCCGCAGGAAGGCGATGTACTCGGAGAGGCCGAAGCGGTTGGTCTCCGTGGAGTGCCAGGCGAGGTCGAGGCGGCGGGGGCGTTCCTCCGCCGGGCCCACGGAGTCCTCCCACTTGTAGCCGGAGACGAAGTTGCCGCCGGGGTAGCGGATGGCGGTGACGCCGAGTTCGCGGACCAGGTCCAGGACGTCCTGGCGGATGCCGGACGCGTCCGCTGTGCGGTGGCCGGGTTCGAAGATGCCGGTGTAGACGCAGCGGCCGAGGTGTTCGACGAAGGAGCCGAAGAGTCGGGGGTTGACCTCGCCGACCGTGAAGGCGGGGTCGAGGGTGAAGCGGGCGGTGTGCATGGTCGCCTTTCGGGGTGGTGGTTCGTGTTCCGCTGGCAGTTGCGGGGTGCCGGTGGTTTCTCGCGCCCCTAGCGGACGGTTGGCCAGCCGTCCTTCGTCCAGCTGAGCTCGTTGAGCCCCAGCTTGGGGGTGCCGTTGTCCTCGGCGTCGTAGTAGTGGTAGGCGAGCCAGTCGCGGCCCTTGTCGCGGAAGACCGACTGGCCGCCCGGGCCGATGTAGCGGCCGTGGCCGGCGAGGAGCAGGTCGCCGCCGCCCTCCAGCAGGGGCTTGCCGGTGCTGTCGACGTACGGGCCGGTCACCGACGTGGACCTGCCGACCCTGATCCGGTAGGTCGAGTTCACGCCCGAGCAGCAGGTGTCGTAGCTGGCGAAGAGGTAGTAGTAGCGGCCGTGTCGGACGACGTAGGGGCCCTCGACGGCGTACGGGGCGTCGGGGCGGGTCGCCAGGTGGTGCACGGTGGCGCCGGGGACCGCCTTGCCGGTCTCGGGGTCGAGCTCGACCATGCGGATGCCGGTCCAGTACGAGCCGAAGGCCATCCACAGTTTGCCGTCGGCGCGGATGACGCCCGGGTCGATGGCGTTCCAGGTGTCGGTCTTCTCGGAGCTGAAGACCTTGCCGTGGTCGGTCCAGGTGCCGGGCAGGCCGGAGCGGGAGGTGGCCACGCCGATCGCGGAGTGGTTGCTGCCCCAGGACGAGACGGAGTAGTACAGCCAGTACGTGCCGTCGCGGTAGGAGAGGTCGGGGGCCCAGGGGTCGCCGGTGTCGTTGTACTCGTACCACCAGCTCGGCGGCTCGGCGAAGGCGTTGCCGGCGTCGTCCCACTGTCTGCCGTCCTTGGACAGGCGGGCGCCGATGACGCCGCCGGTCGAGTACGCGACGTACTGGCCGTTCTTCAGGTGGCTGACGGTCGGGTCGTGGATGATCTGCTGGCCGGTGATGGGCCGCGGGTCGGGGTAGGTGACGTCCGCCTGGGCGGTGGTCGGCAGCAGGGCGAGGACGGCGGCGGCGAGGGTCGCCGCGAGTCTGATGCGCTTCACGCGTAGCTCCTTCTGGGGAGTCACTGGCCCGCGAGGCCGGTGTGCGCGACACCCGCCACGATCTGGCGCTGGAAGAAGACGAAGACGATGATCAGCGGCAGGCCCGCCATGAGGCCGCCGGCCATGAGCTGGGCCCACTGGATGCCGTAGGAGTTCATGACGGTCGCGATGCCGTTCGGCATGGTCATCAGGTCGGGGTTGTTGGTCACCATGTAGGGCCACAGGAAGTTGTTCCACGAGGCGATGAAGGTGAAGATGCCGACCGCGGCGAGGGAGGGGCGGGAGAGCGGCAGGACGATGGTGAAGAAGACCCGCCAGCGTCCGGCGCCGTCGATGAAGGCGGCCTCCTCCAGTTCGCGCGGGACGCCCTGGAAGAACTTGTAGAGGATGTAGACCATCGCGGCGGGCGCGCACTGCGGCAGGATCATGCCCCAGTAGGTGTCGACCATGCCCATCTGCTGGACGGTGGTGAACAGGGGCACGCCGAGCACGGCGGGCGAGATCATCAGGCCGGCCATGACCAGGCCCAGCAGGACGCTCTTGCCGCGGAACTCCGTGCGGGCGAAGCCGTATCCGGCGAGTGCGCTGACGAGCAGCACCACGGACGTCACGCAGACGGAGACGACCAGGGAGTTCACGAACCAGTTGGTGATGTTGCCGGTCTCGAACAGGGCCTTCCAGGCCTGGCCCGTCCAGTCCTTCGGCAGCCAGTGCGGTGGCACCTGGACGGCCTCGCTCTCCGACTTGAGCGAGGTGAACAGGCCCCAGGCGAACGGGGCCAGGAAGACCACGGAGACGGCCGTGCCCACGAGGGTGAGGACGATCTGGCTGGGGGTCCAGGCCGGCCTGCGGGGCTTGACGCGGATTTCTGCGGCGGTGGTCATCGGGCGCCCTCCTCACGGTTGCGCAGCAGCCACATCCGGGCGAGGGCGACGGCCGCGATGATCACGAAGAAGATGACGGAGATCGCGGAGGCGTAGCCCACGCGGTAGCTGGTGAAGCCCTCTTCGAGGGTGTACTGCACGAAGGTGCGGGTCGACGACTCGGGGCCGGGGGTGAAGTCCATCATCACGACGGCCTGGTCGAAGACCTGGAGCGAGGCGAGGATCTGCAGGGCGATGACGAGCCCGGTGATGTTGCGCAGCATCGGCAGGGTGATGTGCACCATGCGGTGCCAGGCGTTGGCGCCGTCGAGCTTGGCGGCCTCGTAGAGGTGGCCGGGGATGCCCTGGAGCGCGGCGAGGTAGAGCAGGAAGCTGAAGCCGACCGTCCACCACAGGGTGGCGATGACGATGGCGAGCATCGCGTACGACTTGTCGGTCAGCCACGGCGTCTCGACGCCGAGGACGTGGTTGATCATGCCCGTGCCGGGGTTGAACAGCCACTGCCACAGGTTGCCCGCGACGGTGGACGGCAGCAGGAACGGGGCGAAGAAGCACAGCCGCCACAGCCACTTGCCGCGCTCGATGTGGTGGGCGAGCATCGCGAGGAGGAAGGCGAGGACCGTGATGCAGGGCACGACCAGCAGCGTGAAGTATGCGCTGTGGCCGAGGGAGTCCCACATCAGCGGGTCCTTCAGGGCCTCGCGGTAGTTGTCGAGGCCGACGAAGTTCGCGCCTTCGCCGGAGATGTTGGCGTCCGTGAAGCTGAGGTAGAGGCCGCGCAGCAGGGGCCAGATCACGAAGAGCGCGAACAGGAGGAGGAACGGGGCGACGAACCAGCCGCCGTGTTGGAAGCCCTGCTGGCGGCGGAGGGTGGCGCTGCCGGCGGCGGTCGTGACGCGCGTGGGCGCGGCGATGGTCTGGGCACTGGTCGCCATCATGCGGCCGTACCTCCTTGTGCTGCGGTCCTGCCGTCCATGGGGTTCTTCATGGCGAGCAGCTGGGTGAGCGCGCCCTTCATGCGGCGAGCGGCGGCCTCCGGCCTGGTGGAGCCCATCGTCGAGGCGACGACGATCGGACCGACGCGCTGGGCGAGGATGCCGGTGGAGCCGGCGAACCACACCTTCGGCTCGGTGGCCTGGTGGTCCATGGCGGAGACGTACTCGTTCTGCGGGTCGAGCTTCTTGTACGCGGCCGTGGACAGGGTGGGCGTGTACGCGGGGATGTGGCCGCCGGCCGCCCACTGCCGGGCGTGCTGGACGACGTAGGCGGCGAGCTGGTGGGCGGCCTCGTTGGCGGGGCCGCCGCGGTCGGACTGGTGCGGCAGGACGAAGGCGTGCGACTCGGCGTGGGTGGCCGGCTTGCCGAAGACGGGCGGCAGCGGGGTCGCGCCGTAGTCGAGCTTCGCTCCGGAGAAGACCGGCACCGACCAGTTGCCCTCCCAGACGAAGGGCGCGCCGTTGAGGAACTGTTCGGCGCCCGCGGCGCCTGCGAAGCTCGGGTTGGCGTACCCGTCGGTGATGTGCCGGCGCAGGAACTCCAGGACCTGGGTGGCCTTGTCGGTGTCGAAGGTGACCTCGGTGTTGGCCGCGTCGAACCAGGTCCCGCCGAGCTGGGTGTAGAAGGCGACGAAGAACCACCACTGGAAGTTCTGGTCGTTGACCCACAGGCCGATGGTCTGCAGCCCCTTCTTGGTGGCCTTCTTGGCCTCCTTCAGGACGTCGAACCACTCGTTCGTCGAGGTCACGGGCACGATCCGGCCGTCGTCGCCGAGCAGTGCCGCCTTCTTCAGCACGTCCTTGCGGTAGAAGCAGAGCTGGACGTGGATGTCGAGGGGGAGGGCGTAGAGCTTGCCGTCGATGACGGCGCGCTTCCACAGCGCGGGGTTGAAGTCCTTCTCCCGCACGCCGTACTTGGCGAGCAGGCCGACGTCCCAGGGGTCCAGGAACCGGCCGGGTGAGAAGCCGGTGACGCGGCCCAGGTGCATGACGCCGAGGTCGGGCGCGCGGTTGCCCGCGGCCGCCATGGCGAGCTTGGTGTAGAAGGGGCTGCCCCACTGGAGGGTGGAGTCCTTCACCGCGATGTCCGGGTTGGCCTTACGGAAGGCGTTCAGCATCGCGATCATGTTGGAGCCGTCGCCGCCGCTGAAGAGGTTCCAGTAGCGCACGCGCGTGTGTGCCGAGGAGGCCAGGGCGTCGGCGCCCGTGCCGAGGGCCGCGAAGCCGAAGCTGCCCGCGACCGTGAGGCCGCCCGCCGCGGCCAGGAGTTGCCTGCGGTTCAGGTCAGGTCGTCCCATGCCCTGCCCTATCTGTTCGGAGCTCAGTGGTTCGACTGGGTCACGTTCGATATCTCGAATATCGCTCGTCAAGTCGAACGGACCGTACGATTGCAGCGCTGCAACGTCAATGGGTCGGGCAGAAGTTTGAGGAATCTCGGTCGTTGGTGGTTGAACGAACTGTCATGCGATCGCATGACGCGGGCAGTTCCGGACGCGTACTCTCGAACAGGCCGCCACAGGGCGGGGCGAAGGGGGTTCGATGGATCTCGCGGGCGCGCGGAGGACGGCGGCACGCCTCGCCTCGGCCCTGCGGCGCTCACGCGACGACTCCGCCAAGCGCGCACTGGTCGCCGAGCTGACCGACGCGCTGCGCGCCCGGCCCCGGCCGCCCTCCGGTGTGCGGGAGGTGTGCCGGGCGCTGTGCGAGGAGATGAGCGTGCGCCGCGGCGGACGACCCGTCGAGCTGCGCTTCGAACGCTTCCCGGACGAGATCGAGGTCACCGGGCTGTGGGTGGAGTTCCAGGACTTCGACCTCGTCATCGTCGAGGAGCGGGCCGAGGCGATGCAGCAACTGGTCATCCTGGGTCATGAGTTGTGGCATCTGCACGCCGGGCACGGCCACCATCACCTGGCCGGCACGGCGGCCGCCGAGGCCCTGGCGGGCGAGCCGGGCTGGCGGGACACCGCCCTGGCCGTGGCCGCCCGCAACGGCTCCCGTGAACGGGACGAGGCCGAGGCCGACGACTTCGGCCACCGCCTGGCGGCGGCCTTCCGTCCCCTGCTGTCCGGTGCCGGTGCCGGGCCGCCGCCCGGGCCGGTGCAAAGGTCCATGGGATACCGAGGACGGGGCGACCGCGGACCCGGAGGAGGAGGCGGAGCCCGGTGACTCCCGCACGACTGGCGCTGGACCCCGCCGACGTCCTCGGCGACGTGTCCGTCTCGTTCTGGCTGCCGATCGTCGCGCTGACCCTCGCCCTGGTCATCAAGCTGCCCAACCTGGTCAAGCTGTGGCGGGACCCGCTGCTGCGCGCCGTCGGCGGTCTGCTGCTGTTCGCGTGCGGGGTGTTCGTCTTCGCGTCCCCGTCCGTGATCGGCTGGACCAACCGTGTCACCGGGGTGCCGAACATCTCCGCGCCGCTGGTGTACTCCCTGATCACCGCGCTGTGCGCGTCCTGGCTGCTGCTGATCGTCGCCTGGCGCAACGGGCTGTCCGACCGCTCGGCCTCGACGCGCCGGGCGGCCCGGTGGGTCGTCTTCGCCTACACCGGCGTGGTGGTCGCCCTGTGGGTGCTCTTCGCGCTCGCGGACGTGCCCGTGGAACGCCGCCGGGACCTGGACACGTACTACGCCACGACGCCCTTCATGCGCGAGGAGATCCTGCTCTACCTGCTCGCGCACACCGTGGCCTGCTCGATCACGGCCCGGCTGATCTGGAACTGGGTCCGCACCGACGGACTGGACGCCTGGCTGCGCTGGGGACTGCGGCTGCTCGGCGTCGGCTACGCCACGAACCTGCTCTTCGACGCCGCCAAACTCACCGCCGTCACCGCCCGGCTGACCGGCCACGACCTGGACTGGCTGAGCACCAACGTGGCCCCGTCGGCGGCCTGCGTGTCGGCCACCCTCGTAGCGGTCGGCTTCATCCTGCCGCACAGCGGCCAGTACCTGCACGAGCGGTGGCACGCCCGGCTCGGCCACCGGCGGCTGCGCCCGCTCTATGTGCTGATGCGCTCCGTCAACGGCGGCGGCACCCCCTTCACGCCCCGCGCCACCTGGGAGATGCGCCTGATCCGCCGCGAGACGTTCATCCGCGACACCCTGCTGCAGCTCTCCCGGTACCTGGACGAGGACCTGCGCGACCGGTCGTACGACGCCGCCCGCGCCCTCGGGTCCGCACCCGACCGGGCCAAGGCGCTCGCCGCGGCCGTTACGATCCTGGACGCCGTCGCCGCCAGGGAGCGGTCGCCCGAGACCGACGGCGCCACCTCCCCGTCCGGCCCCGACACCACCTACCTGCTCCAGGAGATCCAGGCCGTGTCCCGAGCCCTCCGTCACCGCGACGAGATCGAGGCGGTCCGCGCCCGTGCGGCCGCCCCGGCAGAGA
The DNA here is from genome assembly GCF_042657145.1 of Streptomyces bullii. Lineage (NCBI taxonomy): Bacteria > Bacillati > Actinomycetota > Actinomycetes > Kitasatosporales > Streptomycetaceae > Streptomyces > Streptomyces bullii. The sequence continues at coordinate 161,947 of NZ_JBHSNY010000001.1, forward strand.
GAGTTGCCCGCGCATGAGTGAACGCCCCTCCCCCGTCAGAACCGCTGTCGTCCTCGGGGGGTCCCACACGGGCATGCTCGCGGCACGCGCCCTGGTCCGCTTCGCCGACCGGGTGATCGTGGTGGAGCGCGACGCGCTGCCCGCCGGCCCTGAGCCGCGCAAGGGACTGCCGCAGGCGCGGCACGCCCACATGCTCTGGTCGGGCGGGATGCGGGCCGTGGAGAACCTGCTGCCCGGGATCACCGGGTCGCTGAGGGACGCCGGGGCGCACCGGCTGCCGGTCACGACGGACATGGTCGTCCTGGGGCCGCGGGGCTGGTTCCGGCGCTGGGCCGAGTCCCACCACGTGGTCCTGTCCGGCCGCGACCTGCTGGACGCGACGATCCGGGCACGGGTGCTGTCCGACGACCGGATCGAGGTCGTGGAACGGACGGAGGCGGTCGGACTGGTCGGCACGGGCAGGGCGGACGCGGGCGCGGGCACGGCGGACACGGGTGCGGTGGGCGTCGGCGGAGCGGGTGCGGTGGGCGTCGGTGGGGCGGGCACGAGCGCGAGGAACACCGGCGTAAGGATCACCGGCGTGCGGATCCGTCCGCACGGCGGGCCCGAGCGGACGGTCGCCGCCGAGCTGGTCGTCGATGCCTCGGGCCGCGGCTCCGCGGCCCCCCGGTGGCTGGCGGAGTTCGGGCTTCCCGAGCCGGAGCGGCGCGAGGTCGACTCTGGTCTGGCCTACGCCAGCCGGCTCTACCTCGCTCCCGAGCAGGCCCGGGACGGCTTCCCGGTGGTCAACGTGCAGTCCGACCCGCGCGATGCGGGGCCGGGCCGGGCGGGCTTCCTGCTGCCCATCGAGGACGGCCGGTGGATCGTCACCCTGTGCGGCACGCGCGGCGGCCAACCCCCCACCGACGAGGAGGAGTTCCTCCGCTTCGCCCGTCAGGAGCTGCGGCACCCGGTGATCGGCGAGTTGATCGAACGAGCCGAGCCGCTGTCCGGGGTGTCCTTCACCCGCACCACCGTCAACCGCCGGTACTTCTATGAGCGGATGCCGGTGTGGCCCGAGAACTTCGTCGTCATCGGTGACGCGCTCGCCGCGTTCAACCCGGTGTACGGGCACGGCATGGCGGCCGCCGCGCAGAGTGCCGTGCTGCTGCGGGACGTGATCGGTCGGCACGGCTGGGGAACGCCGGGGCTGGCACGGCGTCTGCAGAAGGCGGTGGCCCGGCCGATCGACGCTGCCTGGGAACTGGCCGTCGGCCAGGACGTGTTCTACCCGGGCGCGACGGAGCGGGGCCCCACGCTGCGGGACCGGCTGGTGTCCGCGTACGTCGGCCGGCTGATGTACACGGCCACGGGCAACGGCCGCATCGCCCGCCGCGTGACCGATGTGACGTCGCTGGAACGGGGCGCGGAGGTGCTGCTGACGCCGAGCGTCCTGCTGGCCGCCGCGGTCGGACCGCACAAGCCGCCGCTCGGCGGCCCGCCGCTGACCGCGCTGGAGCGCAAGGCTGCGGGACTGCCGTAGCCGGACGGGGCGGGGGCCGACAGGAGCGCGAACCGACAGAACCCCCAAGCGGGGCGGGACGGGGAGCCGATGGGACCCCGGAGCGGGACGGGACCGGCGGAGCCCACAACGCCCCGAACCCGCAACGCAACCGGCGGAGCCCACAACGCCCCGAACCCGCAACCGGCCGGCGGAGTACGAACCCGGACCTGCCGCGAAGCCCACAACACCCCAGAGCGGGAACGTAACCAGCGGACCCACAAGAGCCCGAACCCGGAACGGACCAGCGGAGCCCACAACACCCCGAACCCGCAACGCAGCCGGCGGAGCCAGCAGGCGCCCGTGACCGCACGAGACGGAGCCGGGCCCCTGGCCGGATCGGACCGGCGGGGCCCGCGGGGGCTGTCGCGGGTCAGCCGGCGAACTCCGGCTGGGCCAGTCCCTTGCCCGCCCCCGGCACCACGAACAGGGAGCCGGCCAGCGCGGGCGGGGCCGTCAGCCCGGTGCGTGCCGTCGTGACGTACAGGTCGGTCAGGTCGGCCCCGCCGAACGCGCACGCGGTCACCAGCGGCACGGGCAGCTCGATCACCCGGTCCAGCGTCCCGTCCGGCGTGTAGCGGCGTACCGCCGCGCCCTGCCAGAGGGCGACCCAGACACAGCCCTCGGCGTCGACCGTCAGGCCGTCGGGGAAGCCCGCGCCCTCCTCGATCTCGGCGAAGGGACGCCGCCCGGACACCCGGCCGTCCTGGTGGTCGAAGACGTCGACACGGCGGGTCGGGGAGTCGATGTAGTACATCAGCCGCCCGTCGGGGCTCCAGCCTGTGCCGTTGCTGACGGCCACGTCGTCGAGGACGGCCTCGACCGTGCCGTCACCGGTGACACGGGAGAGCGTGCCGCCGCCCGGTGCCTCGTCGTAGCGCATGGTGCCGGCCCACAGCGCGCCGTCGGGGGCGACGGCGGCGTCGTTGGCACGGCGGCCGGGCACGGGCTCCCGGTGCAGCCAGCGGAAGGTGCCGTCGGGATCGAGCAGGCCGATCCCGTCGCGCAGGTTCAGCACCAGCCCGCCGTTCGAACGCGGTTTGACGGCCCCCACGTGCTGGTCCGTCCTGCGGACCGTCCGGCGGCCGGTGACCGGGTCGTACGTGTGGATGCGGGCGCCGAGGATGTCGATCCACAGCAGCCGGCCCGTCTTCGCGTCCCAGGTGGGGCCCTCGCCGAGGTCGGCCTCGGCACGGACGGCGACCTCGCAGGCGCCCTTGGCCGTCATGCCACGCTCCGGTGACCGAGGCGCTCGGACAGCTCGGCGGCGCCCTTGGCGGCGAGCTCCTCCAGCTCGGCGCGACGCTCCTCGCTCCAGCGGATCATCGGCACGGAGATGGACAGCGCGGCGACGACCTGGCCGGTGCGGTCCCGGACCGGCGCGGCCACACAGCTGACGTCCGGGTTGGACTCGCGCCGCTCCACGGCGATGCCCCGCTGCCGGATCTCGGCCAGGGTCTCGCGCAGGGCGGCCGGGTCGGTGATGCTGTTGGGGGTCATCGCGGCCAGCTCGGCGTCGTCGGGGAGGCGGGCGGCGAGCTCCTGCTCGGAAAGGGAGGCCAGCAGCATCTTGCCGACGGAGGTGCAGTGCGCGGGCAGCCTGCGCCCGGCCGCCGACACCATGCGCACCGCGTGCGTGGAGTCGACCTTGGCGATGTAGATGACGTCCCTGTCCTCGAGGATCGCCACGTGCACCGTCTCGTCGCAGGTCTCGGCGACGGACCGGGCCACCTGCTGGCCCTCGGCGGCCAGGTCGAGGTGCTCGGCGTAGCGGGCGCCGAGCTGGTACGGCCGTACGCCGAGCCGGTAGCGTCCGGGCTGGCCGGACACGGGCACGATGTACTTCCGGGCGGCGAGCGTGGTGACCAGCTCGTGCACGGTGGTGCGCGGCAACTGCAGCTTGCGCACGATGTCGGGGGCGGAGAGCGTGCCGTCCCCGTCGAGGAAGAGCTCGAGAATGTCGAGAGCCCGGGTCACGGCTGGTACGAGGCGTCCCACGACCGGCCCCCTCCCTAATGTGTTCTCAGCGCCCGCGTTCGAGATTTCAACAGGCGATCGGCATGACGAACACAGGCTAACCATAGAGGTATGCCCGGGCAATGGGCGGACCCGGAGCAAGCGGAAACCGACAAGCACCCCACGAGCACGTTGCGTGCACTTTAAAGTGCCGATGTGCGACACGTCACAGGTGTCGCAGAGGTGGGGGGAATTTCTGTGCGTGACATGACCATGGGCGCGAATGTGTCCCTGTCGGCCCTGAGCGAGAACGTCGGCTCCGTGATCGTGAGCCTGGGCTGGTCCAGCCCGACCGGGGAGGGCGACGCCGATGTGTCCGTCCTGCTACTGGACGGGAACGGCAAGGTGCGCTGCGACGCCGACTTCTACTTCTACAACAACCCGGTGGCCGCCGACGGCAGCGTGCATCTGCTCGGCAAGGAGCCCACCGGCGACGGCAGCGAGGACCGTATCAGCTTCGACCTGACGGCGATCCCGGCCGAGGTGGAGCGGATCGTCGTGGCCGCGAGCCGCTACGAGGGCGCGCGCTTCGGCGAGCTGGACGACGTGCGGGTGACGCTGGCCGACGCGGTGGGCGAGAGCCTCCTCCGGTTCGTCGTCGAGGACCCCGGCCAGGTGAGCGCGATCATCTTCGGTGAGCTGTACCGGCGGGGCGAGGAGTGGAAGTTCCGCGCCGTGGGGCAGGGCTACGAGAGCGGACTGGCGGGACTGGCGACGGACTTCGGCGTCGACATCGAGGACGACGAGGCGGAGTCCGCGACGTCGGTCGCGGAGGAACCCGAAGCCGTCCCCGCGCCCGGTGGCCCGCCGCGGGCGACGCTGGAGGCCGTCCCGGCACCGCGTCCGCCGGCCGACGAGGAAGCCGTCCCGAAGAAGGGGACGGCCCGGCCGCGGACCACGAAGAAGAAGGTCACGCCGCCGAGGGCACCCGTGAGAAGCCTGGCGGAGAACGACTCCTGGAAGCAGGCCCGGCTCTTTCCGGTCTCGACGCTCAAGAGCGACCGGGACCGGGAGATGCGCGCCACCTCGGTGCTGTTGTCGGTGATGGCCCAGGTGCCCCGGTTCGGCCGACGCATCACCGCCCCGTTCGGTGCGCCCTCCGGCCGTATGGAGACCTTCACCGAGGTCTCCTTGCCGCACGGAGACACGCCCCGGCGCCCCGACGGGGTCATCCGCGTCGAGCGCGCCGGGAAGCTGTGGACGGTACTCGTGGAGACCAAGACCAACGGCAATCCGCTGAAGTCCGACCAAGTCCAGGCCTACATGGACATCGCGGCCCGGCGTGGCTACGAGGCCGTGATCACCCTGTCCAACGACGTGGCACTGGAGGGCAGCCCGCTGGTCGACGTGAAGATCGACCGGCGGCGCAAGCACCAGGTGGCGCTCTGGCATCTGTCGTGGGCCGAAGTGGCCCATCAGGCGCAGATGCTGATCCGGCACGAGGGAGTCGGCAACGCGGCACGCACCTGGCTCCTCCAGGATCTGCTGCACTACCTCCAGCACGACAACTCCGGTTGCCACGGCTTTCAGAACATGGGCTCGGCCTGGGTGCCGGTGCGCAACGGCATCAATGACGAGACCCTCTGCCAGGGGGACCCGCGGGCCCTGGAGGTCGTCGAGAGCTGGGAACGGCTCATCCGCCAGGTGTGCCTGCGGCTCGGCGGCGAACTCGGGCAGAAGGTGCTGCCCGCCCGGCGCACCAGGCGCGGCATCGACCCGGGGGCCCGCCGCGCCCGCCTGGCGGACCAGCTGTGCGCGGAGGGCAGGCTCCAGGCGGAGCTGCGCGTCGAGGGCGCGCCGGGGCTGCTGGCCATCAGCGCGGATCTGCGGACCGCCAAGCTGCGGACCTCCGTGGACATCCCGGCTCCGGAGCAGGGCTACCCCCTGACCTGGGCCAAGCGCCTGATCCGCCGTCTCGCCGAGGCACCTGCGGACCTGCACGTCGAGACGCTGGTGGAGGGTGAGACGGGCGGACCCCGGGGCACGCTGGAGCGACTGCGCCCGGAACCGGCCGATCTGCTCCCGAAGGACAACGCCACGCGCATCACCGGCTTCCGCCTGTCCCTCTTCAAGGGAATGGGCAGCGGCCGCGGCAGCGCGGAGTCCGGTTTCATCCGCAGCGTCGACGACGCCGTGCACCGCTTCTACACCTCGGTGGTGGTCCACCTGGACGCCCCGGTATCCGGGCGTGCGGCGGCCAAGGAACGGGCCGCGGTGTGACAGCGCGGCGGCGGTGAGCCCCGCCGGATGCACCGGCCCGGCTCATCGCAGTCCCCGCACCGCCCCCAGCTGCCCCCGCAACCGCTGCGCCCGCAGCACCAGCTCCAGTTCGAAGCGGCGGTCGGGGTCGTCGATCGCCTCGCCCCACAGTTCCCGGATCTGGCGCAGGCGGTAGCGCACGGTCTGGGGGTGGACGCCGAGGCGGGTCGCGATCTCGGGGGCTCCGCCCCGGGTCTCCAGCCACGCCAGCAGGGTCTCCGCCAGCCGGCGGCCGTGGGTGGGGCCGCAGTGGGACAGGGGGGCCAGGCACCTCACCGCGAGGTCGTCGATCAGCTCCTCCGGCTGCAGCAGGACGAGCGCCTCGGTGTGCTCGGTGCAGTACAGGACCTCCCCGGAGGGCAGCAGGCCGCGTTCCATCAGGCGTACGGCGGCCTCGGCCCAGCGCAGCGACTTGGCCGCGTCGGGCAGCGGCACGGGCGGTCCGAGCGCGCCCGACCAGCCGGCCAGGGCGCGCTGCAGGAGCTCCGGGCGGCCGGCGGCGTCCGGCTCGGGGACGACCATGCGGGGTTGTTCGTACTCCATGTCGAGCAGGACGCCCTGACCGACCGCGGGTGCCACCGCCTCGCGCGCCGGGCGCAGCAGGACGCCGACCGCGACCTTGTCCGGCAGCGGCCAGCCGATCCGGGCGGCGCGTTCGGCGAGCGCGTCGGCCGGGTCGCCCCGGTGGTGCTCGGCGAGCAGCAGCTCCATCAGGCGGCGCTGCAGCCGCAGCCGCTCACCGGCCTGCCGGGCGGCGGCCTCGGCGTAGCCGCGGACGGACTGGTCGACCAGTCCGTCCAGGTACTCGTAGCCCGCGTCGACCAGCTCGTACATCGCGGGCGGCGGGATCTCCACGCGCTGGCCGATCTCGGCGAGGCGGCGCCAGGCCAGCCGTACGCCCATGCGGTAGATGGCCTGCAGGGAGTCGAGCGTACGGCCGTGCAGGCCCTCGCCCCTGCCGAACTCCTGGAACACGCCGGGGGGTACGGTCGGCCGTCCCGTGGAGAAGTCGGAGTGCTCCAGGTGCTGCACGAAGACCTCGATGGCGCGGCGGATGCCGACCAGCGCCATCGGCTCGCCGGAGTCGTCCAGGACAAGGGGCAGATGGGGGTACTCGCGCTGGATCTCGCGCAGGATCTCCTCGGCGAGGTCGGGCGCCTCGGCCATGGCGATCGCCGTGAACCGGCGCACCTGGAAGCGCGGCACGTCGTGCCAGGCCGAACGCGCCGTGACGGTTCCCGGGCGGGTGGCCGTCACGGGTCAACTCCCTTGTGCGGCTTGCTCGTACGTGATCAACGGCGTGTTGGGCTGGTCGGGTGTGGCCTGGAGCAGCGCGACGACGCCGAGCGCCGCGCCCACGGCGAGGGCGGCGGCCAGCGCGACGGTCAGCGCGGCGGCGAGCAGTCTGGACATCGCAGGGTCAGCCTCTCGGTCCGGAGGTCGTGCCCCACCCGGGCGTCGTACGTCCGTGCACCCCTGCCTGTCGTGCGCCCAGTGTCGGCAGGACATTGACACCCCGTCAAGAGCCGCCTACGGTTCCCGGCCCATACCGCATGCGCACTTTCCCCACGGTGTCGACGCGTCCGTACGTCGAGCCGACCCACTTCCCTGGAGTGCCCGGATGCGCCGTACAGCCTCTCCTTTCTCCCTGATCCTGCTGGGTCTCGGCACTTTTCTGCTGGTGCTGGCCCCGCTGCTCGTGTGGTACGTGACGCCGCGTGCCGCCGTGAACCCCATCGACATCGACACCACCGCCGTCTACACCGGCCGGGGCAGCGTCTTCGACACTGACCGGATCGCGACGGTGCCGAACCGGAAGATCACCGTGACCCAGCGGGTGCGGGGCGACGTCGAGGACAGCGAACGCAGCGGCAACGCCGTCTGGGACGTGACGACCACGGTCGACACCGACAAGTCGCTGCCGGCCGCCGACCCGCACGACGCGCTGGACTTCGTGCCGCACCGCTGGGTCATGGACCGGAAGACCACCAGGCCGGTGCACTGCTGCCAGGAGAAGCCGTACATCGAGGGCGAGGCGTACCTGAAGTTCCCGTTCGACGTGCGCAAACGCTCCTACCAGTGGTGGGACAACACCCGTGGCTCCACCGTCACGCTGCACTACCGGGGCACCAAGAAGATCCAGGGCTACACCGGTTACCGCTTCACCGGGACCGTGCCGCCGACGAGGACCGGGACCCGGCTGGTGCCCGGCAGCATCGTCGACCAGCCGGGACGCCCGCAGGTGCTGGCCGAGGAGTGGTACGCCAACCACGGCGTCGAGCTGGTCGTCGACCAGCGCACCGGCCGGGTGATCTACGCGCAGACCGGCCCGAGGCGGACCCTGCGGGCGCCGGGCGCGAAGGAGGACGCGGCGGTGCTGCTGGACAGCCGGAAGATCGCCTTCACGGCCGAGACGCAGCGGGAGGCGGTGCGGCAGGCGAAGCGGGACAGCGGTCGACTCCGCCTGGTGGGCGAGACGTTGCCGGTGGGCGCGGCCGTGGCCGGATTCGTGCTCGCGGTGGCGGGTGGTGTTCTGGTGGCACGCGGGCGTCATCGGCAGGACCCGACCGATATGCCGGACGCGTCCGGTACGCACCGGCCCACCCTCACGATGTGATGTGACGTCAGCTCTAACAAAGCCGGAAATTGTCACGCCGGTGAGTAGCCGTGGCGAACGTCCGGGCGAAAACTGTCCAACCCCACCCGAGCACAACCTGTCCACACCCCACCTTCAGGAAGAGCTCAGACTCCCCACAGAAGACCACTGCGCGTTCCTGCCTCCCCCACGCTGAGTTCCGCACCCCGAGACGAGTTGGAGCACCCATGCCCCAGCACGTGCCGTCCCCGCTGCGCACCGCGCCCCCCAGCGCGGCGCAGCACCCCCCGGCGCTCCCCCCACATCCGCGCCGGATCGTCTTCCTCGCCCACCGCGACCTCGGAAACCCGTCGGCAGGCGGCTCCGAGCTGCTGGTCGACCGGCTCGCCGACGGGCTGACCCGCCTGGGCCACCAGGTCACCCTGCTGTGCGGAGGGCCGGCGGCCTTCCGGGACTACCGGGTCGTGTCGGCGGGCGGCTCCTACGGCCACTACCTGCGCGCCCGTTCGGCCTTCGCCCGCCAGGTCGGCGACTGCGACCTGCTGGTCGAGGTGTGCAACGGCATGCCGTACCTGGCGCCCCTGTGGCATCAGGGCCCCACGCTGTGCCTGGTCAACCACGTCCACACCGACCTGTGGGCGATGCGTTTCGGCGGCCCGCTGGCCCCGGCCGCCCGCATCGGCCGAAGACTCGAACACTGGGCGCTGACCGGCGCACGGCAGCGCGGTCTGCTGGTCGCCGTCTCCCCCTCGACGGCGCACGCGCTGCGCGCGATCGGCGTGGAGCGGGACCGCATCCGGGTCGTGCACAACGGAGTCGAGGAGCCGGGACCGCGGGCCGAGCGCTCGACCGACCCGCTGTTCGTCGCCGTCGGCCGGCTCGTCGAGTACAAGCGGATCGACCTGCTGCTGCGGCTGTGGGAGCGGGTACGGCCGGTCACCGGCGGACGGCTGGTGATCGTCGGCGACGGCCCCGAGCGGGAACGGCTGGAGCGACTCGCCGGTCCCGGCGTGGAGTTCGCCGGTCATGTGTCCGAGGCGGAGAAGCACCGCCTGCTGTGCGCGGCGTGGCTGCTGCTGCACCCGTCGGCGGTGGAGGGCTGGGGCCTGGTGATCACCGAGGCCGCCGCGCGCGAGACGCCGGCGATCGCCTTCGACGTGCCCGGGCTGCGCGACTCCGTGGTGGACGGCGAGACCGGTGTGCTGGCCCGGGGCGAGTCGTCCTTCGCCGCGGCCTGGTGCACGCTGGCGCTGTCCGGGCACCGGCGCGAGCTGATGGGCAAGGCGGCACGCGACCACGCCGCCCGCTACCGGTGGGACCGTACGGTACGGCAGTTCCGTGCGGTCGCGGCCGAGGCGGTGCGGAGCTGGCAGCCATGACCGGGGCCGGGCACCCCAGGCCCGGGACCGGGCTCAAGGACCCCTCGATACGCCGTTCCCTCGCCCTCTTCCGCGCCTTCCTGCACGAGCAGGACGACCCCGACACCTGCTACTCGCTGCTCGCCCGGGACGCCGCCGACCAGGTCGAGGCGTACGACGGCCCGGTCGCCGGCCGCACGGTGGTGGACGTCGGCGGCGGCAGCGGCCACTTCACGCGTGAGTTCCGCCGCCGGGGCGCACACGCCTACCTGTTCGAGCCAGACGTGGCGGAACTGGGCGGGAGACCACCCGAGGGCGCGGTGATCGCGGACGGTTACCTGCTGCCGCTGGCGGACGGGGCCGCGGACATCACGTTCTCCTCCAACGTGCTGGAGCACGTGGCGGATCCGCAGACCTTCCTCAGCGAGCTGGCGCGGGTGACCCGGCCGGGCGGGCTGATCTACGTGTCGTTCACCAACTGGCTGTCGCCGTGGGGCGGGCACGAGTGGGCCCCGTGGCACTACTTCGGCGCCGAGCGGGCCCGCGCCCGCTACCGGCGCCGCACCGGCAGGCCCGCCAAGCACACGCTCGGCGAGAACCTGTTCCCGCACCACATCGGCACCACCCTGCGGCAGGTGCGCGACCGCGACGACGTGCGGATCGTCTCGGCGCGCTCCCGCTACTGGCCCTTCCTCGCGGAGACCGTCGTCAAGGCGCCCGGCATCCGCGAGGTCGCCACCTGGAACCTCCTCCTCATCCTGCGGCGGTGTCACCCATGACGGCCCCTCCGACCACATCGGTCCAGGCTCCTCCTCCGGCAGCCGTTCCGACCCCCGCGACCACCTCGGGCCCGCCGGACGGCCCGAGGTCGCGGCGCTGGCTGCTGGGGTTCTGGGCCGTGGTGTTCGTCCTGTTCCTGGCCGTGCACCCGGGCCGGCAGACCTTCGACACCAAGCTCGGCGTCACCGTCGACCCCGGGCAGTTCCTCGCCGACCTGGGCCAGTTGTGGCACGACCGGGCCGGGTTCGGCGGGATCCAGGACCAGTACGTCGGCTACCTGTGGCCGATGCTGCCGTTCTACTGGCTCGCCGACCTGGTACGGCTGCCGGTGTGGCTGGCGGAGCGGCTGTGGCTGTCGCTCGTCGTGACCGTCGCCTTCTGGGGCGCGCTGCGGCTGGCCGAGCGGCTGCGGATCGGCAGCGGCGCGTCACGGCTGCTCGCGGCGGTGGCGTACGCGCTGTGGCCGGTGTTCACCGTCGTCGTCGGCTCCACGTCGGCCGCCGCGCTGCCCGGCGCGTTCCTGCCGTGGGTGCTGCTGCCGCTGACGAACGAGCGGTACGCCGCCCGGATCGCTGCCCTGCGCTCGGCGCTGCTCGTGCCGTTCATGGGCGGTGTGAACGCGGCGGCGACGCTGGCCTCGCTGCTTCCGGTGGGGCTGTATCTGCTGTCCCGCCCGGCTCGGCCACGGCAGCGCAAGCTGATCGCCTGGTGGGCGCCCGCGGTGCTCGTGGTGACGGCCTGGTGGTGGATCCCGCTGCTGCTGCTGGGCGTGTACGGGGAGAACTTCCTCCCCTACATCGAGACCTCGCAGACCACCACGTCCACCATGTCGGCGACGGAGGCCCTGCGCGGCGCCGGCAACTGGGTGGCCTACCTGCACTTCGGTGAGGCGTGGCTGCCGGCCGGCTGGACGGTGGCCTCCTCGGTGGTCGTCGTCGTGTGCTCGGCGCTGGCGGCCGGGCTGGGCCTGGCGGGTCTGGCCCGGCGGGACCTGCCCGAGCGGCGCTGGCTGGTGCTGACCGTGCTGGTGTGCGCGCTGGTGCTGCTCGCCGGGTACGGCGGCGCGTTCGGCGCGCCGTTCCACGGGCCGGTGCAGGACTGGCTGGACGGCTGGCTGTCGCCGTTCCGCAACATCTACAAGTTCCAGACGGGCCTGGCGCTCGCGCTGGTGTTCGGCCTGGCCCACCTGGTGGGCGTGGCGGCTAAGACGCGCGGGGCCCGCCCGGTGCGGGGCCGCCGCTTCGCCCCGCTGGTCGCGGCGGTGCTGATCCTGCCCGGCCTGCTGTGGCCGTACCTCAACGGCTCGATCCTCAGCCCCGGTTCCTTCCAGAAGCTCCCCGCGTACTGGCACTCCACGGCCGACTGGCTGGAGAAGTACTCCCCCGACTCGCGCGCCCTGGTCGTCCCGGCCACCGCGCACGGCATCTACACCTGGGGCTCCCCCATCGACCAGCCCCTCGACGTGGTCGCCGCGTCCCGCTGGGCGCAGCGCGACTACGTGCCCTTCGGCACCGCGGGCAACCGGCGGGCGATGGACGCCGTGGAGCAGGCCCTGATGTCCGGCGGCGAAGTCCCGGGCCTGGCCGACTACCTCAGCCGTGCGGGCGTCTACTACGTCGTCGTCCGCAACGACCTGGACCCCGACCAGATCGGCTACGTGCCGACCACGACGGTGAAGCGGACCCTGGAGCAGTCGGGGTACGAGCGGGTGACGGGCCTGGGCCCGGTGATGACCGGCGGCCGGATCGCGCACGACACCCCGCTCCAGGTCGAGGGCCTGTACCCGCGGCAGCGGGCGGTGGAGATCTACCGGCCGCGCGGCGAGGACGTACCGCGTCCCGGGCAGGCCGGCCTCGCCCCGGTCTCGGACACGGCCGTCGTCTCCGGCGGCCCCGAGGCACTGCTGCCGCTGGCGACCGAACTGCGCGGCCGGGCAACGGTGCTGACCGGCGACCACCACCCGGGGCTGGGCACGCCGCCGGTGCAGGTGGTCGGCGACGGGCTGCGCTACGCGGACACCCGGTTCGGCCTGGTCAACGCCAACACGTCGTACACCTACACGCGCGGCGAGCGCAACGCTCCGGACGCCCAGCAGGACGCGGGTGAGAAGCCGCGCCAGATCCTGCCGACCGAGGGCCTCCGACACCAGACGGTGGCGGAACTGCGCGGCGCTCGCGCCGTGACGGCGTCCTCGTACGGCAACTGGCTGTTCCACCTGCCGCAGTACGACCCGGTCAACGCCTTCGACGGCAACCCCGCCACGGCCTGGACGGAGGGCTCGCCCGGTGCGCCGGACGGGCAGTGGCTGCGGATCGCCTTCGACGGGGCGTACGACATGCCGTCGTCGTTCGCGGTGACGCCGCTGCCGCAGGAGAGCGTGCGGGCGGCGGCGACGAAGGTGCGGGTGGAGACCGAGAAGGGCTCCGTCACCAGCTTCCTGCAGCCGAACGGCATGACGCAGCGCGTCAAGGCGCCCGAGGGCGCGACGGACTGGATGAAGCTGACGATCGTCGACTCGGTGGCGCGCCGTTCCGGCCTGACCGGCGCGGGCTTCTCCGAGATCGGCCTGCCGGACGTGCGGGTGACCCGCCTGCTGCGTCTACCGACCGACGCCGACGACTCCGACGCGGCCGCCACCATCGTCTCCCTGCACCGCGCCTCCGACCCGACGGGCCTGTCCGCGACGGGCACCGAGGCGGGCCTGCATCGCCGCTTCACGACGCCCACGGCGGGAACCTACGAGGTGACGGCGAGCGCGGTGCCCGTTCCCGGTGAGGAACTCGACCGGCTGCTGTACGAGGTCGCGCCCGACCAGCAGGACCGCGTCACCGCGACCGCCGACTCCACGGCGCGCCTCGGCGCGGGCCTGTCGGCGCGCAACCTCACCGACGGCGACCTGACCACGGCGTGGATCGCGGGCGACCGTCCGACGATCCACCTGCGCTGGGACGGCGAGCAGCCGGTCGGCGAGCTGGTCCTGGCCCCGGCGGGCGGACTGTCCACCCGTCCCACCGAGGTGCACCTCAGTTCCCCCGACGGCGCGGCGATCGCCGGCGTCGACGACAACGGCTGGGTCCGCTTCCCGCCGATCACCACCGACCGCCTCGACATCACGATCACCGAAACCGCCCCGCTGACCCTGCACAACCCGGTCGCCGACGAGGACCTGCGCCTCCCGGTGGGCCTGACGGAGGCCTACGTCCCGGCCCTCGACCAGTACCGCACGCCGCAGCCGTCCGCCTCGCGGACGTTCTCCCTGCCGTGCGGGAAGGGGCCGGTGGTGGCCGTGGACGGGGAGCTGTACCAGACGGCGGTGCGTGGCACGGTGCGCGACCTGGTGGAGCGGCGCCCGGTACGGGTGACGCTGTGCCAGGGAGGCCGGGCGGACGCCGACGTGCCGCTGTCCTCGGGCACGCACCGGCTGGAGGGCGGCGACGCGGGCCCGCTGGCACTCACCGACGTGACGCTGACCCGGGGAACGGTCGCGGAAGCCGTGTCGGCCGGCCGCGAGCTGCGGATACGCGACTGGCTGGGCGACCGCCGCGAGGTGACGGTCGGCTCGGGCGCGGCCTCGTACCTCACCACGTACGAGAACTACAACGAGGGCTGGCGGGCCACTCTCGACGGCAAGGAGCTGTCCCCCGTGCGGCTGGACGGCTGGCAGCAGGGCTGGCGGGTCCCGGCCGGGGCGGGCGGCACGGTGAAGCTGTCGTACGAGCCGGCGACGACGTACGACGCCGGGCTGATCGGCAGCGGCGTCGGCATCGCGGCGCTGCTCGGCCTGATGCTGTGGCGCCGCCGCGAGCCCAGCCCCGACGCGCCGCAGCCGGCGCCGCCGCTGCCCGGCCTGTGGCTCGGCACGGTCGCGCTGACACTGGTCGCGGCCGTCATCGCGGGCTGGCTCGCGCTGCTGGTGCCGGCGCTGGCGTTCCTGGCGGCCCGGCGGCACACGCTGCTCGTGCCGATCGCGTTCCTGGCATTGGCCGGAGCGGGCATCGCCGCCGCCACGGGCGCCGGTGAACCGGTGGGCGCGGGCGGGGGCGCCTTCGGGCACCTGGCCCAACTGCTCGCGCTGATGGGCCTGTTCGCGGCGCTGGTGAGCCTGCGGGAGCCGCCGCCCGCGTCGGAGGCGCCGACCCGGCAGCTGCCCACGACGGACACGGGGAAGGGCGAGACCGCATGACGACACCGGAACGCATCCCGTTCCCGGTCGTGGACGAGGTGGCCCGGCACTGCCTGCAGGAGGAGGAACCGGAGACGGTCCACATCGAGGTCCACCTCCCCGGCCGTCTGGAGCCGGGCCGCCTGCGCAAGGCGTTCACGGAGGCCCTGCACCGGCACCCGCGCATCCTCATGCGGGAGGCCCCCGGCCCGTGGTGCCGACGCCGGTACGAGTGGGAGCTGACGGCGGAGCCGGACATCGAGGTGGTGAGCTTCCCGCCGCCGGGACGGGACGCCCTGCGGGACGCGAGGACCCGGGCACTGACGCAGGCACCTCCGTTGTCGGTGTCGCCGCCGATCAGGCTGGAGGTGGTGGTGGGCGCGGGCCCGGCGGAGGGCAGCGAGGCGAGCGACGCGCTCGGCTCGGCCGCGGACGGTCGTGCCGCCGGGGCGGCACGGGTGGGCACGGCGGCACCTCGCGGCGCCGCCTCGCGCCCCCACCCCCGCACCGGCACCGGCACCGGCGTCCCTCACCCGGCAGGCACGGTGCTGTTCCTCACCATCAACCACACCGCCCTGGACGGCCCGGCCTGCCTCCGCGTCCTCGCCACGGCCGCGGAGCTGTACGGCGGCACGGACAACTCCCCCACAGCCCCGCCCGTCCGTACGACCGAGGCCCAGCCACCGGCCGAGACCACCCCCTCCACGTGGGCCCCGCCCGCCAGGGTGGCCCCCGGCACCCCCGAACCCTCCCCCGGCAACGGCATGCTCGTCACCGAACTCCCCCTGCCCCACCGGCCCAAGGGCTCCCCGTACACGGTCAACGACCAGCTCATGGTCACCACCGCCCTGACCGTCGCCCACTGGAACAGGGAACACGGCGCCCGGCCGCGCCCGCTGCGCATCACCATGCCCGTGGACGACCGCCCCCGCGACACGACCATGCCCATCGGCAACGGCACCCGCCTGGTGGAAGTCCCTTTCGCGCCGCAGGAGTTGGACGTCACCGACCTACCCGCCCTGCTGCGCCGCACGGCCGCGCGCACCCGCGCCCTGAAGTCCCTGCCACGCCCCCAGCTCGGCCACGGCGCCGCCCTCCTGACCGCCCCCTGGGCGCCCGTCGCCGCCCGTGCCGCCCTCACCCGCGCGCTGCGCCGGGCGGCGGCCCCCTGGACGTCCACGACCCTGCTCAGCAACATCGGCCGCGTCCCGTACCCGCTGGACTTCGGTGAGGAGGCGGGCCGCGCGCACGCGGTGTGGTTCTCGGCCCCGGCCCGTATGCCGCGCGGCCTGACCGTCACCACCGCCTCCACGGCAGGCCGCCTCCACCTGGCGCTGCGCTGGTCCCGCGCCCTGCTCGGCCACGGTGACGGCGTCCACCTCCGGGACCTCTTCGAGCACTACCTGCACACGACGGAGGCCACCCCGTGACGACCACCGCCACACCCCGCGAGGACCTGCGCGACTTCTACGAGAACCCCGCCGTCCCCGTCGCCTCCGGCAGCTCCCGCAGCCGTCGCCAGGCCCGCATGCTGGCCGACGCGCTCGGGCCGGCGGCCACCCACGGCGCCCGCGTGATCCTCGACATCGGCTGCGGCGACGGCACGGCGGCCGCCACCGCCGCCCCCTATCTGCGCGGCCACCGCCTCGTCGGCGTCGACTGGTCCCAGGACGCCCTCACCCGCGCCCGCACCCGCGTCCCGTACGCGGTCCGCGGCGAACTCACCGGCGGCGGACTGCCCCTGCGCACCGCCTGCGCCGACGCCGTGCTGTTCAGCGAGGTGATCGAGCACCTCGTCGACCCGGACGCGGCCCTGGACGAGATCCGGCGCGTGCTGCGCCCCGGGGGCCACCTCATGCTCTCCACGCCGAACCTGGCCGCCTGGTACAACCGCGCCCTGCTGCTGGCCGGCGTCCAGCCCGTCTTCTCCGAGGTGAGTCTGCGCGCGATCCACGGCCGCCCGGGCAAGGAGGTCGTCGGGCACCTGCGCCTGTACACCGCCCGCGCGCTGCGGGAGTTCGTCGCCGCGGCCGGATTCGAGGTCGTACGCCTCGCAGGGGCGCCCTTCCACGGCGTACCGCGTCCGCTGAGGCCGCTGGACCGGCTGGCCTGTGCCAGGCCACCGCTCGCCTCGATCCTGCTGCTGCACGCCCGCAGGACGTAAGGGGGCGTGGGGATGTGGTGGGGAGTGGCCGCGGCCCTGCTGGCGAACACCCTGTACAGCCTCGGTTTCGTCCTGGAGAAACGGGCGCTCACCGCCCTGCCCGAGGTGACGGTCCGCGAGCCGGCCCGGCTGCTGCGGCTGGTGCTGGGCAGCCCGCTGTGGATCGGCGGCTCCCTCTCCCTGGCCGCCGGTTTCGGGGCACAGCTCGTCGTCTACCGCACGCTGCCCATCGCCGCCGCCCAGGGCATCTTCGTCTCCGGCCTGGTGCTGCTGGTCCTGCTGTCGACACGGCTGCTGGGCGAGGAGACCACCGGCCGAGAGCGGTACGCGCTGGGCGCGATCCTGCTCGCGCTGCTCATGGTGGTGCTGTCGCTGCGCGAGGGCGCGGACTCCGTCAGCCGTGCGGCGCCCTACCCGCTGATCCTGCTGGTGTGCGTGCCGTCGCTGGCGGCCGGGGTGTGGCTGTACCGCGCCACCGAGCGCCGCGCCCGCCACCGGCACCGGCTGCCGACGACCGGTGTCGAGTACGGCGTGGCGGTCGGCCTGCTCTACGGCGTCAGCTCGCTCGCCATCAAGGGCGTCTCCGGCTACCTGACGGCCGACGGGCCGGGCGGCGCCCTGCTGGACCTGCTCCGCTCCCCGTACCCGTACCTGCTCCTGTTCACCGGCGCGTTCGGTCTGGTGATGTCGCAGGCGGCGCTGCAACGCTGCCGGGCCTCACTGATCGTGCCGGTGTGCACGACCGTGACGTGTCTCTACACGGCGGTGCTCGGCACGCTGGCGTTCGGCGA
Organism: Streptomyces bullii; assembly: GCF_042657145.1. Classification (NCBI taxonomy): domain Bacteria; kingdom Bacillati; phylum Actinomycetota; class Actinomycetes; order Kitasatosporales; family Streptomycetaceae; genus Streptomyces; species Streptomyces bullii. Next base: position 179,613 of record NZ_JBHSNY010000001.1, read on the forward strand.
GGCGCTGCCCGAGGAGCCGCTCAGGCTGACGCTGCGCGTCGCGGGCACCGCGCTCGCGGTCGCCGTGCTGCTGGCCATGCCCAAACACGACACCGCTCCCCGACCCCCCACCCCCGCCAAGGAGTTGACCCCTCCGTGAAACCCGACGACCCGCTGCTGAAGATCCTGGCGTGCCCCCTCGACAAGGGCCCGCTGCACCTGATCGTCCCGGAGGCCGCCGCGCCGGCCGCGGCGCGGGGGGAGGCGCTGTACAACCCGCGTCTGCGCCGCCGCTACCCGATCGTCGACGGCATTCCGCAGCTGCTGCCGTCCTCCGGGGAGCAGGTCTCGGACGACGAACACGAGGAGTTCGTCAAGAGGATGGCCCCATGACCACGCTGGCCGCCCGCCTGGCGTCCCGCCTGCCCACCCGTCTGGTGGCCGCGGCCGCCAGAGCCGTCTACCCCCGCTTCGAGCCGGAACTGGCCCGGCTCGCCGAGCTGTGCCCGCCGCACTGCGGCACGGCGGTCGACGTCGGCGGCTGGTACGGCCCGTGGACGCACCGCCTGTCCGCCCGCGCGCGCCGGGTCGTGACCGTCGAGCCGGTCCCCCACCTGGCGCGGCTGCTCGCCAACGGCTCGCCGCCGAACGTACGGGTGATCCAGGCCGCCGCCTCCGACCGGCCCGGTATCGCCCGCCTGTGGCTGCCTTCGGACGACGCGGGCGACCGGGGCGTGTCCTCGCTGGTGCGCCGCGACATCCACGGCCGTGCGCTGGACGTCCCCTGTGTCACGCTGGACGAGCTGGGCCTGCGCGACGTCGGCTTCATCAAGATCGACGTGGACGGCAACGAGCCGGCGGTGCTGCGCGGGGCGACGGGCCTGCTGGCCCGGGACCGCCCGGCCCTCTTCGTCGAGCTGGAGATCCAGCCGATCGCTCCGGTGGTGACGTACCTGGCGCTGCTGGGCTACGACGGCTGGGTCCTGCCGGGCGACGCCTGGGTCCCGCTGTCCGGGTTCCCCCTGGAGGACCACCAGGCGGACGCCTCGTACGTCGTCGCGCACGGCCTGCTGCGCCGGGTGCTGCCGCTGAGCGCCTTCCAGGGGCCGCGCTACGTCAACTCGGTGCTCTTCCTCCCGGACGGCCGCCGCCCGGGAGGGGTGCGGGTGGGCGACGATGGTGCGCATGTCCTCCGGAAAGCGCCCCGCTAGCCCGTTCACGCCCCGCGACTTCCAGCTGGTGCTGCTGCGCCGCATGGCCGACCACAATCCCGCTCTGGTGGAGGACGCCCGCCGCGAGCTGGGCGCGTCGATCACGGAGATGCGCGAGGCCAACAGGCGCTGGCAGGCGATGGTCCGCTCGCCGCGCACCCGCTCGGCCGCCTCCCGTTACCGCTCCGTCCTCGGTGAACCGGAATCGATCACCCCGCGCCGCGTCGGCGACCTGGACTGCGAGGCCCGGCGCTGGCGGCTCCCCCTCTGGCCGGACCTGCGCTTCGAGATCGTCGTCGGCCCGGACAACGCGGTCTGGAACGAGTGGCTGGTCCGCGCCCCGGAGGCCGACGGACCGGACCTGCGTTCCCTCGACGACCTCACCCCCTGGTCCTGCACGATCGACGAGGCGGCCCGCGTCTTCTCCCCCGCCCGCCCCCTCCAGGGCTCGGCCCCGACGCGCTGGGGCCTGGCCTTCACGGCCCCGGACCGGCGGGGCGTACCGCGCGCGGTGGTCGCGGAGTTCACGTGGGGACTGTTGCAGCGGACGCGGATCAGCGAGTAGCCGCGAGGATGCCGTCGACCACCGACGGCACCGAGCCGGGGTGCAGGAACAGGAAGAGGTTCGGCTCGATGAGCTCCAGCTCCATCAGGCACGGCTGCCCGTCGGGCCCGTCCACCAGGTCCACGCGCGCGTACAGCAGCTCCGGCGATCCGGGTACGGCCGCCAACGCCCGCTCGGCGACGGACAGTTCGGCCGGGGTCGGAGTCCACGGCTCCAGGTCCGGGTGGGGCACCTTGTCGGCGTCGTACGCCGTGCCCGGCGCCAGCACCGCGCCCTTGCGGCTGGCGTGCAAAAACCGCCCGCCGAAGAACTGCAGCGCCCGCTCCCCGGCCGTGTCGATACCGCGCATGTACGGCTGGACCATGGCGGTGAACCCCTCGGCGTGCATGCGCTCCAGGTGCCGCACGGCGGTGTCGCGCTCGCCGGGCGTGTAGCGGGCGGCGAAGCGGGCGCCCGCGCCGGAGGTGGGCTTGACGACGAACTCGCGGTCGTCGGGGAGGTCGGCGGTGTCGCCGGGGGCCATGTAGCGGGTGGGGACGGTGGGCACACCGGCCGCCGCGAGCTCCCCGAGGTACCGCTTGTCGGTGTTCCACCGCACGACCTCGGGCGGGTTGGCGAGCCGTGTCAGCTTCCCGCACCGCTCCACCCACGCCGCGAACTCCTCCGCCCGCCAGCTGTAGTCCCACGTCGACCGGACGACCGCGAGGTCGAACGCGCTCCAGTTGGCGGCGGGGTCGTCCCAGGGCACGGCGACGGCCTCGGCACCGGCGTCCCACAGGGCCTCCAGCAGCACCGGGAGGTCACTGTCCTGGGTGGGCTCGGACCCGGGGTCGTAGGTGACGAGGGCGATACGGGGCACGGCGGGCTCCATCGTCGTACGGAAGGAACGGATGATCCGCCCGCAGGCTAACCGCGTCCCCCGCGACCGGGGCAACCGGATCGACGTTCCCCTTCGGTGAAGCCCCGGCATCGGGAGCGGGAACCGCGGCGAGGCCGGAGAGCGGCCGGCACGGTGGCGGGCGCACGGTCTGCGGCGGGATCGTGGTGGCGGTCGTCCCGCGGCGGTGTGGCTGGGACGGCCGTGCCCGGCTTCGGGTGGGCCGCCCTGTGGCAGAACAGCCGAAGCAGCGACAGACGCGGAACAACCGAAGCAGCGAGCGACAGACAAGGAGAACGACGCGTGTCCTCCCTCTTCCCGGCCCTGACCGACGGCCCGCCCGGACGGCCCGCCCTGCGGTTCGGCGAGCGCTCACTGACGTACGGAGAACTCGCCGCCGCGGCCGGCGCGACGGCCGGACGGATCCGGGAGGCTCGCCGGGTGGCCGTCTGGGCGACGCCCGCGCTGGAGACCGCCGTCGCCGTCGTGGCGGCGCTGCTGGCGGGGGTGGCCGCCGTCCCCCTCAACCCCCGGTCGGGCGAGAAGGAGCTCGGGCACGTCCTGTCCGACAGCGCACCGGAGCTCGTCCTGACCGCGCCGGACGCCGAACTGCCCGCGCCCGTACGGGATCTGCCCCGTCTCGACGTCGACGCGCACGGCACCGGCGCCGTCCCCGAGGACCGCACCTCGGACGGCGACCCGGCCCTGATCGTCTACACCTCCGGCACCACCGGCCCGCCCAAGGGTGCCGTCCTCCCGCGCCGGGCCGTCGCCGCGACCCTGGACGCGCTCGCCGACGCCTGGCGGTGGACCGGCGAGGACGTCCTGGTGCACGGGCTGCCGCTGTTCCATGTGCACGGGCTGGTACTGGGCACGCTCGGGCCGCTGCGGCTCGGCGGCTGCGTGCGGCACCTCGGCCGCTTCAGCACGGAGGGCGTCGCCCGGGAGCTGAACGCCGGCGCGACCATGCTGTTCGGCGTGCCGACGATGTACCACCGGATCGCCGAGGCGCTGCCCGACGACCAGGAGCTGGTCAAGGCGCTGACCGGGGCGCGGCTGCTGGTGTCGGGCTCGGCCGCGCTGCCCGTGCGTGACCACGAGCGGATCGCGGCGGCGACCGGGCGGCGGGTGATCGAGCGGTACGGCATGACGGAGACGCTGATGAACACCAGTGTCCGGGCCGACGGGGAGGCCCGGCCGGGCACGGTCGGCGTGCCGCTGCCCGGGGTCGGGCTGCGGCTCGTGGAGGACGACGGGTCGCCGGTCGCGTCGTACGACGGTGAGACGGTGGGCGAGATCCAGGTGCGCGGGCCGAACCTGTTCACCGAGTACCTCAACCGGCCCGACGCCACGGCCGCCGCGTTCACCGCCGACGGCTGGTTCCGCACGGGCGACATGGCGGTGCGCGACCCCGACGGGTACGTGCGCATCGTGGGCCGCAGGGCCACCGACCTGATCAAGAGCGGCGGGTACAAGATCGGGGCCGGCGAGATCGAGAACGCGCTGCTCGAACACCCCGGAGTGCGGGAGGCCGCCGTCACCGGGGAGCCGGACCCCGACCTCGGCGAGCGGATCGTGGCGTGGATCGTCCCGGCGGACCCCCAAGCCCCGCCGCCGCTGGAGGAGTTGGCGGACCACGTCGCCCGTCGCCTCGCCCCGCACAAGCGCCCGCGGGTCGTCCACCACCTCGACGCGCTGCCCCGCAACGACATGGGGAAGATCATGAAGCGGGCGCTGAGCCATGACTGAGCGGCGCTCCGCCCGTGAGACCGTCGCCCTCGTCGCCGACGGCTCCGCCTTCACCGAACTCCCCGCCCCACCCGGCGAGCCGGGGCCCGACGGCCCGCTCCGCTGGCCGGGCTACGACGCCTCACGCGCCCGCGCCGCGGAGCGCACCGGCGAGCGGGAGTCGGTGGTCTGCGGCACCGCCCGGGTCGAGGGCACCCGCGCGGTGCTGATCGCGTTCGAGTTCGGCTTCCTGGGCGGCTCGCTCGGCGCGCGCACCGGCGACCGGCTGGAAGCGGCGTACACGTACGCGCGCGAGCACCGTCTGCCGGTGGTCGCGCTGGTCGCCACCGGCGGCAGCCGGATGCAGGAGGGCATGGTCGCCCTGACCCAACTCCAGCGCGTGGCCCGCCAGTCGGTGCTCACGAGGGAGGCGGGCCTGCCGCAGATCGCCGTCCTGCGCGACCCGACGACCGGCGGCGGCTGGGCCACCCTGGGCGCGGGCGCCGACGTGGCGCTGGCGCTGCCGGGCGCGCAGGTCGGCTTCGCCGGCTCCCGGGTGCGGCCGGCGGACGCGGACCCGGCGGCGTACACGGCCGAGGCGCAGGTGGCGGCGGGCGCGGCGGACGCGGTCGTACGACCGGGGGAGCTGCGCCGCACACTGGGCCGGTGGCTGCGGCTGCTGACCTCGCCGTCCGCCGAGCCCGCCACGCCGCCCGAGCCGCTCGGCGCCCGCGACCTGCCCGCCACCGGCTGGGACGCCGTCCAGCGCGCCCGCTCACCCCGGCGCCCGCGCGCCACCGCCTACCTGGACGCCTACTTCACCGACCGGCTGGCCATCAGCGGCGACCGCTGCGGCGGCACCGACGACGGCATGCTCTGCGGTTTCGGCGAACGGGACGGCCGTACCGTCGCGTACGCCGCCCAGACCGGGACGGCGACCCACCCGGCCGGCTACCGCACCGCGGCCCGCCTGATCCGTCTCGCGGACCGGCTCGGCATCCCCGTGCTGACCCTGGTGGACACGCCGGGCGCGGCCAACGACGCGGAGGCGGAACGGCAGGGCGCGGGCGCCGCGATCGCCGACCTGTTCGCCGCGGTGGCCGGCGCCCGCACACCGGTGACCACCCTCGTGATCGGCGAGGGCGGCTCCGGCGGCGCACTGGCGCTGGCCGCGCCGGGCAACACCTGGGTCACGCCGGACAGTTACTTCTCGGTGATCGCGCCGGAGCTCGCGGCCGCGATCCTCAAGCGTCCGGCGCGGGAGGTGGAGGCGACGGCGGACCGGCTGCGGGTGCGGCCGCAGGATCTGGTGGAGCTGGGGGTGGTGCGGGGCACGGTGGGCTGGTAGACGGGCGGGCCCGGATCCACCCGTACAGCGGCACCCCACCCGGCCCCCTTGGAAAGGCGCCCCCGCCGCGCCGCCCGCACGATGCGAGTAAGGCCCGCCACCCGGCACGGCCACGGTCAGCGCACTCGGGAGGATCCGCCGTGACCGACAGTCTGGAGCAGTTGCGCCGCTGTCACTTCGCCGTCGACCTGGGTGCGGCCCGCACCCGTGTCTACGTCAAGGGCACCGGCGTCGCGGTCGACGAGCCGTCCGTCGCCGCCGTCAACACCCGGACCGGCGCGCTGATCGCGGTCGGCGAGTTCGCGGAGAAGATGACGGGCCGTACACCGGACTACATCCGTGTCGTACGTCCGGTCTCCGGCGGCACCGTCGTCGACATCGAGATGGCGCAGCGCATGCTGCGGCAGCTGCTCGGTGACAAGATGCGCCGTGCCCTGCGCCGCAAGCCCTTCCTGCGCGCCGCCGCCTGCACCCCGCACGACGCCGACCCGCTGGCCCAGCGCGCCACGATCGAGACGCTCGTCGGGCTCGGCGCCCGCAAGGTGGAACTAGTCGACACCCTCATCGCCGCCGCCGTCGGCTGCGGACTGCCGGTGGAACGGGCCGAGGCCACCATGATCATGGTGTGCGGGGCGGCGGCCACCCAGGTCGCCGTGCTCTCCCTCGGCTCGATCGTGACCGCGGAGCGGATCCCGGTGGGCGGCGAGGCCGTGGACCACGCGATCGTGCAGCACCTGCGGCACCAGCACGAGCTGATGCTGCCCAGCCAGTCCGTACGGCCGTTGCAGATCGCCCTGGCCGGCAACGGGCTCAGCCCGCACGGCCCGGCGTCGACGGAGATCCACGGGCGGGACGTCGCCACCGGCCTCGCGCGCTCGGTCCGGGTCGACACCGCCGCCGTGCGCAACGCCATCCAGACACCGCTGACCGCCGTCCTGGACGGCATCGGCAAGGTGCTGCGGGACTGCCCGCCCGACCTGGTCGCCGACCTCGCCGACCGCGGGATCATCATGGTCGGCGGCAGTGCCCTGCTGCCGGGCCTGGACCAGATGCTGCGGCAGGCCACCGGCATGCCGGTGCACATCGCCGAACGGCCCGACGTGTGCGCCGTCCAGGGGCTGGGCTACATGCTGGAGGGCAAGATCGAGCCCTTGGTGCTGGATCCGCTGGCGACCTGACCCGGGCGGGGCCTCGGCCTCGGCGGCTGACCGGCGGCGCGACACGACCGGCCCCCTGTCCGCGGGTCGGCCGGCGGCGCGGCAGCTCCGTCCCGTCCTCGGCGGACGAACCGGTCGCGCGGCACACCGCCCCGCTCTCACCCGGTCAGCAGGTCCGCAGCTCAGCGGGCGAACCGGCAACGCACGGACGGCACCCGCTGTCAGCGGGCGAACCAGCACCGCACCGTCGTCCCGTCGTCCCCGGTGTGCAGGCGCACCAGGTCCGCCACCAGGTTGACCAGCAGCAGGCCGCGCCCGCCGCGCTGGTCACGAGGTGCGGGACGGCGCCCGGCCAGCGGGTCCGTGAGCCGGCCCCGGTCGCGGACCTCGCACAGCACGTACCCGTCCTCGGCCCACACCCGCAGCGTCCCCGAGCCTCCGCCGTGCACCACGCTGTTGGTGGTCAGCTCGGCCGTGACGATCGCCAGGTCCTCCAGCTTGACGCCCGCGAGCCCGAGCCGCGCACCCTCGCCGGTGGCGACATGCCGGGCCTGGGACAGGCTGTCGGCGTCGAAGGGAAAGAGCAGGGCGTCCGGGACGGGCGGGAGGGGCCGGTTGTAGCGGGCGACGACGTCGTCCGGGGCGTAGGCGCCGCTGCCCTGCGCGTCGCGGGAACCGGTGGGGATGACGACGGGGTGGGTGGCGTGGGCGTCGGCGAGGACCTGCTCGGGCAGGCGCCGGGCGTCATAGGGACACAGGATGGTCACCGTGCGGCCCCGGAAGGCGGCGTTGATCAGCGCCTCGTGCTGGACGCAGGCGGAGTACTCGGTGTCGGAGCGGCCGGCCCAGATGGGTTCGCCGATGATCCGTACCCTGCGGCCCTCGGGCTGGGCGTCGGCGAAGGACCGGAGTACGCCGGGGATGATCCGCCCGGGGTTGCGCCCGGCCTCCCGCATGTCCAGCAGCCGCACGCCCTCGGCGTCGTCGCCCAGCGCGTCCCGGATCAGCCGGAGGTTCTCCCCGGGCACCGCGACGGCCACGGGTTCGCCGGCCTTCAGCCCGTCCCGCACGAAGGAGACGGTGCCGTCGAGGTACTCGTCCTCGTCCCGGTAGAACAGGGCGGGATGGACGAACGGCTCCACGGACCCGGACGGCTCGGCCACGGCACTCATCACATCGACACCTCGATCGCCGGAAGGTCGGGCCAGAACGCGTCCAGCACCCGTCGCAGCGCCGGCGGTGGCCGGTGCAGCACCAGTCGCCGCCCGTCCCGGAGCCGTCCGGCCGTGGCCGCGAGCGCGTCGGCGCCGGCGACATCGACGAACGTCACGTCGGACAGCTCCAGGCAGTACACGTCCTCACCCTCGCGCACCGCCCCTTCCAGCACGCGTTCCCATATCCCGCGTGTCGCCAAGCCGACCTCCCCCGCCGCCCGGACCCCGCTGCGCCCGTTCAGCGGGGACACCGTGAGGCGTGCCGCCGGGGCGGGCCCAGGCACCACCTGGTGCTCAGTATCCACGCCCGCCTCCGATGCTCCAGGGCCACACCGCATGTACCCGAACGGTACAGGCCCATGCCCGCGCGCGGTGTGTACTGCGCCGAACGGCGGGCAGGCGCATCTCAGCACCCACGGAGTTGAGGCGACGCGACGCGGCCCGACGTCATGCGAGGACGGGGCATGTCGAGCGGACACGCACCGCGCCGCCACACCGAGCAGTGCCGACCGATCAGGACGACGAGGACCGACAAGGCGGTGACATGACCTCCGCGGCACCCCCACCCCTCACAGGAAGGCTGAACACCCTGGTCATCGATGGCCGCGTGGACGCGGACCGGGCCCTGCTCACCGCGCGGGGCGAACTCGTCCACGGCTGCGCGGACACCCTGACCGAGACGCTGGCCGGGCTCCCCGCCACCACCGCCCGGGTGGACCTGGACATGGGCGGCGTGCACTTCATGGACACGGCCGGACTGCAGTTCCTGGACGTCCTGGGCGACTTCGCCCGCCGGCGGTCGGTGCCGGTCACGGCCACCAACTGGAACGGCCAGCCGCGCCGGATCCTGGAGCTCGCCGGCCTGGACACCACCGACCCGCTGCGTGCCACGCCCCACCTCCCCGCGCCGCGGCCCGGCCCGCCGCCGGAACCGGCGTCCTCGGCGGTGGCACTGGAACGCGCGGAACAGCTGCTCCTCCTCCAGGAGGAGGTCGATCAGCTCCGCCAGGCGATCGCCTCCCGCCCGGTCATCGACCAGGCGCGCGGCATCCTCATGGCCACCCACGGCTGCACCTCCGACGAGGCCTGGCACATCCTCCGGGAGGCCTCCCAGCTGTCCAACACCAAACTGCGCACGGTCGCCGCCGCGGTCACCGCCAGCGCCAAGGCCGACGGCCCGGCCCCGCCCCCCGAACTGCGCACAGCCCTGCGCCGCGCACTGGAACGCCGCAGCCACTGAGACGGGCGCCCGCCGAGCGGGGCCTGTCCGTCCACCGCGGCGAAGCCACCCCAGCCAGTCCGCCAGCCGCTCCGCCCCCACCTGTCCACCCCCACCAGTCCGCCACGGGGAGTCCACCGCGACAGGAGGCACCTCCACAGGCATACCCGTACGGGGGTACCCCACCGCGGTCCCCTGTCCGACAGCCCCCTGCCTCACGTCGTTTGTCGCTCACCCCGACGGGTACCCGGCCGCGGCCCGCTCCGGCCGTCAGCCGAGGAGACCCCCCATGGGCTTCAACCCCCTAGAGCACCAAGGCATCCCCCTGGACCGCCAGCTGCGCAGCTGGCGCGAGCTGGACGTCGAGCCGATCGATCCCGACCACGCCGACCCGTACACCCGCTGCCGCATCATCACGATGAACGGCATCGAGGTCGAGGCGATCCTCTTCAGCCACCAGCTCGCCCGCCACTGCCCCGACCCGGACGTCAAGCGGCAGCTGGCCGAGGTCCGGTACGTCGAACACCAGCAGCAGAAGGCCGTCAACTGGCTGCTGCCCGGCCTCGCCTCCGTCCTGGAGACGACCATCGCCTACGAACAGGTCGCGGTCGACCTCACCGGCTGGGTCGCCCGCCACGAGCCGGACCCGTACCTGCGGCAGGCGTACGAGTTCGGGGTCCTGGAGGACTTCGACCACCTGTACCGGTACGCCAACCTGTACGAGATGATCGAACACCGCAAGGCGGAGTCGATCGTCGACGGCCTCACCGAGGTGATGCCGGGCCGGCCGACCAAGTTCCACCACCGGCACCCGCACGACAACGTCCGCGAGCCGTACGACCGCTCGACGGTGAACCCGCTGTCCAAGCTGCACGCGCTGACCATCCTGTCGGCGGAGCAGCAGACCATGAACTTCTACATGAACGTCGGCCCCCAGTACATGGAGCCGATCGCGCGTCAGCTCTACCAGGAGATCGGCCTCATCGAGGAGGAGCACGTCACCCACTACGAGTCCCTCGTCGACCCCGGCGAGACGTGGTGGGAGCAGCTCGTGAACCACGAGTACAACGAGTGCTACCTCTACCACTCCTTCATGGAGCAGGAGCCCGACCCGAAGGTGCGGGCCATCTGGGAGCTCCACCTCAACATGGAGCTCGAACACCTGCGTATCGCCTGCGATCTGATGCGCCGTCACGACGGCCGCGAGCCTCAGGAGATCCTCGCGCCCGAGCTGCCGAACGTCCTCACCTTCGAGGAGAACAAGCAGTTCGTCCGCGGCCTGCTCGACACCCAGATGGACCTGACGACCCTGGGCACCGGCTACGTCCGGGACGCGCACGAGCGGTTCGAGCGGCTGCAGGAGCGGATCCACGGCGGCGAGGAGCCGCCCAGCGAGCGCGTGATGGCCCAGCACCGGGAGATGTTCGGCCGCGAGTACCGCGTGGAGACCGAAGGCCCGCACCCCGACACAGCCTCCAGGGAGAAATGACATGGCCGGCATCACCGCCTCGGACACCGATGTCGTGGCTCTCCTCATGCGCCAGCACGGCGACATCCGCAACCTCTTCGACGAGGTCGAGAGGACCGATGGGGACGAGCGGCGTGTCGCGTTCCGCCGCCTGGTGCGGCTGCTGGCCGTGCACGAGACGGCCGAGGAGGAGGTGATCCACCCCTTCACCCGCACCTCCGTACCGGACGGCGAGAAGGTGGTGGACGCCCGCCTCACCGAGGAACGAGAGGCCAAGGAGGTCCTGTCCCGCCTGGACGGCATGGACCCCGACGACCCGAAGTTCCTCCCCCGTCTCCTGGCGCTGCGGCTGGACGTGATGGCCCACGCCCGGGCCGAGGAACGCTACGAGTTCATCCACATCCGCCGCCACGCGGACAAGGCCCGCCTGGCGTCCATGGCCACGGCGCTGCGCGCGGCCGAGGCCCTGGCCCCGACCCATCCGCATCCCGGCACGGAGTCCGCCACCAAGAACCTGGCTCTGGGCCCGCTCGCGGCACTCGTCGACCGCACGCGGGACGCCGTCCGCAAGGCCCTGGGCAAGGACGGATGACGAGAGGGCTCAGGGGGCGGTCGTCGGCCGGCGGCGCGCTGACCGGGGTCGGTATCGCCGCGTTCGTCGACGAGACCGTCTTCCACCAGCTGCTGCACTGGCACCACTTCTACGACAGATCCACGCCGGACGTGGGACTGGTCTCCGACGGCCTGTTCCACGCCGGCGGCTGGCTGGCGATGGTGGCGGGCCTGTTCCTCTACGCGGACCTGCGCCGCAGGGGCGGCCCGCTGCGCCCGGCCTGGTGGTCGGGGGTGTGCCTGGGCATCGGCGGCTTCCAGCTGTACGACGGCACGGTCCAGCACAAACTGCTGCGCCTGCACCAGATCCGCTACCAGGTCGATCCGGCGCCGTACGACTGGACGTGGAACGTCATCGCCGTCCTGTTCCTGGCGGCGGGCCTGCTGCTGTGGCGCAGGGCCCGGCGCACGGGGACGGACGGCACGCACGGCACGGACACCGACGCCCGATGACACACAACGGCATCACCGCCCCCGCTCCCCTCCCCCTCCTGGTCCTCGTCTGCTGCCTGCTCTACACGGCGGCCGCCGCCCGGCTGCGCCGGCGCGGCGACCGGTGGCCGTGGGCGCGGGACGTCTCCTTCTGGCTGGGCGGCGGCACGCTCGTCGCCGCGTTCGCCGTGCCGTGGGAGACCTGGCTGCCGCCGTTCACCGCCCACACGGCCGCCCATCTCACGGCCGGCATGGCGGCCCCGCTGCCGGTCGTCCTGGCCCGCCCGGTGACACTGGCCCTGCGCGCCCTGCCCCTGCCGGGCCGGCGCGCGCTGGTGGCGGTGACACGGTCACGGATCGCCACGGCCCTGGTCTTCCCCCCGGTCGCCGCGGCCGTCGACATCGGCGGCCTGTGGCTGCTGTACCGCGCTCCGCTGCCGCCCGCCGTGCACCACAGCCCGCTGCTGTACGTGCACCTCTTCGCCGCCGGCACGCTGTTCACCTTCGCCCTGCTGACCCTGGACCCGGTGCGCCACCGGCCGGGCCTCGCACTCCGCGCGGGCACCCTGCTGGCCGCCGCGGCGGCCCACGCCGTGCTCGCCAAGAGCCTGTGGGCGACGGGCCCGCCCGGCCTGCGGTACGCACCGGCGGACCTGCACTCCGCGTCCCAGCTCATGTACTACGGCGGAGACGCCGTCGAGATCGCCCTGGCCGTGCTGCTGGCGGGCCAGTGGTACCGGGCGCAGGGGCGGAGCCCGGCCCGGCGGACGCCGGTCCGGCCCGCCCGCGATGTCACGGCACCCGGCGGGGTACCCGGTGTCACGCCGGCGGGGCGGATCACACGGCCGCTCCCCGGCGGACCGCCGACCGGCCCCCGTCGCCAGGAGCCGCGGCGCACGGCACCACGATGAGCAACCGGTCCCGCGAGCAGGAGGCACCACGATGAGCGAGCAGATCCCGTCGCAGGCCGAGGGCGAACCCGAGGACGACCCGAAGAACAGGGCCCACCACCCTTCCCCTCCGCATCCGACGCCGTCCCAGGCCGAGGGCGACCGCGACGAGACGGCCGCCCCGGACGAGGACACGGACACTCCCGGGAGCTGAGCCGCCCTTCCCCACGGACAGACGGCACACACCCCGCACACGCCGGTGGCCGCGTCGGGCCTGTCTTGCTGCACGGACCGACCAGGCCACCGGCCTCCTGTTCACCTCCCCGGCGCCCGCACCGGCCGCCTTTTCACGCGCCACCCCTACGATGACCGCGGCGACTGGAGGAAGCATGGCCGTGGACTGGTGGGACAGGCAGGAGTACCGCAGGCAGCGGTGGGCGGCCAGAGCGGCGCTGGCCGCCGCCGGGCTCGCGGTGCTCGTGCCCCTGGCGTACGGCGGCATGGGCGGTGTGCTGCTGCTGATGGCCGGGGCGGCGGGCCTGGGCCTCAGCGCGGCCGCGGTGTGGTGGACGCTGACCCTGCGCGGCCCGGAACGCTGGGCGGCGGCCGTCCTGGCCGTGGCGGTGCCCGCCGCCGTCGTCGCCCTGTTCGCCGCCACCCTCTTCTGGGGGCTGCTGCTGTCGGTGGCGCTGTGGGCGGTGGCCGTGTGGAGCGGCCGCTATGCCCTGCGCGGCACCGGCAGCCGTCAGGTGCTGGTACGGGAGCGCCGTACGCCGCCGCCGCAGCGCCCGTTCCTGATCATGAATCCGCGCTCGGGCGGCGGGAAGGTGACGCGCTTCGGCCTGAAGGAACGAGCCGAACAGCTCGGCGCGCGTGTGCTCCTGCTGGACCCCGAACAGCCACAGGACGTCGGCGCCCTGGCCCGGGCCGCCGTCGCGGACGGCGCGGACCTGCTGGGGGTGGCCGGCGGCGACGGCACCCAGGCACTGGTCGCGGCCGTCGCCGCCGAGCACGACGTACCGTTCCTGGTCATCAGCGCCGGCACCCGCAACCACTTCGCGATGGACCTCGGCCTCGACCGCGAGGACCCCGCCGCCGGCCTCGACGCCCTCACCGACGGCGTGGAGCTCCGCGTCGACCTGGGCTTCGCCGGCGGCCACCCCTTCGTCAACAACGCCTCCTTCGGCGCGTACGCGGCGATCGTGCAGTCTCCCGCGTACCGCGGTGACAAGATCGGCACCAGCCTCGACCTGCTGCCCGACCTGCTCACCCGCCAGCAGGGCCCCCGGCTCACCGCCCGGGCCGGGGAGGCGGTCCTCACCGATCCGCAGGCCGTGCTGGTCAGCAACAACCCGTACCGCACCGACGATCCCTTCGGCTTCGGTCGGCGTGAACGCCTCGACTCCGGGGCGCTGGGTGTCCTCGGCGTCCGCGTGGACAGCGCGACGGAGGCCGCGGCCCTCCTCCTGGACCCCCAGCCGGACGGCCTGACCATCCTGACGGCCCGTGAGGTCGTCATCGAGGCGGACCGCGCCCAGATCGAGGCCGGCGTCGACGGCGAGGCTCTGGTCCTCCCCACACCCGTCCACTGCCGCATCGCGCCGTCGGCCCTGCGCGTCCGGGTCCCGCGCAAGCGCCCGGGCGTCACCCCGCCCCGGCCCCGCCTGGACTGGCGCCGCCTGCGCAAACTGGCGGCGACGGTGGGCCGCACGGCGGCACCCCGCGGCACGTACGGCCGGCCCTGGTGAGAACGGCCCTGCCCGCCGGACATCGCCTACCTGCCCGTCCGCCACGTCGCGTTGGGAGAGTGGGCTCTGGTGTGGCGTACGTACCCCAGGCGAGATCCCTCTGGTCCGCGAGGCTGGCTGCGGGTGTGACGGTGGCGGCGACGGTTGTGGCTGTGGCAGTGGCGACTGACACCTGACGGCACAGCGACAGCCGGGCGGAGCGCCCTCTACAGACCGCCGAGGCCCGGCGGGTCGTCCCACGTTGCCGAGGGAGCGATCAGAGCGTGATGGAGCTTGCTCAAAGACCCGGTCAACACCCCCTCGTACACGACTCTTTGGAGGCATCTGACGTCGTACAAGGACAGCTCGTCGTTCGTGCGCGGCACCAAGCGGTCACCGTCACCGTTCCGGCCCGGGGCCATGACCCGGCGTCCCGCCTCGGTCACGCCGGGATCCCACTTCTCGGAGTGCCGCTGGAGGAGGAAACCACCGGCCAGCACAGGCACGGCGGCGGCGAGGGCGATCAGGGCCGCACGGTCGCCCGAAGCGGCGAACACGGCGGCGACCAGGGCGAAGGCGACGGTGCACCACAGCCAGACGTTCAGATGGACGAAGGCCTCGTCGGCGGCGCGGCAACGGCTGGGGCTGCCCACCAGCCCTTGTCCGGCCATACGGTCGCCGATGGCGTCGACGCTCTCGCTCTCGCTGAGCCGGCGCATGCGGTCCCACACGCCCCAACGCGGTCCCAGGCCGATGACCTTGATGACGTCGGCCTCCACCTCGTCACGTGGGACGGGGTCCGTGATGGTGACCTCCTTGCCGTACGCGGTCAGCCGTCCGCCGAGCATCATGGCGGACAGGGCCGTGAGCGCGACCCGCCAGCCCTGTCCGTGGAGGAACGCCAACTCGTACAGGCTCAGTTCCTCGTGCTGCGGGCGCGGGGTGACCGGTGCGCGGATGACGCGCCGATGGGCCCGGCGGAAACGCACGGCGGCCGCACTGACCAGAAGGCACAGCACGGCGAGCACCCCGAACCACACCACGGTCTTCCCCCTCGGCATCCAGCGGCGGAGCCTCTCGGCACACGCGGGGAATACCCCCGCGCACGGCGTGCCAATCGAGGTGGGAACAGGGCGGACGCCTGCTGCCGTACCACGTGCCGCAAGACCGTGAAGGCCCGGCATCCGGCCGTGGCCGCCGGCCCTGGCGCCCTCATCGCAGCGCCGGCCCCATCGACCTGCTCGTCGCCGCTGCCGCGGAAGAGGCGGGGCTGACACTGCTCCACTACGACCGCGACCTCGAGGCGATCGCCCATGCGGCCGGACAGCCGGTACGGATGATCGATCTCAGGGACTGACCGGCCAGGGGCTCATCGGTCTCAAGGGGCCGATGCGCCTCAGGACTGACAGACGCCGTTCCACACACAGTGAGCAGGCGCCGGGCCGGCCCGCCCTCACAGCCCGCACCGGTCGAGGATGCTCATCAGCTTCCGCCTGCGTTTCAGCTCCGCCCGCAGACGTGCAAGGTACACAGTGAACGCGTCCTCGGTCCCCAGCGCACGATGGCAATCACGCGAGCTGATCGACCCCGATGCGGAGCGTGCGTGAAGCTCTCGTTCACGACCCACGCCTGGGAGGACTACACCTACTGGGCCGAGAACGACCGCAAGGTGGTCAAACGCATCAGCAAGCTGATCGACGACACCATGCGCGATCCCTTCAAGGGCATCGGCAAGCCGGAGCCCCTGAAGGGCGACCTGTCGGGCTACTGGTTTCGGAGAATCGACGACACGCACCGACTCGCGTACAAGCCGACCGACGACGAGCTGATCATCGTCCAGGCTCGATACCACTACTGACACGACCCGAAGAACCTGCACCGGTCCCGAAGCGCGCATGACGCCGAGCCCGACCCCGGTCTCCACAACTCACCGCAGTAACGGCCAACGGAGTGGAATCCGTCGCCCCAGAGCCCCGAATCCGGCCACCTGGAGAAACGTTTGCGCCGGTCAGAACGCATCTCTGACCTGCGAGTGGTGGGGCGGGTGGGACTCGAACCCACGGCCGACGGATTATGAGTCCTTTTCTGATCTTCCGATCCGTCCCGGCCCTTACCCCATCTTTCCTATAAGCGCAGGTCAGAGGCGCTTTGCCGTTCGGGTTCTGCGCCGGCCTTCCTGATCCTTCCGGGTCCTTCCGTCCCCTGCGTGTCCCCTGGCGGTCCCCGAGAGCCTTCCCAGAGGAGGCGCATGGGGATATCTGCTGGATCGATGCAGGTTGAGCGTGGGGGAAGTCGAGGCCTCGAACTCTCACGCAGCGGAGTGCCATACAGACGGAGAGGACCCCGCCCCCTTCGCCCGGGGGTGGAGCCATACGGCGTTTCTACTGGTCAGCCGTCTGGGGACAAGAGTACCGATGTCGGCCCCGAGCGGGGCGAGCATGTTCGCCCGGCTGCCTGCTGACAACCCTGGTCGAGGGGATCGACGGCCACTTGTGGCCCGCCTTGTTTTCCTTGTGAACTTGTCGCATGTACCGCTGGAAAGCGTTGAACGATCGACAACTCACGCTCCTCAGGAAATTGGCTGCCGGCGAGGATCCCGGCGCCCAGGATCCGGGCATGCGGCGGTCAACCTATGCGCTGCGCGATCGAGGTCTCGTGACGGTGAGCCGCCGGGGTGGAGGCTGGCGGGCGGAGGTTACCGAGGCAGGGCGGTTCTACTTGCAGCACGGTCATCATCCGGAGCATCCGGCACGCGGGCGCACTGCTGCTGGTGAGTCGAAGGCGCCGGTGACCGTGGAGAAGGGCAGGGTCCGCGGCTCCACGACAACGGCGACAGCTCATGGGAGCAAGCCGGCGACCACCCATAAGAAGCAGCCAACGCCGTACAGCGAAAGGCCTATCCCCGTAGCACGCCGCGCAAAAGCGACCAAGCTCGTGGAGCGATTGGTCGCCGAGCGCCATGTGGTCATATCAGAGCCTGACGAGGATGAGATCACCGAGTGGCGACGTGTCATCGACTTCGCCAAGCGGCACAAACTCGCGCCGGCAGGCAAACGCATCGAGAAGCAGCGACTGTGGAACGCGGGCCGTGACCTGCAAATCTCGTTGGTGGACGGCCCACATGCTAACTCTGGGCGGAGGTCCCCAGAGGAGAACCCGCGGGTTTCAGTCCCCGCGCAGTTGCGCTCGCCGCACCGCGTCGTGGCGGCCTTGCGAGACAGCGAGCGCCGGCTTCTTATGCCGCCCTCTCTGCGTCGCCGTGCTTTGCTGCTGCTGCAAGGGCTCGCAGCAGAGGCGGAACGCCGGGGATACAAAGTACGCGAGCAGCGGGTCCCTGAGCGTGACCACCGTTCAGCGCACTATTACAACGGCCGGTACTTCCCCGCGAGTTGCCGGGAAGGAGTGCTGGAGATCGTTATCGACGGCTTCACAAGCTGCGTCACTATCAAGCAGGAGTTTCCCCAGTCTGCCGATCCAGATCGCTCTCAGCAGCTCGCTCTGGACATCGGGTACAGCCGGTCCAAGAGGCAGCACCACTGGGGCGACCGCAAGCGGTCGAAACTCGAGGACGTCCTCGGGATCGTGCTCCGGGAACTGGAGACTCGCGCGGTCGAGGAGCAGCAGAGGAAGCTGGATGAGGAACGTGCGAAGGAAGAGCGCCGCATCCGTTGGGAAGCGGCCATGGCTACCGCCAGAGAGAAGGCTGCTCAGGCTTGCTTCGCAACGATTCTCCGTGAGCAGGCGAGGCAGTGGCAGGATGCGCACGCGCTCCGCCAGTACTGCGACGCTTTGGAGCGCAGGATCAATGTAGCGGCGGACGAGGACGTCGAATCGGCTCGTGCCTGGTTGCGGTGGGCACGCGACTACGCGGAGACCCTCGACCCGCTGACACAACTACCGACCATGCCGTCGGGGCTGGCGTTCGAGCCTGAAGATCTCAAGCCGCACCTCAACGGGTGGAGTCCGTACGGTCCGGAAGCGCACGCATCGGCTTGGAGCACTTTCTGAGGGGAGGCGTGCCTCGCCTGTGTAGTGCGAGCATCGTCAGCCGAACACCTGACCGTGCGACAGGGCCGCGCCGTCTCCACGCGAGAGCGCGGCCCTGCCTGCGGTGAGCAGCCTCGTTGCGAGGTCACTCCGGGATGTTTCCTCCCCCTGGTGTTGCGGAGTCCACGCCTGATGCGTCTTCCGTTTGTTCGAGGTGGTGCACCGCAGCGATCTCTGCAGCGAGCGCCTGCCGAGCCTGCCTAAGACGTTCGCGGTGCTTCCTCAGTGCCTCTCGGGTGCGCGCGAGGGCCTTTGCTTGACGTGCCTCCAGCTCAGTGAGCCTGGTTATCTGCCGTTCGGAGTAAGCAATCTCGTCTGATCTCAGAAGTGTCGTGGGCCGGCGGGCTGCCGGTCTACGGGCTGGCGTGCGTCCCTTGTTCATCTGTGCGTGAGCGAAGGCCAGGAACTCGTCGCGGGGGATGTACTTAACGCGCCTGTCGCCGATACCCGTCAGCAAGACGATCTCCGGGAAGGTTGCGTGGCGCTTGGCCCAGTTGCTGACGGTGGAGCGAGTGACGCCGACGAGGGCTGCTCCGGCGGCGAGGTTTATCAGTTCATCTTCGCGTCCCTTGTACTCGGGGCGGAGCCACGTGACGGACTTGGGGTCGCTCACGCAGCCTCGCTCTCGTTGTACCCCAGGAGCAGCGTTTCGGTGATCGCTGTCCGATGCTCCGTCCTTGGTGGTTGTACGGCGAGGTCGTAGCCGCCTCCAGGCGCTTTGCCGGGCAGGTGCCGTTTCTCGATTCCTGTGCGGATGGTGCGCACGGGCCCGCCTGTGTCGAACCAGCCCTTCGGGTACAGGTGCGTGGCGTGAGTGGTCCAGTGCCGGCCTCGGCGTTCGGGGAGTGCCGGGAGGTCGCGCCATCCCTCGTGGGTGTGGTCGTGGGCGTCTTCGACGGCTTGGTCGGTTCGTCGGCGGTCGGGGCCTTCCCAGGTGCAGCCGAGGCACGCGCCTCGGTGGAGGTAGGTCCAGATGTCGCCGGATCCGTCTGGGGCGAGGCGGCCCCAGTTGCGGACGAGGACGGTGGGCTGATGGTCGGTGGTCGGTTCGGGCGGCGTGTGATGGGTGAAGCCGGGGTGTCCCCAGGCGATGCGCCAGCGGTCGCGGCTGTTGCTGTTCTTGTCGCGGTAGTGGGGCAGGTAGTCGGTGTGGCGTGCGATGGCGCCACGGCGTTCGTCAGGTGTGGTCATGGGTGCTCTCCGGAGCGGGGTGGCCCCGGCGGTTGCCGGGGCCACCGTGTCGGTCAGAGGGTGTCGAGGTCCGGTCGGCTGGCGGCGAACTCCGCCGCCGCGTCGCGGTACATCGCAAGGAGCCGGGCTGGATCGCACTCGTTGCGGATGCCGTCGAGCAGCAGCTTGGCCATCGTGTAGCCGGGGTAGATGTCGACGGCTTCGGCAAAGGCGTGGCTGGCGGTGACGGTGTCGCCCTGCCGCCAGGCGACCCAGCCGAGGAGGGTGAGGAGCGGCGGCGCCTTACCGGTGTGCGGCGGGACGCAGCGCCGGGCGAGGTAGCCCCACAGTTGCCGCTCGTAGGGAAGGTCGCTCTCCTCGCCGGTGGACAGGGCGACGTCCCTCGCGTGGAGATCTTGTAGGCCGAGGATGATGCGGGCGGCGATCTCGTCCGAGAGCTCGCGACGGCCGCTGCGGAAGTCGGCCAAGGCTCCGTTGACGATGTCGATGGTGCCGTAGCGGGCGAGGAGTCGTTCGTCTGCGCCGAGGACCTGGTCGTAGTGGTGGCTGGTGGCTGCGTCGAGTGCTTCGCGGAAGCGCACCGCGGTGTTGTCGGTGGTAGGGCGGTACTCGCTGGCGACCTCGACGGCGTGCTGGAGGTGCGTCAGGCGATGGGCGTGGCCCTCGCGGGCGGAGGCGAGCCAGTCTCGGGGGTCTTCGCCGTCGATCGTGCCGAGGTGTATGCCGGTGGCCAGCTCGTACTCGGGGTCGGTGGTGATGGCGTCGCGCAGGGCGAGCCGGGCGGCGATGAGGTCGCCTTGCCGCCAGGCGACGAACGCGAACAGCGTCAGGACGGGCACGGCCTCCTGCCTGAACGGTTCGGCGCAGTGCCGTGCGAGGTAGGCCCACAAGCGTCGGGCGTGGGGAAGGTCGCTGTCCTCAGCGTGCGCCATGCCGGCCTCCAGGGCGGCGGCGTCCTGAAGGCCGACGATGAGCTGCGTGGTCATGGCGCGGGTGAGGGCGGTCGCCCCGTCACGGAACCGGCTCATGGCGGCGTCGATCTGCTCCAGCGTCAACGCGAGCGTGGCGTCGCGTCCGGCGGTGGTCGCGCACCGCGAGTTGAAGTAGTCGGCGGCGGTGTGCAGGTCCATGAGGAACGCAGGGTCCGCCGTGGCCGCCCGGAACTCCTTGATGATGTCGCGGGTGCGAGGGCCGGGAGCGCGGCCGAGGCGGGCCATCTGCACGGCGACGCTGGTGGGGTCGTCGGGCGACGGGAGCGGGTCGCCCTCGCAGCACCCGTCGACGTCGCACTCGTAAGCCCACCACCGGTTCGCGACGAGGCCGATCGTCTGGAGGACGTTGGCGCGGTGCTCCACGAACTCGTTCGTGAGCCAGGTGCCGACGGGGGCGAGGAGCGCGGCGGTCTCCCCGGGGCTCTGGCCGGGGCGCGGTTCGCGGCAGAGGTAGATGATGACGCCCTCAGCGAGGTCATGGCCGCGGTCGTGGGCGTAGGCCACGAACTGGCGGGCAGCGTGCTCGGCGGTGGCCTGCCACTCGGCGCTGTCGTCGGGGAGGGGGCACGTCATGGTCGGCCCGTCGTGGAAGTTCGGGCCGGGGGCGTGGAGGGCGATGCTGTCGTCCGGGTAGTGGCCGAGGAGGTACGGCAGGATCTGGGCGAGGTTGGGCAGGCTGGTGACCTGCACCGTGTTGTCGGGCGTGCTCACTTCTGGGTTCCTTCCTTCTGCGATGCGGTGTCGGGCTGCCCGATACGGGCGGGCTGCGCGGGGGCGGGCATGCCGCGTGGCTTGTTCGTGAGGGCGGGGAGCAGTCGTTCGCGGACGAGCGCGGCGAGGTCGGCGGCCAGGGCTTTGCTGGTGCGGGTGGTCAGGACGGCGTGCCAGGTGCGGCCGGGCTGGAGCCGGGCGTCGTTGGCGGCTTGTGCTTCGGCTTGCTCGATGTCGGTGCCGTCGGGGATCGGCGGCAGTTCGGGGCCTGCGGTGATCCAGGTCTGGATGGCGAGGCCGCGGGATTGGACGCGTAGGCCGATGCGGTGTCCGTCGGGGTGCTGGTAGGCGGCGGTGCGGTCGGGGGTGTCGGTGTCCTCCTTGCTCCACGGCGGGTCGAGGGTGGGGGCGAGCTGGTCGAGAGGCGGCAGGTCGATCTCGTCGCGCGGTCCGGCGAAGGCCGGGCGTCGGCGGCGCGGCGTGGGGGTGGTGCCGGGTCGGTCGAAGGGGTCGGGTTCCGTCACGCGGCGTTCTCTTTGCTGGGCATGAGCTGGTCGACCAGGTCGAAGGCGCGGCGCCAGGCGACGATCGTGCTGGCGGTCTCCATGTACCGGTCGCGCTGCTCGAAGGCTTCTTTGGCTTCGGCGCGGGTCTTGGCGTAGTCGTCGTCCGGTGCGAGGGAGTCGGCGCAGCCGATGAGGCAGCGCGGGCCGAGGTCCCAGATGATCGCGTTGACGGCGGCGCACCCGGCGGACAGCGCGTCGATGTCGTTGCCGTACCAGTGGAAGTCGTGCGGGTTGAGGCCGAGGTCGCGCAGGCGTTGGGCGACGGAGCGGAACATCGTGCCGGAGCCGACGGCGGGTTCGCGGAAGGACATGCCTGGCTTGGCGAAGTCCTTGTCCACGGTCATGTTGGCCATCAGGTCGGTGATGCACGCCGGCGTGTGGTACTCGCCGCGCCACTTCTTGTCGCTCTTGTGGCGGAGGCCGGTGAGCAGGGGGCTGAGGACGTCGGCTTCGGAGCGTTGCCAGGGGTCGTCGTGGCCGGTGAGGTCCATCAGGCCGGTGTTGATGGCGGCGCGGGTGACGGCGTGGACGGCGCGGAGCTGCTGCTTGTCGGGGTTGGGGTTCCAGGCCCAGTCGTGGAGGCGTATGGCGCGGTTGATCAGGTCGGGGCGCTTGATCCAGTGGCCGAGGTAGATCTCCTTGAGGAGCTGCGGGAGTTGTTCGGGCTGGAGGTTGAGCACCCAGTCCGCCAGGCCGGGGACGTTGCGCAGCAGGGAGAGCCCGGCGACGGTGCCGAGGGGGACGTCGATGCTGCTGCCGCCGAAGGACTGGTACCAGGCTTCGAGGACGTTCTCCGCGATCTTGCGGGCGTGCTCGTGCGGGTCGCGCGGGGCGGCGTAGCGCCAGGCGGTGATCTTGCCGGTGGGGCGGGCTTTGGACTGGGGCGGGGGCTTCTTCGCCCACGACGGCGCGGGCCGCGCGGCGGTGGCCGGGGCTGCCGCGCGGGGCAAGAAGTCGTCGGACATGACGGCGGGTTCCTTTCTGCGGGCGCGCATGGGGCCGCCCCGGTGCGCGGTGCGCGGCCGGGGCGGCGGGTGGATGGGGTGGTGAGCGGGGTCAGCTGGTCTGCTGGAGGTCCCGGAGGGTGGCGAAGATGCCGCGGATCTCGACGTCGTAGGCAGCGGCGGGGTACCCGGCCTGCCGCAGGCCGTTGATGAGGAACATCAGGGCCGCCTCGTCGGTGTCCATGTCGCTGATGAGCTGGTCGAAGCTGGTGTCGCGCAGCTCGTCGGGGCGGTGCTCGTAGCCGATGCGCAGGGTCTTCTCGATCTCGGCGAGGGTCGCGGCGGTCTGCTTGTCGGTGAGGCCGAGCAGGGCGGACCAGGCCGCCAGGGTGGCCTTGTCGACGGGGAGCTTCACGGGCTGATGCCTTTCTGGTCGGCCGTGCCCGGCCGCGCGGGGCGGCCGGGCACGGGCGGGTCAGGAGGTGGGGGCGGTGGGGAAGGGGTTGCCCTGGTGGTCGGGGTGGCAGGCGGCGTACAGGCCGCCGGGGAGGCGTTCGGTGATGACGCCCCATCCGGCCCAGCGCATGACGGCGAGGTAGCCGAGGTCTCCGCCCGCGAAGCCGGTGCGGGCCTTGGCGTCGGGGTCGGGCTTGATGAACACCCAGCCGGGCAGGTCTCCGGTGTCGTCGGGCATGACCTGGAAGCCGGGGCGCAGTTCGTGGACGCCGTCGGTGTGGATGGGCGGCATTCCGGCGGCGGTCAGGATGCGTACGGCCTCCTGGATCTGCTTGTGGCCGTGGTACTCGGGCAGGGTGCCGACGCCGGTGTGCAGGGGCCGCTCGTACGGGAGGCGGCCGACGGCGGCCTTGTAGATGGTCATGAGGAGTTGGGCGTCGTCGCGGCGGCCGGCGTGGGCGCATGGCGATGTTCGCGACGATCACGATGGAGTGCCGGTCCTGGGTGAACAGGCGGCGGAACTGGTCGAGGGTCATGCCGGTGGTCACCTGCACGCGGGCGAAGGTGCGTGAGGCGAAGCGCACGGCGTATGCGACGTGTTCGGGGTCGAGCCCTATCTGGTGGGCGAGTTCGCGGATTCCGGGCGAGTAGTCGGTCATTGGGTCTCCAAGAGGCGCTTGCGCGTATGGGTGCGCCCCCGGCGGTGGGCCGGGGGCGCGGGGTGCTGGTGGGGTTCGGAGATGGTTAGCGGCGTCCGCCGCATCCGGCGTGGCCGCAGCCGCCGCAGAATCCGCCGCTGTTGCACTCGCAGCCGCATCCGTGGTTCTGGGTTTCCATTCCAATTCCCCTTCCCATTCAGGCGTTTCCCGAATTTCTTACTTATATCTTAATGGCAAATACCCCAGAAGCAAGGTGTGACCGAATGAATGCGCATTTAATTTCCGCAATTCAATTCCCTAATTCGCGGCTGCCGGAATGAGATCGGGCCAGCGGACGGCCTCCAGCGCGCGGCGGTGCGAGTCGGGCACGGGCACCGTCGGGTAGCCGAGCCAGTCGAGCCCCATCGCGGCGAGGATCGTGGCGTCCGCCTGGTCGTAGCGGCCCGGCCCTTCGCACGGGACGCCGTACCGCTCGACGGCCACCGAGCGCACCATGCCCTTCGCGATCCGGGCCCGGTCCTTGCGCGGGAAGTCCTGGGCCGGGTTGGCCCGGCCGGTCGCGTAGATCGTGCGCCCGTGCGGGGTCACCACGGCGTAGGGGATGCGGTGGCGCCACAGGTACTGCGTAACCAGCCACCACAGCCCGGCCAGCTCGTGGTGCCCGGCCTGCCCGCCCTGGGCGTAGGCGGCGCCCTCGACGACCACCAGGTCCGCGCCGTCCTTCACGCTCAGCGCAACGGCCGCGAGCAGCCAGTCCAGCCGCTCGTGGCTGCGGCGGCGGCCGGGCCGGTAGGCGCGTGCCCAGTCTGTCCCCGCGATGCCGGTCGAGGTCAGCGACAGGTCGAGACCGAGGACGCACGGCTGCCACTCCCCCTTCTCCTGCACGCTGGGCAGGGTCACCGGGGCGCTCTGGGGCTCGGCGGTCACGCGGCACCTCCCGCTCGCCTGATGACCTCGGCCATCGACAGCTCCCGCCGGAACGGGACGCCCAGCTCCTCTTCCAGGTCGGCGTACTCGCGCGCCAGCTCGGGCCGGAGCCCGGCCGCGCACGTCAGGTCCGGGGCGGAGGCCAGGACGCACAGGCTGCACGAGAGCCGGGACATGCCGGCGTCGTACGCCCAGTGGTAGGGCAGACCGCGGTCCCGGATGCGCTGCCACACCTCGGCGGTGCTCCAGCGCAGCACCGGGTACCACTGGGTCACGGTGCGGCGCCCGCTGCTGGCCCGGTGGTCGATCTCGACGGCGGGCCGCCGGGCGCGGGCACGGGACTCCTCCGCCCGGAATCCCATGACGTGCACGATCCGCGCCGGGCGGCCGAAGATGCCGAGGGCGTTGACCTGCTCGGTCATGAACCGGTGCGCCACGCCCCTCTTCTCCGAGGTGCAGAACCGGGTCATGAGGTGCGGAAACTGGCCGCGCGCCCGGATGCGGTGGAACAGGGACGGCCACTTCGTCATGCGCCGGACCTCGAAGGGAAGTCCGTAGTGGGCGGCCTGGCGGCGCGCCAGGTCCACGGTGCCGGGCCACTCCACGCTGTGGCCGCGCGGAGTGGTTCCGAGATCGATGTGCAGGACCACCATGCGGTCGCGGACTCCGGCCTCGTCGCCCAGGCGTACGGCCTCATCCATGGCCACGATGCTGTCCTTGCCGCCGCTGTTGCTGATGACGATGCGGTCGGCGGCGGACAGGTCGGGCACCGGCTCGGGGCCGTGCACGGCGCGGGCGCTGACCAGTTCTATCTGGCCGCTCACCGCTGGCCTTCCCCGGTCGCGGAAAGGTGCTTGCTGATCAGGCGCTCTGCCTCGGCCATGGCCGGTCCCTTGTGGCGGTCGACCCACTCGCCGTCGTAGCTGCCGACCGGCCCCCACAGGTACCAGCCGGTGTCGTGGTAGCCGTCCTTCGGGTTCCTGCGGCGGTGGCCCAGCTCCCACCAGCCGTCGCGCCAGCGCAACAGGCGCTTCGCGGCCGGGTCTGGTACCCAGCCGGCCCGCTCGGCCAGGGTCTGGAGACGTGCCACGTCGGTGCGCAGCATCGCCGCTTCGGCGGCGGCGTCCAGGTCACGCGGGGCGGGGCGCTCGCCGCCCGTCTGGTGCGCGGGCGAGGCGGGGTAAAGGCCGAGCCTTCGTACGGCGTCGTCCCTCTGGCGCGCGACGCGCCGCAGCAGACCGGCCGCGCCGACTATGCCCCGCTCCTCCAGCCACTTCGCGGTGGCGTCGATCTCGACGCCCACGGAACGGTCGTTCATCTCGAACTCCTTCGGCGGGGCCGTCCCGGCGCGTGCCGGGACGGCCCCTGGTGTGCAGCGGGTTACGGGCGGGCGACCTTGTGGGTCTTGGGGCGGTCCTTCTGGATGCAGTTGCCGGACTCGGGCATGGACCGGCGGCCCGCGACGAGGTCCTGGAACCGGACGCCGGGGCGGAACTTCACGACCCGGCGCTCGGCGACCTCCACCGGCTCACCGGTCTGCGGGTTGCGGGCGGTGCGGGCAGGGCGCACCCGGGGGGTGAGGCTGCCGAATCCGGTGACGGAGACGACTTCACCGGCGGCGACGGCGCGGACGATCGCATCGAGCGCGGCCTCCACGGCGTCGGCCGCCTGCGCGCGGTTGCCGGTCGTCTTCGCCACGGCCTGGATGAGCTGGGCCTTGTTCACAGAGGGATTCCATTCGATTCGGCTGGGCCGCAGGAGTCGAGGGCGGGCGCGCCACGCGGCGGGCCACGGGTTCAGTCCGTAGCCGGGGTCCGAGAGCTGTCCGCACACCGGAGCGCGGGAGCGCACAACATGGTTCATGAATGTCACCTATTTCGGCTCAGTCGGGCAGACGAACGAGGAACTTGCCGACCGCGAGCACGTGGGAGATGGGCAGGGCGACGGCCGCGTAGTCGGCCGAGATCAACCACGGCTCCTCGCCGGAGCGGGGCCGGGCGGGCACGACCCATGCCGTACCCGTCCAGTCCGCGTAGCGCGCCCCGACCTCGAGGAGCTGCCCGGCGAAGAGGAACAGGCGGGTGCGCAGCGACGAGGACCATCCCCGACCGGGCTCCGGGCCGTCCCAGCCGTGCGGGGTCTGGAGGCCGAGGAAGTCGGGTCCGGCGGTCACCAAGGTGCCCACCGGTCCCAGGGAGCGGAACTCGATCGCCTCGCCATTGCCGCCGGCGTTCAGCCACCGGGACAGGTCGTCGGCGCTGAGCTGCACGGGGCGCCCCTGCGCCAGCGGGTGTTCACGGGCGTCGAGCACCAGGCGCAGCAGGGACCGCCACGGCAGGCGGCCGACGTGGGGTGCGGCGGGGACGGTGAGCTGGGCGACGCCCTCGGTGAAGCGGAGCAGCTGATGGCCGCCGCTGGTGACGTGCTCGACGGTGACGGTGTCGGACGACTCCAGCCAGCCGCGCAGCGCGGTGGCGTCGTCGTAGCCGACGGGGGCCGTCCACACGTCGCCCGCGACGGGGGTGCGGGCGACGGCGAGCGTGCGGTCGCTGCACGCGACGACGTGGAGGTGGCCGGGGGTGCAGTCGAGGATCAGGGCGTCGAGGTCGCATGCGTCCTCGCCCGCCTGGAAGCGGTGCGGGGCGGCCTGGTCGAGGATGGCCGCCAGGTCGCGGGCCTTGACGGTGAACATGGTGGGTCTCCGCAGGAGTTGTAGGGGTGATGATCAGGAGCCGTAGGCGCGTTTGCGGGCCCGGCGGGCCTGCTGGGCGAGCCGTCCGGCCTCCAGGCACAGGGAGCACGCGCGCTCCCCGCGCCGGTTGTGGGCACGGGCACCGGCTTCGGTGCCGTGGGTGATCGGGCGTCGGCCGCGCTCGCGTAGTTCGGCGGGCTGAGCGCCCTCGCAGGTCGCGAGGACCTGCCCGTTGTGCCAGAGCCGTCCGCCGCACACGCCGTCGAACAGGCTCGTGCTCGGCATGACCAGGTCGATGCACTGCGACCGGAACGGGCAGCCCTGGCAGGCCGCGAGGAGGGAGAGGACCAGCGGCTCCGTCGGGGCTTCGGCCGCCGTCTCCTCGGACGTGAAGCGGGTGTCCCCGGCGCAGGGGGCCTCACCGACCCACCCGTTGCCGCTCATCTGCTCCTCCTCCCGTGCGCTAGGCGGTTGGCGGCAGCGGCATCAGGCGGACCTGATCGCTGACGCTGGAGCCGTACGGGTGGGCGAAGCCGCGCGGGAGCGGCATCAGGTGACGGTCGGCCAGCGGGGGGAGGAGAACGACCTGTGCCACGAGGCGAGTGACAGCGTCGTCGCACGGGGCGCTGAGCCGAGGCCGGGCAACGGGGGCGGGGGCGCCACCGTCCGCCTGCTCCTCGATGACCCCGATGACGCGGCCCCCGCCTGCGCGGCTGTCCACGATGACCGCCGTTGCCGCGGGGTGGTGCCCGCGTATCAGATCCGCCACGCGGGCTGCGCGGTCGGCCGGGGGCAGCTCCAGGAGCCAGTTGCTGTCGCTGGCGCTGTTGCGTACGACGGTGGCCCAGGCCGGGGAGTCGTACGGCGCCAGCGCGCTCTGCACGTCCAGTTCGATGTCGACGGCGATCTCTTCGAGAGGGTGCTCGTCGTCGCCGTTCTCCCACAGCCAGGGGCAGGTCCCAAGGGGGCTGGGCTGCGCGCCGAGCACGCCCGCCAGCTCCAGCGACCGCGTCTTGCCGTTGTAGTCGAAGGTGACATAGACGGCCTCGGGGCACAGCGCGCGGATCCTCGCGCTGATGTGGTCCAGGACAGCCAGGCAGTACGCCTTCTCGAAACGGCGCCGCTCGGCGTCCAACTCCTCGCGCTGCTGGGCGAGGACGGCTAGCTGATCGCATACGGCAGGGGTCATGACGGTGCTCTCCTTCTTCTACAGGGGGTCAGGCGAGGACGGGCTTGAGGCGTTCACCGATCCAGCGGGCGACGTTGACCGACACGGCGTTGCCGGCCTGCTGGGTCTGGGCGGCCTTGGTGCCGACGACCTCGTACGTCTCGGGGAACCGCTGGACCGATAGCTGCTCGCGGGGCTGCAACATGCGGAAGTAGCAGTCCTCGATGGCGGGCGCGGTCCGCACGATGGCCGCCGAGTCGCGGGTCGACAGGGTGTGCAGCGGCTCGCCCGCGGTCTTCGGCGCGGCTTTGCGGTACGGGATCACCAACGTGTTGCGGACGCGGGTGCGGACGTTGCCGTCGGGGACGACCAGGCCGTGGTGGCGGGCCGTGGCGATGGTGCTCAGCGGGGCGTCGATCGGCGCGGCGTCGCAGTTGTTGCGGAACTCGACGATGAACGGGTCCACCGTGACGAGGGCTTCGCTCTCGCGGGTGGTGCGGGTGCGCATGGGCTCCTCGATGGGCGAGGCCGTGTCGTTCCACGAGCCGCCCACGGGCACCAGCAGGGCCTCACCGAGCTTGGCCGTGCGGGTGGGCAGCGGCCGGGTGCGCGGGGCGAACGCGCGGTCGGTGCCGTCCTTGCCGTGCGTGAGGGTGACGACGGACGGCTCGTAGGGGAACTTCGCCAGTCCGGCCGCGATGCGGCGCATGGTGTTCGGCACCAGCGGGCGGGCGCGGTCCCCGATGCGCTGGCCGATGTCGTCCCACATGATCACGTCGGAGGCGGGCCGGACGTACGGCTCCACCAGCGCGTGGCCACAGCGGCTGTTCGGGCAGCGGTAGTCGTACTGCTGCTGGTACTTGCCGACCTTCACCCGCGGGTCGCGCCAACTCTGGCGCGCCTTGACGTCCCGCCCGCACTCGAAGCAGTACGCCAGTGGACGGGGGGCGAGGTCGGGTCGGCGGATCCCGGTGAGGGTGAAGACCAGGTACACGCGGTCGCGCCACTGCGGGGCGTTCGGATTGGTCTCCGACCCGATGTGCGCGGAGGACACGGAGACGATCTGGACGCGGTAGCCGAGCTTCTTCATGGCGCGGATCCACTCGGGGAACAGCAGCCAGTCGGTGATGAACTCGACGACGTTCTCCACGACGACGCACGAGAACCGCTTCGCCTCGGCAGCGCGCAGCACGCACCAGGCGGTTACCCGGGTCATCTCGAAGGCTTCCGGGGGCAGTTCGCGCCACTGCTCCTCTTCCTCGAACAGTGCGTCCTGCGCCGGGTCGGGCCGCTTCTTCCCGCCGGCGGGGCTGACCTCGGTGCAGATGACGCTGGCCCACAGCACGAGGGCCTTCGGGAGCCAGCGCATGGGGTAGTTCTGGATGTCGGCGCAGCGCGCCGCCGCATTCGGGTGGTTGAGCCCGAACGTGTCGACGGCGGTCTGCCAGTGGTTGATGCCGAGGATGGGGTCGTAACCGGCTTCCAACAGGCCGGTGGCATCTCCGCCCGCTCCGCAGAGCAGGTGGATGGATCGGGGCACGGTCTTAGGTCTCCAAGAGGCGGGGCCGCCCGGCCCGGCTGGGCCGGGCGACCGTGGTCAGGACTCGTCGGAGGCGCGTAACGCGCGGTGGTGGCGGCTGTCCTCGATGCCGAGGGCGGTGAACCCCAGCAAGCCGAGGGCGCACACGATCAGCAGCCAGATCACCGGTCCGCGCCCCCGGAGGGGCGCGGTGCGCGGCGCGGCCGGTCAGTCATCGCTGCGGGTGACGCGGACGGTCGTGATGTGTCCGGCGGACTCGAACAGCGCCAGCGGGTAGCCGTCCGCCTGGGGCCGCTGCCAGACGCGGCGGTAGCCCTCGTGGTCGGTGAGCCGCTGGGACCACTCCGAGAAGCGGGCGATGGCGGTGGCCGCACCCTCGATCCCGGCGGTCTGGTTGTGGCTCGCGCCGTACGGCGCGGTGTGCGTGGCCGAGACGATCAGCCGGGGTGCGCGGCGGGGAACGTCGAGGCCGTCGATGCGGGCCAGCAGCGGGATCAGGCTGTTGCGGTGGTGGCGCTGGGGGCCGTTGGGGGTGGAGTCGTACAGGACGGTGTGCTTGCTCGGGTCCTGCACATCCCGACGGACGGCCGTCCAGCCGTTCACCTCAGCGGCGTCGGCGGGCAGGCTGTGCTCGGAGGCGATGATCAGCTCCGTGCCGTCCCGCAGGTCGGCACGGACGAAGAACTCGCCTCCTCCGGCGGTCTCGACGTCGGTGACCCAACCCGCGTAGCGCAGCGGGGTGATGACGTGGCTGTAGCGGTGGAAGAGCCGCTGCCACAGCGGGTCGGTGGTGCGGTTGTGGTCGGGCAGAGCCGCGATGGTGGTGGTCATGTGCTGGTCTCCAAGAGGGTGTGCACGGCGGGCGCACAGAAAGCACGCCCGCCGCTGAAAAATGTCACCTATCTCAGGTGAAGCGGATGTCAGATGGTGGGCAGTTCACTGCGGGCGAGGATCTGCACCGACCACATCCGGCCGCCGCGGGTGACGACGCAGCCGATCGCGCGCCCCTCGTGGGGCAGGACGAAGCCGCTGCCGCCTTCCTCGTTGCTCAGGTCGCTGACGAGCTCGCGGACGCCGTGTTCGGCGCACTCGGCCGAGCAGTAGAGGTGGTCGCCGAGGCGCGGTGCGACCGGTGAGCCGTGGATCACTTCGGCGACCACGACGTAGACGTCGGGGGTCGGGGTGAGCGTGTCGGTCAAGGTGGTCTCCAAGAGGTCGTGAGTTCGGTGGGTTCCGAACTCATGCTTATATCTTAACGGCGTACACCGAGGCGTCAATGTTGCCGATCTCGTGAATGCCCCTGTCTCTGCCGGGAGTTGGCGCCCTTCTCGCGGCCCATTCGTGCCAGCTCTCGCACCCGTTGGCGGGCCATCTCCAGAGCTTGCGGGTCCGTTGCCGCAACGCGCCGCTCCTGCTCGGCGAAGAACTGCCGTAGCCAGTCCTGCTGCTGGCGGTGCTCGCGGTCGGCCGCTTCGCGCCGCGCCTGCTCCCTCCCGGCACGTGGGTTCGTTCCGCACCCGCGACAGTTCGACACCGGCTCGGCGTGCTTCGGGCAACCCGCCCGCTGCGGCTCTCCGCGCTCCGCCTCCGGCTCCCCTGCGGCGTCAGCCGTGGGGGTAGGGGGGTGAGGAAGAGAAGAGGAAGAAGAAGGAAGAGAAGGGGTTTCCCCAGGGGAACCCGCCCGGTTTCCCGAGGGCAACCCACTGGGTTCCCCCAGGGCAACCCTGCCCGGAGCGTCATCAGGGTTCCCCTGGGGCAACCCTGGCTCCGAAGCGGCCTCGGCGGCGGCCCGTGCCTCTTCCCGTGCGGCGACATCCTGTTGTGTCCGGGCCGCCGACGACGGCTTGCGGCGCGCGGTCTTGCGGGCCAGCCGGGGGTTGGTCGGGGCACGCTGCGCCGTCCGGCGCCGCTCGATCAACTCCTCCGTCGACGGGATGGGAGGCACGCCGTGCGGGAACACCCGGTACTCGGCGCGGCGGCCGACACGTCCGATCGTGACCCGCTCGACCAGGCCGAGGCCGACGAGCTGGGTCACCACCGTGATGACCTGCTTCTCCCCTACGCCGGCCCAGGCCATCATCCGCTCCAGGCCCGGCCGGGCCAGCCGGGTCTGGTCGTCGGCCGAGTCCGCGATCTTCATGAGGACGAGCTTCTGCGTGGTGTTGATCACCTCCTTCGGCAGGTAGGCGGCCACCACCATCAATTGGATGCTCACCGGCACCTCTCCGTGTTCCGTCTGGCCCCGCCCCGCGGGGGCGAGGACGGAGCACGCCGGCTCCGCCCCCGCCGTGTGGCGCGATCAGGGCTTCTTGCGCGCGGTGACGTTGATGCTCACCGCGGTCCGCCGGTCGTGGTCGAGGCGCGTAGGCACGGGGATGCCCACCTCCTTCAACATCGCCTTCATCGACGCCGCGTCGGGCACCATCGGCACCTCCAGCCCCGCACGGCGGTACAGCGCGACCATCGCCTCGACGTCATCGACCTTGGTCGGGTTGCCGCCGCTCCACTTCAGGACGTTGTCGCCGTAGACACCGGGTTCGGAGCCTTCGAGCTGGGCGCGCAGGAACTTCTGCCTGTCCTTGAGCGGCTTGATCTGCTCGGAGACCTCGGCGTACTCGGCCAGCGCCTTCGCGCGTTCCTCGTCGTCGTGGATGAGCTGGCTCTGCGGGGAGCGCCCGGCGACCAGAGGCCCCCAGCACGCGGTGCGGAAGGGGCAGTGGTCGCAGATCGCGGAGATGCCCGGCCCCTGGAAGGTGCGCGGCAGCTCCTCTGGGGAAGCGGCGGCCCGCACCTGCTGAACCCACCAGCGGGCACGGCGGGCGCGGTCGGCCTCGTAGGCGATCTCCTGAACGTGGTCGTCACCCGAGTCGCGGTTGATGAACCGGAAGCGGATGCGGGCGACCGGCACCGGCCCGAGGTGGGCAAGCTGCCGCTGGCCCCGGACGCTGGCGAAGCCCTCCGTGCCGAGCAGATCGGCGTACAGGTACACCTGCCTCAGCTCGGCCTCGCTCGCGCCGTACCGCAGGACGCTGTCCCACTGGTACGTGCTCTTCGTCTTCACGTCCTCGACGGTCGTTTCCTCGGCCGGGAGCGTGGGGCGCAGCCGCTTCGGGAGCCGGGCGGCGGTGGCGCTGTCGAGCTGGACGGCGTCGATGTGGCCCCGGACGGTCTCGTCCTCGACGCGGCGCTCGACGAGCCAGCCGTACTCCTCGCGGGCGGCCTCAAGTATCCCGGCGTGTAGCCAGGTTCCGAGAATCGCCTTCCGCTTCTCGCCGACGTCGGTCGGGGTGCGGCCGTGCAGGAGGTACCCGGCCCGGCGTGCGCACACGGTGTCGCTGGCGCCGAGCTTGGTCTGTTGGGAGCGGGGGCGGCGTGCGTCCGCCGCGTGAGCGGCGGGCCACAGGCTGACGGGCCGCTCCGGCGCGATGGCCATGGTGGTCACGGTGTTCTCCAAGAGGATGGGGTGCCGCCCGCCCGACAGCGGGCGGCACCCGGTGTCGACAGGGTCAGGAGGCGCGGCGGGGAGCGGAGGGCCGCTTGCGCTGGGTGCGCTTCGCCGGAGCCGGGGCCTCGTCGGACTCCGCGGCGGTGTCCGGCTTGGCCTCCGGGGGAGCCTTCTTCGCGGCACGCGCCCGCTTCCTCGGCGCGGGCTGCTCCGTGCTCTCGTCCCGGTCCCCAGCCTGGGAGTCCTCGGCGGACTCCTCCTTCGCGTCGCCCTTGTCGTTGCCGCCCTTGTCGTCGCCCGCTTCGAGCCCGGCGGCCTCGCGCAGGCGTCGGGTCGCCTCTTCCGCCTCGCGGACGACGGCTTCAGCGTCGGCCCGCGCCATCTCCTCATCCACGTACACGCCGGACAGGTCCTGCGGTGCGGCCATGCGCAGCGCGCCGGCCTCGGCGCACTTGCGGAGCATGTGGGCGGGCATCTGCTGCCACATCTTCGCCACGACGTACGCGCCCTGCTTGCGGTCGTAGTACGTCGGGGCGAACTCGTCCCAGCGGGCGATCATGGGGAACCGGCTGGTGCCGCGCAGGACGGTGACCTTGACCGCGGCCGGGTACGCCTTCGACAGCCAGACCTCGTGGGCGTTGCCCTCGGAGTCGTAATAGACGGTGTCCTCGTACGAGATGGACTCCCCGGCCTTGCTGGCCGCGCGGTGGGCGACCGTGCGGAAGCCGTCGATGCCGGTCTGGATGGTCCAGGTCTTCTCCGGCTCGTCGGGGTTGTCGGCGGCCTTCCAGTTGGTGCGGCCGATCATGTAGATCTGCCGCGCGAACGGGTCGAGGCCGGACCGCACGCAGAAGTGGAAGAACAAGGCCAGTTGGGCACGCGGTGCCTGGGCGAGTCCGGGGCTGATCAGCGACAGGGCGGCCACCTGACGTGCGTCGAACTCGACTTGGTCGGCGCGCAGAACGACGGCGCTCTGGGAGACGCTGCGTTCGGGCAACTTCTCGGGGGCGGTCGGCGCCGGTGCGGCCGACGCCGTGTCGCCGTCCTGCTGTTCGGTGGGTTGGTTCATGGGTCGTGTCTCTCCAAGAGGGTTGCTTCACTCGGTCCGCAGGCTGCGGACCTCGAAGGCGCCCGCCCATTCGGGGTGGCGCTCGATCAGGAGCCGGACGTACCGGCTGCGGAAGTTGTTGTTGAGGCGGAACTCGTCGCCTTCGGTCGCCGTGACGTAGCGCCAGCGCAGGACCTCGAAGAGCATCCCGATGCCGACACGGCTCGCGCCGCGCTTCAGGTAATCGGCAGTCAGGGCCTCCAGCGCGCGCAGCACCCAGGGGTTGAGCTGGTGGAACGTCTCGAACTGGGCCTGGATGGACGCCGGCTGGCCGTCCGGCTGCTTCACGGTGTGGATGACCAGGCCCGGTATCTCGTCCTGGACGGCTGCCATACCCATCCCCTGATGATGACTTCTTTCAAGAATGTCACCTATCTTGCGGATCGGCGGACAGATGATCAACCCCACCGATTACAGGCGCGACTTCACACGCTCGGCCCGACGTCAGAAAGAGGCCCGATCGGCCGCTTCCTCCATGCGCGCCTCACGGGCCTCGTTGGCCGCCGTTGCGGCTCGTAGGGCATCGACGGCGACGTTGGAGTCGGGGTGCTTGAGGACGTAGAGCGAGAGGGCCCCTTCGAGGACCAGGGCCTCTCGGGCATCCATGGCCACAATCTCGCCGCCGTCCGGTGTGGCGGTGAACTGCACTGCTGCCTCCTTGGTGAACTGCGGACCCCCGTAACGGGGATTGCTTATATCTTATTCGCAATTCGGGGCCAAGTACACTGTTTGCGCAGGTCAGAGGGCCTTTCGGGCGTGGCGACCTCGGGTCAGCACGCGACTGCCGGGCCCGTCGTACGTGCCGTCGCGCAGGGCGGCGACGACCTGTTCGTCCACATCCCAGGGCAAGCTGCGCGCGCTCTCGCGGAGCTTGGGGACGGCGTCGAGGACGGTGTCCAGCATCCAGAGCATCGACCCGGACAGCAGCCAGTCGTGCTCCGGGAACCGCCCTGTCGCGATGGTCGTCGCCAAGTTGCCCTGCGCGGGCAGGTGGAATAGCTCGATGATCTCCTGCTGGCCGACGATCGGCGGCAGCTCATCCCCCAGGCCCGGCTCCCAGCCCTCGCCCTGCTCCGCGATGATCCGCGCCTTCACACCCAGGTCGACCTGGCGAAACCGCGCCGTGGTCGCTCCCCACCCGGCCGCGAAGCCGAGCGGCCAGTACCGCACCCCGCTGACGACGATGGCGGTCTCCGGATCCAGCACGCTGCCGCGGCTCGGGGACAGCCACTGCGCAACCTGCTTCGGATCGACGCGGTACAGCGCGGCGAACTCCTGGTGCCCGACCAGATACGGCTTGCCCCGACTCATCCCCGTCCTCCGGTGTCTGCCCTGGATGCAGAGGGCAGCGTAGCCGTACGCGTACGCCGGCGGGCGCGGCGGTCGCTGCTATGGTGGCGGCGGTCTTTCTCCAAGAGGCCAAACGGCCCCCGCTTCGGCGGGGGCCGTGTGCGTTGCCGCGCGCTCTACGCGGTCTTGCCCTCGGGCTGGTCGGCGGTGGAACTGAGCCGGGTCGAGCCCTGCTCCTTCCTCTGTCGCGTGAACTGCAGGGCGTGGATCGTGCGCCCGCCGGTCACCTCCCGGAAGGCGGTCGCCACCTCGCCCTTGGTCAGCCGCCGCCCTCCCAGCGTGAACAGCGGTCCGTCCGTGCGGGACCCGATCAGCTCGCGCAGCGCGTTGGCCGCCGACGCGGTGATCCCGGCCTCGTAGACGTCGCCTTCCTTCGCGTGCCGGATGACGACCAGGCGGTCATCCAGCTCCGCGTCCGGCACGTCGAACGCCAGAACCTCATCCAGCCGGACCTCCGACTCCCAGAGCGGTTGCCACACCGCGCGAACGGCGGCCGGGACCGCCGGGTTCGCGAGAGCGGAGTCCACCTCCAGGTCGGTGACGAGCAGGTGTGTCGTATCCATCATGACCCCCAGGCCGCAGGAACAAGTGCGCCCTCACGCTATGCGCGCTGTCGGACAACACCGCTTTACAGCCTGGGTGTTCGTCTCAGCCGCGGGCCAGGCTGAAGGCGGTGAGCACCACCGCGGTGATGCTGGCCAGTACGGCGAGGGTCGGCAGCGGCCATCTGGTCTTCTCCAGCGCGCTCACCCTTTCCTCCAGATCTTCCAGGGCCTTGTCCGTTTGGTCGCTGCGCTGGACGAGTAGCGCCAACTGTCCGTCGATGCGGGCGAATCCGACCTCCAGCGCCTGGCGCAGCTCCGCCAGGGCGAGCGCGACCTGTCCTTCGGGCACAGTCCTTCCTCCTGTTCTCTCGCTGCCCGGTGATCAGTGCTGGGGCGTGGCCGGGTCGCGCTTCATCGGCAGCCACGAGGCCGTTCCGGGCCTGCCCAGGACGGTGCCGAGGGTGGACTTCAGCGCGCTGAGCGCAGCCGGTATGGCGGAGACCGCGGCGGCCTGCCACGCCGAAAGGGACACCATGTCCGTCGTGCTGGAGGCTGCCATCAGGCCCAGCAGCGCCTGGAGGTAGGTGGCAACGGTGCGCTCGGCGACATCGGCAAGGGCCTGCGGCATCGGGTCGTGCTCCTGGTTCGGGGTGGTGGGGGTGGGGGTGAGGTCGGCGGCACCGGCCTGGTGCGGGACGCGCAGGTCCGCCCAGGTCTGCGGGCCGGGAATGCCGTCGGCGTCGGCGCCGTGGTGGCCGCGTTTGATCTGGTAGGCCGCATACGAGCGGCGGTGCGCGTCGTTCCACACCGGGCCGGGCGGCGTGTCGTAGGAGTCGCAGCCCTCGGCGATCAGCCGCTTCGCCATCGCGGCGATCACCGGGGAGGAACGCCCCTCGCGGAAGAACTGCTTGCCCGGGTACGCCGCATACTTCGGTGTCGGCTTCGGCTTGGGCTTCGGGTCCGGCTTCGGCTTGGGCTTCGGGTCCGGCTTCGGCTTGGGCTTCGGGCCGGGCTTCGGCTTGGGCTTCGGGCCGGGCTTCGGCTTACCGGCGTCCTTGAGGTGCCGGGCGACCCGGGCGCGGAAGTCGTCCATGTCGATGCCGCCCGGATCCGGCTTCCCCGGCTGCCACTCCTTGTGGCCGATGACGGAGTGCTCGTTCCAGCCGTGCGCACGGCAGATGGCCGCCGCCGCCCGCGCCATCGCGTCGAGCTGGGCCGCCGGCCACGGCTGACTCCCGGTGTTGATGCACTCGAAGCCGTAGAAATGCCGGTTGCCGTCGGTATCCGCTTCGTTGTCGCGCGGGAGGTCCGTCTTCTCCGCGATAACCGCGAGCAGGACGTCCGTGTCTCCCATGCCGGCGTGATTGGTCCGGCCGTAGCCGACCAGGTGGATCGTCCCGGACCGGTCGATGACGCCATGGCACAGGGGACCTGGGAGATCCTGGTAGCCGACGCGGCACAGCTCCACCATGTCCTTCTCGGAGCTGTACGGCCCGGTGTGGTGGATCATGACCCCGTTCGCGGGGCCCCAGTTGCCGTGGGTATTCCGGTTGTGGGTGCGCCATTTGCCGTGCTCGACCACGCCGAGCCCGGCGCCCTTCAGCACGGACAGGAACCTGTCCGCGCTCAGCGGTGTAGCCACGCGCTTCATCCTTCTCCCCTGCGCCGGATGGCAGTCGGCCGTGGCCGCCGCGGCGGTCCGGTCCCTCGGGAGTGCGAAGCAGGTGGAGGGTCACCCAGGCGTCATGCTACCGGCGGCGCACCGGCCGGTGGCCGGGGTGCGCAGCCGGTCAGGTGTCGGCGCGGTCGGTCCGGAACGATGTGCTGTCGAGGCTGATCCAGGACGCGCGGACGCTGCCGCCGCCCTGGACGCGCAGCCGCACCAGGCCCTTGGGGTCGATGTCGAGCTGGAGGCTGCGGCGTGCCGCGTCGGAGGCGACGTCGACCGTGCGCGGGGCTTGCGGCCAGTACCCCTCGGGCAGCAGCGCAACCAGTTGCTCGTCGGAGGCCCGGCCGCTCGCCAGTCCGATACGGCCGCAGAATTCGGTCGTGTCCCAGGGGTTGGCGCGGAACTGCGGCGGCTGCTCCTCGTCGGGGACGGTGGTGTCGCCGGTCAGCGGAAGGTCGCGCCACTCCGGGTACGGCGCGCGGTGGGCGCGCTCCAGGGTGACGACCCGCTTCTCCAGCTTGGCCAGTCGGCGGCCGAGGTCGGCGATCGTGTCCGGCACCTACTGCTCCTCTTCCTCGCCCGTCTCGTCCTCGGGCTTGTTCGTGCGCTCCAGCTTCAACGTCACGCGCTCGGCCGTCTCGCCCTCGCCGGGCCGCACCGTCCAGCCGACGATCCGGCACCAGCCGTCGTACTCGGTGTGCGGCTCGAACAGACGGATCCGTACGTCGTCCCCGATGCGCAGGGCCTCGATCGGAGCCGCCGGGTGGTCGATGATCTCCAGCTCGGTCAGGGAGGGCAGGACCTGGCGGGCCAGCCGCTCGCGGCGGGCCCGCTGCTTCAGCTTCGCCTCGTCCTTCTCGCTCGTCTCCAGCCGGTGTTCCAGGCGCAGGCGGCCGTTGCGCACGCCGTCCACGACGACCTTGCGCTTCTTGCCCTCGCCCGCGCCCAGGCCGATGACCCACTGGGCGTAAGAGTCGGCGTCCTTGATGACGTGCGGGGTGCCGACCACGTTGGCGCCGGTGGTGAACGTCAGGTCCTCGCGGCGCCGGCCAAGGCGCGGCGCACCGAGGATGATGCGGCGCTCGGCACGGCGCCCGCGCCATGCCACGGTCTCCGACCACTCCAGGCCGTCATCGATCTCGGCCATCTCATCCACGATCTCGCCGAGATTGCGCGGGTCGGTCTTGGAGGTGGTGAAGGGGTCCTTCGCGGTGCCGGTCTTCGCCTTGGACTTCGTGTCGTCCACGACCACGCCGAGGTCGCCGTCCGGCTGCGCCTGGGCGTAGGCCCACACATCGCGGATCACGTCGCACGGGTCCGCTTCGATGTACGGGCCGCGGCCGTCGAGGTTGCCGTGCAGGTCGAAGCGGCGGTGGAGGTAGCTCGTGAACCCGGAGGCTTCAACGGGCAGGGTGTTGCCCTCCGGTTCGGCGCGCCACAGCAGCCCGCCCCAGTCGAGGCGGGCGTTGCGCTCGACGAGGAGCACCGTGTCGCCGGCGTCGAGCGCGTCCGACAGCGAGCGGCGGAACGCGGTCGGCAGGGTCGCCTTCAACGAGCCAGGCCCGGATATCTCCGGGCCGTACTCGACCTCGCTCAGCGGCAGATTCCAGTGCAGAACATCGCCGGTCGCGGCGCGCGCAACGATGTAGCGGTAGTCGGCCATCGTCACGCAGGCCCTTCCGTGAACGCGACGTCGAGCGTGACCGTCGTGCCCTTGGCCACGGTCAGATCGCCGTCGCCGTACTTGTCGATCTGGTTGATCTCGACGGCCAGGTGCTGGCGGGTGCCCCGGTAAGCGGGCGGCACGGCGAGCGTGTCGGCCAAGGTCACCGAGGAGCGGCGGGTGGTGGTGCCGTCGTCGTCCACAACGGTCGGCTTAGCGGCGCGCTCCCCGAGCCGGGTGCGCAGCTCTGCATAGACGGACCCCGCCTCGGCGCGCAGGCCAGAGAGGGTGACGACGATGGTGGCCGTCGTCGCCCAGGCCGGGACGTCGAGGTCCCAGGCGGCCTCCTTGGGCCAGGCCGCCCACTGGCCGTGCTTGCCGGGCACCTTCTCCGTGGTGGTCGGGTGCACGGTGCGCAGCGTGCGCTCGGTGCGCGGGTTGGCCAGCCGCCGCAGGTCGGTGATCATCTCGGCGGTGATCGTCGCGGTGTTCCGGGGGATGGTGATGCGGGCCAGCGGGATCGCCGTCATCTCCCGCAGCGCGGTGGTGTCCTGGGAGCCGATGTTCTGGATGAGGTGGAAGTAGCCGATGTTCTGGCGTTGCGGGTCGCGGTCGCCTTCGAATTCCGGGTCCTCGATGCGCAGCACGAGCAGGTCGGTACGGGCCACCGGCCCGGTCGGCGGCACGTCGACCACGGTGTCGCCAATGTTGGACTGGGTGTAGGCCCCTTGCCACGGCCGGGCACCGTGGATCAGTGCCGAGCCGTCGCCGACCCGAACACCGGGGCCAGGGGTCTCCAGCGGCCGGACCTTCAGGTCCTCGCTCCCGGCGACGCCCTGCCGGCCGCGAGCAAGGTCGCGGATCATCAGGCGCATCGCGCGGGCGGAGTGGTCGGCCCCGCGCACCATCATCGGGGGTTGCAGCGTCACGAGTGCTCTCCGTTCACAGGGTGGTGTACGCCGACCGCCACGCCACCTCGAGGCGCGCGGTGCCGGACGGGTCGTTCGCGCTCCACGCGATCTCGGACCGTCCGGGCGGCAGAGTGAACAGGTCGAGACGGGATGCGGGGCTGAGGTAGTTGGCGACGTTGACGGTGCCGTTGCGCAGGGCCCAGCAGGTGCCGGGCCGGGTCTCTATCTCCACCCACTCGCCGTCGCGCAGCGACTGGTCGAGTTCGAGGACGCGGCGGGTAGCCGTGTTCCAGATGCGTGGGTCGGTGACTGGGCCGTGCACGCGCAGGCTCGGGTAGGTCGGCACGTCGCCGTGGTTGGTGACCCATCCGGGACGGTCGTCGGCCGGGGGGTGGTGTGGGTCGGCCGGGCGGCGGCAGGCGGCGGGTCGGCCCATTGCCTCATCGACGGTGCGGTCCCTGCTGCGGGGGCGGGCGGCCTGGTCGAGGCCGAGCGTCAGCTTCGACAGTTCGTCGTCGTACCAGCGGGGGTTGTCCAGGCCGACGAATTCGATGTCGAGGGGTATCCACCCGTGCACCGCGTTGGCTGTGCTGGCCGCCTCCATACGACGAAGTCGCCCGTACATACGGCGCGTTGCATGCCCGGGCCACCTGCCTCGCAGGACGTGACGGCCGTCGGGATTGGTACGGGCGTCGGGGGTGTCCAGGGCCCGCTCCAGCCGGGCGAGGATTTCGGCGGCCTTCACCGGGTCGCCGGGCGTCTTGATGCCCGCCTCGAAGCGCAGAGGGCGCGGACCGTAGAAGTCCCGGCCCGGGGACGTGCCATCGCTGTTCGAGTTGTCGGCGTCCTGCGGCCGGGTGCCGGGTGACCCGAGCCCTTCGATGTTCCCGACCGGTACGTAGCTGCCGGTGCCGAGGACGACACCGCCGATCTCGTACTGCCACGCGGCCAGTTCGGGGCGGCTGTGCTTGTTCGGTGCTGTGGTCATCACACTCTCCCGCCCCGCTGCGCGTTGCGCAGGGTGCGCATCATCTCGTTGCCGATCTGCTCGGGGGTGGCGGAGCTGTCGGTGACGGTGACCGGCATGGAGCCGATCAGCGGCTGTTGCTCGCGTACGACGACGACCTGGACCCGCCCGCCGGCGCGGGCGTCCACCACACGGGTGCGGGCGCGGTCGCTGCCGGTGCGGATGTCGAAGGAGCGCACGACGCCCGCCATGGCCGCGACGCTTCGGGCCTGCTTGAAGCTGCTGGCGAGCATCGGGTTGTAGTCGCGGCTGCTCCGGCCTCGTACGCCGCCGTTGGCGTACCACTCGACCTGGCCACCGAACCGGTCGACCACGGTCTCCACGATCGCCTTGCTGCGGTCACGCTTCGAGGCGGCCAGAGGCACGTAGGCCTCCCCGCCGGTCTCGGGCTCACCCCAGATGCGCCAGCTCCCGGCCGGGGCGATCTGCGCGACGTGCTGCTCGCGGCGACGGGGGCCGGTGATCCCGCCGTCGGCGAAGTAGTCGACGACTCCGCCGTCGGCCTGCTTCTTGGCAGCGCGGGCCTGGGCGTCGGCCTGCTTCTGGATGGCGTCGGCGATGGAGGCGTTCGACTCGCGGAGCTGGTCGAAGATCGTCACGTGGCGCGTGGTGACGGTCACCTCTTTGCCGCGCAGCGCGTTGATGCGGCCCTGGATCGTGTCGGCCGCCTTGGTCGGGCCCCCGGTGGGAACCGTGACCTTCACGTCCTTGGAGCCGGGGATCTTCTTGATGCGGAAGCCGAGCGACTCCAGCTCCTTGCGGGCGCCCGCGGTCGGCGCGCTGACCCGGACGCTCTTCGCGCCGGGCGTCGCCCGGATCTTCGCCTGCACGGCCTCAAGGCTCTTGATCGCCGCGGCGGTCGGCGCCGACACCTTCACGTTCTTCGACTTCGGGGTCTGCCCGAGCTTGTCGATCAGCACGTCCAGGTTCTTGCGGACGCCCGCGGTCGGAGCGGTGATCTTGATCTGTCGTGTGCCTGGCACCGTCTTGACCGTGAAGCCGAGACTGCGCAGCTTCTTCTGCGCCCCGTCGCTCAGCGAGTCAACCTTGATCGTTTTCTGTTTCGGCAGCCTGTGGAACTCGGCCTGCACCGCGATCAGGTTCGCCAACGTGCTGTCCATGCCCTTGGTCTGGAGCAGCAGCGACACCTTCGACGGCAGCAGGCCGAGGCTGTCGGCGACGCCCTCGGCTTGGGCCTTGGTCAGCCCGTAGCCGCGTGCGGCTCGGATCGCCTCCGCGCGGGCGCGGCTCATCTCCCCGCTGGCCTTCGACAGCGCCGCGGGCAGCGACTCACCGTTGCGGATGGCCAGGTCGTAGGTGGCCACCGAGGCGTCGGCCGCCGCGTCGGACAGGGCGGTGAGCTGGGTGTAGAGCTGCTGCCCATTCCTCGTCGTGGTGTTGAGGGTCTTGTCCTCGTTGACGAGCTGCTTGCCGCCGTAGCCCTGGCCGCGGTTGACGCTCTTGCTGCCTTCCTGCAAGTCGAGGACGGCGGAGTTCACCTTGGCCTTGGCTGCCTGAAGAGAGATCTGGCCGCC
Source organism: Streptomyces bullii (assembly GCF_042657145.1). Taxonomy (NCBI): domain Bacteria; kingdom Bacillati; phylum Actinomycetota; class Actinomycetes; order Kitasatosporales; family Streptomycetaceae; genus Streptomyces; species Streptomyces bullii. The sequence goes on from NZ_JBHSNY010000001.1 coordinate 223,186, forward strand.
CGACAGCAGGTCGAGCGCCGACTTCAGTGAGCGCGTGCGCGTGTCGGCGTCGGCGGTCTCGTCTGCCAGACCGCCGACGGCCGCCTTCAACCGGTCGTATGCGGAAGGGCCGTCCCCGGCCCCCTTGGTGGCCTTGGCGAGCTCCTTCGCGTTCTTCACCGACTCGGCCATCTCGCCCTTGACGCTGCCGAGCGCGTCGGCGGCGTCCTTGTACTGCTGGCCGACCTCGGAGTAGTCCTGGATGGTCGCCTTGCCTCCGGCGACGTCCTTCCACACCTTGTGCTTGTCGGCGGTGGCCTGGAGCTGCTTCTGCAGCGCGTCCAGCGAGGTGCCCTGACCCAGGTACGCGTCCGTGAGCGACGCGAGCGGCACGCCGGCCTGCTCCATGACCTTGGTGAGCTGGCCTTGTTCGGTCTTCGTGTCCAGCAGGGCCTGGGCCGCCTGCTGGCGGACGTTGCTGTCGATCTGTCCCCCGGACTCACGCAGCGCGGACGTCAGGGTGGAGACGCGCTGCTGGTGTTCGGCAGCGGCCTGCGCGGCCTTCTGCTGGCGCGCCGCGAGCAATCCCAACCCCACCGACACGCCCGCCATGACGACCCCGAACGGTCCGCCGAGCGCGTTGGTCACGCCTCCGAGCGCCGAGCGCAGTCCGGATCCAGCTGCCCTGCCGACCCCGTTGAGCGTGCCGACGAACGTCTGCCCGGCGCCGTTCGCGCTGCGGAACGCAGCCGTCATGTTCCCGAGGAATCCGACACGAGCCTGGACCGCTGCCCATGCCGCTCCGTACCGGGACAGCGCGACGCCGGATGCGGCGGCCAAGGACTGCTGCACCCGCATCTGCTGGTTGAAGGACTGCACCCCGGACCGGACGGGGCCGGTCATGGTGTTCGCCATGTTCGTCAGGGCGGGCTGCGCGCGGCGGAACAGGAGCATTGCCAGCGCGGCCGACTGGATCGGCGCGGGCAGCGCGCCGAACGCGCTGACCAGCCCGCCTACGAGGTGGCCGATGGGAACGAGGACCAGGGACAGCCCGGAGACCGCGTCCATGGCCACGTTGCCGACGGTGGCGATGATGTCGAGCGTGCGGGCCGCCGCGCCGCCCTCCTCACCGAGCCCGGCGACGGCCTTGAGGAGCGGTTCCGCGCCGTCGGCGGCGTTCTCCAGGACGTCGCCCAGGGTGCTTGCGGCGTTGATCAGCAGGTTCAGGCCGGTGGCCAGCGAGTGCTCACCGATCTCCGTGAGCGGCCCGATCAGCTCCTTGGCCTCATCGATGAGCCCGCTGAGCCCGTCCTTGGTCGCCTCCTTCAGGTCGGGGCCGTACAGGGTGGCGATGTCGCGGCCGTAGTCGAGGGCCGTGGTCAGGTACGGGGTGGCCCCGGCCATCCCGCGGGTGAGCAGACGGGTCACCCACTCCAGGCCGGGCGCCATCCCCTCGTACAGGGCGATCCCAGTCTGCTTGGCCTGGGTGCGCAGCTGCGTCATCGCACCGGCGAGACCCTGGCCGCGCGAGGCAGTGATGGACGCTGCCGAACCGGTCTGCCGTACCGCCATCGACAGGGCGTCGAAGGACTCGGTCCCCTGGTGGGCGAGCGCCACCGCGCCGGACAGGGCGGGCTTACCGAAGGCACGGGTCACTCCAGCCGCGAAGTCCTTCTGGCTCATGGAGTGTTCGGCCTTCGACAGGCCGTCGATCACCGTGCGCAGGCCCTTGAAGCGTCCCTGCGCGTCCCAGGCTTCAATGCCGAGATCCCGCAGGGCGTTCCTCATGATCGGCGTCGGCGCCGCCAGGTTGGCGAAGATCCCGCGCAAGCTAGTGCCGGCCGTCTGCCCGAGGATGCCGCTCTTGCCGAGCATGCCGACCGCGGCGGCGGTGTCCTGGAGGCTGACGCCGAGCGCGTTCGCGACCGGTCCCGCGTACCGCATCGAGTAGTAGATGTCGGTGATGGAGCCGGAGGCGTTGTTCGCCGTGGCCGCGAGGGTGTCCGACGCCTTGGACGCCTGATCAGCACCGAGGCCGTACTGATCCATGATGTCGCCCAAGTACTTGGCCGACGTGGCGGCGTTGACGTCGGCCGCCGCCGCGAGCTGGAGCGAGGCGCGTACGGCGTCGATCGACTGATCCGCACGGAAACCGGCCTTGCTCAGCTCGACCATGCCCTCGACGGCATCCGCCGACGTGGACGTGGGCAGCGTCAGGTCATTGCCGAGTTCCTGAGCGACGACGGCGGCGCGCTTCATCTGCGCCGCCGTCGCGCCGGTCACCGCCCGGAACAGGTTCATCTGCCGCTGGTAGCGGTTGCCCTCCTCGATCATCTCGCCGGTGCCGAGGACGAGGGCGCCGCCGGCGAGCATGTTCGTGGCGGACAGGCCCCGGCGACCGGCCCCGGCGGTCGCCCGCTGGAGCCGGGACATAGACCGAGCGCCGTCGTCCCCGGCCGCGCGCAGCGCCGCACGGGCCGCCCCGGCGCGGGCGGCGATCCGGTTCAGCTCGCCGACGGCCGCACGGGAGGAACGATTCAGCGCGGCGAACTGCGCAGCGAGCCGCGCCCCGTTGGCGTCCAGTCGGGCCAGGGACCGGTTCGCGGCGTCGGTACGGTCCCCCAGCATCCGCATCTGGGCGGAGGCAGCACGGGTTCCCGCGATCAGGTCGCGGACCTCGGCGCGCATCGCGACCGTGAGGGTGAACCCGGCCACCGCGGCGGCCTCCTTACTTACGTGGTGCGGGGGTGGATCAGGGGCGCGGCTCGTACTGCTCGCGCGGCAGGAGCTGGATCTTCACGCCGTAGCCGGACCGGTCCTGGGGGACGTGATCGCGTTCCTGCTCGATCAGCTCGCAGCCGGGGCAGCGCAGGGTGTCGGTGACGTAGGCGTGGGGGTCGCCGCCGCGTTCGCGGTCCCACTCCTCCAGCCGGGTGTGGCACTCCGGGCACACCGACCGCTGCCACTGCGCCCAGGCCAACGCCTTGGCCCGGTCGAGGTCGGACCAGCGGCCGTCGCCGCCGAGGAACTGCGAGTGCGGGATGCCGTACCGCTCGCACAGCTCCAGTTCGGCGCGCAGGCCGGCGTCACGGCTCAGCCTTTTCCCAGCTCGACCCGGCTCTCCTGCTGGATCTGCCAGGCGGCGTCCCACAGCGCGTTGGCGTCCGGCGCCGACCAGCCGTTCAGCAGCTCCTCGGCCTCCTCGCGGCTCATGCCGTCCACGGAGGCCGCCGCCACCAGCGCGGCGGGGAAGGTGTCGGCGTTGAAGATCGCCCCCTCCTCGGCCTGCTGCTCGGTGGGCGGGTGCTCGCTGATCAGCTCCTCCAGCACCGGGCGCGGCAGCGCGCGGAAGGTCAGGAACTCCGAGGCGGCGTCGAGCGCCGCCAGGGCCTGGTCCCGCGCCGCATCAGCATCGGCGGCCTGGCGCGCGGCCAGCTCGTCACCGGGGTTGGCCTCGGCGACGAACCGGGCACGACGGGCGGCCTGCTCAGCCTCGTCGTACCGCTGGCGCAGCTCGGCGTCATCGCAGATGCGCAGCCGGTTCTGCGGGCGGGCCCGGCGGCGGAGCCGTTCCATCTTGGCCGACCACGCCCCCTCCGCCGCCGTGGCGGAGGGGGACGGGCGCTTGGCCTGTGCGGGGCGCGACACGATCAGCCCTCATCGGCGTCGTGCTCGCGGACCGTCGCCTCAGTCTTGGTCTTCGTGGTGCTGACCACGGTCACGTCGACGTGGTCACCGTCGGGGTGGCCGTGCCCGTGGTCGTCGTCGCAGTCCTCGTCCGGCAGCGGGCGGGGATGGGCCTGCGGCACCGGGCGGTCGAGCGACGGCTCGTCAGTGATCGTGAAGTCGACCTTGAACTTCGCGGCCTCGTTGCCGGTGCTGTACGTCGCGGCGCGGGTGGCGACCTGCACGGGGAACACGTCCACCGAGCGGGAGCCGGGCAGGTCTCCCTTGCGGAGCAGGATGACGTAGCCCTTCGCGCCCTTGGGGAGCTGCTGCTCGATCGCGTCGGAGAAGCGGTCCTCGTAGAAGGTCAGGCTGGAGTTCTCGGCCTTGTCGTTGCCCGGGATCGAGGAGTTGAAGGTCGAGCCCATGTCGGGGGTCTCGATAGGGTCGTTCTCCAGTGCCCAGCCCTCGATGTCCGAGACGGCGTCGGTCAGGGCGAAGGCGTTGGTGATCTCTCGGCGGCTGGGGTACTTCGGGTCGTTGAGGTCCTTGGACCACAGGATCTTGGAGATGCCGCGCCGCAGAAATCGGGTCTGGGTCTTCTTCGTGCTCGTGGACACCGGTCCGCTCCCACTTCTGGGGCAGCGTCCCGTGCCGAGGCCCTGCCCCTTGAGGTTCAAAGGGGGTTCGCCTGGCCTGGGGCCTAGCGTCCGCGCGGGCCTCCGCGGTGAGGATCAGAAGAATCGATTCTTCATGCTGGGGTCACGGTGATCGTGACCCGCTGCACGTAGGACACGATAGCGCCTGCCGCCGACACCGAGGGCTCTCCTCCGGCGTCGTAGGTCAACTCCCGGTCGATGACGCGCGCTTCGGGAACGTGCAGGTCGTGGGTCCAGCTTCCGTCGGTACGACCGACGACGCCGGCGCGTACCCGATCGGCCAGCCACTCGACCTGATCGGCCCGTTCCCCGACCGAGGTGACCTGGTAGGACCAGGCGGCATCGGCGTGCCAGTCCCACAGCGGCGGGCCCGCGAACTCGGCGGGCAGCGAGTCGAGGATCGTGTACGGCACGGGCGCGGGCTCCCAGCCGGACTTCCCCTGAACACGCGGGAGTTCGCCGACGCCACACGGGCGGCCCGTGACGTGCTCCAGGAGGGCGGCGAGCGCGCGGGTCACCGGAAGACGAGCGGTCACGGCAGCACCCCGTCCGCCAGGGCCTGGATGAACGCCGGTTCGGTCTGCCGGAACGCGGGCTCGACGTGCGGGAACGGCGGCTGCCGGTAGTGCCGCCCGAGGCTGTCCACGCCGACGAAGCCGTATTCCAGGCGTCGCGCCTGCGGGGCGTCGGAGAACACCTCGGCGGTGACCTCGCCGCCGCCGCTGCGCATCCGGACGTCCCAGGAGGCGCGGTACTGCCCGGTGATCACGTTCGGGCCGGGCATGCCGCTCGCGTTCCGCTGGATGCGGACCCGCAGCAGCATGGCGTGGTGCCGTGTGATCGTCCGCGTACGGGCACGGGTCGCCGGACCCATCCGGGCCAGCGCGGCGGCCAGCGCGATCGGATCACGGAACGCGGTCGCGTCCGGGTGAGCGTTGGGGTGCGGGTTGGCCGGGTCCATCAGTCGATCACCTGCACCCTGACGATGCGCACCACGCTGTAGGTGCCCACCGCTTCGTCGGAGACGCGGAACCGACGGCCCACCAACTGCGGGTCACGGGGACCACCGGGGCGCACGGAACCGGCCACGCGGATCACGTCGTCGCGCCGCAGCACCGGGGCATCGACCGGCAGCACGGCCTGGTAGTCGGTGGTCGGCGGCTCGACGGCGACCGACCCTCCGACGGGCTGGGTGATGGCCGGGCGGCTGATCGGCATCACCGCGCCGAGCCCGTCCCAGACCAGCTCCTCGTCCGGCGCGGGCGGCACGAGCCGACCCGTGGTCTCGTCCAGCACGTCATCCGTATGGCCTGCGCTGTCCCGCCACGCTTCCAGTTTGTCGTCCAGGATGCGGTCGAGGACCCGGCGCGCACCCTCCACGTCAAAGGCCACGGGCCCACTCCCCGAGCTGGGTGAGCATCGCCTTGGTCAGCGAGTACGGCTCGGTGCCGAGGTCCGGCCGTGCCAGCGCGGCGCGTTCCAGGGCCTCTGGGTCGATCGCGTCCAGGAAGACGGCTGCCACTGGGCCCGGGTCGGGCGGGTCGGCAATCGCGACGCGGGCCATCCCCGACCACTGGCTGTCGCCGCGGTCGGCAACGTGCAGCAGAATCTCCGGCCGCTCCCCGGCGAAATGGGTGACGGTGTACGCCTTGACGGCCCTCGGGTCTATCCGTGTGCCGTCGATCTCGATGTCGGCCTTACCGCCCCGCGCGCTGATCTCAACGCGCCGGGCGGTGGCCGTGTCGTTCGCCTGATCCATTCAGCCGACGCTAGGAGCAGTGTCGGACACCTCGAGGCGGCAGGAACGGAGCCCCGTGTGCGCCGTCCCGTGCCTGGCCAGCCGTACGGGCGTCCTGGCGTGGATCTACGGGTTTGCTCCGTCGGTCCGTTAACACTTGGCGACGGGCCTTCTGGGCACCATTCGCAATACGTACTCTGGCCACAATGCTCCGATCAGCGAGGGGAAGCCGACGTGAATGAGAGCGTTATGCTGGGGGACCGGCTCCGGGTGGCACGCAAGACGCGGGGACTGTCCGCCGCGCAACTTGCCCAGCGGGTCGCGGTCTCCCCCAGCCTGGTGCAGAAGCTGGAGTCCGGCGCGCGGAAGGCGACGCCGAGCCTGATACTCGCCCTGTCGAGGGCCCTGCACTTCGGCCCCGAGGTGCTGACCGGTCAGCCGTACTACGGGGACCCCGAGGCGGAGGACGGCGTGCACGCCGTCATTCCGGAGCTGAGGCGCATCCTGCTGTGCTTCGACACCCCAGATGAGCTGGAGACGCGTCCACGCGCTCTGCCGGTCCTGGCCTCCGAGGTGGACCAGATCGCAGCTCTCCGGCGTGATGCCCGGTACGTGCCGATGGGGCCGCTGCTCCCGCCGGTGATCACAGAACTGACCCACGTCGCTCTCAGCGCGCGTGGCGATGAACAGCAGAAGGCGTTTTGGCATCTGGCCCGCGCCTACCGCGCAGTCAACAGCCTGGCCCACAAGATGGGGCACCACGACCTCGGCAATACGGCGCTGGAGCGGGTGAGGTGGGCAGCGGATCGCAGTGGTGACCCCCTCATGCAGTTCACGGCCGGGTTCCTGGTGGCGGGGTCGATGCTGCGGCAGGGAGCTACTGAGTCGGCTCGTCGCAAGCTCAAGGGTCTGCGGCACGAGTTGGAGCGGGCCCAGCCGGAGCATTCGTACACCGACGACGCGCTTGCGGTCGACGGGGCGCTGCTGCTGAAGCTGGCGGTCGTTGAATCGCGGGACAACAACCCCGATGCGGCGGAAGAGTTCCTGCGCGAAGCAGAGCAAGTCGCGCTGATGGCCGGCAACCGGGACAGCCTGGCCTACGAGATGAGCTTCGGCCCCACAAACATCAAGATCCACTCGGTGCATACGTTGATCGACACCGGCGACAGCGAGCAGGCCCTGGCCCGGCTCGCTGAATGGGGACAGGGCGGAGCGGCATGGGCGCCGCCTGCCTCCACGGTGGGTGAGCGATCCAGCCACCATCACATCGACGTCGCCTCCGCACGCCTGGCGGAAGGTGACCGCGGCGGAGCGTTCGCAGAGCTGAAGCGAGCCCGGAAGATCGCGCCGAATCACACGCGATTCCACCCATCCGTGCGCGAAACGCTCGGCTCACTGCTGCGCATGGACACGCACCCGTCGGCCGAGTTGTCCGCGTTCGGCACCTGGGCCGGAGTCGCGTAGCACAACTCCCTTTACTCTTGCGGGACTTGGCCTGAATTGGGTGCGGACAGTTTGTCCGCGCACACCCGCCTCCAGAGTGGAATGGTCCTCTCACACTCAGTTGTGAGGGGGCCTTTCCTATGTCGGACGCGATCCCGACCACTCGACTGCCAAGGTGGATGCCTCTCGGCAGCGAGCCGGAGTTGTGTCCCGCCGGCACGTGGTGGGACGCCATCCGTGCGCCCGAGCACGTGGGCCGCAGGGCCGTAGAGCTCATCGAGGAGCAGGGGCTGCCTGTCGGGTCCGTCGTCCTCGACGACGGCGGCCGTGAGCCGCGCATGTACTTCCTGACGCCGGTCGGCACCGCTGAACGGTGGGAGGAACAGGGCACTGTCGCGTTGGGACCGTCCTGCCACGTTCTCGTCCCCTCGGCGAAGCGGACGTCCGGCCCCGGACTCCACTGGCACCGGCTGCCCACCGGCCCCCGTGCCGTGATCTCACCTGACGGGCTTCACCGCGCCCTGATCAAGGCGCGCCGGGAGCGCGAAGGCCCCCATTAGGACTCGCTCTGCGGCCTGAACTCCTCCCCATGGGAGCTGCCGCAGAGCGGCTAGACGCCGCCCCACCCACTCCCCGTGGGGCGGCCCCCGCCGGACCCCGGCGGATGCAAGTGATTGTTCCAGCACGTCCGACACACAGAGAGGATCAACTGTGCCTCAGCCCAGGCGAGAGAAGAAGGACCACCTGATCTACGCGGACGTCGTGGACTCCAAGTCCAAGGCGGGCGTCTGGATGGGTGAGCGGGCCTCCTTCCAGGAGAAGCAGGGCCGCATCATCGAGGCGCTCAAGGAGCAGACCGACTGGGTCGAGCTGAAGGACGCGATCATGGTCATCGGCACCGACCCGGCCGGCATCACGGTCATCGCCCCCAACCCGACCCTGCCCGGCGTGATCGTCCTCGCCGACGGTGGCTCGCCGGCCACCTCCGCGAAGCTCCAGGCCACCGCCGAGGACAAGGTCCGCGAGGTCATGGCCGAGCTCGGCATCGCCGAAGAGGAAACGGCGGCCTGACCAACATGGCCGTCCCCCGGATGCTGTGGGGGAAGTACTTCCAGTACGAGCGGGACGGGGAAGCAGTTCTCCTCGACCCGGTAGGGCTGGACAGTGTGTTCATCGACTCCGGCGAGGTCCACGACCTCGCCGGGGTCCCCCCGACCGCGACTCATGAAGCCCTCGCAGGGCTCGGCTTCACCTCCGACGGCCCCGTGGCCGACCGGCGAGAAGCACTCCGTAACCGTCTTCGACTCCTTGGGCTCGACGCCACACCTGACCGCATCAGCGGTCTGCGCGTAGTGCTCACCGACCGCTGCAACATGGCCTGCACTTACTGCTTCGTCGATACGAACACCGGCAAGCCGGACATGACGAAGGAGGAGCTGTCGGAGGGCTTGGAGTTCCTGTTCGAGCAGAACGCCGGCCAGGAAGAGGTGTCCATCCAGTGGTTCGGCGGCGAGCCGACGATCCGCTTCGACCTCATGCAGTACGGCGACCGGCTCGCAGATACCCTCGCCGACCGCTACGACGTCGCAAGGGTCCGGCGCACGGTCGTCACCAACGGGGCCCGTCTGACCGACGAAGCCCTCGACCACTTCGTCGCGTACGAGTACGGGGTCGGCATCTCCATCGACGGCCCCCCGGGTATCAATTCCGCCCATCGCCTCCTGCTCGGCGGACAGCCCGCAGACGACCGCATCCGCCGCAACGTCGCCCGATTCGTCGAGGCGGAGGGGCTGCACGTGGGCTGCAACCTCACCCCAACGGCCGCGAACATTGGGCGCTTGGCCGAGACTGTCCGGTGGATCATCGATGACCTCGGGCTGAAGTTCATCTACGTCAACACTCCCATCCCGACTGCGGGCCGCTGGCAGGTAAAGGGCGCCGACCTGGCTCAGGAGCTCTACGAGGCCCGCCTGGCCGCCCTGGGTCGCGGCGGAATGCTGTTCTCTGTCCTCGACCGCGCCTTCCAGGCCCTCGACACCCGCCGGCCGATGCTGTTCGACCACATGCAGGGGGACCGCAGTCTGAACGCCGCCCTGCTGCCCGGCAACCGGGTCAGCCTGTGCGACATCAACTTCACCGAGCCGTCATTCCTGCACACCCTGGACGAGTTGCGGGCCGATCCCGGCCGCCTGGCTGGTGTGGCGAAGAACGTCGCACCCATACCCGAGTGCGGGAACTGCCCGGCGCTCGCCATCTGCGGCGGCCCCTCCCGCAACGAGCAGGCCCTCGTCGGAGGCACCAGCCCTGATCCCGAGATGTGCGCGTTCTACACGAGCACCGTGGAGATCGCCGTGTGGGACAACACGGGGGTGCAATGAGCGTCAAAGTCCGTACGGCGCTGGTCTCCACGGCCGGGCACTGCAAGGTGGCCTGCGGCTTCTGCTTCCGCGCTGACCGTGCTCACGGCTTCCTCGACACCGCGACGTACACACGCACACTGTCGCGGCTGCGGGAGGCCGGCGTAGAGGGCGTATGTCTGACGGGTGGCGAGCCCACCCATCATCCGCAGCTCAGGCAGCTTGTACGGCTGGCGCACCAGTTCGGCATGTCGGTGTCGATGGTGACCTCGGCTCGCTCCGTGGCCGAGGTCATCGCCCTCTCCCATGTGACCCACCTACTGAGCAACGTGACCGTGTCCGCCGACTCGCAAGGCGCGATGCTGCTGGGACGCACCACCCGCACGGCGGCCTCGGGCATCGCCACGCTACGTGCCATCAGCACCGAGACGAAGATCCTCCACGTGACCTGCTGGAGCCTGAGCGACGATGAGTGCCAGGAGCTGGCCGACCTCGTGTCCGAGGCAGGCGTGGAGGTCCAGTTCAGCCCCGTCGTCCTCGACGAGCGCGCCTTGCGCCGGGACGGCAAGTCGGTCCAGGACTATCTGGTACAGCAACATCTGGACGCCGACGTGCTGAGCCGCTACTTCAACCTGTCCGATCGGTACCGGGCCTACCTCGGCGAACTCCGGGACCTACAGCTGCCACCGACTGGGGGCGAGCGGTGGTCGTGCCGCTCGGCGACCGCGTACGTGTCCGCTGACGGTCAGATACGGCGCTGTCCCTACGGCCAGGCATCAGTCAGCGTCCATGCGCCTCGGGCCAGCATCAGACAGTTCCTGAGCGATCCGGCACAGGACCGCGTGACCCCGGACTGCGCTGCCATCTGCCGATCCTCCGCCGCATCCGACGACCGCGCGGCGTCGTGCGCCGCGCCGGCGTGAGCGGCGCTACGTACACGACTCCATGGACCGCCCTATGACGATCACGACACCGGACGACTTCACACATCGGTGGCGGCAACCACCGAACTTCCCCCTGGAGGTCGCCTTCGACTACACGTTCCTGCCCGCCATCGACATCCTCGACCACATCCGCCGGGACGCGGAAGTGCGCTTCACGATCCTCGGGGACGACGACTGGCAGGTGCGCATGGATCGCACCGCCGCCTTCCGCACCGCCCCGCTCGAAGAGATCGTCACGTGGCCGTTCCGGCTGGTGCACTTCAACCTCAGCCGCTTCTACGACGACCTTCTGCACGGCTTCCAGGACGAGGTGATGATCCCCTGGCGCGCCCATCTGTCCGCCCGGGGGTTCACCTGGCAGCGCCTGGCTCCGATCCTCTTCCTGTCCACCGAAGGCGCGTCCTCGACGTACCACAACGACAACTCGCACGGCCTGGTCTGGCAGGTGCATGGCACCAAGACGTTCCACAGCTACCTCGCCCCCGACAAGCACCTCTCGGCCGATGCCGCGGTGATCGGCGAGACGACGGGTGAGGAGCCGCCCGAGCATGACGCGGCCGACCGCCAGTCCGTCGTCATGCGGCCCGGCGACCAGTTGTGGAGCCATGCCCTGACCCCCCACTGGGTCACCACCGAGTCGTCGCTCGCCATGAGCGTCACCCTCTCCCACGGCGGCCTGTGCCACCAGGGCCGCTTCTCCGAGCGGGAGTTGGCACTGCGGGCCTACTGGGACAAGAACCCTGCCGAGGCGTGGACGCATGACCTGCGCAGCGTCCGCTACTGAGACCGCGTCCCACGACACGAGGCATCGGCCCGTGTCGTGGGACGCGCCCATCAGCCGGTTACGGCGTGAGACGGTTCGGTCCGCGGAACAGGAAGGTGGCCTCGCGGATCGACTCCAGACCGAGGAGCACCATCAGCACCCGGCCGAGGCCCATGCCCAGGCCACCGTGCGGCGGGCAGCCGTACCGGAACGCGTTCAGGTAGTCCTGCAACGGCTCTGGGCTCATGCCCTTCTCGGCGGCCTGCTTCAGCAGCACGTCATACCGGTGCTCGCGCTGCGCGCCGGTGGTGACCTCCAGCCCCTTCCACAGCAGGTCGAAGCTCAGAGTCACACTCGGGTCGTCGGCCGGCCGCATGTGGTAGAAGGGCCGGATGCTCACCGGGTAGTGCGTGATGAACACGAACTCGTGCCCGGTGGCCTCCTGGATGTGGGCGCTGATGCTGCGCTCGCCCTCCGGGTCCAGGTCCTCCTTGATCCCTTCCGGGTCCCAGCCTCCCTTGCGCAGGATCTCGTGCGCCTCGGCCATGGTGATGCGAGGGAAGGGCGTCGTCGGGACAGTGATCTCCACACCGAAGTGCTCTCGGATGGCCTCACCATGGGAGTCGGCGACCTTCGCGATCGCGTGGGCGAGCATCTGCTCCTCGAACGCCATCACGTCCTCGACGCCGTCGATCCAGGCGAGCTCGACGTCGACGCCGGTGAACTCGGTGGCGTGCCTGGAGGTGAACGACGGCTCGGCACGGAAGACGGGGCCGATCTCGAAGACCTTCTCGATGCCGGCCGAGATCGCCATCTGCTTGTAGAACTGCGGCGACTGCGCCAGGTAGGCGCTGCGGCCGAAGTAACCGAGCTTGAAGACCTCCGCTCCGGACTCCGAGGCCGTGCCCATGAGCTTGGGGGTGTGCATCTCCGTGGCGCCCTGCGCGTAGGCGTACTCGCGCATCCCCTGTTCCAGGGTGGTCTGCACGGCGAACATCAGCTGTGTGGCGGTCCGACGGCGCACGTCCAGGAAGCGCCAGTCCAGCCGATGCTCAATGCCGGTCTGCTCGTCGATCGGCAGCGGCGTCGCGGCCAAGTTCAGGACCTCGACCGACTCAGGGACGAGCTCCAGGCCGCCGAGCTTGACCTGCTCGGCGTCGACGACACGGCCGGTGATCTTGACTGCGGATTCGGGAGTGAGAGCTTCGAGCTGGGCCTCAAGCGGCCCTTCGTCACGCTTGTGGGTCACCTGCACCATGCCGGTGCTGTCCCGCACGATGACGAACTGCATCTTGCGCTGCAGGCGCAGGGTGTTTACCCACCCGCAGACAGTGACGGTACGGCCGACGTGTTCTCGCAGGTCAGAGACGTGTACGCGGCTTTGGATCATTGCGGTCCTCCGAAGGACGTCGTCATGATCCCTTGGGAGTGCGGGCGAGAAGGGCAACTCGCGGTGCCACCGCACTTTCGCCGCCACAGCGTGGCGGCCTCATTCGGGCCCGCTGACGGGGGCCAACCGGCGGGGCATTGGACCACCGAACGGGGTCGTTCCTCCCCGCGCTCAGGAGGGTCTTCGCCTCGGGGCGCGAGGCCGCCTTTCCAGCTTCCGGCGGCTCTCTCGGCTCGCGTGATCCCGGGCTACTCGTCTCCATCAACGCGTTGCCCAGCAGGATACGGATCTCACGGGCACCGCCGCAATCAAGAACACACTTCTGAACGGGAGGAACGGCTGTGAGCGTGCCCGTGCGACGGGCGGTGGCCGCCGACGCCGGGGAGCTGGCCCGCCTGCGCCAGCTATCGCTGACCTGCCCGGCGGTGCCTTGGAGCAGGCCCCGGGATGTACCGGACGGACCGTGGGTCAAGGAGTGCCAGCAGGTGTTCGTTGCCATGCTCCATGGCACGGACACGGCCGCCGCGTTCGTGGTGGATGCGGCTCCCGGCCGCGTGGCGTCCTGTGCGGTGGGGTTTCTTCTACCCCGGCTTCCTGGGCCAGGGAGCAGCAAGCCGTTCAACGGTGACATCAGCACCGTCGCCACCGATCCAGAGTTCCGCAGGCGGGGCTACGCCCGGGCAGTGGTGACGGCCCTCATGGACTGGATGGCCGTGCGCGGCTGCAAGCGCATCAGCCTCTCGGCCAGCCCAGAGGGAGAGCCGCTGTATACGTCGCTCGGGTTCGTGTATGACGAACCTCGGATGACCTGGCGGGTCCAGTGATTGCCCGGCAGCGGAGCGACCAGAGCGTCCCGCTCGACCAGCACCCGGCGCGCGACGACGTCGCGCTGCGGCCGGCGGTGGAGGACGCCGCGATGGGCCGTTGGGAGGGGGCACGGGACCTGCTGGCCGCGACCGGCCCGGATTGGGATCGCCGGATCTTCCGCCTTCAGGTACTGGCCGAGGCCGGAGCCCGCCTACGGTTCGCTGACACCTGGGCAAGGGCCGAACCGCGCTCGCCGCACGCGCTCGGCCTCCTAGCCAACGTTCAGGCCCTCCGGGCCATGATCGCCGGCCCAGGCAGCAGCGGCCGGGGCCTGATGGAGGAAGCCTGGGCCACCTGCCGTACGGCCCTGGACACGTGGCCCGAGGACGTAGCGCCGCTGGTGGTGATGCTCGCGCTGCTACGTAGCCACGCCCCAAACCGTAAGACCTTGAACGCGGTGTGGGACGAGATCGTCAAGCGCGACCGGTGGAATCGCGAGGCACACCACGAGGTCGTGACCTTCTTGCTCCCCCGCTACCACGGCCAGCAGGGCGAGGCGATGTGGTGGGCCGAGGAGCAGGCGGCCATCGCCCCTCAAGGCCTGCCGATCGCGGTTCTGCCGCTCGTGGTGATCGCGGAGGCCCACCGGACCCGCCAGGAGCAGGACCGCGACGCTTACGGGCTCACCATCCATCCCTGGGTCGACTGCCCGCAGATCGACCACGTGCTGGAGGGCTGGTGGCGCTACCGCGCCCCGCGACCGCACGCCTGCTTCGCGGATGACGCCAACTACCTGGCTCACGCCCTGTCGTTCGCGAACCGTCACAGCGAGGCCCTGGAGGTCTTCGACGCGATCGGCCCGTACGCCACGCAGGTCCCCTGGTCGTACTGCGGACAGGCCCGCGACCTATTTCTGCGGCACCGCGCCTGGGCCTACAGCCCACCTCGGCGCCGACGCCGCTGAGCCCTCGAACTACCCCTTAAACAAACGAAGGACGGAAATCCTGTGCCCCTCGATGTCTCTCGCGTCTCTGACGAGGAACGCCTGAAGCAACTCGGCTACCAGCAGACGCTCTCCCGCTCCATGTCGGGCCGCGCCAACTTCGGCGTCAGCTTCACGATCATCTCCATCCTGTCCGGCTGCATGACGCTCTACGGCTACGGGATGAACACCGGCGGGCCAGCGGTGATCATGTGGGGCTGGCTGTTCGTCGGCTTCATGACGCTCTTCGTCGGGCTGTCCATGGCGGAGGTCTGCTCCTCCTACCCCACCAGCGCGGGCTTGTACTTCTGGGCGCACCGCATGGCGCCCGCGAGAACGGCCGCGGCGTGGGCGTGGTTCACTGGCTGGTTCAACACCCTGGGCCAGATAGCTGTCACCGCGGGCATCGACTTCGGCGCCGCCACCTTCCTCAACGCCCTACTGGACCTGCAGTTCGGTTACGCCGCCACGCCCGTCCACACCATCACGCTCTTCGGGATCATCCTCTTCCTGCACGGCGTACTGAACACCTTCGGCGTGCGCATCGTCGCCTTCCTCAACGAGGTGTCCATCTGGTGGCACATCCTCGGCGTCGTCGTCATCTGCGGCGCCCTGGTGCTCATCCCTGACCACCATCAGTCGACCAGCTTCGTCTTCGGCGAGTTCGTCAATAACACCGGTTTCTCGTCGAGCGTCTACGTGGTGCTCATCGGACTGCTCATGGCCCAGTACACGTTCACCGGCTACGACGCCTCCGCCCACATGACCGAGGAGACCATCGACGCCTCCACCGCCGGTCCCAAGGGCATCGTCCGCTCGATCCTCGTCTCACTCGCCGCCGGCTTCGTCCTGCTGTTCGGCTTCACCTACGCCATCCACTCCTACTCGGGCGCGCTCGAGTCCACCACGGGGGTGCCACCGGCGCAGATCCTGATGGACGCCCTCGGCGCGGCGGCCGGCAAGTGGCTGCTGCTGGTCATCATCGTCGCCCAGCTCTTCTGCGGCATGGCCTCGGTGACCGCCAACTCCCGGATGATCTACGCCTTCTCCCGCGACGGCGCGCTCCCCTTCTCCAGGACGTGGCACAAGCTCAACCCGGCCACTCGTACCCCCACGAACGCCGTCTGGCTCGCCACCGGTGGAGCCTTCGCTCTCGGCCTGCCCTACCTGTGGAACAGCACCGCGTACGCGGCTGTCACCTCCATCGCCACCATCGGTCTCTACATCGCCTACGTGATCCCCACCTTCCTCCGACTGCGCCAAGGCGACAGGTTTGAGCGCGGCCCCTGGCACCTCGGCTCCTGGTCCACCATCGTCGGCACGATCGCCATCGCCTGGGTCTTGGTGATCACTGTGCTGTTCATGCTGCCGCAGACGTCCCCGATCACCGCGCGCACCTTCAACTACGCGCCCGTCGCAGTTGGCGTCGTCGTGGCCTTCTGCGGCGCCTGGTGGCTGGCCTCCGCTCGTAAGTGGTTCCTCAACCCGGCGCACTCTCGCAGTTCGGGCTTCAGTCGAGAAGCTCGTGGACAGGAGCCCCACCGCCTATAGGCTCCGTCCGGCAGCCCGGCCGCAGCGTCGCGGTCTGCTCATGCGAGCCGTTTGTGCGCAGCATGTGGACACCAAGACAGCTCCCCAGTGGACGCACACCGCGACGCTCAGCCATCTGATCACGAACGACTGACCTTAACTGGGACCGGGCTCCGGCTCACGGGCGCGGCAAACGTTCGAGGTCATGCCACCCCCGGCTCACCCTCGTGGCACCCCTCATCCTGGATCTGCCGGGGCACCGCCCTGTTGCGACACGGACCGTTGGCTGGACTTACCCCTGCGGCCAGCACGCGAAGGTGCAGGTCAGCCACATTATTCACGGTTCCGTCGAGGGAAGCCGACCGGAGCAGACCGTACGGCATGCCCCTGGATCGGGTGCGGGGCTCAGCCAGCGACGTATGCGATGGCGTCGTGGCTATGGATGCTTTCTAGGTTGCGGACCTTCACCGAGTGACGAAGACCCCGCTCGCGGCAGACGTGGCTGACCTCCCGCGCCATATCCTCCACGAATACAGGGTGGTCGTACGCCTGCATCGTCAGCACACGTTCATCCGGACGCTTTACCAAGGGCACGATAGGAGCGGACGCACACCGTTCGAGAAGCCGTACGGCCTCCTGCACCCCAAACGGATAGGGCGTGTCGCCATGCCCTGTCACGGACAGGGTGACACGACTGCGCTGGTTGTGGGCACCGTAGTCAGAGATCGCTTTCGAACACGGGCACAGGCTCGTGACCTCGGTGGTCACCGATGTGATCAACGTCGTGTCTCCGCCATCCCAGCGGCCGTCAAACCGGACGTCGTGAACCTGGCACGACTCGGCACCGCTCGCAGGCGCGATCACAGTCGTGCTCAATGGGACGGCAACGGACACCGCGAGCGCCGGCGCATCAAGAAGATCCGCCCCGACTTTCAGGACGTACGGCAGCTTCCGCGGATCGAACCGGCGCAGATGTTCGTGGACGAGAGCCACCATGCGGCTCATGTGAGTGCCACGGCGGTCATGCTGGAGCCGCACGGTCACCTCGATCTCGGCAATGCCCTCCTGGCGGAGGTGACCGTCCTCGAAGTACAGGGGATACCGCAGACCGCTGATGCCGACATCGTCGAGCTCGATGCCGCGAGAGTCTGTCTCGTTCTGAATATCGTGCATCGCTCACTCGCCCCGATAGGTGCAGCCAGACGTGCACGTCTCGCGGACGGTGAGGGCCGAGAGTGCAGGCAGGGTCGGCTGCAGCCGCTCCCAGATCCAGCGAGCGAGGACCTCGCTAGTCGGGTTCTCCAGGCCCTCGATGTCGTTGAGGTAGTAGTGGTCGAGCCGTGCTTCGAGAGGCTTGAAGGCCTTCTTGAGGTCGCCGAAGTCCATGACCCAGCCGGTCCCAGGGTCGACCGGAGCCTCGACGTGGACAATGACCTTATAGGAGTGACCGTGCAGACGGGCGCACTTGTGACCCTCGGGCACGTTGGGCAGGCGATGTGCAGCTTCGAAGGTGAACTCGCGAAAGATTTCCATTACTGAATTCCCAGATACTTGTGCGTCTGGAGAGAGAGGGTCCAGCGCGGGTTCTTCATGCAGTACTCAACGGTCGCCCTGGTGTTGGCTTCGGCGTCCGGGCCGTCCATGGGCTGGAGCCTGAAGTGCCGAAAATCCAGGTGCTCGAACTGGCGAGGGTCTCCACCCAACTGGGGGTACACCAACTTCAGTTCGTCCCCGCGGGTGACGACCACCTCGGAGCCGATCTTGGGGCTGACGCAGATCCAGTCGATGCCCTTGGGCGGTACACGGGTGCCGTTCGTCTCGACTGCCACCTCGAAGCCGCGGGCATGCAGCGCGTCGATCGCTGCTCCGTCGAGTTGCAGGAGCGGCTCGCCGCCCGTGCACACCACGAAGCGGTGCTCTCTGGAGGACAACGGCCAAGCGTTCTCGACTGCCTGAGCGAGGTCGTCCGGGCTCCGAAACTTACCGCCACCTTCTCCGTCGGTTCCGACGAAATCTGTGTCGCAGAACTGGCAGATCGCACGGTGGCGATCCTTCTCCAGGCCCGTCCACAGGTTGCACCGGGAGAAGCGGCAGAAGACGGCCGGACGGCCCGCGTGGCTCCCTTCGCCTTGCAGGGTGTAGAAGATCTCCTTGACCAGGTAGGTCATTCTCACGCGCCCTGGTACTGCACAGGGTCGGTGACGCCAGCCTCGGCGAAACCCTTGAGACGGAGCAGACAGGTCTCGCAGTGCCCGCAGGCCCACCCCTGCTCGTCCGGGTCGTAGCACGAGGACGTCAGGGAGTAGTCCACGCCAAGGCGCAGGCCTTCACGGACGATGTCGGCCTTCGACATGGAGATGAGCGGGGAGTGCAGCTTGAGCTTCTGCGTGCCCTCGACCCCGGCGCGAGTGGCCAGGTTCGCCATCTGCTCGTACGCCTCCATGTACTCAGGCCGGCAGTCCGGGTAGCCGCTGTAGTCGACCGCCGTCACGCCCGTGAAGATGTCACTCGCCCCGACCGTCTCCGCGAAGGCCAGCGCGAAGGACAGGAAGATCGTGTTGCGTGCCGGAACGTAGGTGACGGGCACGCTGCTGTCGATGCCCTTGTCGTCAGCGACATCCAGGGACTCGTGCTTCGGAACCTCGATGTCCGACGTGAGGGCCGAGCCACCGAAAACTCGCAGGTCGATGTCCGCGATCACGTGACGCGCAGCCCCCTGGGCCGCGGCCACGCGCTTCGCGGCCTCAAGCTCCACACTGTGCCGCTGGCCGTAGCGGAAGCTCAGCGCGTACGGCGTGTAGCCCTGGTCCTTGGCGATCGCCAGGACAGTCGTCGAGTCCAGCCCGCCACTCAGTAGAACGATCGCGGGACGCTCCGCCATGCCTGCTCCTAGTTAGATCTCACGTGTACGGCTGAACACTAGCGTGAAAACTGGCAGGTAGAGTAACGGCAACAAACTTCTAGTTATACTCGTCGGGGAGTAGGGGCTGCATGAAGCAACTAACGCTGGTCGTCACATGCACGGACCGCAAGGCGGCTGTGCCGGAGACCGAACTGCAGGCGAGGCAGCTTCCCGCAGGACCCGTGAAGGAGCGCGCCACGCTCTGGAGCGAGCGCATTAACAGTGCCGCTCACACCCACTCGCTCGCCGAGCTCTACCGCGGCGACCATTGGACCCAGGCGCGTCGGCTCACCGAAGCGACTGCTCAGGCCGGATTCAAGGCCGACCTCTGGGTGGCCTCCGCCGGCCTCGGCCTTCAGCCGGTATCTGCCTCCGCCCCCTCCTACGCGGCAACCTTCAGCACCCGACATGCCGACTCGGTAGCCACCACCGCAGAAGACGGCGCCCTGTGGTGGAGTCAACTCCAAGAAGGAACCGGCCGGGCAACGCTGCAGGAACTCGGCAAAGCCAGCCCTATCCTCTTGGTCCTCTCCGAAACCTACGCAAAAGCCATGGAAGCGGAACTCCACGCCCTGGCCGACGTCGCCAGCGAGGCACTCCTCTTCGGCGGAGTGGAAGTCGCCGGCATCCAAAGAGTCCCCGCCGATGCAGGGTTGAGGCGCAGCTTGGGCGGAACACTGACGAGCCTGAATGTACGCATGGCCGCGTCGTGGCTCCAGCACTGCCAGGACGGTCAACTCACCTCAACGGCCACCAGCGACTCCTGGAACAAGTGGGCCGCTACTGAGTCGAGGCCTGAGCAACACAACCGCCGACCGATGACCGACGAGCAGGTGATCGCCTTCATCCGAAAGCAGACCTCGTCCCATCCCGGCATCTCGCGGACGCGACTCCTTCGTCTGCTTCGAGACGGGGGTCAGGCCTGTGAACAGAGCCGGTTCGCCACCCTGTACATCAAGACCATGGGGAAGCAGTGACAGAGAACCTCATCCGGCGCAGAGCCCTGCGCATCGAGCAGAACCCCAGCATCCCCCTCTACCTCTTCGCCCTCGAAGCCGGAGAGGTAGATCGTGTGGCTGACGTCGCCCGAATCTCCCGTGACGAGGCGGGCAAGCTGCTCGGCTACCAGCGCCCTGAGAAGAAGCAGCACGTCAAGCAGATTCTTGATTACCTGGACGGCGAGGACGTCCTGTTCCCTAACGGTCTCATCCTCGCTCTCCCCTCCTCGGTCCGCTTCAAGGGAAGCCGAGGGCCCAATAGCACAGACGGGCTGGCAACAATCGGGACTATCGAGATTCCGCTGCCGGCCTCCGACGAAGCACCCCGCCCCGCTCTGATCGTGGATGGGCAACAGCGAAGCCTCGCTCTTGCACGCACGAAAAAGTCGAAGCTTCCCGTCACCGTTGCGGGGTTCGTCGCTGAAGACCTCGAGGTCCAACGCGACCAGTTCCTCCGGGTCAATACCGTGTCGCCGCTTCCCACCAACCTGGTGGCAGAACTCCTGCCTGAGGTCAACACCAAGCTCCCCACCAGGCTGTCCGCTCGGAAACTTCCGTCCACCCTTGTCAATGCGCTGAACCAGGACAGCGACTCACCGTTTAGAGGGCTCATCAAGCAGGCTTCGACGACCGGCGATAGAAAGTCAGAAGCCGTCGTCAAGGACAACAGCCTCATCTCCGCGATCGAAGAGTCACTCGCTCCTTCCGGGGTGCTCTTCCCATACAAGAACCTTTCTAACGGCACCACCGACACCGCAGCGATGAGAGATATTCTTGTCGTCTACTGGACTGCCGTCAGGGACACCTTCCCAGAGGCTTGGGGGCTCTCGCCGGCAAAGAGTCGCCTCATGCATGGCGTCGGAATTAGGTCAATGGGGCGCCTCATGGACCGGATAATGGACCGTGTGCTGTTGAGTGCAGAAGTCGGGTCGAAAGACGCCTACGACAAGGCCATGGCAGAACTGGAACTGGTCAAGCCTCACTGTCACTGGACCAAGGGGCGCTGGCCAGAACTCAACATCCCTTGGAACGACTTGCAAAATACACCCCGCCATATCAGCACTCTGTCAAACGTCTTGATCCGGATCTACCTTCAGTCGAGGATGAGCGCGTCGTGAAGTTCTATTTCCCAGACAGTCAGGACCAAATCAGCCCTGGGTACGATTTCATCAACGATGAATACCCGTATCATCGGGTCCGACAGAGGGATGATCTGTACGCCCATCAAGCGGTGAGCCCGGCACCGTACGACGGGATACTGGTCAGCAAGGCCATCGTAGACGGAACGGTAAATGGCGCCGGAAAATACGCCGGAAAGTACACTACTGGACAGCGGGACCGACTCTACCGAGACGGAGTGAGCCACTTCTTTGGGCTGCCCGACACGATGAGAAGCCTCGGCGACTGCGGGGCATTCAACTACATTGACCAAGAGTACCCGCCGTACAGCATTGATGAAGTCCTCGACTTCTACTATAAATGCGGATTCGACTCGGGAATCAGCATTGACCACGTGATCTTTGGTTACAAGCCCGACCTTCCCGAGGAGGACGCCGATCCGGCATGGGTTAAGCGTCGCGAGATTTCACTTGATCTGGCGGAAAAGTTCATCAAGGCTGTCAAGAGCCGCAACAAGCTGATGCCGGAGGGGAAGAAGAGACTTGAGCCAGTGGGTGCGGCTCAGGGATGGAGCCCGGACAGCTACGCGGACAGTGTCTCCAGGCTTCAAGAGATGGGATACAAGAGGATCGCGCTAGGTGGCATGGTCCCCCTGAAGACGCCGGAAATCATTGCATGCCTCGAGCGAATCTCTGACGTTCGCCAGGACGGCGTTGAATTTCATCTGCTCGGAATCACTCGCGTCGATAGCATGGAACGGTTCGTCAAATTCCATGTCACCAGCTTCGACAGCACATCGGCGTTCCGTCAAGCCTTCATGGACGAGCGGAACAACTATCACACAGCCGACCGCTCATACATGGCGATCAGAGTTCCCCAGGTCGATGGAAATCTCGCACTCAAGCGACTGATTCTGGCGGGGGTGGTTTCGCAATCCGAGGCCATCAAGGCTGAACGAGAATGCCTCAAGTTGCTTCGCCGCTACGACGCAGACGACGGCGTCGAAGTTCAGGAAGTCATGGATGCGCTGCGCGCGTACCAGTCCCTTCTTGGCGACGAGAAGAAGCTGAAGAAGGTCGAGAAGTACGAGGCCACCCTCACTGACCGTCCCTGGCGGCGCTGCCCATGCGATCTGTGCAGGCAGCACAAGATCGAGATGGTTATTTTCCGTGGAACGGAGCGAAACAAGCGCCGCGGATTCCATAACATGACGGTACTCGAAGCCAAGATGCGCAAGCTGCCGCTCACATAATCGCCCAGATCGCGCATAGCACTCAAAGTAACTCAAACAGGAGATGATGTGGCCGACCGCTACGTGTTGAAGGTTCCCGCGCTCAAGGTGCTCCAAGGCAGCAAGGAGATCTACTGCTTCGCTGTCGACGGCAAGAAACTGCACGACTTCGCCTCCGTATCGCGTATCCGCCGTGACGGCCAGAAGCAGTTGCAGGGATACCAGCGGCCCGAGGTCCTCAGCCACATCCGCTCGATCCGCCGCTACCTCGAGTCAGAGGGAGCGATGCTTCCCAACGCTGTGGTGCTGGCCTTCGACGAGCGGGTGACGTTCGAACCGGCCGTCCGCAGTAGCGACGTGAAGTACTCCGTCCCCGGCGAGCTGGTCATCCCAGTCGATGAGTCACTTGCTGACGACCAGAAGCCGGCCTGGCTGGTGGACGGGCAGCAGCGCAGTGCCGCCATCAGGGACGCCGACCTCGCAGAGTTCCCAGTCGCAGCCGTCGGCTTCATCGCGTCACAGGAGGAGCAGCGGTCGCAGTTCATCCTGGTCAACTCGACCAAGCCGCTCCCCAAGGGGCTTGTGTACGAACTACTGCCCGAGACCACCGGCCAGTTGCCGCGTTCGTACGCGCGACGCCAACTCGCCGCCCGGCTCATGGTCCTCCTGAACATGAGCGACGGACCCTTTGGCGGCAGGATCAGCAGTCCTACGTCGCCGAATGGCAACATCAAGGACAACAGCGTCCTGAAGATGCTGGAGTACAGCATCTACGAAGGCGCCTTGTACCAGTACCGCAACGCCACCGACGGTACGGGCGACGAAGAGCGGATGCTGGCTCACCTGACGGCCTTCTGGACGCCAGTGGCAGACATCTTCGAGGACGCGTGGGGGAAGCCTCCCAAGGAGTCGAGGCTGACCCACGGTGTCGGCATCCAGGCCATGGGCTTCGTCATGGACCGGCTGACTTCGGGCACCCCGGTCGAAAAGGTTAAATGGGACAAGGTTCGGCGCACCCTCCGAGCCCTGGAGGACCACGTGGCCTGGACCTCCGGCACCTGGAAGTTCTCGGATGGCCAGGAGTACGGCTGGAACAGCCTCCAGAACACCATGAGCCACGTACGTCTGCTCAGCAGCCACCTTCAGGCTCTGGTCACGAAGTAGTACCCGACGGCACTCCCCGATGGCGGCCGCCCCACCTTTGTAGGGCGGCCGCCCCGCCGTCACGACGCTGCAGCAGCAGCGCGAAGAGCGTCGACGGCAGCACGAAGAAGAGAAGCCGACCCACTGCCATTCGCGTATCCGATGTGCTCGGTCTCCGCGTTCTGATCGATGAAGCCGGTTGCAGCGTGCTTCGCACAGCGCGTCGCCAAGACGATCACATCCGCTGAACGGGCCTTCTGTCGGAGTTGCGGCGAACCGACGTGATCCGCGGCCGTCACGACCTTCACCGCCGGCGCCAGTTGCTTGACCTCCTCCTGGCAGCGGGTGAGGACGGATTCATCCAGCGAGTACAGCAGGAGCGTCAGCGGCGGGATGGCAGTCGCCGGCTCGTCATCGGCTTCACCACCGGCAGGCGCCTCCCACGCAAACTCGATGCCGAGTTCTTGGGAGAGGCGCTTGGCGAACGCCAAGTCAGCTGTGTCGAGCCGTTGCTGATGCAGCCACAGAGGCTCCAACAGCGCATACGCCAGGTTGCTGCGAGCATCCTCGCTGGGACATGCCGCAAGGAAGAGCCGGTCGACGAAGTCGAGGGCGATTGCTGCCCGCTCGGCAGCCACCCACCTGCTCCGCTCCGACCCAATCTCCTCCAGCAGGTCCCTGTACTCGGCCTCAGTGGGAGCCGCTCGTAGAGCAATCTCCATCAGGGCCTGGAGGACCACAAGATCCCCCGGGCCGAACCGGTCGAAGGTCAGCGCATTGCGAATGAAGGCGTGGGCCGTACGCCCTGCGGGTGCTTCATACCCAATGGCATCGATGAAGGCGCCTACCGCGCTCCACACACGGTCTGCCTCATGGTCCTGCAAGCCGTCCAGGAACTCAGCGAGCGCCGCATCTTCGCTTGCCGGACTGGGCCAGTCCACCCATCTGCGATCCTCCAGGACGGCCTGGGCCTCGGGAGTTCCCCCTGCGATCGCCTTCAAGAGCGCGCCCCAGGACTCGACCGGTACGTGAGATTCCAGCGCACGCGCGACTGTTGACTCGACCAAAGTTGGCTGCTGTTCGGGAAGCAGGCCTGCTGACGCCTCGGCCGTCTTCTCCTGCTCCAGCAGTTCCACGACGTGCTTCCACACGGACGACGGGATTTCGCTGTCATGGCCGCTGTGCTGGGTGGCGGCTACAAGGCGTTGCAAGACCGCCATGTCCTCACGGACTCTGGCGGCAAGCAACAACACCGTCATGGCCTGGGGCCCAAAACTGCTGAACTCGCCGGAGAGTAGATCTGGGATCACCCTGCCAGATTCGATCAGGCTGCTCTTCGCGGCATCTAGATCGTTCTCCGTTAGCGGCTTCTCCAACGCCACCGAATAGATAGCATTAAGAATCGCTTCCCGGACTGGAGCAGGCGGGTTCTGGCGAACAATGTCAAGAAGTCCGGGGAATGCAAGTACATCTGCACTGCGCCCCAACCGGTCCAGCCTCTTGATGTGCAAGTTGGCCAGATTGGTTGCAGTAATGCCACCGGTTGCGGCCAATTGCTCCAGCACATCAAGAGATGCCGACTCGCCACCCGCTGACAGCGACGCGTCGAACTCGGCCAAGAGCCGTCCCATGGGCTTGGCGAGTCGCCACAACCTGGGCGGCCGGTTTGCGACTGTCCGCTGCATGAGTTGGAGTGCCTCAGCCAGGTTCGTGCGGTGCTGAGGAGTCTTGCCGGTGGTGAGACGGAAAGTTACCCCGGGCCCGAAGTGGTCGAGGATGGCCTTCTCGATGGGATCATCGGGGTCGAGTTCGGCGGGACGCAGGCCCCACAGCGGGTTGTAGGCGATGTACGTCGGGCCGGCGAAAGCACGGATCAACTCAGCCGTCTTCGCCGCGTCCACTGTGTCTCTCGCGATGACGTACATCACGAACCGACGATCCCCGCTTGGGTACGTGCGGGGCAGCACGATGGGAGCATCGTCGCCGCGCCGAAACGCCTGCACGAAGGGTAGGGTCCGGTGGCCGTGGCGGTATTCCGGGTCGAGGTTCGGCCAGACCCCGTTTCCTTCCCCGAAGAACATCTGCAAAAAGTGCTCGGACTGCTCACGTGTGCGCTGCTGGATCTGATTCACGCGCCGGCACCCCACCTCTGCCTCAGGTCCAGCCGGGCCTGGCTTGCCTCTGGACCGCCGACTTTGTACGTGACCGATTCATCGTTGACCGCCATGCCACGGACCGTGTAGTTCATCGATCCAGTCAGAATCCATTCGTCACCGCACATTGTCTTTTCATGCACATCCGGGTTCAGCACGATATGGATGAAGTCGCGTTCCGTTGACGACTCCAACCTTCGTAGGAAGGGTGCATTGTGGGGGTCTGGTCGCGTCACCACGTGGACGCCTGTCCCTCTGCTCGCGATCTGAATCAAGGCCTCAGACAACCGCCAGTCCAACGGAGGCACATCGCCGAAGAACGAGTCGTATGCGCCTTGGCTGTTGTCCAGAACCTGGATATCAGTGATCCACGGCGAAACCAGCCAGATCTCGTTGCTTGGGTTCACCACTTCGGCGATCAAAGCGGACGACAGCATTGCATCGATCCGAAGGCCCGTACCCGCTCCGATGCGGACCGTCCGTTCCAGGACGCTCACTGCGCTGCCTCCCGAAGTTCCACTCGAACTTGAAGTTGGTCGCCTTGGCGGGCGAAGCCGCGGATCTCGCCGTACACCCGCAGGACATCGCGGTCTACTGGCAGGGCTGGCACGCGTACGAGGGCCTGTGCCATCGCTGAGCCTTCCCGCGCAGGACACACGAGGTGTACCGCAGCGCCTTCTGACATCGCTTTCTGATACGTCAGGGCCCAGTCGGTCTCGGTTACATCGATCTGCGGGATACGCTCGTCGTGCGCGACCTGCACGAGAAGCCGATCGAGCACGGGCGACCCTACGTAGGGCTGGTAGTGCTGGAGATCTTGAGTTCGAGCCTGTCGTCCGCGAGGCCACATCAGGCTGAACGCCTGGTCCGCAGTTACCTGGGAACTGGGCAGCGAGAGGCGGCCCTTCCCGGCTGCGTATGCCACAACGCGGGCGTCGACCTCGACGCCGAGCCGGCGTTCCAACTCGTTCCAGGCGTCGACGAGGCCCAGCGCCACCGCGTCCGTATCGGGGCTTGAGCCCGGGCGCAGGAGCCGTGTCGACATGGCCGACACCGCCGTGCGCCTCGGCGGACCGTCCAGGCGCTCCCAAGCTGACCGAAGCCTCTGGAGCGCAGCAGCCGCTGCCGTCGAATCATGAGCACCGCGAAGAGCCCTTATCGCGTCGGCGGCCTCGCCGCCGGGTTCCTGAATGAGGTGCTGTAGGAGACGAGTCAGCGTCGCGTCGACGTACTCGTAATCGCTGGGGGCCAGCGCACTGGCAACGAGCCCCCAGAAGCGGCGTGGGTCTTCGGTGTAGTACTGCACGAGGTGCTCGACGACGCCCAGGCCCCCGATGGACGTCTCACTCAGCCACACAGTAGCCGGGTCACCCGGGCCGTCTCCGGGGAGCACGTCGACGATCAAGTCGCCTTCCTGCGCGTCGGGGCAGGCGCGCTGCGCCGCGCTGGCTATTGCAGCGGCGAGGGTGTCTCGGTACGCCCGCTGAGCCAGTTCTTCGGTCAGGTCAGCCACGTCGGGTGCCACCAGGAGTTCCGCGGCCCTGTCGAGGGCGGCGATCACACGATCGTCGTGGGACAACTCCAGAAGGGCAGTGACGAGACGATCACCGTCCACGGGCTGTTCAGAGTCGCTGTTGTCCCGGTAGAGGACCTTGAAGATCTCAGCGAGATTATGACTCCATGATCCATTGGCGAGCGAAGCCCGCACCTGCTCGCCGGTACGCATACCGTCGAGACCAGCCAAGGCGAACGCTGTCAAATAAACCTGGGCCAGCCACTCACGCTGGAACGTGTTCGTGATTTCGGCGAGTGTTGGATCTTCAGAGACTGCCTGCGAAAACGCCAGCGACCGCCATTGAGGACGGGCGAGATACGCACGGATAGCAGGATCCGCGAGGTCCAGCGGCCGCAGCCTGACGTGGAACGCATCGACATCAAGCCGGAACCCGAGGGCCGCTGGCTGACCGTTCACTTCGTAACGCACGGTTCGCTTCTCACTCCCGCCGCGCTTACGAACGACCTCGCAGTCTGCACCCATCGTCATACGTCGAACCTCGATGGGGTTGCCACCGGCATGCGTCGCAAAATTCACCGAAACGACGCGCTGAGACCACAGAGATGGGTAGGGAACAGCTGCCGGGCTCAGCGGCACGTCCTGGGAGGCAACGATCTGCGTGCCCCAACGGGGAACGCCCTGAGATCGGGTGTCGATCTCCTGCGGAGGTTGATCGAGGATGAGTTGATGCGGGCGGAAGACCTCAACAGAGGAGTCTTCTCCGTGAGGGTGCCAGGTCCCCTCGGGATCGTGACCGCGGACGATGTCAGTGAGCGGCAGGGTGTTCGTACCGTCGGGAGGCAGCGGAAGCCACGTGCGATGCTCGTCGCGACGGTAACCATAACGGCGGCTGACCCGCCCCGGCACCGCCTCGCGCAGAGCCCGGGCGATGGGCAACTGCTCGACGCTGTCGCCCTCGGAGAACGGAAGCAGCAGGTCCACCTCTGGCAGATTCAGAGGCGCGAACAACGACTGGGTGACGAACTCTGGCAGGAGAGAACCTTCCCTTGCCCCCGAGTCTTCACGCAGAGGGTGCCACCGGCTCCGCAAACGACGCAGGGCTGTCGGTACTACGGCCAAGAGCAGTGAGCGGGGCTGCTCCCACAGCAGTGCCTGAGCTTCGTCTGCGCTGATCTGGAGGGCCTTCACCAAATGATTGGCGAGGTCATCCTGGAGTCCGGAATCGTCGAGGAGCGCCTGGAGCAGATCTGCGAGCAGGTCTTCGGATGCCGGGTCCCGCTTCTGCGTGGCATTGCTGTATGGAGCCTCCAGCAGCTTTCGAGGATCGGCCCACGGGTTCCGACGGCGGAGCTTCCGGGCCGTCCAGTCAAGAAGAGCCTGCGCACCTTGGATCTTCAGGACGAACCGGTTACCCACGGGCAGTGTTCGGGCCGGCACCTCGGGGGCGAACAGGGTCTCGTAAGCCTGGTAGGCAAGGCGGTCACGACCGTAGTCTGACAGCGTGACCACAGTGATGGGACGAGTCCCGCGCTGACGTCCGGCCCGACCGCGGCGCTGGATGAACGCGGCGGCATCCCGGGGCGCCTTGTGCTGCAAGACCAGACCGACGCGCGGGTCGTTGAAGCCGACCTCCAGCGAGGCAGTGGCCACTGTGAGATCCGCGTCGTGGTCGACGCCCGCGTCCTGCGATGACGTACGGCCGATGCGCAAATGATGGAGGCGGAGGCTGGGATCGAGGTCGTGGCCGATCTTTTCGACGAGATCCCAGGACTGTCCCTCGCGGTACCGGGCACCGTGCTCGTCTCGATCCGGGGAGCGAAGGCCTGCGAGCACGGGGTCCCAACCGTTACGGCGGCCGGACCGGGTCTGGCCGCCTTCGGCATCACGGAGGTCGTCGTAGAAGCGGTTGGTGACGTCGAGGTCATCGGTGAACAGGAAGCCCTTGGAGCCGTATAGGAAGCGGTCGCTTTCGAGGTCCAGCACCCGCCCGTAGAGCATCGCTGTCTGGATCGATGCCGACAGCAGGCTCGCCCCGGCGACGGGGTCCCCGCGGAGGGCGATAGCGTATTCGCGGCCTTCGGCTTCCAACTCAGCTTCAGCCGGCTCGATCGACTCGATGTCGCCCGGACGCAGCCCCGTGAGCTGCGCGAAGAAGTGCTTGGCGTCTCGCAGTGTGGCGCTCAGCCCGACGAACGTGACGGGCCGATCGACCGCATCCCGCCAGCGGCGGAGGAGGAGGGCGACCTGCGCACCGTGCACACCGGTGTAGGTGTGGACCTCGTCGAGCAGGACAAGGGCGGGACCGGGGTTGCCGCCGCACCAGCCAAGAAGCCGCTCAAGGTTGCTGTTACTGCTGGCCTGGTTGAGCGTTTCCGTGGTGGTGAAGAGGAGGTCAGGCTCCTTGTCCTTCAGCGAGTCTCGCGTCAGTGCCAGGCGACCGTCCTTGATCGTGTAGCCGCACTTCGCATTCGCACAGGTGAGCCGTTCGCGGCGCTGGAGCCGGTCACTGTCTGACCACACCAGGTCACCCGTCCCGCAATCGGGGTTGGGGCAGGCTAGGTACGGGCAGATGGCCCCGTCTGCGGTTCGCGCCCAGGCTCCGCGAGCCTGGCTCCCGGGCTGCAACTTGGGATCGTTGATGCTCCATGGCGTGCTGCCGTAGAGTGCGCCGATTCGCAGGGGACGGCGTCCTTGGGCACGCAGGGCGGGCTCTACGCCTTCAGCCGCGCGAACCGCGTCCCGAAGTTGATCGCGAAGCAGTTCCAATCGTGGGTAGAGCGCGAGGGTATGCACCCGCGGTTTTGTGCCTGGGCGTGCGTGCTCTGCCATGGCGGCGAACGCCGGCAGGTAGAAGGCGAGCGTCTTGCCGCTACCGGTGCCGGCGCCGACGATGATTCCCGCTGAGCGCCGACCGCCAAGCGCCGTAAACACGGCACGGGTCGCTTTCAACTGGAAGTTTGCCAGCTTGTAGCTTCCGACGTGGGCCGCTGCGACGGAATGCTGGAGGTCGCGCCAGTGATCAAGATTGGCCAGTTCAGCCAGGGCGACGTCCGCGGGGATGTCACGGCGGGGGTAGCGGCGTGGGGCTACGTGGAGCCGGTAGTCGGCAATCAGTCGCTTCTGCTGTCGCCACCAGCCTCGTTCCGGCGGCGAGGACCATCCGCCGCGTACGAAGAGTTGCCGGAGCCCAGCCGTCAGCCTCAAGGTCTCTGCCATGCGGGTCCGGTACCGCGGCGGAGAGACGACGGGCACCGGTACCTCGAGTAGCAGGGCCCGCTCGAGGCACTCCTCAAGAACCTCGTCGGGTGAGGCGCCGGATGGTGCGTCTTGCCGTGTGAGAAGTAGTTCGTCGATGGTCTCCAGAACCTCGGCCTCGGAAAGCGAGCCTTCCGTTACACCCCATGAGAGCAGCGGGAGTTCGCGATCTTCGAGTCGGTTGAGGAGAGCATTGGCGAATCCTTGACCGAAAAGCTGTGTCACGCGCCCTTCCTTGTCAGTGAGACCTGGCCGTCCATGGCGAATTCGCGCAGGAGGGCGATTTCCTGATCTGTGATGTCACGGAGTGTCGGTGCGGGCCGACTGTCGAGGCGTTCGAGGAGCGCGAGTAGTTCAGCTGGAGGCTCCTTTGCATCGCGCAGCGACTCGGCAAGAGACTCCCACTTGGTCACGAACAGCGTGATGTCGCCCGTGGTCACCGTTTTGGCTGATGCCGCCCGTTCCAGGTCCACGCGACGTGACCGAGCCGATGCTTGCTCTTGCGGAGGCAGCATCGGAATCCTGGCCAGGGGAAGAGCGGCGAGACGTCGACCAGACCACTCGGCCCACGCCGCTAGATTCTCTTCACGGATGGCCGTGGCTGCTTCCTGCACCTTGCGCTTGGCCGTATTGAAGGCTTGGTCGCCGGGCCATCCGTTCTCAGCCCGCCGAGTGAACGGCTCCAGTCCATCGCTGGCTGCCGGCAGGCTCGCTACGACTGCTGCGCCCTGGTCCTTCAAGGCAAGCGCCACAGTGACTTCCCTGCGAAGCTCTGCCAGGCGTGCCGTCAATTCGCTGATACGTGACGCAACCCGGGCTGCTTCCTTCTCCCCAGCCGCGCCCTCAGACAACTGCCGGGCACGGTCCTGTAGTTGCAGCGCCATCTCGTAGACGGGTCTTTGTGTCATTCGTTATCCCCCTCCTGCGCGACGGGAGCCTCGGTCGTCTTCCAAGAGGCAGAGGCGAGGTGCGCTACCTCACTCCATTCACCGAGCACCGTTTGCATGGCGAGAGAGACGCTGTCGATGGCAGTGGTACCCGCTCGCGCTTCAGCCCTTCTCAGCGCAGCTTCCAGCCACGATTCGCTTTCGGAGAGCAGGAGAAGGATGTCTTGTATGCTTGTGCCGCGATCCTGCGCTGCCGCAGCAAAGCGAGCGGCCTGGCGGACACGGTCGGTTCGACTTTCATCTGATGCCCGGGCGAGGTCGTCTTCCAGTTCGGAGACCTTGCTCCATTCGGCCTGCCTGCCTCGCTCAAGAAATTCCTCGAAACGGAGTGTCTGATCAACTCCGAGGGGCATCAGCCCATTGACCTCCTTGGCCGCGGCGAGAGCGCCCTCAATTGCGGAGAGGGTGTGTGCGCTGTTGGTTCCACGAGGGTGACGGCTCCGGATCTCGCCCAACAGCCGTTCGAATTCGGCGAGTTGAGCGTCCACCAGCGTCGGAAGCGAGGCGAAGCCAGTTACTGCCTTCTGGACCCAAGACGGAACCTGCGTCCGGTCGACCGTCCATTCCCACTGAGACGCCGCTTGCCTCAGCAGGGGAAGCACTCGGGCAGCGTCGATCATCCTCACCGCTCCGGTCACACCCTGGGCGACACCCACGGCTTCCTTGAGTCGATCTACGAGAGCAGGACGCGCATCGAGGTGACGCTTCAAGGCGTCGTTCCACTGCTTTGTGCGCAGCGCGACGTCTGTCCGCTCCCATCCCTGGCCTTCGTCAAGGACCGCAGTCAGTAGAGCAGCGGTCTCCATCCCTGGGTCCGCCTGACCAGCGAGCATCGCTCCCAGCAGGGAAGCACGTAGACCGAGCACCAACTGCTCGTCGGTGATCTCTAGGTGGCGCTGAACACGGGAAGTAAGGGCTGGTCCGTGCTGGTCGGCGTACGTTGCGAGACGCCGAATGTCCTGGCTCCTGACCTGACCCTTTCCCGCCTCTGCACACAACAGGCTCTCAAAGAAGTAACTGTCCTTCGCTGTACGCCCAAAGCGGATAGGTGCGTCAGCAGCGCCAGCCAGCCGTTCATCCGCCCCAGTTACTGAAACCACGGTCGCATTATTAGGCCAGGCCTTATCTGTCACCTTCTTTGGCTGCTCATGCATGAGCGGTGATTCCCAGCGGTATCGCTGGAGCACGGCCGTTGCAATTATGGAGCGGACATTATGAGCCGTCGCGTTGTCGAGAACCTCTTCCTTTGTCAGCCAGACCTTGACGGTTTCCAGTTTCCGCTTCAGGGACCGGGGAATATTATCCGCATCGATGGTGGACTCGGGCTCTTTATCCGGTTTCTCAGCCTTACGATCTGCCGTGGAGATTGTTGACGTTGCTGCCGGAATCCTTCGACTTTTCCCATCCAAGGGAGGCAAGGAGAATGCTTCCAGGATTGTTTCATCGATCTCATTGGCGTCCGCAGGAGCGTCTCCCCAAAATAGCAGGAGGGTTTTTCGGCGTTCAGGATCGACGCGGTCATGGTCGTCGATGAAGGCATGCGCATCTCGCCCCAGTTCCTTGTCGATTTCGGCTCTCGGGAACCGACGTCGAAATTCAGAGTCGGGGAATTCTCCTCGGCGGATTTGGTCGGCGTGATTGATCAGAAGGGGGCGTACGACACTGCCCAGGACGGTCCGGGGGACGAACGACCAGGGTTTCGTTGAGTCAGCGGTAGAGTGGACGGTTCTGACAAGCGCGGAAGCGTTGAAGGGGAACAAGCCGTAGCCCTGCGGTGTCACGCCGAAGGCCTCGTGACAGCGTTCCCGTAGAGTGCATCCGTCACACGCGTTAGGCGTCTCCCCGTCACGTGCTGTCTCCAGAGCGTTTCGGCCCACGCGGGCCGCATTGAGATAGCGTCCGACGAATGAGGCGATTTCTTGGCTGCCGGTGTCAGTTTGACTAAATGGGACATCCAGGTTGTAGACGTATCCTGCTGTGGCTCGAATGCGGCTCAGCGCGGTCTCTGGAATTTGTTCAAGGTAGCCCGGGGTGACAGCCATAAGCGTGCGGATTGGGGCGAGCGATGTCCTTCCGTCTCGGTTCGCTGCTTCGATAACTGCGTCCAGGAGGTCCTGTTGGACGCCTTGGATGAGAGCAAAGTCCTCAATTAGAAGAATGATTTCCTTGCCAAGTCGCTGATACTCCGCGCGTACCTGCATCATGGCGTCTAGGAGACGTCCTGCGCCAAGGTTGGCCGCGTTCTTGACCGCAGCTTCCAAATTCCTGTTGAGTAGATCCACGGCCGTGGCCTGTAGGTCGTCTCGCGTAGCAATCTGATTAAGCAGCCGGGCGACCATATCCGAAGCGGCGTTGTCATAATCGACGTCTAGGGGCAAGTCCTCAATGGTGAAGCTCTCGGGACGCTCGTCTTGCCCGCTACGACGATCCTTGAGGAGTTGAGCCGCGAGTCGCGGAACAAACTTCCCTTCCGACAGCATGTGCTGCCGAATGAACGGGTCATGCAGCATCGCTGCCAGTCTGCCGGGGCCGGCAAGGACCCGTCCTGGCCCAGGGATCTCCTTCGGTGGCGTCGAAGAGAGGCGCTCACTCAGTTCATTGAGGATTCGGCGGCCAAGCGACTCTTGATCAATTTCGGCAGTGAACCTGTCGACATCATCCCTGAGCTGTGCTAGCTCGCTGCTGTCTGCCTTGGCGATGAGAGCCTTGACCACTGCCTTGAGACTGGTCATAGAGCGTTCGAGATAGATGACCTCGTGGGTGGCCGAGTCGGGAATGAACTCCGGGAGTTTCTCGCGCACCCATCGAATCAGATGGGACTTCCCGGACCCGGTGTCTCCGAGGACCAACATCAGGAGAGCGCCTGAGTCCGACTTCTTCGTGACGAAGTCGTCTATCACCGACCGCTCATTGATCAGGTCGCCGATGGGCTGGACCTGCTTGTCCTCCGAGACCAAGGCGCGCTTGATACGCAAGGGTGCATGCGTGGCAAGGAATACGGACCGGTGCGGGCTGATGGCCTCGGTGTTGATCGTGGCAGTTGCGGTCGCTGGATCCCAGCAGAGGTCGCGGAAGTCAGCCATTGACGGCCTCCAAGATGGTGATGGCGCTGACCGGCCGTGCAGATGACCTATCCGGGTCGTGCACCTGGAGAACGTGTTGAGCATCGTCATCGTGCTCCAGCCGCAACCACTTCTCGTCTTCACCGCGAAGCAGCGCATATGAGAGAGCTGCGCCGGCTGCGGTGTCTCCCGGTGAGCGGAGTCCCACCGCTCGTGAGTGAGCACCACCTGGCAGTACAGGGAGCTGTTCGCGGATTGTACGCAAGAGCTCCACTGCGTTTATCCTCACGTCGGTTTGCTGTAGTTCGGCAAGGGTTTGTCTCACGGCGACTGTGCAGTCAGGGACAAGCCGGTTTGCGTTGCCTTCCTCGATTTGGAATAGAGGCGCTCCCGCTAGACCCAGAGGTGGCGCCCAGTAGTTGAAGCGAAGCCAACGAGTGTGATTGGAGAAAACGGGTCCTGCCTCAGGACGCAAGGCCTCTCTCTGCTCGTTCTGCGCCCTGAGCCAGTCCATTGGATCTGTGGGATCAAACGTGAGCAGCCACGCCAGAGCTCTGGTGAGGTCGCGAGGTCCGGTTTGGTCAGGTGAGTCGCCAAGCGATGTGTTCTTGGCAGGATCGAGGATCGCGCGTCGGAGTGCGGAGCCGAACGCAGATACGTCCTGGCCGTCGAGGTCAACAGCCTGGCCAGCGAGAAACAGTTGCTGATCTTTCCCTTCGATCCGAATTAGGTCCAACTCTTCCAATGTGCTGATTGCCTTATCGAAGGCGGGCTTGTCCTGTGTCTTCTCGCCGCGGATTGAAGGTGGAGACAACAGAGCACGCGCTTCTTCCAAGGGGGGTGCCTTCTCAAGGCAGGCGAGCAGCCGCACCACGGCCCATGCTTGTGATGGCAGGGCTGCGCCTACGTTTAGGAGAGTCATCAGAGTTCCTCCAAGGCACGGAAGACCGGAAGCTTGGCTCGGTGAATATCGATCAGCAGGTCACTGGCCCGGTCTGGGTGTCGAGTTTGGTGCGGGTGGAGGAGGTATGTGACGTCCTCCGAACTGAACCGTGCGGCGGTGTCGTAGTCGAGTGACGCCGAATCGTCCAAGATCCAAACCACGGGGCCGGCCCATGACTTCAGCAACTCTGCATCCTCGTCGAGTACAACAGGGTGTGTACGTGCTGCCTTCTGGAGCACCTCTCGGCATTGTGCCGTGACACCAGGACCACCAACGATGGTCATGTCCCGCCGGACCAGCCGCTCCAGGAGGCGGGGCACGTAGAGCCGCAGTTCCTGCTCGTCCTCCCACCACAAACTCAGACACGATAGGCCGTCACGGTAGTGGGCCAGCGGGTCTTTCACGGGAGGTGCCGGGAAACGCAGCCACGGCCGAGGCTCACCCGCGAGTCGGTAGAAGCCAGACTTGTCGGGGTGCCCAGTTGCCCTGCAGTTCGGGCATCCGCGGCAGGTCACACGGGTTGGCAAGGAAGCTTGGCCTCGACGCAGGCGGTAGTACTCCCCGAGGACATCACCAATGCACTGACTTCCACCAAGCGCCTCTTGGAGACCCTTGAGGGATTTCTTCTGCTCATCAAGAAGTTTCTTGCGCTCTGCCTCGAAACGATCAGCGAAACGCTCCGTAGTGTTGACTTGCGGGTCTTTGATTGTGACCTCAGCTTGTGTCGCCACGCGCTTCTTGAACTCCTCAACGCGCTCCTCCCAGGCGGATTCGAGTTCCTCACCTTGGCGCTGAGGAGGTTGCGGCACGTGGAGTTCGATCAGCTTCGCGCGAACCATGAGATTCAAAACCCGAACGTTCCACGACCTATTAGTTTCAGAATCCTCGCTGACGTGGCTGGGGCGGGAGTCTAGATTGAGCCTGTAGCGGCTGCCGCCGAGTTG
Organism: Streptomyces bullii; assembly: GCF_042657145.1. NCBI lineage: Bacteria > Bacillati > Actinomycetota > Actinomycetes > Kitasatosporales > Streptomycetaceae > Streptomyces > Streptomyces bullii. The sequence goes on from NZ_JBHSNY010000001.1 coordinate 259,657, forward strand.
CTGTTCTCGTCGGAACATGGCATCCCAGCGTTTCCACGCTTTCTCAGAGGAGATGACTGGTTCGCTACCGAGGGTTTCGGCGATGTCCCGGTCACCGGGTGCTGTCACCATGTAGGCGACTGACGGGTTTCCGTCGCGGCCGCCTCGGCCGATCTCCTGGTAGTACCGGTCAACGGTTTCGGGTAGGCATGCGTGTAGCACGGTCCGAACGTCCGGCAGATCTACACCCAGCCCGAATGCCGAAGTGCCGACGACAATGTCGTACCTGGTGGAGACTCTGCTGTCGGCCTCGGTGGATTTACCGCCCCAGCCCTCCACTGCATCGCGTCGGTCCTGGTCACTTGAGTCCCCGGTTACATGAGTGACTCGATGAAAGCCAGCAGTTTTAAGGCGCCTCGTCCATTCTTTTGCGTCTGCCACTGTCGAGACGTACAAGGCCATGGGTTTAGGCAGGAGCGACACAGCCTCAAGAATGGAGTTCTCGCGGCGTTGAGTGGTCGCGGACGCGTTGATGTAATAGGTAGGTTCGTGACGAAGTTGGGAAGCCCAGACAATCTGAGCTTTGTCTGGTCCTGCAAAGAGATCTTCAAGCGTGCTGACTTGCTGTGTGGTGAGGGTGGCACTCATGGCGACCGTGACGGGTGCCAGACCTTCGGGAGCCTTGCTCAACCAGGTGCGACGATGGCTGGACATGGTCTGGAACTCGGGTCGGAATCCGTTGCCCCACTGTTCCACGAGGTGGGCTTCGTCGATGACGAAGTACTTGAGCAGACCAGCTCCTGCCGCGTCTTCAAGCGGCTTGCGCAGACTCCGGACAAGAGCCTCAGGTGAGGTGAATACGAGGCGCTGCCGGCCCGTGCGGATGTCATCGCGCATCTGCTGCTTGACGTCGTCCGGCAGGCCACCGACATAGGCATAGCGTCCCGTAGGACTAGTCCGCCCTTGCGCCTCCATCAGAGGGCGGGTACGGCGCTCCATGTCGAGGGCAAGGACGACGGTAGGCACGACCACCACTGAGACGCCGGCGCTTCGACTCGCGAGCAGCGCAGGTGCCTGGATGACTGCGGTCTTGCCGTGCCCCGTGGGCAGGCAGATGATCACGCTGCTGCCTGGTTGCGCGAGCGCGACGGCCCGCGCAGCCTGCCTTTGACCGAAGGACAAGTACTGCTCGTGCGTCGCGCCGAGCGCCGCCGTCCAGAACGGGTCCGCCGGGTGGGGTTCCCGGCGGCGACGGTGTTCGGCCGCTTCTCCTAGGTACACCTGCCGCAGATCCTCGCGAGCTACTGCCGCCGCATCGTTCTCTTCCACCGGTGGATGCCAGGGCTTCGCTGTGATGTACAAGCCCCGCTCGTGTGGCATCGCATCGCAGTGCAGTTGTGACCATTGCTCTTGGGAGGGCAGTACAGGGTGTTTGGGGACAACCAGGCCGTTGTGGACCCCGCGGGCCTGGGCTTCAAGCAGGACTTGACGGATGAGGGCCGCCGCATCTCGCCATCCCGACGACCCGTTGTCCAGTCCGACGAGGGCGTCGCGGAGGCGTCGCAGGGTGCCTTGGCTGTCGTCCATGGGCGGAACCGAGGGCCAGGAACGCAGAAGTTCGTCGGCTCCTGTCCAACTGTCAATGTTTAGAGCAGCTTTGGACAGGGAGGTGCTGCTTGCGTCAGGAGCCATGCCGCACCCTCCTATACCCGCTCTTCACGATGCACGTGGCCGCGACCAGTCGCACTGTTGGCTGGGTGAGTCCCTCGACAAGGGCGTCCGCGACGGACACGTCCGTTATGTAACTCTCGGTATCTCCCAGGAGGTGGCTGGCTGCCCCACGAGACTTGGCCTGGGCTGCAGCTACCGCGAGGCGACGGCGGGCCGCCTTCTGTGCGCGGTCGCACATGGCAGGGAGTTTGGTTACCTGCTCAAGCTCTTCGAGGGCGATTACGTTGGCTGATTTTGCTGCGGCTGCGTAGTACTTCCACCCTCCGAAGATGTCGGTGAGTTCATGGATCAGTTTCGGGTTGTAGTTGTGGTCCTTGTTGTTGTCGTAGGGCTTCTCCAGCCATACGAGGGTCTGCTCGTCGGTAACGGCCTTCGTGCTGCCTGCTGCGACCCACACCTTGAGGGCGAAGGGGGGAAGGATCCGGTCTGCCTGTCGGCGGAGCGCGAGGCGGGCCTTCTCCGCGCCCACATCGTTGACCAGGGCGACGGCGCCGTTAATGTTGGCTTCTACCACGAAGTCGAAGCCGAAGTAGGGCTCCAGTTCGCCCCGGTGGTTGGGGGCGAGTCTCCAGAAGGCCGTGGCCTGCCCTCGGTCATCGGTGTAGATGACCGAGGTCAGCATGTCGACGAGCGGGTTGCCGATACGGAACAGGCGGGTGCCGGAGGAGCGCAGTGCGTCGGCCCGGAAGAACGTGGCCTCAGCGGCTTCGGCCGGCACTTTGGTCTTCAGCCTCTGGTAGAGGTGCGGGGAGACCAGCGGCTGGGCCTCGAGGTTGAATTTGTGGCGGATGCAGCCGTTCACCGAGCGTGTCCAGTGCGGCAGCTTGATGCCGGAGGATCCGTCGCCGGCGTAGTTGAGCAAGGCATCTTCGATCTTGCGGCGCGGCTGCTCGAATTTTGCGATTTCGGCAGCAACGTCTGTCTGGTAGGTGGCGGACTCGTGGACGGCCTCGACTCGTTCGAATTTGGCGATGGCAGCCCGAGCGTCCTTCAACTGGGACGCGACGTGTGGCGATAAGTTGGCCAGTCCGTCCGGTCCTTCAACGAGGGCGGTGCACCACACGCCCGCGAGATCCCTTGCAATGGCGTCCTGCAGGGTGGAGACCGACCCGGAGAAGATCTGGTAGCCGTCTTTCAGTAGAGCCTGCCAGGCCCCGGTGAACTCGCCGGCCTCGGCAAGGACGAACTGAGTGGCGGGGTCCTGACCGGTCTCCCCGAAGTCGGGGTATCGGTCGAAGCGGCCGAGTCGTTGCTCCAGACGGTTCGGTGACCAGGGAAGCCGCAGGTGTACCGCTGTGTTGGTGGTTTGCAAGTTCAGGCCGTCGTCAGCCGAGTCGTCCATGACGAGTACGCGAGGCAGCTTCTCAGCCCCACGAGCATCCCGAGGGTTCTTCGGATAGGGAGCCCGCCATGCCTCTACGGCCTTGTGTGACGCTTCCGATCCGGCGTGACGGGTGTGCTCGGCAACGAGCACGTCGGGGAGGCGACGCTGCAGTTCTGCAGCCAGATTCGATGCGAGCGAACCGGCTCCCGCGAAGATCGCGGTTCTTCCGCTCTGGGCCACGATGGGCAGGAGGACGGCAGTGAGCTCGTCCGTTTCCTCTTTGAGGAGGTCCTGTTCGAGCTTCGCTTCGAGCCGCTCCAGGAGAGTCGACTCGTGCGTGAGCAGCGGCGGGCCGGCCAGCAGGTCGCGCTCCTGGCTCGTCAGGCCAGCACGACCTGCTGCCTGCGTGTCTTGGCGCACGCGCCACCGCAGGGAGTCCAGGAAGTCGTTGGAGGGACCGCCGAGTCGCGAGACAAGGATGCCGAGAACGAGACCGTACGCGGATCGTTGTTCATCGAGGTTCTCGTCAAGGAGACGATCCCACGTTTCACGCTGCCAGGTCCGTGCAGTCTCCGTGGCAATGGAGTGCAGCGTCCCGTCACCGAGGAGTTGGGGGAGGGCTCGACCGCGTACGACATAGGGGACGAGGTCGGAGTCTTCGTCGTCACGCAGGACACGGGCTCGGCGGTGACGGATCACTCGGCGGTCGAGCCGGTACGTCTCGCTGATGTGAGCACGGAGCGCCTCGACACGCAGGGCGAGTTCGGGCGTGTTCGCTTCGTCGGCGAGCTCGTCGTACTCGTCGAGGAGTTCGAGGATTTGCGGGGCCAGCTCCTCGAAGAGCGGGTCTTCGGGGATGACGTCCCGGATGCGGTCGATGGTGGAGGGCAGAAGGGGAGGGAACTTCTCATCGAGGCCGGAGACGCGGTCCGCGAGCTTCTCACGCATCTCGTGACGACGCGCGAAGGCGTCCCGGTCTTCCCAGCTGTAGAGGGCGGGGTCGAGGAGGTGTAGAAGGGCCAACTGAGCTGTCGGTCCGGCTGTGATCGGTGTGGCTGACAGCAAGAGAAGCTTGGGGGCGGCGTGGACCAGGGCGCACAGTTCGCGGTACCGGGGGTCATTATTATCGGCGTTGTGCACCAGTTCGTGAGCCTCGTCCACGACGACGAGTTCGCTGTCGTGGTACTCGGCCCAGTTCTCCGGCGTCTCGTGGGATGAGTACCGCACGCGGCGGTCAACGAAGTCGCTGATGAAGAACTTCTCGCGCAGTTCGCTCAGCCACTGCCGCCGCAAAATCTCCGGCGTGATGATCGTGATCCGGGCGCTCGGGTTGTCGATCAAGGTCTGCCGAATGACGTAGCCAGCCTGGATGGTTTTCCCCAGACCGACTTCGTCGGCGAGGAGATACCGCTGGACCGGATCGGAGAGCACGGTCAGGGCCGCGTGGATCTGGTGGGGGTAGATCTCGACCGCGGACGACAGCAGGGCGGGTGTGCTGGCACAGGCTGCCCGCTGGCCGATGAGGTTGTGAAGCAGCGGTAGCCGAGTGTTGTGGTAGTAGCCGGATTCGTTGCCCCCCGAGACCAGCACTTGGAGCGGGTCGCGCACAGGTTTGTCCCACCGGACGCGAAGCTCGGTCTCCTGCACCGGCAGGTCTGACTGGGTGTTCGGGAAGTGGACGAAATACGTGGGACGCCGGGCCAGTTGTACTCGCCCAGCGAGCCACGCTCCCGTGTTCGGGTTGCGCCAGAAAACGCGAGTCTCCCGCTTGAGCACGGCGGGCCGGCATGCAGTCGCTGGAACCGTGCGCGACTCGACTTCTGGCTCGGCGACGGACTCGAAGAAGTCGATGCGGAGAGTACCCCCGTCGACAGCCCCCACTCGGCCGATTCCGGGCGCTCCTGTGAACGTGACAAGGTGCCCGACCTCGAAGTCCGGAGACATCCTTCTGCTCGCCCCCCACCTGCTGATTTAACAACTGGCACGAGCTTAAGCGCACCCACTGACAACACAGTCGACGGAGCAGACCGCGAATTCGCACGCACTTTCGGTACTGGACGGTAGGCACTCCTGCGGCGCCCTCTTGCGACGCCTCATATCTCCCTAATGTGAACTAACTGAACTTATCGGGCGGCTTTGCTGTGTGCATCGCGGCGTAAAATTCGGCCGAAACGACGTCTTGCTTAGGGATGGCGGCGCTGTCGCAGGGAGCCGTGCACGGCAACGAGACTCTTGCCGTCGCCGGGGGATGACCTCCGCCTGACCTGCGTCTGCATGCTCGAGACGCGCTGCCTTGTATGCCCGGATGCGGCCGACTCGTGCCGACGTGATGTGCATATGCCTCCGGCAGTGCACTCAATCCCGGACAGAGTCTCCAAGATCAGGAGCGGTGCCGATGTCAGTGGCCTGGGATGTACTGTCTGGGCGTTCGCCTCGCTGTCCGTCCGCGGCGTGGTATCGGCGCAACAGCTACATCACCGAGAGAGAAAGAAGCCTGTGAACGTCCCCGCCCCTGCCGGTACCGCGACCCTCGTCGCTTACATCGCCACCATCCCGGCTGCCAACCTCGCTGTCACCCACTTCGGAGCAGTCCCCGTCGGCTTCGGCTATGCCGCCCCCGCCGGCGTCTACATGGTCGGCCTCGCCCTGGTCCTTCGAGACCTCGCTCGTGAATCCGCTGGACGAGGAGCTGTCCTCGCGGCCATAGCCGTCGGAACCGTGCTGTCGTACTTCCTCTCCACCCCTGCGCTCGCTGTCGCTTCGGCATCTGCCTTCGCGGTCGCCGAGATCATGGACTTCGCCGTCTACGAGCCCCTCCGCAAGCGCGGCCTGCTGATCGCGATGCTCGCCTCGAACGCGGTCGGTTTGCTCGCGGACAGCATTCTCTTCCTCAAGCTGGCCTTCGGCTCTTTCGACTACCTGCCCGGTCAGATCCTTGGCAAGGCATGGATGACCCTGGCCGCGATCACTGTTCTGACACTACTCCGACGCCGTAAGCAGGCGACCGTCTGAGAGGCCGTTCTCTTTCCGAACCTCGTGTGCCTGTTCTCGCTGGTCAGGCGTGACGTAGCTGCTGCTGCGGGAGCCTGGACCTGTTGCCGGGCGAGGAGTCGTGGAGGTGGCGGATGCCGTCGATGCGGACGGCTCTGGCGGACGCCGAGGAGGTGCACCGGCGCCGGGTGATCGGCCTGGAGCAGTACTTGGAGGCGCTGGCCGAGGAGAACGCGTCCGCCGTCGTGGCCAGCGAGATGTCACAGAAGAAGGTGGTCGGGCCGCGCCGGGCGGTGCCTCACCGGCGGCACGCGAGTGAGGTGACGGAGCTGTCGCCGGACTATCAGGCGTTGATGGCCGCCGCGGCCGATGGGGGAGACGACGGGCTCGGTGCCCGGCGGGCGGCGGTGGTGCTGGGCTGGGACAGTGCGTCCGTTTCCCGCGTCGAAGGCGCCAGGGCACGGCTTAAGCGGCTGGTGGAACGGGGCTGGCTGGTCGAGGCGAAACCGGGCAGGTTCACGCTGCCTGTCCCGCCTTCGCAGCAGGACACTGGTGCCGGGCGGCCAGGCGGCGGCTCATGAGCATGGTCATCGACCACAGGACGACGGCTTCGCCGGTGTCGGGGCGACGTTCGTAATCCCGGACCAGGCGTCGGCTGCGCAGAAACCAGGCGAACGATCTTTCCACGACCCAGCGGCGGGGCAGCACCTGGAACCCTCGTGTGTCGTCGCTGCGGCGGACCACGTCGAGGACAATATCGAGCTGGGCTGTGCTCCAGTCGACGAGGTGGCCGGTGTATCCGCCGTCGGCCCACACCCGTGCCAGCCGCCCGAAACGCTCCCTGGCCGCCGGCAGCAGGACGCGGGCGGCGTCCCGGTCGGTGGTCGACGCCGGAGTGACCAGCACGTCCAGCAACAGCCCGAGGGTGTCGGTGAGCAGGTGCCGCTTGCGTCCGTTGACCTTCTTCCCCGCGTCGAAACCGCGTGAGGCGAGGGCGACGGTGGCATCCGCCTTCACCGACTGCGAGTCGATGACCGCCGCACTCGGCTCCGCATCGCGGCCCTCGGCCCGGCGGACGGTCTCCCGCAGCCGATCGTGCAGCTCGGCGACCAGGCCCGCATCCCGCCAGCGGGCGAAGAAGGCATACACTCGCGGCCAGGGCGGGAAGTCCGCGGGCATCGCCCGCCACTTGATGCCGTTGTCGACGAGGTAGCGCACCGCGTCGATCATCTGCCGGTGGCAGTAGCCCTCCGGTCGCCCGCCCCGGCCTGCCAGCCACCCCGGCACCGGCAGCAGATCCCGCACCAGGGCCCACTCGGCATCGCTCAGGTCCGAGCCGTACCGAGCCCGGCGTCCCGGCCGGTCGGCCGCGTTCCCGAACCTATGGGCGAGACAGTCACACCCAGGAGTGGACGGACTGGACCCGTCACCCGTGATCACGCGACACTTCGACAACAGGGCCTCTTGCTCCTCGCTGGACTCGACATCCGCGAGCTACCAAGAGGCCCTTCTTCCATGCGTCCACAACGGCAGACTCACCCGAACCAGGCCCCTGTTCGAACCCCGTCGATCACCCGGCCGGATAGAGAACAGCCAGTGAGCGAACCATAGTTCTGTGCGCTCTGGTGGGTCGGCCTGATCGACGGGTTGGTCGAGCCAATCGCGATTGCTTCAAGATCGCAGGTGGGCAGATACCCGTGTAGAGACAGAACCCAGCGATCGCTACCACCACGCTGCGAGCCGCACGGCTACTTTCACCAGGCCCCAACAACGCCTCGGAGTCAACTTGCCTTGCTGCTAGCCCCTTCGATACGGTCGCGTCATCAATGAGGGCCCCACCATGCCTAGGTCTGGTGGGGCCCTTTTGTGTCCCCTCGAACCCCGCGGGGACCGAGTGTCGCGTGCCACCGTCTCCTTCAGGTTTGGCGGCCAGGGGGACGGCGGCCGTGCTCATGCGAAAAGGACAACTCTTGAGTAGACACCATGGCACAGGTTCCAGCCAGCAGTCACCCGGGGATGGCCCCGTGGACGACGCCTGGGCGGAGGCTCCCCCATCGACGTCCTCCCACGTACGACGCGCCAACGTACAACTGCTGGTCGGTGGCCGTACCATCTTCGCGGTGTACGTCTCGCCTGCGATTGTGGCAGGCGCAACAGGTGCGGCCCTGGTACTCGGGGCGGTGAGTTGGGGCCACTGGCCTTGGCTGTAGAACCGTGAGACAGGCCGCGGGGGATACGTGCTCCCGCGGCCTTCGGCCCGTCAGTGGAAGGCACATGGCCAGAGCTTCGCTTGTCTTGTCTTCGTCCTCTGGCGGGTCGTCGGGCGCAGGTACCTGCCGTGTGACTTCCATTTGCCGCTCAATGCCGCGCAGGTTCTCCTGCAGGTCCATGGTCACCACACCATCAACCGAGACCTTCAGTGGGTCAGCGAGCAGCTTCGCGCGACGCTCGCCCAGGACCTCGAGAGCGACGGCCCGTACCGACCGCAGCCGGAAGAAGCGGCGTTCCAGGCCGGCCGGGTCGGTGTCCGGGCCGAGCTGCGCGAGGAGCCACGACCGCTGGAACTCGTCCATTCACATCCCTCGATACGAGGCACGGCCCGGAGCCAGACGGGGGAGCCAGCTCCGGGCCGTACAGGTGAGCGTATTACGCGGAGGACGAGCGTGTCCGCCGCGACGTCGACTTCTTTGCACCGACGCCGTCGGCCTCGCCCTGCTCCTGGTCCGGCGTGCCCGCGGTCGGGCCTGGCCCGCCGGCCGCGGTCGGTTCCGGCTCGGCGTCGTCGGGCGACGGCGCATCCCAGGCATTCGGATTCGTCACCTCTGCGGCGATCTCCGGTGCCGGGCTCTCGCCGGGCAGCAGGATCAGGTCCTCGTGGGTCTCCGGGTCCTTCACGTACACGGCAGCGATCAATCGGCGCACGGGCATCACAGGACCTTCGCCACGATGTGCGCGTCCGGGGTGTGCATGACGGGCATACCCACCGCGGCACCCTTGGTCCAGATCTGCACGGGGTCATCCTGCACCCCGCGGGTGATGATCAGGCCAGGAGCGTCCTCACGGATGATCTCCGGGTTCGACCCGCGCGACAGCACCAGGGCCTCCGCCGTCACCCCGTACATGGTCTGCGCCCACTTCTCCCGCTCCGGCGGCACCAGAATCCACAGGTCCTCGGGCAGCACCTTGCGGGGCTTGCCGTCCACCCGCACCTGGGCCTTGTAGAACTGGATCGGCGGCAGGCTGTAGTTGCCGCGCACCACGTTGATCTGCTGTGGGGTGAGCGTCGCGGTCGGCGTGGTCGACGGGTTCACGCTGCCGTAGTAGGCCGCCCTGTAGGCGTTGTTCGCCGCCAGGTAGCTGAACGCCTTCCGGCTGGTGATCACCAGCTCCGGCTCCGGTGCGCCGATGTCGTCCAGGTGCTGGATCCACCGCAGCTCGTCCGCGATCGGGTCGGAGGCCGGGTCCGACCACGGTATGCGGGCGACCGGCATGTTCTCGGCGGGGACGTTCCAGTCCACCTCCAGCGTCAGGCCGTTCTCCTGCTCCAGCGTGAACCGGCCGTCCGTGAGCACGTCGCCGGCCGCCAGCTCCAGCCGGGAGCGGATGGCCTCGACGTGGCGTTCCACGTCGTCGTACAGCAGCTCGATCAGCCGGTCCTGGTCCGAGCCGTGCGACGCCTCCAGCAGGATCTGCTCCTGCTCGGAGACGACGAGCTTCTGCCCCAGCGCGGGCAGCGCGCCCTCGCGGGAGGTCTGCCACGCCTCACGGGTCGCGAACGGGACGCTCGCGTTGAACGCGCGGTACTTGGCGACGTTGACGTACCGGCCCGAGTCCTTCGTACGCCACTTCACCTCGCGCATCTCCACGGTCGGGAAGATGGTCTGGGTGAGGAGGAAGTCCTTCGGGGACGGGATCGCCCTGGCGAACGCCGTCAGGTCCATGACCGAGACGTCCTTGAGCAGGTACTGAATCGTCACAGCTCAGCCCCCGCTCAGACGAAGCGGATCTGCGCGGCACGCGGGTGCCACACGAGCTGGGACACGTCGATGCCGCCCGGCACCTTCGACGCCTTCACCGCGCCGTGCCACAGCAGAGCGGCCGGAACGCGGGTCTGCCCCGGAGCGAACGGGGCCTCGGCGATCACGAAGCCGCGCAGGATCTGGCGGCCGCAGTGCGCCTCGGGGTCGTACGGGCCGTACAGGCCGGACTCCGCGACCCTGCCGACCGGCACGCCGGAGAGCACCCGGCCGTACGGGTCGCAGCCGTCCCCGCACACGTAGTGCGTGCCCTCGCTGAACAGGGTGAGGTCGAGGGTGATCGTATCGACGGAGTCGGTGCCGTGCAGGGACGCCAGCCACTCACGGTTGGCGGTGGTGTACTCGGACGTCGAGACGGGCTGGATGGTCATGTGCGTGTCTCCATGGACGCTGCGGTCAGAATCCGCACACCGCCCACGGAGGCGATGCCGTCCACGAAGTTCAGGGGGCGTGGTCCCCCAAGGTCTGGGCCCGGACTATCGGGCGGCGGAGTCGCTGAACTCCGGGATCAGCCCGCGCCGCCTGGCCATCTCCAGCCCGGCCGAACCGGGCTTGGACACCGGGGCGGTACGGGTCGGGCCACGCCCCGCCGGTGCTCCCGCGGGTGCCGCCGGCACCGGGGTGCGGACCTCACCGAACAGCTCGGGACGGCGTGCGCGCAGGGCCTCGGCCGCCGCCTGGATCCCAGCTTCGTCCGCGTCCTCGTCGTCTACGGCAAGCAGACGCTCCGCGTCCACCAGGTCATCGCCCTTCGCGCCGAGCGCCACCAGCGCGGCCCGGCGCAGTGCCGCCCGCTCCCTCTCGGCGGCCTGCTCCTCCCGGCGCGCGGCCTGCAACTCGCGCTCGGCCGCCGCCTGTTCGCGGCGCTCCACCTCCGACAGGGCGGCCTGTTCGGCCTCCCGCTGCGCGGTCACGAACTCGCTCAGCGCCTTCGGGGAGTCGAACCCGAGCTGGGACAACAGGCGCTTGATCCCCGCCCGTTCGCCCTGCGCCTTTTCACGGGTGAGCATCTTGCCCAGCCGGTCCTGGGTGAACGTGACCTGCTGCTCCTGGCCGCTGTCCGTGGCGTCGTCCAGCTGGTCGTTCGTCTCGTCCTCAGAGGAGGCACCGAGAATCGGGTAGATCGGCCGCCCGTCACGACGGAAGCCGACAGGACGGCGAAGCGGCAGGGGCTGGACCATACATCTCCTCCAGAGCGCGCCCCCGCGCTGCCGGCCAGTTTAGCCACCTGCACCGACACGACCACGAGCCCCTGTCCGACCGCCCCCACAGGATGGCGTCGAACAAGGAGGTATCCCCCCATGACGCTCAACCCCTACACCGCCGTCGGGCTCATCCCCGAGATCACCGAGATCCAGCAGCGCGACGACATCGCCACCAACCTCGACCACCTGTACGCCCTCACCCGGACCGCGGTCTCCCTCGGCGGCCTCGACCACCCCGTCCGGCTGGTCGTCCTGCCCGAAGGGGCACTCCAGGGCTTCACCGACGAAATCCACGACCTCGACCACGCCACCTACGCCCGCACCTGCGCCATCAGCCTGCCCGGCGCCGAAACTGAAGAGCTCGGCCGCTGGGCCCGCGAGTTCAATGTCCACATCATGGCCCAGGCCAAGGCCCTCCACCCGGCCTTCCCCAACCGCTACTTCAACGTCGGCTTCGTCATCAACCCCGACGGCGAGATCGTCCTGCGGCACTACAAGCTCACACCGCTGCCGCCTATGGAACACAGCGTCAGCCCACACGACGTCCTCGACCAGTGGACCCGGCTCCACGGGCGCAACCCCGAGGCGTTCTGGCCCGTTGCCGACACCGCCATCGGCCGCCTCGGCGTCATGATGGCCAACGAAGCGTCGTACCCGGAGAACGCCCGCGGCCTCGCCCTCGGGAGCTGCGAGATCGCCTACCGCACCAGCTACCCGCTGCCCGGCGTCACCTCCGACGCCTTCGACATCCAGAACCGGGCCCGCGCCCTCGACAACACCATGTACGTCCTCGCCCCCAACCCGGCCTCCTACACCGGCGTCGACGGGCAGCGCGTCGACTTCTTCGGCGGCCACTCCACCATCACGGACTACACCGGCCGCACCGTCGGCCACCTCGACCACGGCGGTGTCGCCACCTTCGTCACCGCCACCATTGACCTGCCCGCCCTCCGCCGCCAGCGCACCTCCGCCGCGTGGACCAACTGGGCCAAGGACCTGCGCACCGAGCTGTTCGCGACCCTGTACGACCAGCCCATCTACCCGGCGAACCTCTACGCCGATCGCCCGCCGTACGACCACGCTGAGTACCGCGAGCACGTCACCGAACCCCAGATCGACCTGATGCGCGCCCGCGGAATCTGGCGCTGACCTTCGCCTCACGCACCCGGAGGCCGCGTCACCGGCTCGCCTCCACCAGCTCCCGCTCGCTCCCTTTCTCGACCAGCCTCTTCGACCCGGCCGAACCCGGCCCGGCCCCCTCCTGGTCCTCGTCCTCCTCGTCTCGCGCGCGACGCGCGGCGGCCTCCGCCATCCGCACCGCGGCCTCCTGCTCCGCCTTCGCCCTGATCCGCTCCACCTCCTGCGAGGCGTCCTTGATCGGGTACCCGGCCTCCAGCAGCATCGCCACCGCCGTCTCCAGCGACAGCACCCCCGCCCCGTACGCCTTGACAACCTCCTCCAGCACCGCGCCCCGGTCCGTCGGCGTGTGCGGCGCCCACGCCAGCCGCGCCGGCAGCGTCTCCCCAGCCGTCCATCCCTCCGCCCGGCCCGCCTGGTACAACCGCTGCACCATCTTGAACAGCAGCCGGTACTTGTGCTCCCGTGCGAGCCGCATCATGCCGATCAGCCCGTCCAACGGGCCCAGCGCGAGCTTCAACGCGTACCCCGACGGCACCTCCGTCGCGTCCAGCGTCCCGAGCCCGGCCGCCGTCACCCGGCTGTTCGCCGCGATCCGCTCCAGCAGGTGATCCACCCGCGCCCGCAACTCGGCCAGCTGCGGGGACGTGTCCAACGCGTCCATACGCCCGGTCTCGCCGAGCTGCCACACCGCACCCGCCTTCACCTCCAACTCCTGCGGCCTACCCGTCGCCCGGTCCACCGGCAGGCGCGCCCCCGCGAGCCCGATGATCGGCGTGCCCGTCGTCGCCGACGCCGCCGAGCTGTCCGAGTCGGTGGCCGCGAGCTCGTCGAGCGCCTGCAGAACCCGTGCAAGAACCGAGCGACCCCAGTGCTCCCCACCGTCGGGGATCGTGTTCGCGATGTGCACCACCGGCACGAAGTCGATCATCAGATCCAGCCGGTTCAGCTCCGTGCCGTCCGGCCGCACCCGGTACGCGGCCTTGTCCATCGGCAGCCGGTCCAGCGTCTCGCCGTTCTTCAGGTCCTCCAGCAGCCACTCGCCGTCAGTGAGGTAGCAGGTCACGTTGGACGTCCGGCCCGGCTCCCACGGGTACTGCCGACCACCGGCCACAAGCCCATCGTCGCCGGGCTCGCCATACTCGGAGATCGGCCCCAGCTCGTACGTCACCCGCCGCACCCTGGCCTTCAGCCCGGCGTCATCGTCCGCCGGCAGCTCCCACGCCAGGTGCACCCGACGGGGGAAGTCCTCGTCCTCGTCGTCCCACTGCGGGAAGAAGAACCCCGGATCGTAGACCCGCAACGTCGGCCGCTGCTTCTCCGGGTTCCACGCCAGCACCATCACGCTGTCCCCGAGGAGCACCGCCGCCCGCTCCGCCTGCTGGACCCGGAACGTCAGCAACTCCTTGTCCGCCCACTTCCGCAGCCGGTCCTGCACCGCCGCAGCCTCCGCCGCCCCTGGCGTTGGTGTCTCCTCGTCGGCGTGCTCCGCGCCCTCCACTACGACCTTCTGCTCCGAGCCGAGCAGGTAACCGAGCGCGGTGTCCACCAGGTTCGCCGCGTCGCCCAGCTCCCGCCGCTCCAGCGCGCTCTCGTCGCCACCGACCGCCGATAGCTGCCCGGCCTGGTTGTTGTCGTACGCCGCGAGCACCTTGTATGCGGCCAGCCGCCGTAGCTCCTGCGGCGGGACCCACGTCTTGGCCAGCTCCGGAAACGCGCGGCTGCCGGGACGCCCGGCATCGGCCATCACGGGCTTGTAGTTCAGCCACGACCACGCATCGATCACAAGTTGACGCAGGCCCACAGTCTCCTCCGGACGTCGGCCCCGCGCCGTTGATCAGCCTATAGTCCAGCGAACCCCACGACCCGGCTACGTGAGACTGGCCGCCCAGGTGGCATGTCGTTCTGCCGCCACCTTGCGCAGGCGTTCGGTAAGCGCGGCCCGCTCCGCGCCGTGCGTCTTGTTGCTGTGGCAGTTCGGGCACAGGGCGATCATCGCCGCCGGGTGATCCCGACCGCCGCCAGCGTGGTCATCGATGTGGTCGACTTCCAGTAGCGGCTCCCCGGCCTTCGTCCGGTACGGGAGGTCTGGCAGCAAGCACTCTGGGTTCTCGCACCTTCCCCCGCTTCGGATGACCACCGCCCGACGTGCTGCGGGATTCCGGACACGTCGGTCTCCCGCCACGGCCCGCCGCTCCTGATCCCGCCCGGACTCCTCCCATTCCGCCGCCCTCATACACAACGCCCGGTACGCGGCTTCCGGGGGGGGCGAGCACGAACCGTCGGGGTGCGTACGGCTCGGGAACCAGACGGAAGCTGTCCGGTGCGGCCTGATCACCTGCCACCTCATCCAGCCCAGCCCATGCGGCCTGCAGCTGTGCTTCGACCGCCTCCTGTTCGGCACGGTCCTTGACCACGAGCGTCAGCTTCTGGCCCTGCCTGGCCATCTCGATCGCCACCGCCACAGCGGTCGCGGTCTTACCCGTCCCGGTGGGCAGACGCATCACGCTCTTCATGCCCACTCCGAACCGGCCGAGCATGCCCTCACGGCGAGATCTCATCTTGCGAGCGTCCACGACCAACGCCACGACCGGGACCCCAACGGTCCGGCCGCTCTCCAGCCATGCCGGCATCTCCCGAGCTTCCCCCGCCATCCCCGACTCCCTGCCTGTCCATCGCCGATCACCTCGCAACGCTGCCACAGCCCACTGACAACGGCCTTGGCTCAACTACCGCCGACCAGCGAGCCGCTGGTCATCCCCACCACGCGGAGGCGGCATCGTCGGATCCAGGAACAGGTCCCACAACGCCCACACCGCCGAGTCCAGCAGGTCGGGCGAGTCCTCCGTCTCGCCCTGGCCGACAAACGTCGTCATCTGCTCCTCCAGCTCCGCGAACCGCCGGGCCGGACCGACATGCGACACCCTGGCCTGCTCGTACAGCTGCGCCGCTGGCGCCGCCCGCGCCCGCTTCCCGCGCGTGGCGTGAACGATCCGCCAGTTCACCGTCGGGTCCACCTGCTCCAGGAGAGCGGGCAGGTAGTCGCCGCCATTGTTCGCCTCGATGACCACGCAGTCCGCCCGGTGCTCGTGGTACAGCGTGGCGGCCCGCTTCATCGCCTGCGTCGGCGTGTGCCGGTCCTGCTCGCAGTGCAGCAGGTACCCGCGGGGCCGGTCGTCCCCGAACATCGTCTCCACGGCGAACCCGCGCCCCGCCACGGTGAACGCGGTCATGTCCGCGTTCTCGTGCGACTTGGTGGCCGGATCGACGGAGACCACCACGCGCTGGAGGTCCGGCAGATGCTCGGGGCGGCGCCGGAAGCCCTCGACCTCCAGCATCCAGCCCTTCCACAGCGCGCCCTCCACGTCCTCGAGTAGCTCGCCGGACAGCTCCTGCCGCCCCAGCCGGGTGCCGGCATACTCCTCCTCCAGCTCCTCTCGGGCCGCCGCCGACAGGTTCGCGTCGTTCTCCCGCATGTGCCCTCGGGTTAGCACCACCCGCGGCGGCGCCCCGCCCTCCAGGTGCGCCTTCTCCTGGGCACGGCCACGCTCGACCAGCCGCTTGACGTGCGGGAGCGGCTTCGGCGTCGTGGAGATGACGACCTGCGGGGTGTCCGCCTCACGCAGGCAGAACCACAGCATGTCGTAGACCTCTTGCGCGGTGTGCCGCGACCAGGCCGCGTACTCGTCGCACCACGCCTTGTCGAATGCCCAGCCGCGCAGGTTGTCCGGCGTCTCCGCGCCGAATCCCCGGATCAGCGTGCCGTTCGTCAGCCGGAGCGTCGTCTCGCCCAGGCTGGAGTTGTACTTCGCCACCTCCTCCGGCGGGAACACCGACAGCAGCCCCGACTTCGGGGACTCGAAGCAGATGTCCCGCACCAGCGTGGCGTTCTTCGCCACCACCGCGATCTGAAGACCTGGTGTCTGCGCCCACTCCCTCACCGTCTCCGCCGCCGTCCGGGACTTGCCCCAGCCACGGCCGGTGAGCAGCATCCACACGGTCCACAGCCACAGCGGCTGACGCTGCGCCGCACGGGCATGGTGGTGCAGCCAGCCCGCGTGGGGCAGACCGTCGCAGTTCGGGACCTCGCACGCCCACCGCCGCGCCGACAGCTCATCAGCCCGCACGAGTGCCGCGACCTCGGCCTTCAACTGCTCGTCGCTCATCACCGATGGATCCGCGAAACCCTCGATCACGCGGCGCTTCGCCCGGCCCCGGCTCACTGCGTGCCCTCCGACAACCGGCGCTCCAGCTCCCGTCGCAGCTGATCCATCCGTGCCCGACGCTCCTCGTCCGACAAGGAGGCCACGTCCACGCCCTGGTCCCGGTCCTCGACCGTCCCCGCCGCTGGGGCCTCGCCCACGGCCCGCCGTTCGATCTCCGCCGCGACCTGGATGTAGCGCAGCAGCTCCGACGGCGACAGCTCCCGCGGGTCCAGTGACTGGAGCCGGGCCACCGCCTTGCTCTGTACGGCCTGTGCCAACTTCGCGTGCCTGCGGGCGATGTCCCGGCGCGCCTGCGCCTGCTCCGCGAGGAACAGCCGGTCCTGCTCCCGGTCGTAGGCCGCCGCCCGCATGACCCATGCGAACTGCCGCGACCACCGGCCCAACAGGGACCGAGACTTATCCAACTCCTGTGCCGCCTTCGTGACACTCCGCGCCGGGCCGAGATCGCGGTACACAGCGAACGCCTCGAACGCCTGGACCGACTCCCCGCTCTGCCGCTCCCAGGACTCCACGGTGCCCTCGGCCACCGCTCACCTCCTGGCCGACGGCCGACTAGTTGTGCTGTGCGGCCAGGACTTCCAGCGCCCGCCACGGTTCGTCGGCCGGCACAGTGCCCTCCTGAACCATCTGGTCGATGGCCGCCCGCACCACGGCCGCCGTCTCCACTGGGAGGTCGCGCACACCGAACACCGTCTCCAGCGGCGCCGTCCCCGCCCGGGTCGCCTCCCCGATGGCCGAGTCGAACCAGCCCTCGGCCAGCTCCCCAAGGTGTCGCTCGAACACGGCGAGGATCACGCCGAGCGCGGTCGCGCTGTTGCCGATCTTGTACGCGGCCCGGGAGGTCTCCAGCGCATCGAGCACCGGCTCGTACTGCTCCAGT
This sequence comes from Streptomyces bullii, assembly GCF_042657145.1. Classification (NCBI taxonomy): domain Bacteria; kingdom Bacillati; phylum Actinomycetota; class Actinomycetes; order Kitasatosporales; family Streptomycetaceae; genus Streptomyces; species Streptomyces bullii. The sequence goes on from NZ_JBHSNY010000001.1 coordinate 277,167, forward strand.
CCGGCGATCCACCGCTGGTCCGCCGTCGCCGTGGAGCGGGCCGCGTCGAACGCGGCCTCTGCTCGCTCCAGCTCGGCGGGCAGGAACATGAACTGCACGCTGGCGAAGTCGAGGTTCGCCTCGCCCAGGGAAGCGACGTCCACCTTCTCCAGCAGGTCAAGGGCCTTGTCGTCCAGGCCCGTGTACTGCCGCCATTCCACCGACTCCAGTTCGTCGTACAGCTCCTTGAGGATCGCCGGATCGTCCTGACCTGCGATGGCGTTGTGCGAGAGCTGAAGCGCGATCTGCCGCTGGCGGGGCAACGGCTCGTCTATCTGCATCCACCAGATCTGCGACAGGCCGGCCTCGATCGCGGCCAGGGTGCGGTGGTTGCCTGACAGGACGACCAGCCGCCCCGTGTCGCGGTCGTTCCACACCAGCGGCGTCGATGTCAGGCAGCCGTCACGCTCGATGTTCGCCACGAGCTGCCGGAACTGCTCGTGCGGCAGGAACCGCGCGTTGACGTCGAGCAGCGTTAGCGTGCGCGGGTCGCCCTGCACCATCTGCGGCGGGGCGAGCCGAGTAGTCTCCTCCATGATCAGACTCCCGTCTTCGTCGTCGGGGCGCCCCACCGCTTCGCCCACATCTGGAGGGCGTCGGCCAACGTGTGCTGGCCCATCGCCCCCTGGTACTGGAGCTGAAACTTCCAGCCGTCCTCGTTCGATGGGCTGCGCTTGTGCAGCCGCAGCAGCCCGCGGTACTTCATCGACACTGGGTTGTTGCTGAACGCCGTCGTCGCCACTCTCCGGATGCGCCGCGAGAACGACCGCTGGCACAGCAACTGCGCCTCGCTGGACATGGCTGCGAGCACGATCAGCTTCGACAAGCGCGGGTAGTCGGTCGGCGCGACGGCAAAGTCCGAGAGCACGTACGCCTCGTCCGGCGTGAACGTGCTCGGAGCCATCGCGAAAACGCCGAGCAGCCGCCCGCGGCCGTCCTTCACCGCGACGGCCAGGTTTGCCGCGCCCGGAGCGATGCGCGGGTTCAGGTACCGGGAGCGCAGCGCGTTGAACTGGCCCGGCTTCAGCAGCGACAGGCGCAGCGGGCCGGCCAGTTCGTCGCCTTCCCGCAGCCGGGGGATCTTCACCGGCTCGATCGGCTGGCGCGGGGCGACGATCCTCGTCGGGGCCTCGCTGGCGTACACGTAGAAGGGAGCGGCGCGCGGCGTGGCCTTGATCACGCCGCGCAGGTACGGGTACAGGTCTGGAACGTCGTGGTTGGAGGCGGTCAGCCAGTACGGCCGGTCCGTGATCCCGCCGAGCACGCTGACCACGTCGTCGTCGGACAGCGGCTCGTACTCGGGCGCGTCCCAGGTGAAGTGCGCCTCCAGCGACTCGTACAGCTTCTCGTAGCCGCCGCCGTAGAAGGGAGGGAAGGAGCACACCGGAGCTTCGCGGGGGACCTTCTGGAGCCAGGACCGGACGTCTTCCACCTCGTACGAGGCCAGCTCGACGTCGGAGCCGGACAACCGCTCGACGGTCTCCGCGTGCTTGGCCTTCCACTGCTCCCGGTAGGAGCGGACGACCCGCTCGTGCCACAGTCCCTCGCGGCCGACGCTGGCAAGGAACCGCGTGCCGAGCATGAGCGTGGCGACGGTGCCGACACCATCGTCCAAGGAGTCAGCGAGCCAGCCGAGTTCGTCTCGGCTCTCCTCGCGGAGCTGGATGCCGACCGGCTGGCGGGTGAGCCACCGGCCAACGGCGCTGGTGTAGATCGATACGTCGGAGGAGTGGAGGGCGAAGCCCATGCCGGCCACGCTGCGCTCGATGGTGAAGTTCCCGCAGCACGGGACGTACACCGGGCCGCGCGGCCACTGGCTGGCGGTCTCACGCACGATGGAGCGCATGGGGCCCGGGATGGTGCCCTGGAACATCTCTCGCCTCCCTACGAACGACAGCGCCCGGCCTCGGTGACATGCCGGGGCCGGGCGCTGCTCTGGAACCTTACACAAGGAGCAGGCAGCTCCTTGAGATAATGTCACCTATCTCATGAGCGCGGTTCCGACGCTCAGATCAAGGTGCCCTGCTGATCCATCGGGGACAGCTCCCGCACGTCGTCCCCCGTGACGTCCTTCCACCAGGCGGCGAACACGCGGCGATGACACCACAGGCCCGGCTTGGCCAGGTCCTCGAAGCAGAGCAGCACCAGTCGGTGATCCCCCTCCTTCTCTGTGATCTGCCGCAGCCGCGCGGCGATCCGCTCCGGCCCGAGCTGATCGAGGTCAGCCCGGTAGGCCGCCGTGAACTCGGACTCGGGCCGCGAGAGGTAGTCCCGACGCGGCGCGAGCTCCCGCACCGAGTGGGTGAGGGAGTAGGGAAGCTTGAAGCGGGGAGCGCCGAGGGTGATGCGCACCGGCACCCCTTGCGGAGGCTGGAACGCTTGGAACCGGTTGGTGAACAGGGTGAGCACGTTGTTCCTTCCTTGCTGCTGAACACCCTGGCCGCAGGCGTGGTGCCGAGGGCCAGGGCCTTGCCGGCCCCACTCGCTCTTGGAGCGGGACCGAACGGCACCGGGTCCGCAGGGAGGAGGCCCCCCGCGGACCCGAGCCAGATCTCTCACTCCTCCGAGAAGACGAAGGACGTCGGGGCTGCCAGTTGCAGGACGACGTCGAACTCCACCGGTCCCTCTGCGCAGTTGACCGTGAGCCGGAGGACCCTGTTGGTCTCATTGGCGAACCCGGAGGCCGTGGTCTCTTCCACCTCGGAGATCACCTCCGAGGCCGGACCGGGTACATACTCACGGGCCTCCGCCAGAAGGAAGGAGAGGTGGTCCGCAAGCTGACGGATCACAGGGGAGGCCGACTTGTGCCCCCAGTCCACGCACTCCGGCCTGACCTGGTGGATTCCAACAGAGTCCAGTTTCTGACCTTCGCCCATTTCTCCATCTCCAACCCCGGATGGAATTTCCCTTTTCGTACTTATATCTTATGACATTTGCAATTCCATGAACATGGAATTCGGAAGGGAATTCCAATCGAAGCGGGGCGCAGCCGATAGTCCCGGCTGCGCCCGCTCCTTCGCCTCCTGGTGAGAGGTGGGGCGCGGCCACCGCCGCGCCCCACCCCCGCTCTACTTCGCCGCCGCCTCGGCCTTCTTGGCGGGCGCCCGGCGCCCCGTGGGCTTGGCCGCCGTGGAAGTCCGCGCCGCGGGCTCCGCGCCGGCCTTCGGGGCGGGCTTGGCCACCGCCTTCTTCGCCATGGACTGCGCGTCCGCCGCCTTCGCCTCCGGCTCTTCGGTCGTCGCCTCGGACTTGGCCGCCGCCTCGGCCTTCTTCGCAGCCGCCTCCTGCTGGACCTCGACGGCCGCCTTGGTGAACTCCTCGACCATGGCCCGCTGGATGCCCTGCGCCTTGCTCAGCAGGTTCTTCACCATCTGCACCTTCGCGTACAGGCGGCCGACGACCCGCAGGTGACGGGTGAGGTCGTCACCGAGGATGACGGCCAGGTCCTCCGGCTTCTTCTCCGCCAGCTCCTCCAGCAGCGGGATCAGGACCTCCTCCGCCTTGCCGAGCCCGTCCTTCGTCTTGGCCTTGGCCTTCTTCTGCTTCTCCTGCTCCTCGGCCGTGGGTGCCTTCTCGTTAGTGAGGGAGGTCTGCTGCTCCATCATCTTGAGGCCGTTGGCGAAGTGCTGCGCCTCGGCTTCGCTGTCGAAGTCACCACGCACGTACCGCATGGCCGCCACCATCTGGTTCGCCGGGTTGAGCTGGGCGATGTGCCAGGCGAGGTTGTTCTTGATCTGCCCCTGGTCGACCATCTCGGCCACCTCAGGGCGCAGGGTGAGCAGGCCCAGCCGCCAGGTGATGTGGGTCTCCGTCTTGCCGAACTGCTTGGCGATCTTCGCCGGAGTCCATCCGGCGGCCTTGAGGTCGGCGTACGCACCGGCCTCCTCCATGATCGTCATGTCCGCCCGGTTGACGTTCTCGGCGATGCTGAGGACGTAAGCCTCTTCCTCGGTGGCACCCTCGACGACCTTCGCCGGAATGACCTCCAGGCCGGCCGCCTGGCAGGACCGCCAGCGCCGCTCGCCCGCGATCAGCATGTAGGGGACCTTGGCGCCCTCGACCGGCCTGATGACGACCGGCTGGAGGAGGCCGTTCTCCTTGATGCTGCTGGTCAGTTCCGCCTGCGCCTCCTCCGAGAAGAACTTCCTCGGCTGCTCCGGGTTGGGGGCGATCTCGCTGACCTTGACGTTGATGAACTCGACCTTGTTGTCAGCCATTTTCCCGCGCCTTTCGTGAATTCCAGTGGGGTGTTTTCCTTTGTTCTTACGCTTATATCTTAATAGCGAATACCGCCAAAGCAAGTTCAGAACTCTTTTATTTCAAGGGAATTCAAGAAGGAGAATTTGCCGCTTTTGCGGATTCCCGTTTCTGGGCGGGGACATGAGAGAGCCCGCCACAACCAAGCGGTCACGGCGGGCTGACTCCCGTCACGCACCCCGACAGCCGCACCGGACGGCCGACTCCTCGCCGGGCGGGGCGCGGGGGGGTCGGCCGCCCGGCGAGGAGTAGGGAAGGACGCCGCTCACGCGACGCTGCCGTGCGGGGCTCCTGCGGCTACTGTACCCGCCCGGCACTCCAGAACGTACAGCAGCTCTTCAAAAATGTCATCTATCTCAGTCCTCGAGGGCATGACGTCGCCCTCACAGGCTGTCAGGTCTCACCCCCACCGCTTCCTCCGCCCGGCTTCCGCCTTCGCATGAGCGCCATCACCTCGACAACCCTGCGCGCATCGTCCCCCGCCGACCGGCTCGCCCCACCACGCAGGACCCGCGGGGCCCCCTTCGCAATCTCAGCGATCCGGCGCTCGTCAACTTCGGACATGGATATGCGGTTCCTCCCGTTGCACGGCGTGCGCCCCGCTCCGCCCGCCGCTGTAAGCGACTCCTCGGGGCGCCAGCCCGGAGGCAGGCGCACGGGAGCGCAGCCGGTGCCGCCTCACCGGTCAACGCTCCGCCGAGAAACTGTGCGACAAACCCTATAACCCCCGCGACCTGCGATGTAGTGTTGCTTCACACGGTGATTACCGGTCAGTCACAACGCCCGGAGCATACGACACAGCCTGAGATGACGGACATGGCAGAAAACCGCGCCACCGGGCGGCCCCTGAGCCTGCGAGTGAAACTGCTCACTCTGCTAAGGCTGCGGCGCGACCCCGAGGGCTTCACCCCCAGTGCACGCGACATCTCCGAGGCGACCCGTGGCGGTCCAGGCGCCTCGATCTCCCACGGCCAAGTCACCAGCCTGCTCAACGGATCGAGTGGCAACCCACGCACGTCCACCATCGACGCGGTGGCTCACGCCCTTGGTGCGCCGGCCGCCTTCCTCCTGCCAGGGCCCGAGTGGGACGACCTGGCCGCGCTCACGGTGTACGTGTCGCACCCGGAGGCACGTCAAGTCTTGCGTTTAATGGAGGGTCTTGAGGTGCAGGACATTCTTGAAATCACCTCAAGGCTCCGGGAGATCCGTCGCCTGAAGGGACTGTCCGAGGACGTCCCGGCGATCCCCCCGCCTCCCCCCGGCGTCGACCAGCCCCGTGAGGGGCGTCCGCGCCGCCGGAGCTTGGATGAAGCCGCTGAGAGGGCAGCGGATTACTTGGAAGGACGCTGACGTGGAAGGCCCGATCTTCGGCCTGTGCGCGGTGCTCACGCTGTTGAGTACCGCAATAGCCATCAGCCGGAGCCTCGTGCAGAAGAGACGCAGCGGCAAGACGTACCGCTTGGCGCTGTCGGCCCACCTCGTGGCGCTGGTGAGCAGCTTCGTCGGCTCCCTACTGGCCGTCCCGACCATGGCGGACATCGCAGACAGAGCCACCACGGCCGAACTGTCGACCCTCGTCTCGGACATCGCCGCGGTGATCTTCTGTGCCAGCCTTCAAATCCTCATCATCGACTGGGAGTACTACAGAGAGCTGCCGCACTACGTCAGCATCGCGTGCCGTGTCACCTTGGTGTTGATGGTGACCAGCCTGCTGATCTGGCAGTTCCGTCGGGCCGACCCCACCGGGCTCGGGGTGGAACTGTCCACCTCCTACGCGCGGATCAGCGAGGTCCGTACCTACTTGCTGACGTACCTGTGCTTCTTCGCTGCTGCCGGAGCCGAAGTGGCGATGCGCGCCGCGAAGCTCGCGTACGGCATGCGTCGAACGGGCCGCTCGGCTGGCACCGGAATGGCCGTGGCAGCGGCCGGGGCGGTACTGGGTGTCCTCTACGCCATGAGCCGAAGCGGCTACGTTCTCGCATACGAAGCCGGCCACGCGTGGCCCTCGACGCTTGAGCGCATCATCAGCCCCGCGTTGGCTGGACTCTCTCTGGGCGGCATCGTGGCCGGCTTGTCGATGGCCGTCCTCGCCAACAGCCGCTCTGGATCGTCAACGCCTAGGCGGAGCGCGGCTCCTGCTCGGCGGCACCCCACTGCCGCCAGGTAAGAGCGACCCGGTCCGCGTCCACGGTGCGCGATCCCCTGGATGCGGCCGGGTACACGGCGATCTGTTCCAGGAGAAGCACGACCAAGCCCTTTTTCGCTTTCAACGGGGCGTGCTTCCACCAGCGCACAAGGTCCGGGACGTCCCCAACGGGGACGTGCTTGACCTGCTTCAGGAACCGGGCCTGTGTTGCCGTCTCCCGGATCAGGTTGGTCAGCTCCTTGTCCGCCGTCTTGAAGGCGGCAAGCGACATACCTGACCCCTTGGCGTAGTCCGCGCCCAGCTTCTTCTGCCGTCGGCGTGCCGATGCGACCTGCTTGTCCAGCTTCTCCGCCTGAGCCAGCAATTCATCACGCGCAGCACCGATCAGCTCCGCCACTTCGGGCTTCGCCAGCTCCGCCAGGACGTGTTCGCTGACATAGGTCTCGAACAAGTCGGCATTGATGCGGACTTTTCCACAACCGCCTGGGTGCTGTGGAGAACTCGGGGGGCAACGGTGACCTCGGGCACCGGCATTCGACGGTGACGCCCCCAGCGTGTGCCCACACAGACCGCACACGCTGAGGGGACCCGAGAGCAGGTACTCCCGCTGGTCGCCGCGCTGCTTATCCGGGTCGTTCACCTGCCGCATGGCACGGATGGCGAAGAAGTCCTCCACCGGGATGATCCGAGGGCCGCCGCTGTCGACCAGCTCGCCGTCCTCCGTCTCCCGCAGACCGGCGATGGCCGGGTGATGGAGGACACCGGCCAGCACATCCGGCTTGAACTCGTTGCCCTGGGTCGTGCGGTAGCCGTGCTCGGTCATCCATACAGTGATCGCGGGCCAGGTCTGCTTCTCCAGCCGCCGCGAGGCGGCGGCCCGGATGCCCTCCGCCTCGTCCTCGCGCACGCGCTGGTACGCCATGTCCCAGAACCCGTAGAGCCTTGGCATGATCTCGACCCCTCTACCCGACCCCTCCCAACATTGACTAATTTACCAGCGAGATAGGTCACAGTGTTGATAAACCAACGAACACCTCAGAATCGTGCATATCTCGTGATCATGGACTCACCTCCGCGCGAGGCTCGACACCCAGCACCCTCCAGAGCTCAGCCGTCGGAACGCGGACCGTCCCCCCAAGGGGCAGTGTCCTGACGGGGAACGTGCCCGTCCTGATCAGCTCGTACGCCTTGTCGCGGCCAATGCCCAGCGCACGTCCAGCTGTTGTCACATTGACCGTGGCCGGGAGAGCGAGTAGCTCCTCCAGCCCCATGGCTCCGCTCGGTCCGCTCGCTTTCTGAGCAGTCATGTCGTTGGTCGCCTGTCTCCCCCGCGCCAACATGCTGGCAACTTTACAACGGTGTCCGACAGCCCCAGCAAGATCGAAAGAGATCACGCCAGACACGTACGGATACGTACGCACGCCGACGACTGGCTGTGAGCCAAGCAACAGACCAGCAGGGGGTCGGATGTTCGAGCCGAGCTACTACCGGCGGTGCCAGTGCAAGGGGCCGCTCAAGGACAAGGAGGGCAACCCGGTCCTCGACGCGGACGGCAAGCCGAAGATCGGGGACATCGGGCTGACATGCCCGAAGCTCGGCAAGGGACACGGCACCTGGTACTTCTACTTCGAGGCCGAGCGCGGCGAGGGCAACAAGCGCGCCCGAATACGCCGCGGGGGCTTCACCAGGCTGGACGACGCCAAGAAGAAGGCCAAGGAGCTGTACGACGCGGCCACGGCCGGCACCGACGTACTCTCCGACGAAACGTGCGGCGACTTCTTCCTGCGGTGGATCAAGGCGAAGAAGTCCCTCGCCCGCACCACCCGCCACGGCTACGAGGAGCACATCAACAACTACCTGATGCCGCACCTCGGTCACATCAAGCGCCGTGACCTCAAGGTCCGGCACCTCGACAAGATGTACGACGCGATCGAGAAGGAGAACGCCGAGCGGATTCTCCACCGTCTCCGCGTCGATCAGCTCCAGAATGAACGGGACGCCGCGCACCGGGCCTGGGTGAAGACGGCGGGCTATGCCAAGAAGGAGGAGCGCCGCGCCGCCCGCCGTGCCTTCCTCGACGCGAACGCCGCGCTCCGCGAGGGCAAGAAGGGGCTGCGGAAGGTCACCTCCGCCGCCACCATGCACCGCATCAACGACACCCTCAGCTCGGCGCTGTCCTGGGGGATCAAGCGCGAGCAGGCGTTCGCCAAGAACTGGGCGCAGCTCGTGGAGCTGCCGCCGGTCACCCGGCCGAAGCCGCTCGTCTGGACGCCCGAGCGCATCGAGCACTGGAAGCGCACCGGCGAGAAGCCCGGCCCGGTCATGGTCTGGACACCGGAGCTGACCGGTCAGTTCCTCGACTTCGTCAAGGACGACTGGCTCTACGAGCTGTGGCACAGCTTCATCTTCCTCGGCCCCCGCCGAGGCGAGATGGCCGCACTGCCCTGGACAGAGGTCAGCACCGACGCCCTTTGGCTACGGATCTCCCAGCAGATCGTGGAGGTGGCCTACCAGCTGTACGGCGAAGCACCGAAGGCCGACAGCGTCCGCACCCTCTCCCTGAGCCTCGAGTCCGGCGAGAACCTGGTCAGCTTCCGGGCAAAGCAGGAGCAGAAGCGCCAGGAGTGGGGAGACGCCTACGTCGAGACCGGCCGCGTGTGGACGCACGAGAACGGCGAGGCGCTGCACCCCGACTGGATCTCCCGCCGCTTCACGCGCCTCGTGGAGCTGTCTGGACTGCCGCCGGTCCGCCTGCACGACCTGCGTCACCTGGCGGCCACCCTGTCCCTGCTGGCCGGTACCGACATCAAGGTGGTCCAGGAGAAGCTGGGGCACTCCTCGCGCCAGATCACCTCCGACACCTACACCAGCGTGCTGCCCGAGATGATGCGGGCCGAGGCCGAGTCGGTCATGGCCGTCGTCCCCCGAGAAGTCCCCTTCGAGGTGCGCGCCCCGCTGACGATCCCCGAGAAGGCATGGCAAGGGGACATCGCGGTCTTCTTCGCCCACGGTGCACGGCAGTCAGGTGGCACCTGGGCCGTGGGAGCGCAGACCCAGCCCGACTCCGATCTCCTCGGCATGATCACCCTCGCCGGCCGGGGCCAGGACGACGCCGCCAACGCGGCCGTGAAGTGGATACGCGAGCACTGCGCCGCGAACGACCTGGAGCTGGTCCGGGTCGAGAACTTCAATGATCGCTACCCGGAGGAGCAGCGAGCCGACTTCTCGCTCACGCGCTTCACGATCGCCCGCTCCGAGTCTCCGGGGGTGGACGGCTGGGCACTGCCGACGGGCCTGCCGCCCGCAGCATCGCGGCCCACCCGCCGGGCTCCGAATGGGCGCCGGAAGGCGGCCTGAAGGCCCCTGTGTCCCCTGACCGGTCCCGTGTCCCCTGTGTGTCCCCTGGATCTTGGTCTGAACGGATGAACAGGGGTCGCCACCCTGGAGTGGTGACCCCCGTTCTCGCGTTTCCGCAGGTAGAAACGGTTCTCTAGGTGAACCGCGGGGTGGGGCGGGTGGGACTCGAACCCACGGCCGACGGATTATGAGTCCGCTGCTCTAACCGGCTGAGCTACCGCCCCATAGCGGCGTGTCGCGTACATGTGTGCGCGCCGTCTGCCGCAGCATAGCCGCTCATACGATCTCCTGCTTCGGATGGTCGGCTCTGCACGGCTGCCTTCATGACCTTGAGGACTCCGCCGCGCCCCGCGCGGTTCCCGGGGCGGGGGAGCGGACATGAAAAAGGACCCCTGTGGGGTCCTCGTTCAGCATGCTCCCCCGACTGGACTCGAACCAGTAACCTGCCGGTTAACAGCCGGCTGCTCTGCCAATTGAGCTACGGAGGACCGAGCTCCCCCGACTGGACTCGAACCAGTAACCTGCCGGTTAACAGCCGGCTGCTCTGCCAATTGAGCTACGGAGGAATGCCTCGTCTGCATCGAACGTACCTACCTGGGTATTCGCCAGGGGGCGCGCGCTCGCTGCGACACATACATTAGCGCAAGCAGGGGGGTGCTCCGCCAATCGGTACTCCCCGGCGCCGACGCCGTACCGGAGACCTACGCAAGGGAAGGGTGGCCGCGATGCGTTACCGGCTCACGTTCGTCGCCGGACTCGCTCTGGGTTATGTGCTGGGCACACGCGCCGGGCGCGAGCGCTATGAGCAGCTGATGAAGTCAGCCCGGCAGATCGCGCAGAACCCCGCCGTCCGCAACACCGCGGAGACGGCGGCACAGCAGGGCCGCGAGTTCGCGGGCAAGGCGTACCACGCGGTGAGCGACAAGGTCGGCGACCGCGTCCCCGACTCGGTCGCCGAACGGGTCCGCTCCCTCAAGGAGCGCACGGCCCACGGCGCGGGCGAGGACGACTGGGGCACCAGCAACACCTGACGATTCGTCTCGGGTGCCTTGAGCGGCCGTGCCCGCTCGGGGCACCTGGGCGCCCGCGGCCCGAGCAGACGGAGCGGTGCGGCAGAATTTTCGCCATGGGGATAGTCGCCGGGTTGGACAGTTCGCCCGATTTCACTCGCATCGTCGTCTGCGACACGGACACGGGAGCCGTGCTCCGGCAGGGCTATGCGCCGCATCCGGTGGAGAGCCCCGAGGGCGGCAGGCCCTCCGACGTCGATCCGCAGGCGTGGCTGCTGTCCCTGGGGGAGGCCGCGGGCGGCGGGCTGCTGGAGGGTGTGCAGGCGATCGGGGTGTCCGCGCAGCAGAACGCGGTGGTGCCGCTGGACGCGCAGGGGGCCACCGTGCGGCCGGCGATGGTCGGGAGCGACAAGCGGACCCAGGTCGCGGCGGCCGACCTCGTCGACGCGCTGGGCGGCCGGGAGGCGTGGGCGCAGGCCGTGGGGTGTGTGCCGCAGGTCGCGCAGCCGGTGACCAAGCTGCGCTGGCTGGCCCGGACCGAGCCGGACAACGCCCTGCGCACGGCCGTCCTGATGCAGGCGCACGACTGGCTGGTGTGGCAGTTGCTCGGGCGGCCTGTGAGAAGGACCACGGACCGGGGCGGCGCCTCGGGCACCGGGTACTGGTCGGCCGCGACCGGCGCCTACCGGCCCGACCTGGTGGAGCTGGCGCTCGGGCACCAGGTCATGCTGCCGGAGGTGCTCGGCCCGGCCGACGCGGCCGGTACGACGCCGGAGGGGCTGCTGATCTCGGCGGGGACCGGGGAGACGATGGCCGCCGCCTTCGGGCTCGGGATCGGGCTGGGTGACGCGGTGGTGTCGCTGGGCGCGTCCGGGTCGGTGATGGCGGTGCATCCCGAGGCGCTGGTCGACGGCACGGGGATGATCACCGCCCTGGCCGACGCGACCGGTATGCACCTGCCCGTCGTGACGACCCTGAACGCCGTGCGGACCCTGCGCGGAGCTGCCGAACTGCTCGGGCTGCCCGATCTGGAGAGCCTGTCGGACCTGGCGATGAAGTCGACGCCGGGGGCGCACGGGCTGGTCCTGCTGCCCTATCTGGAGGGTGAGCGCACGCCGCATCTGCCGCACACCGCCGGGACCCTGGCGGGGCTGCGGCGTGAGTCGATGAAGGCGGAGCACCTGGCGCGGGCCGCTTTCGAGGGCATGCTGTGCGGGCTCGCCGACGCGCTGGACGTGCTGCGGGGCCGGGGTGTGGACGTACGGCGGATCTTCCTGCTGGGGCCGGCCGCCGAGCTGCCCGCCGTGCAGGCCGCGGCGCCCTCGCTGTTCGGTACGCAGGTCGTGGTGCCGCAGCCCGCCGACTACGCCGCGATCGGCGCCGCCCGGCAGGCGGCGTGGGCGCTCGGGGTGTCCCAGGGCACGCTCGATCCGCGCAACCCGCCGGCCTGGCAGGGCGCGGTCGCGCAGGTGCTGGAGCCCGGCGAGGAGCTGGCGGTGGGGCAGGCGGTGCGGCAGCAGTTCGTGTCGGTGCGGGAGCAGACCCATCCAGGGGCGTTTCGCTCGTGACGGGCGCCGCTGACGGGTTAATCGGTTGAGGTAACACGGGTGGAGTGTTCGACGATAGGGGCCAAGGGCAACCATCCGCCCCGCCGCCGACTCCGAGAGAAGCAGCGTGCTCATACGACTCCTGCGGACCTATCTCAGGCCGTACCGAAAACCCATCGCCTGGCTGGTGCTGCTGCAGTTCCTGCAGACGTGCGCCACTCTCTACCTGCCCACGCTCAACGCGGACATCATCGACCAGGGCGTCGTCCACGGGGACACCGGCTACATCCTCGGGTACGGCGGCCTGATGATCGGCATCTCGCTGGCGCAGGTCGTGTGCAACGTCGGCGCCGTGTACTACGGCGCCCGTACGGCCTCCGCGCTCGGGCGGGACATCCGGGCGTCCGTCTTCGACCGGGTGCAGTCGTTCTCCGCGCGTGAGGTCGGTCACTTCGGTGCGCCGTCGCTGATCACGCGTACGACCAATGACGTCCAGCAGGTGCAGATGCTGGCGCTGATGACGTTCACGCTGATGGTGTCGGCGCCCATCATGTGCGTGGGCGGGATCGTGATGGCGCTCGGGCTGGACGTGCCGCTGTCCGGGGTGCTGGTCGCGGTGGTGCCCGTGCTGGGCCTCTGCGTGACGCTGATCGTACGGCGGCTGCGGCCGCTGTTCCGGGCCATGCAGGAGCGGCTGGACACGGTGAACCGGGTGCTGCGGGAGCAGATCACCGGCAACCGTGTGATCCGGGCGTTCGTGCGGGACGAGTACGAGCAGCGGCGGTTCCGGAAGGCCAACGCGGACCTCACCGACGTGGCGATGGGCGCCGGCAATCTGCTCGCGCTGATGTTCCCGGTGGTCATGACGGTGGTGAACCTGTCGTCCATCGCGGTGGTGTGGTTCGGCGCGCAGCGCATCGACAGCGGCGGCATGCAGATCGGTGATCTGACGGCGTTCCTCGCCTATCTGATGCAGATCGTGATGTCCGTGATGATGGCCACCTTCATGTTCATGATGGTGCCGCGCGCGGAGGTCTGTGCCGAGCGCCTCCAGGAGGTGCTGGGGACCGAGTCGAGTGTCGTGCCGCCGGTCGCGCCCGTGACGGAGCTGCGGCGGCACGGACATCTGGAGATCCGTGGGGCGGGCTTCCGCTACCCGGGTGCCGAGGAGCCGGTGCTGAAGGCGGTCGACCTGGTGGCGCGGCCCGGTGAGGTGACCGCCGTGATCGGGTCGACCGGCAGCGGCAAGACGACGCTGCTGGGGCTGGTTCCCCGGCTGTTCGACGCCACCGACGGGGAGGTGCTCGTCGACGGCGTGGACGTACGGACCGTCGATCCGCGGCTGCTGGCGCGGACCGTGGGACTGGTGCCGCAGAAGCCGTACCTGTTCGCGGGGACGGTGGCGACCAATCTGCGGTACGGCGATCCGGACGCCACCGACGAGGAGTTGTGGCACGCGCTGGAGGTGGCGCAGGCCAGGGAGTTCGTCGAGCGGCTGGAGGGCGGGCTCGACGCGCTGATCGCCCAGGGCGGGACGAACGTCTCCGGCGGTCAGCGGCAACGGCTCGCGATCGCGCGCACGCTGGTGCAGCGGCCGGAGATCTACCTCTTCGACGACTCCTTCTCCGCCCTCGACTACGCCACCGACGCGGCCCTGCGCGCGGCGCTGGCGCGGGAGACCTCCGAGGCGACCGTCGTGATCGTCGCCCAGCGGGTGGCGACCATCCGGGACGCCGACCGGATCGTGGTGCTGGACGAGGGCCGGGTCGTCGGCACCGGTCGGCACCACGAGCTGATGGCGGACAACGAGACCTACCGGGAGATCGTGCTCTCCCAGCTGACGGAAGCGGAGGCCGCCTGATGGCCGGGCCGATGGGGCGGATGATGGCCGGGGGCGGCCCCGATCAGCGGTCGATGGACTTCAAGGGGTCGGGCAAACGGCTCATCAGCCGGTTCCGGCCCGAGCGGCTCACGCTCTACGGGCTGCTGCTGTGCGTGGTCGTGAGTGTCGGGCTCAACGTGATCGGGCCGAAGATCCTCGGCAACGCCACCGACCTGGTCTTCGCGGGGATCGTCGGGCGGGAGATGCCGGACGGGGCGAGCAAGGAGCAGGTCCTCGACTCCATGCGCGAGCGCGGCGACGGTGACGTCGCCGACATGCTGCGCGGCACGGACTTCACTCCGGGAAAGGGCATCGACTTCGCGGCCGTCGGGCACGTGCTGCTGCTCGCGCTGGCCGTGTTCGCGGTGGCCGGGCTGCTGATGGCGGTGGCGACCCGGCTGGTGAACCGGGCCGTGAACCGGACGATGTACCGGATGCGCGAGGACGTGCAGACGAAGCTGTCGCGGCTGCCGCTGTCGTACTTCGACAAGCGGCAGCGCGGTGAGGTGCTGAGCCGGGCCACGAACGACATCGACAACATCGGGCAGACGCTCCAGCAGTCGATGGGCCAGCTCATCAACTCGGTGCTGACCATCATCGGCGTGCTCGCGATGATGTTCTACGTCTCCTGGATCCTGGCGCTGGTCGCGCTGGTGACCGTGCCGCTGTCGTTCGTCGTCGCCACCCGCGTGGGCAAGCGGTCGCAGCCGCACTTCGTGCAGCAGTGGCGCACGACGGGCAAGCTCAACGCGCACATCGAGGAGATGTACACCGGGCACACGCTGGTGAAGGTGTTCGGACGGCAGGAAGAGTCGGCCCGTCAGTTCGCCGAGCAGAACGAGGCGCTGTACGAGGCCGGGTTCAAGGCGCAGTTCAACAGCGGGATCATGCAGCCGCTGATGTTCTTCGTGTCGAACATCAACTACGTGCTGGTGGCGGTCGTGGGCGGTCTGCGGGTGGCGTCCGGCGCGCTGTCCATCGGGGACGTGCAGGCCTTCATCCAGTACTCGCGGCAGTTCTCGATGCCGCTGACGCAGGTCGCGTCGATGGCGAACCTGGTGCAGTCCGGTGTCGCGTCGGCCGAGCGCGTCTTCGAGCTGCTGGACGCCGAGGAGCAGGAGGCCGATCCGGTGCCGGGGGTGCGGCCGGAGGAGCTGCGCGGGCGGGTGGCGCTGGAAGAGGTGTCGTTCCGGTACGACCCCGACAAGCCGCTCATCGAGGACCTGTCGCTGACGGTGGAGCCCGGGCGGACGGTCGCGATCGTCGGCCCGACGGGAGCGGGCAAGACCACGCTGGTCAATCTGCTCATGCGGTTCTACGAGGTCACCGGCGGGCGCATCACCCTCGACGGCGTCGACATCGCGCGCATGTCCCGCGACGAACTGCGCGCGGGAATAGGGATGGTGCTCCAGGACACCTGGCTGTTCGGCGGCACCATCGCCGAGAACATCGCGTACGGGGCGGCCCGGGAAGTCACCCGCGGCGAGATCGAGGAGGCCGCGCGGGCCGCGCACGCCGACCGGTTCGTCCGGACGCTGCCCGACGGCTACGACACGGTGATCGACGACGAGGGCACGGGCGTCAGCGCCGGTGAGAAGCAGCTCATCACCATCGCGCGGGCGTTCCTGTCCGACCCGGTGATCCTGGTGCTGGACGAGGCGACGAGTTCGGTGGACACCCGCACGGAGGTGCTGATCCAGAAGGCGATGGCCAAACTCGCGCACGGGCGTACGTCGTTCGTCATCGCGCACCGGCTGTCGACGATCCGGGACGCCGACACGATCCTCGTGATGGAGAACGGCTCGATCGTCGAACAGGGCGCGCACGAGGAACTGCTGGCCGCCGACGGCGCCTACGCGCGGTTGTACAAGGCGCAGTTCGCGCAGGCGGTCGCGGAGGTGGACTAGGGGGTGGGGCCGCCCTCCGAGGCAATCCGAGAGCACGCGAGGGGAGCGGCCCCCGTCCCGGCTCAGTCCAGGTAGCCCCTCAGCTGGTCCGCGAAGGCGTGGTCGCGGAGTTTGTTGAGGGTCTTGGACTCGATCTGCCGTATGCGTTCGCGGGTGACGCCGAAGATGCGGCCGATCTCCTCCAGGGTGCGGGGGCGGCCGTCGATCAGTCCGTAGCGGAGCTGGACCACCTTGCGTTCGCGCTCGCCGAGGGTGGAGAGCACCGCCTCCAGGTGCTCGCGCAGCAGCAGGAACGCCGCCGACTCCACCGGGCTGGTGGCGTCGCCGTCCTCGATGAGGTCGCCCAGCGCGACGTCATCCTCCTCGCCCACCGGGGCGTGCAGGGAGACCGGTTCCTGGGCGAGGCGGAGCACCTCGCCGACCCGCTCGGGCGGCAGGTCCAGGTGGGCGGCGACCTCGTCGGCGGTCGGTTCCTGGCCCCGCTCCTGGAGCATGCGCCGCTGGACGCGGACGACCCGGTTGATGAGTTCGACGACGTGCACGGGCACGCGGATGGTGCGGGCCTGGTCGGCCAGGGCGCGGGACATGGCCTGGCGGATCCACCAGGTCGCGTACGTGGAGAACTTGTAGCCGCGGGCGTAGTCGAACTTCTCCACGGCCCGGATCAGACCGAGGTTGCCCTCCTGGACGAGGTCGAGCATGGTCAGCCCGCGGCCCACGTACCGCTTGGCCACGGAGACGACGAGCCGCAGGTTCGCCTCGATCAGGCGGCGCTTGGCCATCCGGCCCATGACGACGAGCCGGTCCAGGTCGAGGGCGAGCTGGCTGTCCAGGTCGGGCGTGTTGAGGAGCTTCTCCTCGGCGAACAGGCCGGCTTCGACACGGCGGGCGAGTTCCACTTCCTCGGCCGCGGTGAGCAGGGGGATGCGGCCGATCTCGCGCAGGTACTGGCGGAACAGGTCCGAGGAGGGGCCGCCGGTCTCGGTGCGCGCCGGCGAGGCCTCGACGGGTGCGACGGGCTCGGTGACCTCCAGCGCCTCGGCCGGCGGCTCGCTCGGCTCGGGCGGGGTGACGGGCTCCGTCTCGGGGTGGGTCTCGGGGTGGTGCGCGACACGGTTCTGCGCGGGTCCCGCGGCGAGCGCGTCGGTCTCCGCGTCGGGTTCCGTGCCGTCCGTACGTGTGTCGGTCGGGATGAGGGTCTGGGTCTGCACGGGGGCGACCTCCAGGATGATCGCTGCTGAGGGGTACGGCAGCGGTACTTCGGGGGCGGAGTCGGCGGCCTCGCCGCTGTCCGTCCCGTACGCGATGGGCGGAACCGCGGGGGTCTTGGACCCGTGAGGGACGGATCGGCCGCGCTCCGAGGACTCAGGCACCGGAACCCAGTGTGGGGTAAGACACATCGCCGCCACGAGGGGCGTGCGATGACTTTTTGCGTTCGGTCCGTGACCGCGCGGTGATGGTCCGGCGTACGGGTGTGCAGCCCTGCGGGAGGTGAAACCGGTGGGAAGGCCTACCTCGCGTCGGTCAGAGCGCCGCGGCGCCGTGTTCCCGCAGGGCCTGGTCGTACTGCTGGAGGACCCACAGTTCGTTCTGTACGGCGGCCAGCTGAGCCGGGTCGCCGCCGGTGGAGAGGCGGGCGACGGTGCTCTGGAGGTCGCGGATGCGGCGTTCCACCGCGCGGCGGCGGACGGTGACCAACTGGGCGCCCGCGTAGGCCTCGTCGACTTCTCTGCGCAGCATGATCGGTTCGACCGCGAGTTCGGTGACCATCGCGCGGACCGTGTCGTCGGGGGCCGCGTCGCGGACGCGGACCAGGTACTCCTGCGGGTCCTGCGTGCCGTACTCGGCGCCGCCCGCGTCCAGGACGGCCTGGCGTACGGCCGCGTAGGGCGGGGCGGTGAACTCGTCGACGCCGTACGCGTCGAAGGCCGGGGAGACCAGCTCGGGGCGTTGCAGGGCGAGTTTGAGCAGCTCGCGTTCGGTGGCGTAGACGGGGTTGCGCAGGTTGAGGGCCGGGCCGCGGGGGGCGGACGGCTGGGCGGGACCGTGCCCCCGCTCCGGCTGCCGGGTGGGCGCCGGGCCCTTGCCGCCGCGTTCCCGGGCCCAACGGGCCAGCTGGGCCACGCGCTTGACCACGAACTGGGTGTCGAGGATGCCGAGCATGCCGGCGAGCTGGACGGCGACCTCGTGCTGGGCGCCGGTGTTCTTGATGCGGGCGACGACCGGGGCGGCCTCGTCCAGCGCCGCCGCACGGCCCGCCGGGGTGTCCAGGTCGTAGCGGCCGACGATCTGGCGCAGGGCGAACTCGAAGAGCGGTGTGCGGGGTTCGACCAGGTCGGCGACCGCCTCGTCGCCCTTGGCCAGGCGCAGGTCGCAGGGGTCCATGCCGTCGGGAGCGATGGCGATGTAGGTCTCGGCGGCGAACTTCTGGTCGTCCTCGAAGGCGCGCAGGGCCGCCTTCTGCCCGGCCGCGTCGCCGTCGAAGGTGAAGATCACGCGGGCGCTGCCGTTGTCCATCAGCAGGCGGCGCAGGATCTTGATGTGGTCGCCGCCGAAGGCCGTGCCGCAGGTCGCGATGGCGGTGGTGACGCCGGCGAGGTGGCAGGCCATGACGTCGGTGTAGCCCTCGACGACGACGGCGCGGCTCGTCTTGGCGATCTCCTTCTTGGCGAGGTCGATGCCGTAGAGGACCTGCGACTTCTTGTAGATCGCCGTCTCGGGGGTGTTGAGGTACTTGGGGCCGTTGTCCGCCTCGTACAGCTTGCGGGCACCGAAGCCGACGACGTCGCCGCCGATGTCGCGGATGGGCCACATCAGGCGGCCGCGGAAGCGGTCGATGGGGCCGCGGCGGCCCTCCTGGGAGAGGCCGGAGAGGATCAGTTCCTTGTCGCTGAAGCCCTTGCCGCGCAGGTAGCGGGTGAGGTGGTCCCAGCCCTGGGGGCTGTAGCCGACGCCGAAGTGGACGGCGGCGGCCTGGTCGAAGCCGCGCTCGGCCAGGAAGACCCGGCCGGTCTCGGCCTCGGGGCTGGTGGCGAGCTGCTCGGCGTACCACTCGGCGGCGATCTTGTGGGCCTCGACCAGGCGGATGCGCTCGCCGCGCTGGTGGGTGGGGTTGTACCCGCCCTCCTCGTAGCGCAGGGTGATGCCGGCCTGGCCGGCGAGGCGCTCGACCGCCTCCGAGAAGGAGAGGTGGTCGATCTTCATCACGAACGTGATGGTGTCGCCGCCCTCCTGGCAGCCGAAGCAGTGGAACAGCCCCTTGCTGGGGCTGACCTGGAAGGACGGCGACTTCTCGTCGTGGAACGGGCAGAGGCCCTTCAGGTTGCCGCCGCCCGCGTTGCGCAGCTGGAGGTACTCGGAGACGACGGCGTCGATCGGGACCGCGTCCCGTACCGCCTTCACGTCCTCGTCGTTGATCCGTCCTGCCACGAAGTGATTCTACGGGCACGGTCGGACAGTTCCGTCGGCTACGGGACGAGGCTGTCCAGCGGAATGTGCGGGTCCGCCAGTGCCTCCGTGTTCACGTGTGCCCTGGAGCGGATCAGCCGCTGGATGGGGTCCGTGACGTCCCACACGTTCACGTTCATCCCGGCCAGCACGCGTCCGTCCTTCACCCAGAACGCGATGAACTCCCGCTTCCCGGCGTCCCCCCGGATCACCACCTGGTCGTAGGCGCCCGGCGGCGCGGAGCCGGAGTACTCCATGCCCAGGTCGTACTGGTCGGTGAAGAAGTAGGGCAGACGGTCGTACGTCACGTCCCTGCCCAGCATCGCGCGGGCGGCCGCCGGGCCGCCGTTGAGCGCGTTGGCCCAGTGCTCGACCCGCATCCGCGCCCCGAAGAGGGCGTGCGGAAAGGAGACGACGTCGCCGGCCGCGTGGATGTCGGGGTCGGAGGTGCGCAGTCCCTCGTCCACGACGATGCCGCCGCCGTGCGCCCGGTCGGCGATCTCCAGGCCCGCCGCCTCGGCGAGGCCGGTGCGCGGGGCCGCGCCGATGGCCGCCAGGACCGCGTGCGCGGGGTGCTCCTCGCCGTCGTCGGTGCGGGCGGCGAGGACCATGCCGTCCTGCCCGACGATCTCGGTGAGCCGTGCGCCGAAGTGGAAGCGGACGCCGTGCTCGCGGTGCAGCTCGGCGAAGAGCTGGCCGAGCTCGGGGCCGAGGACCGAGTGCAGCGGTGTCTGTCCCCGGTGGACCACGGTGACCTCCGCGCCGTACTCCCGGGCCGCCGCCGCGACCTCCAGGCCGATCCAGCCGGCGCCGGCGATCACGAGGTGGCCGTTGTCCCGGCCGAGGGTGGTCAGCACCTGCTTGAGGCGCTCGGCGTGGGCGAGGCGACGCAGGTGGTGGACGCCGGCGAGGTCGGTGCCGGGGATGTCCAGGCGGCGGGGTTCGGCGCCGGTCGCCAGGAGCAGCTTGTCGTAGCGGACGACGGTGCCGTCCTCGCCGAAGCGGACCGTCTTCGCCGTACGGTCGACCGCGTCGACGGTCTGTCCGAGGTGCAGCTCGACGTCGTTGCGCGCGTACCAGGCCGGCTCGTGCACGAAGACGCTGTCGCGTTCCTCCTTGCCGAGCAGGTAGCCCTTGGACAGGGGCGGGCGCTCGTAGGGGTGGTCACGTTCGTCGCAGATCAGTATCACCCGGCCGGTGAAGCCCTCCGCTCGGAGCGTCTCGGCCGCCTTCGCGCCGGCCAGGCCGCCTCCGACGATGACGAACGTCTGATCCGCGTCGACCACTTGTTTGCCTCCTCGTAAGGGTGCCGCCACCTGCGAGCGTCCCGCACGGAGCGTGATGCGGGAAGAGGGAGTGGCCCGATCAGGCCACGGAGGGTCACCTTCGGGCATGCCGGGATCACTCGGTTCCCGTCAGTGTCATCCCTGCCCCGTCAGACGGGCGTGAAGCGAGCGGGCCGAGGCGTCGGTGAAGGAGGCGATCTGGTCGACGATCACCCGTTTGCGGGCACGGTCGTTCGCGGCGCGGTCGAACAGGGCGCGGAACTGCGGGTCCAGGCCGTCCGGGGCGCGGGCGGTGAGGGCCTCGGCCAGTTCCATCACCACGATCCGCTGGTCGGCGCGGAGCCGCTCCTGCTCGGCGCGCTGCATGACGTACAGGTCGGCCACCGCCTTGAGGACGGCGCACTCCATGCGGGTCTCGCGCGGCACGACGAGTTCGGCGCTGTACCGGGTGAGCCGTCCGCCGCCGTACGCCTCCCGGGTCGCGCCCTCGGCGGCGAGGCAGAAGCGGCCGATGAGCTGGCTGGTGGCGTCCTTCAGCCGGGCCTGGGCGACGGCCGTGCCGTCGTAGCCGTGCGGCCACCACTCCTGTTCCTGGAGCCGGTCGAGGGCCTCTGCCAGTTCGGCGGGGTCGGTGCCGGCGGGGACGTACCGTCCGACGGCGACCGCGAAGACCTCCTGCCGTTCGGGCTCGGCGTGCAGGCAGTTGGGGTCGATGTGCCCGGCGTGCAGGCCGTCCTCCACGTCGTGCACCGAGTACGCCACGTCGTCGGACCAGTCCATGACCTGCGCCTCGAAGCAGGTGCGGGTGCCGGGGGCCTCCTTGCGGACCCAGTCGAAGACCGGGCGGTCGTCCTCGTAGACGCCGAACTTGACGGAGGCCGGGTCGGTGGGGTGGGCGCCGCGCGGCCAGGGGTACTTGGTGGCGGCGTCGAGGGCGGCGCGGGTGAGGTTGAGGCCGACGGAGCCCTCCTCGGTGAACCGCTTGGGCTCGATGCGGGTCAGGAGCCGGAGGGACTGCGCGTTGCCCTCGAAGCCGCCGCAGTCCTCGGCGAACTCGTTCAGGGCCTGTTCGCCGTTGTGGCCGAAGGGCGGGTGGCCGAGGTCGTGGGAGAGGCAGGCGGCCTCGACGAGGTCCGGGTCGCAGCCGAGGGCGGCGCCGAGTTCGCGGCCGACCTGGGCGCATTCGAGGGAGTGGGTGAGGCGGGTGCGGGGGCTGGCGTCCCAGGCCGGGCCCATGGTTCCCGGCGTGACCACCTGGGTCTTGCCGGCCAGGCGGCGCAGGGCCGCGGAGTGCAGGACGCGGGCGCGGTCGCGCTGGAAGGCGGTGCGGCCGGGGCGCTTGTCGGGTTCGGGGGCCCAGCGGTCGAGTGACGTCGGGTCGTAGCCGGTGGGGGGTGTGGTGCCTGCCATGTGTCGACAGTAAGGGCATCAGGGGTGCTGTGCGCCTGGGCGTCCGCCGGGTTCGGTCGTCCCGCGTGTGCGGGTCGCGCGGGGCCGGTCGCGCGGGTCCCCGCCACCCGGGGCCTCTGTCCGCGTTATGAGGCCGAGGCCAGAGGTGCGGGGCCGGTGAGCGTCAGCGGGGTCGCCTGTGCCTGGTCGTAGCGGTGCAGGAGGAGACGGGCCATGGCCGGGTGGGTGCCGAGGGGCGCCGAGGCGATCCAGGGGGCCGCCTCCGCGCACTCGGTGGCGAAGCGGCCGGGGGCCGTGAAGTACGAGGCGACCGCGACCCGGTGGCGGCCTCGGGCGGCCAGGGCCCGTACGGCGTCGGGGACGGTCGGCGCGGCGGCGGAGGCGTAGGCCGGGACCACGGGGACGCCGAGACGGTCGGCGAGCAGGCGCGCGGTGCGGCCGGTGTCGGTCCTCGACTCGGGGTCGCGGGAGCCGGCCGCGGCCAGGACGACACCGCTCACCCGGCGGGTGCCCTCGTCCGTGCGGGGCCGCCAGCCGGCCTCGACCAGGCGGGCGTACAGGGCCTCCACCAGGAGCGGGTGGGGGCCGAGCGGGGCGGCCACCCGGGTGCGTACCCGGGCTGCGGCGGCCATCTCCGGGATGTCCTGCTTGACGTGGTAGCCGCGGCTGAGCAGCAGCGGGACGAGAACGGCCCCGTCGGTCGTCCCCGCGTCCAGTGCGGCGAGCGTGTCCGGGAGCAGGGGCTCGTTCAGTTCGATGTGGCCCAGGTGCACGGGCAGGCCGGGGCGCAGCGCGCGGACGCGGTCCAGGAGCGCGCGTACGGTGCTCAGCGCGCGCGGGTCGCGGCTGCCGTGCGCGACGACGACGAGGGCGGGAGGGCCCGGGCGGCGCCGGCCGTCGAGCGCGACGAGGCCGAGCTGGCTGGCGAGCTGGCTGCTGATCCGGTTCATGATGTGCGCCGTACTGTCGAGGTGGTCCCCCTGGGGCGGCTGTGCACCGGGGCCGGTCGTGGACTCGTCGTGAGGAGGGTTCGACGCCGTCATGAACCGATGGTGGCGGCGGGACGTTGCCGCCCCGTTGCGCGGGAATGACGGGTGTTTTCCAGCGCTTCACGGCGGGGGGCCAGGGTGGTGTGAGGCGGTGTGACCTGCGGTTTCGCTGTCCGGAGTGAAACTGGTCACGTCGCCGCGGTGAACCGGAGGGGGCGCCGGGACGTCCTTTCGTGTCGAGAGCCGACCGGGGGAGGACCGTCCGATGCGCCGCCTGAGACAGATCAGACCGCGCCTTCCGCGCACGCGCGCCGGGCAGCGGCGGCTGGTGCGGGTCGTCATGGGCCTGTGCGTGCTGGCGCTGCTCCCGGCGACCTGGATGCGCCTGGTCTCCGGCGACCGGCTGCGCACCGCGGCCGACGTGCCGCGCACCGAGGTCGCCGTCGTCTTCGGCGCGGGCCTGTGGGCCGGGGAGCCGTCGCCGTACCTGGCGCACCGGCTGGACGCGGCGGCAAAGCTGTACCGGGAGGGCCGTATCGAGGTGGTGCTCGTCACCGGCGACAACAGCCGCAAGGACTACGACGAACCGGACGCGATGCGCGCCTACCTGACCCGGCACGGTGTGCCCGACGCGCGGATCGTCAGCGACTACGCCGGCTTCGACACCTGGGACTCCTGCGTCCGCGCGAAGAAGATCTTCGGCGTGGACCGGGCCGTCCTGATCAGCCAGGGCTTCCACATCCGGCGGGCGGTGGCGCTGTGCCAGGCGGCGGGCGTCACGTCGTACGGCGTGGGCGTCGACGCGGTGCACGACGCCACCTGGTACTACGGGGGTGCCCGGGAGATCCTCGCGGCGTCCAAGGCGGCCTGGGACGCGGCCTTCCGGCCCGACCCGCGGTTCCTCGGGCCGCAGGAGCCGGGGGTCCGGCGGGCGTTGGCCGCGGCCGGTGAGCCGTAGCGGCCGCAGGGGGACGGGTGTGTGCTCACGTCGGGGGAAGCGGGGCGGGGAGGTCCCCGTCCCGGCCGTGTAACAGGGAGCCGTCCCGCGCGTAACAAGGACGAAGCACTGTGGGTGGCATGCAGAACTCCGCGACGCCCACGCACTGCCCGTACTGCGCCCTGCAGTGCGGGATGAACCTCACGCCCGCGGCCGACGGGACCGTCGAGGTGAGCGAGCGGGTGGACTTCCCGGTGAACCGGGGCGCGCTGTGCGGCAAGGGCCGTACGGCGCCGGCGGTGCTCTCGTCCCGGGTGCGGCTGACCTCCCCGTTGGTGCGCTCCGAGGGCACGTTGGTGCCCGCCTCCTGGGACGAGGCACTGGACCGGATCGCCGGGGCGCTGTCCCGTACCCGCGCCGAGCACGGCCCGGACGCGGTCGGGGTGTTCGGCGGGGGCGGGCTGACGAACGAGAAGGCGTACTCGCTCGGCAAGTTCGCGCGGGTCGTGCTCGGCACCTCGCAGATCGACTACAACGGCCGGTTCTGCATGTCGTCGGCGGCGGCGGCCGGCATCAAGGCGTTCGGGCTGGACCGGGGGCTGCCGTTCCCTCTGGAGGACATCCCGAAGACCGGCTGTGTGATCCTCGTCGGGTCGAACCTGGCGGAGACCATGCCGCCGTCGCTGCGGTTCCTCACCGAGCTGAAGGACAACGGCGGCAAGCTCGTCGTGGTCGACCCGCGCCGCACGAGGACCGCCGAGCAGGCCGACCTGCACCTGGCGCCCCGGCCCGGCACCGACCTGGCCCTGGCGCTGGGTCTGCTGCACCTGGTCATCGCCGAGGGGCGGACGGACGAGGAGTACATCGCCGAGCGCACGACCGGCTGGGAGGACGCGCGGGCGGCGGCGATGGCGCACTGGCCGGAGTACGTGGAACGGATCACGGGGGTGTCCGTTCCCCAACTCCGCCAGGCGGTACGGATGTTCTGCGAGCCCGAGCACGCGATGGTGCTCACCGCGCGCGGACCCGAGCAGCAGTCCAAGGGCACCGACACGGTCGGCGCGTGGATCAACCTGTGCCTGGCGACCGGCCGGGCGGGCCGCCCGCTGTCCGGTTACGGCTGTCTGACCGGGCAGGGCAACGGGCAGGGCGGGCGCGAACACGGCCAGAAGGCCGACCAGTTGCCCGGCTACCGCAAGCTGACCGACCCCGAGGCGCGACGGCACGTGGCCGAGGTCTGGGGGGTGGACCCCGACTCCCTGCCGGGGCCCGGGCGCAGTGCGTACGAGCTGCTGGACGCGCTGGGTACGGACATCAGGTCGCTGCTGCTGATGGGCTCCAACCCGGTGGTGTCGGCGCCGCGCGCCGCGCACATCGAGGAACGGCTGAAGTCCCTGGACTTCCTGGCGGTCTGCGATGTCGTGCTGTCCGAGACGGCGGCCCTCGCGGACGTCGTCCTGCCGGTCACACAGTGGGCGGAGGAGACGGGGACGACGACGAACCTGGAGGGCAGGGTGCTGCTGCGCCGCCAGGCCGTCACCCCGCCCGCCGGCGTGCGCAGCGACCTGGAGGTCATGCACGAGCTGGCCGCCCGGCTGGGCGGCGAACGGGCCCTTGAGAAGGGCTTCCCGACCGACCCCGAGGAGGTCTTCGAGGAACTGCGCCGCGCGAGCGCGGGCGGGCCCGCGGACTACTCGGGGATCACGTACCGCAGGCTCGCGGAGGAGAACGGCGTGTTCTGGCCGTGCCCGGCACCCGCAGAGCACCCGGGGGACGGCCCGACCACACAAGGAAGCGCGGCGGGCCGCCCGGCCGTCGGGGGTGACGCGGGGGGTGTCATGGGTGACCCCGCGCGCGCCAGCGGTGACCCGGAGGGTGTCACGGGCGAAGTGCGGGACGTCACGGGTGACCCGGCGGGCGCCACGGGTGTCGCGCAGGACGCCACAGGCGACACGGCTCGCGTCAGGGACGGCGTGCGGGACACGAGTGCCGCGGCGGGCGTCAGGGACGGCGTGCGGGACGTCACGGGTGACCCGGCGGGTGCCACAGGTGACACGGAGGGTCTCGCGAGCGGCCTGCGGGACGTCACGGGTGCCGCCGAAGACTGTGAGGACGCGGTGTTCGACGCGCTGCCGGATGATCCCGCCCGGGACGACGGTTTCTCGCAGGCGGTGCCCGCCGGCGTCCACCCTGGCACGCCCCGCCTCTTCCTCGACCGGTTCGCCACCGAGGACGGCAGGGCGCGGTTCGTTCCCGTGGCGCACCGGGCGATCGCCGAGGAACCGGACGACGAGTACCCCCTGCTGCTGACCACCGGGCGGGTCGTGGCGCAGTACCAGTCGGGCGCGCAGACCCGGCGGGTCGACGAGCTGAACGCCGCCGCGCCGAGCCCCTTCGTCGAGCTCCACCCGCGCCTGGCCGCGCGGCTCGGCGCGTCCGAGGGCGACCCGGTGGCGGTCGTCTCGCGCCGCGGCCGGGCCGTCGCGCCGGCCCGCATCACGACGGCCATCCGCCCCGACACCGTCTTCATGCCCTTCCACTGGCCCGGCGAGGGCCGCGCCAACACCCTCACCAACCCCGCGCTCGACCCGACCTCCCGGATGCCGGAGTTCAAGGCGTGCGCGGTGCGGGTGGAGGCGGTGCGCCCGTGACCGGCCCCTGAGGATCACCCCCCGCCACACCCCCGTCCGTACGGACCGCCAGAGCCGCGGCGCGTCCGCGCGGACGGGGGTGCCGTCGTACCGGCGGACTGGGTGCCACGACAGCGCGATCGGGGCCTCGCGGCAGCCGGGCCGACGACGCCATGTCAGCCCATGTCGGCGCACGTGGACATGGGTCAGGGGTGAGAATCGTTTCTGTGAGGCCCTCTTCCCCACTCCCCTTCTTCGTCTACGGCACCCTCCGCCCCGGCGAGGCCAACCACGACCTCTTCCTGCGCGGCCGTACCCTCACCGAGGAACCGGGACGGTTCATGGGCGCGGTGCTGTACGACGGCCCCGGCTATCCGTACGCCGTCGAGGAGCCGGGCGGCGGCGTGGTCAGCGGGGAACTGATCACCGCCCTGCCGGAGGCGTACGGCGACCTGCTGACCGAACTGGACCGGCTGGAGGGATACGCGCCCGGATCGCCACGGAACCTCTACGAACGGGTCGCCCGCGAGATCCTCCGCGACACCGGCGGCACGGCGGTACGGGCCTGGGTGTACGTGGCCGGCCCCACCGTCGCCGCCCGGCTGCGCGCCCGGGGCAAGCTGATCGAGACCGGGGACTGGCGGGCGCGACGGTGAGGACAGGGGACGGCTGAACGGCGTCCGCCATGTCCCCCTGTGCACGGACGCCGGCGCCACCGACCGCCGGGCCCCGGGCGGCCGGCTGGGCGGGACGGGTTCGCGCCCGGCGCCCTCACCCCCGCACCCCCGCCCACGACACACCCCGCCCCAGGAACGCGCGGTCCGTCAGTCTCCGTAGGGCCTCTTCTCGCGGGCCTCGCGCAGGGACCAGCCCCACCAAGTGAGCTGGTCCAGCATCGTCTTCGCCGCCGCGTCCGGGCCCGAGGGGTCCTTCAGGCGGCCCGCGTCGTCGAAGGACGCGCCCGCGTTGGGGAAGGAGACCGTGTCGCGGATCGTCACGGCGTGCAGTTCCGCGAAGACCTGGCGGAGGTGCTCGGCGGCGCGCAGGCCGCCCGAGACGCCGCCGTAGGAGACGAGGGCGACCGGCTTGGCACGCCATTCGGTGAAGTGCCAGTCAATGAGGTTCTTCAGGCCCGCCGGGAAAGAGTGGTTGTACTCGGGGGTGAGGACGACGAACGCGTCGGCGCGGGCCAGTTTCGGGGTGACCTCGGCCAGCGCGGCGGTGGCCTCCGGGGTGCGGTCGAAGGACGTGGGCAGGTCGGTGGCGGCCACGTCCACGACCTCGGGCAGCAGGTCGTCGCGGCCCTGGACGCGGTCGAGGAGCCAGTCGGCGACGACCGGGCCGAAGCGGCCTCGGCGGTTGCTGCCGACGACAACGGTCACACGCAGGGCATCGGTTGCTGTCTTCATGCCGCACAGCGTCATACCTCAAGCTTGCTTGAGGTCAAGCGCAGCGGTTCCCGCGCCGGTCACCCGTTCACACGCGCGCCCGGCCCTTTTCCCTTCCATCCCGCGCAGGGCTCACTGACCTGCGAAGACGCCCACTGAAGGCTCCGTCGCCGCGCCTGCCCGACACCCGTTCACCACGTTTCTGACACCACCTCAGCAAGCGCGCTCGCCCCGCTGCCCCTTACCTCGGAAGTGCACCTCTGAGTGCAGGGGCACCACCGATCAGCTCGAAGGAGCACCGATGCGACGTACCGTCCGACAGCTGAGCGGTACCGCGCTCGCCGTCGCCGCCGCCGGCCTCCTCGCCGGGCCCGCGTACGCGTCCGGCACCGGCGGCCTGGAGGTCCACCCGTCCTCCGCGGTCCCGGGCGACCAGGTCACGGTGGACACGGCGGCGTGCGGCGACGGCGGTACGGCGGCGGGTGACGCCAGCGCGGTGGGGGCCGGCGCCTTCACGCTGGCGCCCAGCGCCCATGAGCGGGAGGCGATCGGACAGTTCAGGGTGCCGCCGGGCGCGCAGCCGGGGACGTACGAGATCGCCGCGCGGTGCGCCGGGGACGGCCGGCGGGTGACCGGCGACCTGGTGGTCACGCTGACGTCCCCGCGCGCCCAGGTGCACCCGAGAGGAAGCGTGAAGACGGGGGTCGGCGGCGCACTGGGCCCCGATCCCGTGCAGACCGCGGCCGGCGTGGCGGCTCTCGCCGTCGCCGCCGCGGGCGGTACCTGGCTCCTGCATCGCCGGGCGAGAGGCGACGGGATCTGACGGACACCCTCCGCTGTCCGTCCGCCGGTACCGCATGTCCCCTCCCCCTCCGGGTCCGACGCCCCTCGCGGCCCGGAGGGGGGTACGGGGGCAGCTCCACGACGGGTCGACAGGGCCGGCAGTGCAGGGGGCGCCCCGGTTCCGGGGTTCCAGGGTTCCAGGGTCAGGAGAGGGTCCGTCATGCGCGGGTTCAGCAGGTCCGGCACCGCGGCCGACGCCGCGATAGCGGCCGTCACCGTGCTCGCCCTGTGCGCCGGTACGTGGCTGGTGCTGGGCGGCACGCGCACGCACGCCCCGCCGCAGCCGTCCGCCGCGCAGGCGCGTACCTGGCAGGACGGCCGGCGGCCCGCCGCGCCACCGCTGCCGCCCTCCCCGCCCGACCGCATCCGGATCCCCGCGATCAGGGTGGACGCCCCGCTGGTCGGCCTCGGCCTGACCCCCACCGGCAGCCTGGACGTGCCGCCCGCCGACCGGCCCGACCTCGCCGGCTGGTACGCGGCCGGCACCACCCCGGGCGAGACGGGCACCGCCATCGTCGCCGGTCATGTCGACAACGCCGACGGCCCGGCCGTCTTCTACCGCCTGGGCGCCCTGAAGAAGGGCAGCACCGTCGAGGTGGACCGGCGCGACGGCGGCGTCGCCGTGTTCACCGTGGACGCCGTCGAGGTCTACGACGCCGAGGATTTCCCCGACGCGAAGGTGTACGGGGCGGCCCGGAGGCCCGAGCTGCGGGTCATCACCTGCGGCGGCGGCTACTCACGTGCCACGGGCTACCAGGGGAACATCGTCGTCTTCGCGCACCTGACCGGCAGCCGCTGAGCCCTGCTCCGCCGCTCGGTACGCGCTGCCCAGGACGTTCTCCCGGCCCCACGCGCCGAGCGGCGCCAGCGCCTCGTTGAGGGTGACGCCCCGGGGCGTCAGGGAGTACTCGACGCGGGGCGGCACCTCGTCGTACGCCTCCCGGTGCACGATGCCGTCGGCCTCCAGTTCGCGCAGCTGAGCGGCGAGCACCTTCTCGGTGACCCCGGGCAACTCCCGGCGCAGCTCGCCGAAGCGGCACGGCCGCTCGTGCAGCGCCCACAGGATCAGCACCTTCCACTTGCCGCCGATCACGTCCATCGCCGCGTCGATCCCGCACACGTACGCGCCCGGCCGCCGTCCGGTCACCATGTCCGGCCCCTCCCCCTGTCCGCTGCCTGCACCCTTCCCCGGAGGTAACCACCCACTCCGAAGTGCGTACTTGAGCAGGCCGTTCCCTGGGACGAGCCTAAACGCCATGACCGACAAGCCCCTTGCTCCCCGTACCCCGCTCACCCTGCTCGGCGCCGGTGCCATGGGCACCGCGCTCGCCCGCGCCTGGCTCGCCGCCGGGCACCCGGTGACCGTCTGGAACCGCACCCCCGCCCGCGCCGAGGCCCTCGCCGCCGAGGGCGCGACTCGCGTCCGCACCGCCGCCGAGGCGGTGGCCGCGAACCGGCTCGTGATCGCCTGCCTGCTCGACGACGCCTCCGTCGGCGAGTCCCTGGACGGGGCCGACCTGACCGGGCGGGACCTGGTGAACCTCACCACGAGCACGCCCGCACAGAGCCGTGCCCGCGCAGCCCGGGCCGAGGCGCGCGGCGCCCGCTACCTGGACGGCGGCATCATGGCCGTCCCGCCGATGATCGGTGTTCCGGACTCCGGCGGATACGTCTTCTGCAGCGGCTCCGGTGCCCTGTTCGAGGAGCACCGGGACACCCTCACCGCCCCGACCGGCGCCCGTTACGTCGGTGCGGACCCGGGCTTCGCGGCGCTGCACGACGTGGCGCTGCTGAGCGCGATGAACGGCATGTTCGCGGGCGTGGCGCACGCCTTCGCGCTGATCCGCCGGGAGGAGATCGCCCCGAAGGACTTCGCGCCGCTGCTGGTGTCCTGGCTCACCGCGATGGCCCCCGCCGTCCACCGGACCGCCGAGCACCTGGAGAGCGGCGACTACACCAGCGGCGTGGTCTCCAACCTGGAGATGCAGGTCGCGGGCATCCCCACACTGCTGCGGACGGCCGAGGAACAGGGCGTGAGCACCGAGCTGCTGCGGCCGTACCTGGACCTGATGGCGCGCGACCTCGCCGCCGGGCACGGCGACGAGGACGGCACGGGGGTGATCGACCTGCTGGCGCGGACCGCTCCCGCGGGCTCCGCGGAAGCTACCTCGGGCTGACCGCGAGCGCGGGCGGGTACGCGTCGCCGTTGGCGTTGACGACG
Source organism: Streptomyces bullii (assembly GCF_042657145.1). Taxonomy (NCBI): domain Bacteria; kingdom Bacillati; phylum Actinomycetota; class Actinomycetes; order Kitasatosporales; family Streptomycetaceae; genus Streptomyces; species Streptomyces bullii. The sequence goes on from NZ_JBHSNY010000001.1 coordinate 308,463, forward strand.
ATCCAGCGGTCACCCACCTTGAGGAGCTGCGCCGCGCTGTAGACCTTCCACCTGACCTCGCGCAGCGTGGTCCCGTCCTCCTCGCCGATCCGGGCGCCGTCACCGGCGGCGAAGGTCCACAGGCGCTGGTTGTCTCCCAGGACGGCCACCCGGTCGCGGCCGGCCGGTGCCAGGGCGACGACCGTCGTCCCCAGGTCGGCGTGCCAGCGGCGCCGTCCGTCGGCGAGCGAGTAACCCGAGACCCGCTCGACCCGGTCGGCGCCCGGCTCGGCGGCGGCGACGACGAGAGTGCTGCCGCTGACCACCGCCCGCAGGGCCGGGCGCGCGGAGAGGACGTCCGTGGTCTCGGTGACGACGGCCAGGTCCTCCTCGTCGGCGGTGAGGGGGATCGTCACCGGCTCCGCGTCCGCCTCGTTCGGGCCGCCGTAGGACAGCGCGGCGGCGACACCGCGCTCGTCACGCTCCCGCACCAGGAGGGTGAACGGGTCGGCGGAGATCACCAGGGCCTCGCTCAGGGCGCTCTCCACCGGCAGCGCACGGCGGTTCAGCTCCTTGCCCGTGGCGTTGTCCAGGGTGACGAGCCACGCCGAGCGGAACTCGGTGTAGCCGCCGCAGGTGACGACGACCCGGGTCGTACCGCCGGTCGCGGAGGCCACCTCGGGCGCGCACTCGGCGTCGTCGCCGCGCGCGTCCTCGGGATCGGTGACCTTCACGGTCCAGCGCACCGCGCCGTCGGCGAGGCCGTACCCGCGGATTACCGACTCGCCCAGGGCCACGGCCACGCCCGCGTCGGCGGTCAGGAGCCCGTCGCCGCCCTGGCCGTAGAAGAGGGTGACGCCGCTGATGTCGCGCTCCCACACCTTGCGGCCGCACCGCCCGCTCACCCCCCGTCAGCCGGGACGTTCAGGAGGTCAGGCCAGCCACTGCTCGTACGCCAGGTTCGCCACCAGGGCGAAGACGACCGTCAGCAGCACGATCCGTACGAAGCGGCTGCCCTTCTTCAGGGCCGTGCGGGCGCCCAGCATGCCCCCCGCCAGGTTGAAGGCGGCCATGAGCGCGGCCAGTTGCCACAGCACGGCGCCCTGCCAGGCGAACATCGCGAGGGCTCCCGCGTTGGTGCAGCAGTTGACGATTTTCGCGGTGGCGGAGGCGGTCACCAGGTCCAGGTGGAGGAGGGCGGTGAGCGCCAGGACCAGGAAGGTGCCGGTGCCGGGGCCGATGAACCCGTCGTAGAAGCCGATGCCCAGACCGGCCAGGCCGATCGCCGCGAGGATCTGGCGGCGGGTGGCGGGGCCGGTGGCGGGGGCCGTGCCGAAGGCGGGGCGCAGGATCACGAAGGCGGCCACGCCCAGCAGCACCACCATGATCACCGGCTTGAGCACGTCCGTGCTCATGCCGGCCGCGAAGAAGGCCCCGGCGGACGATCCGGCCAGGGCGGCCAGCCCGCTCCGTACCGCCGTCCCGACGTCCACCGGTGCCTTGCGGGCGTACGTCACGGCGGCGCCGGTCGTGCCGACGATGGCGACGGCCTTGTTCGTGCCGAGCGCGTGCGCGGCGGGGGTACCGGCGGGCAGGCCGAGCAGGAGCACGGGGAGCAGCAGCAGCCCGCCGCCGCCGACCACGGCGTCGATCCAGCCGGCGGCGAGGGCCGCGAGGCACAGCAGGGCGACCATGGTCAGGGAGATGTCGGGCACGATCGCGACCCTAAGGACGGGATGGTTGCGCAGTCCATCGAATTGAGCGTCGTCTGAGGTTCCTCCGGTCGTAGACGATGCCGCCCGCACGGAACTCGGACCGGGACGGCCCTCTCCCACCGCGCCTCACACCACGCCGCGCCGCGCCCTCCGAACCCTCACACCCATCCCCCGCTCCCGCTGAGGGCAGCGTTCCGCGCGGGAAACAGACGTGATGCTGCCGGGAAACACCGGCACCGCACGCTCAAGGGCATGACCTCGAATGAGCGTGTGGTGGTGATCGGCACCGGCCTCGCGGGCGTACGTCTCGCCCGGCGGCTCGGTGAGCTCGGCACGCCCGTGACGCTGATCGGCGAGGAGGAGCACCGCCCGTACAACCGGGTGCTGCTCGCCGAGGTGCTGGCCGGACGTTACAGCCCCGAGGTGATCGCCCTGCCGGCACCCGCGGAGCTGACCCGCGGGCGGGTCACGGGCATCGACCGGGGCGCGCGCACCGTGCGGTGCGAGGACGGTTCGGTGATCGCGTACGACAGGCTCGTCCTGGCGACCGGCTCCAACCCGGTGCTGCCGCCGCTGCGCGGGCTGTTCACCGGGAGCGGCGAGCAGCACGCGCTGCCCGAAGGGGTGCACGCCTTCCGCACCATGGACGACTGCCTGGGCCTGTCCAAGGCGGTCCGGCCGGGCGTGAAGGCCGTCGTCATCGGCGGCGGGCTCCTCGGGGTCTCCGCGGCCCGGGCGCTGGCGCTGCGCGGCGCGCAGGTCGTCCTCGCCCAGCAGGCCGAGCGGCTCATGGAGCGCCAGCTCGACCCGGCCGCCTCGAAACTGGTCAAGCGGCACCTGGCCGACCTGGGCGTCGAGGTCCACACCGAGTGCCGGGTGCGCGACGTGCGCTGCGTCGGTGGCGCGGTCCGCTCGGTGGAGATGGCCGACGGGTACGCCCTCGACGCCGAGCTCGTGGTCCTGGCGTGCGGGGTCCACCCGCGCGTCGGCCTCGCGCAGAGCGCGGGCCTGGAGGTCCGCAAGGGCATCGTCGTCGACGACGAGCTGCGCACCTCCGACCCGCACATCCACGCCGTCGGCGACTGCGCCCAGCACGCCGGCACGGTGTACGGGCTCGCCACCCCGGCCCTCGAACAGGCGGACGCGCTGGCCGAGTTGCTGGCGGGGGACGCCGCGAGCCCGGCGGCCCGCTACACCGGCACCCGGTCCCTGACCCGGCTGACGCTCACGGGGGACGACAGCCCCTTCGACCTCGCCGCGTTCGGCGAGACGGAGGCACGCCCGGGCGACGACGTCGTCCAGCTCACCGACGCCACCCGCGGCACCTACCGCAAGGTCGTCGTCCGCGACGACCGCCTGGTCGGCGGGGTTCTCGTCGGCGAACTCGGCACCGTCGGCGCGCTCGCGCGCGCCTGGGAGGGAGCAGAGCCGCTCCCCGACAACGGCCCCCTGCTCCACCTGCTCACCAACGATGGAGGCTCCTGATGACGGCCACCCCGGGGACGAACCCCACGATCGTGCTCGTCGGCCACGGCATGGTCGGCCAGCGCTTCCTCGAAGCGCTGGCCGAGCGCGGCCTGACCGCCACGCACCGCGTGGTCGTGCTGTGCGAGGAGCCGCGTCCCGCGTACGACCGCGTCCAGCTCACCTCGTACTTCTCGGGCAAGTCGCCCGAGGACCTGTCCATGACGGACATGGAGTTCATCAAGGACCACGGCATCGAGCTGTACGTCGGCGACCCGGCGGAGACCATCGACCGTGCGGCGAGGAAGGTGACCGCCCGTTCCGGTCTGGTCGTCGACTACGACGTCCTCGTGCTGGCCACCGGCTCCTACCCGTTCGTGCCGCCGGTGCCGAACAAGGACGCCACCGGCTGTTTCGTGTACCGCACGATCGAGGACCTCCTCGCCATCGAGGCGTACGCGAAGACCAGGGCGTCGACGGGAGCCGTCGTCGGCGGCGGTCTGCTCGGTCTGGAGGCCGCGGGCGCGCTCAAGGGCCTGGGCGTCGAGACGCACATCGTGGAGTTCGCGCCGCGCCTGATGCCGGTGCAGGTCGACGAGGGCGGCGGCGCCGCGCTGCTGCGCACCATCGAGGACATGGGTCTGAGCGTCCACACCGGTGTGGGGACGCAGGAGATCGTGACGGACGCCGAAGGCGCCGTCACCGGCATGAAGCTGTCCGACGGTTCCGAACTGGCCACCGACATGGTGATCTTCTCCGCCGGTGTCCGCCCCCGCGACCAGCTGGCCCGCGACTGCGGCCTGACGGTCGGCGAGCGCGGCGGCATCAGCGTCGACGAGCAGTGCCGCACGGTGGACGACCCGCACGTCTTCGCGATCGGTGAGTGCGCGCTGGCCGCCGACGGCCGGGTGTACGGCCTGGTCGCGCCCGGTTACGAGCAGGCCGAGACGGCCGCCGCGACGATCGCCGCCGACGAGGCGTCCTTCACGGGTGCCGACCTGTCCACCAAGCTGAAACTGCTCGGCGTGGACGTGGCGTCCTTCGGCGACGCGCACGGCACCACCGAGGACTGCCTGGACGTCGTCTACTCCGACTCCCGCGCGGGCCTGTACAAGAAGCTGGTCATCGGCCGCGACGGCACGCTGCTCGGCGGCATCCTGGTCGGCGACGCGGACGCGTACGGCACGCTGAAGGCCTTCACCGGCTCGGTCCCGCCGGTGAAGCCCGAGTCCCTCGTGCTGCCCGCAGGCGCCGGGGAGTCCGCCCAGCTCGGCCCGGCCGCGCTGCCGGACGAGGCGATCATCTGCTCCTGCCACAACGTCTCCAAGGGCACGATCCGCGGCGCGGTCACCGACCACCAGTGCACCACCGTGCCCGAGGTCAAGAAGTGCACCAAGGCCGGTACGGGCTGCGGCAGTTGCGTCAAGGTCCTCGGCCAGCTCGTCAACGCCGAGCTGGAGGCCGGCGGCATCGAGGTCGACAAGGGCCTGTGCGCCTGCTTCTCGCAGACCCGTGAGGAGCTGTACGAGATCGTCCTCGCCCTGCGCATCAACACCTACCAGGACCTGCTGGACCGCTACGGCCGCGAGGAGGCCCGGGGCGGCGACGGCTGCGAGATCTGCAAGCCGACGGTCGGCTCGATCATCGCCTCCCTCGCCCCGACGATCGGCGCGAGCGGCTACGTCCTGGACGGCGAGCAGGCCGCCCTGCAGGACACCAACGACCACTTCCTGGCCAACCTGCAGAAGAACGGCTCGTACTCGGTCGTGCCCCGCATCCCCGGCGGTGAGATCGCGCCGGAGAAGCTGATCGTGATCGGCGAGATCGCCCGCGACTTCGGCCTCTACACCAAGATCACCGGTGGTCAGCGGATCGACATGTTCGGCGCCCGCGTCGAGCAGCTGCCGCTGATCTGGGCCCGGCTGGTGGACGCCGGCTTCGAGTCCGGCCACGCCTACGGCAAGGCGCTGCGCACGGTGAAGTCCTGCGTCGGGCAGACCTGGTGCCGCTACGGCGTCCAGGACTCCGTCCGCATGGCGATCGACCTGGAGCTGCGCTACCGGGGCCTGCGCTCGCCGCACAAGCTGAAGTCGGCCGTCTCCGGCTGCCAGCGCGAGTGCGCGGAGGCCCAGTCGAAGGACTTCGGCGTGATCGCCACCGCCAACGGCTGGAACCTGTACGTCGGCGGCAACGGCGGCGCGACCCCGCGCCACGCGGACCTGCTCGCGCAGGACCTTTCGGACGCCGAACTGATCCGGCTGATCGACCGGTTCCTGATGTTCTACATCCGCACCGCCGACCGTCTGGAGCGCACCTCCACCTGGCTGGAGCGGATCCCGGGCGGCCTGGAGCACGTACGGGACGTGGTGGTGGACGACTCGCTCGGCATCTGCGAGGAGCTGGAGCAGCTGATGGCGGCCCATGTCGCGCACTACCGCGACGAGTGGGCCGAGACCATCAACGACCCGGAGAAGCTCGCCCGGTTCGTGTCCTTCGTGAACGCGCCCGACACCCCGGACCCGGTCGTCTCCTTCGTGCCCGAGCGCGACCAGATCAAGCCCGACCTGCCGCTGCTGTCCATCGGCATGCGACCTGCCGAAGACGTCCTGGAAGGAAGCGCCCAGCGATGACCCTGGCTCTCGAGACCACCGGCCTGAAGGTCGAACTGCAGCTGGCCGACGGCTGGTTCGCGGTCTGCGACCTGAGCGCGCTGCTCCCGGGCCGCGGCGTGGCGGCCCTGCTGCCCGACGGCCGCCAGGTGGCACTCTTCCGCGACCGGAACGGCCGCCTGTACGCCATCGACAACCGCGACCCGTTCACCGGCGCGGCGGTCCTCTCCCGCGGCCTGACCGGCACCCACCAGGGCCGCCCGTTCGTGGCCTCGCCGCTGCTCAAGCAGCGCTTCGACCTGGAGTCGGGGCAGTGCCTGGACGACGAGGCGGTGCGGGTGGCCACGTACGAGGTACGGGCCTCGTAGGTCGGTTTCCCGACCGCGCGCATGCGCGACGAGGTGCCGCTCGGCCGGGGTGCGGGGGACGGCGGCTCCACCGTCTGGTCCCGTGCCGGGCGGCCCGTCGGGCTTCCCGGCGGCGGCTCCCGTCGGCCATCGCTGTCGAGTTCCTGTCGAGTTCGCCGTGTCCGGCCCTGCGCTCCGAGTGGTTCGCGTTTCATCGAGGGGTACCCCACCCGCCACGGAGGCCGAACCATGACTCGGAACCATCCCCAGCCGTCCCGACGCGCCGTCCTCGGCACAGCCGCCGTCGCCGCGCTCACCGTGGCAGCCGGAGCCGGCCCGGCACAGGCCGGCTCACGGCCCGCCTGGCCGACCGGGTTCCCGCTCCCGGACGGCTGGCTCCCCGAGGGCATCACCATCGGCGCCGAGCCGTACGCCTACCTCGGCTCCCGCGCCGACGGCGCCGTCTACCGCACCGACCTGCGCACCGGGGAGGGCCGGATCCTCCACGCGGGAGCCCCGGGCCTGACGTCCATCGGACTGAAGCTGGACCGCGACGGCCTGCTGTACGTCGCCGGGGGCGGAGGCGGCACCACCCGCGTCATCGACTCCCGCACCGGCAGGCTCCTCACCACCCACCGACTCACCGCCCCGACCGGCCACTTCGTCAACGACGTCGTCCTGCTCGGCGACCGCGCCTGGTTCACCGACTCGTGGGACGCGGTGCTGTACGGCGTACCGCGCGGCCGCGGCGGACAGGTACGGACGTTGCCGCTGACCGGCGACTGGACACAACTGCCGGACGTCATCAACGCCAACGGCCTCGTCGGCACGCCCGACGGCCGCGGCCTGATCGTCGTCAAGAGCACACCGGGCGAGCTGTACCACGTGCGCCTCAGGACCGGTCACGCCACCAGGATCTCGCTGGTGGGCGCGGCCGACGTCGTCAACGGCGACGGCCTGGTCCGCGTCGGCCGCACGCTGTACGTCGTGCAGAACCGCCTCAACAAGGTGACCGTGTTCGACCTCGACGCGGAGGTCACCACGGCCACCCTGCGGCGCACGATCACCGACCCGCGGTTCGACGTCCCCGCCACGGCCGCCCGCTTCGGCGACCGTCTCTACCTCGTCAACGCCCGCTTCACCAGCCCGCAGACGCCAAAGACCACGTTCAACGCGGTTGCGGTGCCGCTCTGACTCACCCCTTGAGGGCGTCGTACGTCACGCCCGTCAGCCGTTCGGAGGCGGCCCACAGCAGCCGGGCCGCCCGGTCGTCACGGGTCCGGGGCGCCCGCCAGGACGGGCCGGGTGCCCCGCGCCACATCGCGAAGGACGGGCCGAGGAAGGCGTCGGGACGGACGTCGGGCGCGGTCGCGGCGTACAGCACGGGCAACGCGCCGGCCCGGGCGGACTGGGCGAGGAGCCGGTTTCCGATCCGCATGACCCGCTCGACGGCCCGTTGGCCCGCCGCCCGCGCTCCGGCGGTCTGGAGGTCGGTGGCCGCGTACCCGGGGTGGGCCGCGGCCGCCACCAGATCCGCGCCGTGCGCGGCCGCCCTGCGCGCCAGCTCGTGCGTGAACAGCAGGTTCGCGGTCTTGGAGCGGCCGTAGGCGACCCAACGCCGGTAGCGGCGCTCGCTGTTGAGGTCGCGCAGGTCGATGTCGGCCATCGCGTGCATCAGGCTGGAGACGGTCACGACCCGGGCCCCGGGCGCGGCGAGCAGCGCGGGCAGCAGCAGCCCGGTGAGGGCGAAGTGCCCCAGGTGGTTGACGCCGAACTGCGTCTCGAACCCGTCCGCCGTCGTCCCGTACGGCAGCGCCATCACCCCGGCGTTGTTGACGAGCACATCGAGCCGCTCGTACGGGAAGGCGGCGGCGAAGGAGCGCACGGAGGCCAGGTCCCCGAGGTCCAGCAGCCGCAACTCGACGTCGGCCTCCGGCATGTCGGCGCGGAGCCGGTCCACGGCGGCCGTGCCCCGCGCCTCGCTCCGGCACGCGAGCACGACCCGGGCCCCCTTGCGGGCCAGCTCCCGCGCCACGGCGTGGCCGAGCCCGCCGTTGGCGCCGGTGACGACGGCGATGCGCCCCCTCTGGTCGGGGATGTCGTGCGCGGTCCAGCCGGACATGGACGGCCCCCCTTCGTCTGCGGCCGGGTCCAGCCTACGAGCGGCGAGCGCCGGGCGTAATCGTCCGGCAGGGGCCGGGCGTCCAGATGGAACCACTCGGCCCCGTCCGTGGGGCGTGACCCCGCATCCCCGACGGGGGCGCAGCCTGGGCGGGGGCGTCCCCCCACCCGAACGGACCGCCGTCCGCTGCCCAGGCGCCCCCGACGGGGCCGCAGTCCGGGCGGGGGCGTCCCCAACGGAGGCGCCGTCCCCGGCCGGGGCGTACCCGAACCGGGCACCAGCCCGGGGCCGGGTGCCCGAACGGGCCGCCTGCGCTCTCCCGCCGACGGCACCCGTCTGTGCTTCTCGAGCCGGCGGGGCACCCCCGGCAGCTCGGTCGCACGAGGTGCGGGGCCCGCTCCGCGCACAGCCACGACCGCATTCACGTGACCATCACAGAATGGTCACCCGTCTCTCACCCCGGGCCGCTCGGCCGTAGCGTCGTCCCCTCACGCACCGTCTGCCTGGGGGGCGACATGACCAACCCGTACACCGCACCACCCGTGCCACAGCCGACCCGCCCGGCGCCCCGATGGGCCCGCAAGCGGTACCTGCTGCCCGCCCTCGGGCTGGCCCTCTTCATCGGTGTCGGCATCGGCGCGGGCGGCGAGACCACGACGACGCGGGCGAAGCCCACGGCGGCCGATCCCCGACCGACGGTCACGGTGACGGCGACGGCGACCGTGACGCGGACGTCGGAGCCGGAACCGGCCCCGACGGTGACCGCGACGAAGACCGTCAAGGCCACGCGAACGGTCACCGCGCGCCCGGCGACGGCCGGCGGCGACGACTCCGGCGGCGATGGCTCCGGCGGTGACGGCTCGGCCGGCCAGGACGTCTACTACGCCAACTGCAGCGAGGTCCGCGCCGCCGGCGCCGCCCCCATCCACCGCGGCGAGCCCGGCTACGCCTCCCACCTGGACCGCGACAACGACGGGGTGGCCTGCGACACCTGACGTGATCACGCGGGTGACCATCCGTACGTCCGGCCGTTCCTCCGGTTGGGCAGCCGGCACCCGGCTGCCCGGCCGACGGAAGGACAACAGCGTGGACACCACCCTCCCCCAACTCGCCGTACTGCCCCGCGAGGAGTGGATCAAGACGCTCCCGCAGGCCATCGTCGCGTCCTGTGTGCTGCTCCTCGACGCCGAGGACCGGATCCTGCTGCTGCGGTACGCGGCGGGACAGCCCGGCGCCGGGACCTGGGGGCTGCCGGGCGGCATGCTCGACCACGGGGAGGACCCGGTCGGCGCCGCACGCCGGGAACTGCACGAGGAGACCGGCATCGTCCTCGACGACGACCCCCGGCTCCTCGGCTACGACCACCGGGCCGACGTGAACGGGACGGGCCCGGTCATCGACTTCTACTTCCACGGCGGCGTGCTGCCGGCCGGACAGGCCATCAGGCGCAGCGCCGAGCACGACGCGCACGGCCTGTTCCGCCTGTCCGAGCTGGAGACGGCCCCCCTGACGTCCCGTCCGCCGACCCTCCTCGCGCTGCACACCGCCGCCCGCTCCGGGACCGTCGTCTGCCTGCGGGAAGGGCAGCCGCTCTGACCTCGGCGCCCGGCCCTTGGCGGGCGCGGCTCACGGGGTGCAGGCCGCGGCGACGGCCAGGCTGTCCTCGTAGAGGTGGTGCCGGGTGATCCGGCCGTTCTCGACGGTGAGGCGCAGCGCGAACGGGCTCTCGAAGGACTTCCCCGTCGCGCGTACGGTCCCCGACACCTGCCCCGTCAGGACGGCGTCGGCGCCGTCGACCAGGAAGGCGTCGACGCGGGCGCGCGCGTCCTCGGGCACGGTGTGCCGCATCAGGTCCGTGAACTGCGCGGCGCATTCGGCGGCGGTGGAGCGCGGGCGGATCCACGGGACGACGGGGTTCTCGGCGAGCAGCCAGTCGACCCGGTCGGCGAAGAGGGTGACGAGCCGCTCGGTGTCCCCGGCCACCCGGGCGGCGAGGAACTCCCGCACGACGGCGCGGGTGGTCTCGGAGACGGAACACGCGGCGGGGGCGGGGGCGGTGGGCGTGACGGACATGGCGCTCTCCTCGCGGCTGCGGCCGGACCCGGCGGGCGTTCCCGCCGATGTGCTCGATCCTGCCGCGGGAGGGGAGAGCGGTCGATTACCCGAGGGGTAAGGGGAGGGGGAGGGGGGATGAGCGGTGCGGCGCGGCAGGGCGCCGAGGAGAAGAAGGGCGGCACCCCCGCACGGGTGCCGCCCTTCCTGGTGCTCCGCGACCGTCGTCGCGTCGGTGAGGGTCGGACGTGACCGACGACGGTCCCGGGGCTCGGTCCGGTCAGCGGTGGTCGCTGCCCTCCGCCTGGACCGCCGCCCGGCCGGCCTCCAGACGGGCCACCGGGATGCGGAACGGGGAGCAGGAGACGTAGTCGAGGCCGACCTCGTGGAAGAAGTGCACCGACTCCGGGTCGCCGCCGTGCTCGCCGCACACGCCGAGCTTCAGGTCGGGACGGGTCTGACGGCCGGCCTGCGCGGCCAGCTTCACCAGGGAGCCGACGCCGTCCTTGTCGATCGTCTCGAACGGGCTGACACCGAAGATGCCCTTCTCCAGGTACGCCGTGAAGAAGCTCGCCTCCACGTCGTCGCGGCTGAAGCCCCACACCGTCTGGGTCAGGTCGTTGGTGCCGAAGGAGAAGAACTCCGCGGCCTCGGCGATCTGACCGGCGGTCAGGGCGGCCCTGGGCAGCTCGATCATCGTGCCGATGGCCAGCTTCAGATCGGTGCCGGTCGCCTCCTGGACCTCCGCGATGACCTTGTCGGCCTCCTCGCGGACGATCTCCAGCTCCTGGACCGTGCCGACGAGCGGGATCATGATCTCGGCGCGCGGGTCGCCCTTGGCGCCCTTGCGTTCGGCCGCGGCCTCCGCAATTGCCCGGACCTGCATGGTGAACAGGCCGGGGATGACCAGGCCGAGGCGCACACCGCGCAGGCCCAGCATCGGGTTCTGCTCGTGCAGGCGGTGCACGGCCTGGAGCAGGCGCAGTTCGTTCTCGTGCGGCTCCTGCCGGGACTCGGCGAGCGCGACGCGGACCGACAGTTCGGTGATGTCGGGCAGGAACTCGTGCAGCGGCGGGTCGAGCAGGCGGATGGTGACGGGGAGGCCGTCCATCGCCTCGAACAGCTCCACGAAGTCCTGCTTCTGCAGCGGGAGCAGCTCCTTCAGGGACTCCTCGCGCTCGGCCTCCGTGTCGGCCAGGATCAGCCGCTCCACCAGCTCACGCCGGTCGCCGAGGAACATGTGCTCGGTGCGGCACAGGCCGATGCCCTGGGCACCGAAGCGGCGGGCGCGCAGCGCGTCCTCGGCGTTGTCGGCGTTGGCCCGTACGCGCAGCCGGCGCTTGCGGTCCGCGAAGGCCATGATGCGGTGCACCGCCTCGACCAGTTCGCCGGCGTCCTCGGCGCCCGCGTGCATGCGGCCCTCGAAGTACTCGACGACCGGGGAGGGCACGACCGGCACCTCGCCCAGGTAGACCTTGCCCGTGGAGCCGTCGATGGAGATGACGTCGCCCTCCTCGACGACGTGACCGCCCGGCACCGTCATCCGGCGGCGCTTGGTGTCGACCTCCAGCTCCTCGGCACCGCAGACACAGGTCTTGCCCATGCCGCGCGCGACGACGGCGGCGTGGGAGGTCTTGCCGCCCCGGCTGGTGAGGATGCCCTCGGCCGCGATCATGCCGTCCAGGTCGTCGGGGTTGGTCTCGCGGCGGATGAGGATGACCTTCTCACCGGAGCGCGACCACTTCACGGCGGTGTAGGAGTCGAAGACCGCCTTGCCGACCGCGGCACCCGGGGAGGCCGCGATGCCCCGGGCCACCTGCTCGACCTTCGCGCTCTCGTCGAAGCGCGGGAACATCAGCTGCGCGAGCTGCGCGCCGGTGACGCGCTGCAGCGCCTCCGCCTCGTCGATGAGGCCCTGGTCGACCAGCTGTGTGGCGATCCGGAAGGCGGCACCGGCGGTGCGCTTGCCGACCCGGGTCTGGAGCATCCACAGCCGGCCGCGCTCGATGGTGAACTCGATGTCGCAGAGATCCTTGTAGTGGTTCTCCAGCGTCTCCATGATCTGCATCAGCTGGTCGTACGACTTCTTGTCGATGCGCTCCAGGTCGGCGAGCGGGACGGTGTTGCGGATGCCCGCGACCACGTCCTCGCCCTGCGCGTTCTGCAGGTAGTCGCCGTAGACGCCCTGGTGGCCGGAGGCGGGGTCGCGGGTGAAGGCGACGCCGGTGCCGGAGTCCGGGCCCAGGTTGCCGAAGACCATGGAGCAGACGTTGACGGCCGTGCCCAGGTCGTGCGGGATGCGCTCCTGGCGGCGGTAGAGCTTGGCGCGGTCGCCGTTCCAGGAGTCGAAGACCGCGCGGATGGCGAGGTCCATCTGCTCGCGCGGGTCCTGCGGGAAGTCCCGGCCGGTCTCCTTCTTGACGATCTTCTTGAAGGTGGCGACCAGCTTTTTCAGGTCGGCGGCCGCCAGCTCGGTGTCGACCGTGACCTTCTTGGTCTCCTTGGCCTTGTCCAGCGCGTCCTCGAAGAGCTCGCCGTCGACGCCGAGGACGGTCTTGCCGAACATCTGGATGAGGCGGCGGTAGGAGTCCCAGGCGAACCGCTCGTCGCCGGCCTGCTTCGCCAGGCCCTGCACCGACTTGTCGGAGAGGCCGATGTTGAGGACGGTGTCCATCATGCCCGGCATGGAGAACTTGGCGCCGGAGCGGACGGAGACCAGCAGAGGGTCGTCGGTCTGGCCGAGCTTCTTGCCCATGCGGGCCTCGAGCGCCTCGAGGTGCGCACTCACCTCGTCACGCAGTGCCGCCGGTTCCTCGCCGCTCTCCAGGTAGACCTTGCAGGCCTCGGTGGTGATGGTGAAGCCGGGCGGGACGGGAAGGCCGAGGTTCGTCATCTCGGCGAGGTTCGCGCCCTTGCCGCCGAGGAGGTCCTTGAGGTCCTTGTTGCCCTCGGTGAAGTCGTAAACGAACTTCACGCCCTCAACGCTCTTACCGTGCTCAGCTACCTGGGGATCTTTGTTTTCCGACACGGGTCTCGACTCCTCGAGGACGCGGTGGCTGCCCTGACGGCGAGGAACATACCCAGATCAAAGGCGTCTGGGTACGTCCACTTGCGCGTCATACGCCTGTAACCACTCCTCCGCCACCGGATCGAAAGTCAAGGCTTGGCAAGCGGCGACGGCCGGATGTTTTCACTTCTTGAAGACATCAACGCCCGTAGACGTCGATTGGCGCTCGTTTGAGCAGCTCACGACACGCTTGATTTCGCTCGGTGAACGATCAAAGGGTGGCACTGAGTGCCACCCTTTGGAGAAGTGCAGTCGCTCATGATCCGCTCATCTGAGCGCAACCCTTATCAAGGGTGGCGAGAATCACGCTGCCACAGCCGACCGGATTTCACCATCCGGACGGGTCCCGGAACGGAAACACGCCCGTCACACCCCCAGGGCCCGCAGCCGCTGCTCCACCCGCTCCGGCGCGTACAGATGCTCCACGACCAGGGCCCCCGCCCCCACCAGCCCCGCCCGCTCCCCCAGGCGCGAGGTCACCACCTCCAGGTGGGCGGTGGAGCGCGGCAGCGCCCGCTGGTACAGCAGCTCCCGGACGCCGGTGAGGAACGGCGTGCCGGCGAGGTCCCCGGCGATCATCAGCACCCCCGGGTTCAGCAGGGTCACCACGGTCGCCAGGACGTCCCCGACCCGGCGTCCCGCCTCCCGCGCGAGTCCGACCGCCTCGGGATGCCCGGCCGCCAGCAGGTCCCGTACGTCCGAGCCGGACGCCGCCGGCACGCCCGCCTCCGCCAGCCGCCGCGCCACGGCGCCGCCGCTCGCGACGGCGGCCAGGCAGCCGTACGCACCGCACCGGCACAGCGCCTCGGCGCCCTCGGGCACCCGGATGTGCCCGAGGTCCCCGGCACCGCCGTCGACGCCCCGGTAGACCGAGCCGTCGACCACGACCCCGGCGCCGATGCCGGTGGAGACCTTGACCAGCGCGAACGCCGAGCAGTCCGGATACGACGTGCGCTGCTCGCCGTAGGCCATGAGGTTGGCGTCGTTGTCGACGAGCACCGGGACGGCCGCGGCCCCCGTGTGCTCCGTGAAGGCCCTGACCAGGCGTCCTGTGATGTCGTAGCCGTCCCAGCCCGGCATCATCGGCGGCTGGACCACGCGGCCGGTCTCGCTGTCGACCGGGCCCGGCACCGCCAGGCCGATGCCGCACGCCTCCTCCCCCCGGTGGCCCGCCTTCTCCAGCAACTCGGCGAACCAGCGGCCGAGTTCGCCGAGCACGGCGTCGGGGCCGTCCTCGATGACCAGCGTGCCCGAGTGCTCGGCGAGGATCTCGCCGGACAGGGACAGCACGGCGGCGCGGGCGTGCCGGGTGTCGAGGTCGGCGGCGAGGACGACCGCGTGCTCGTCGTCGAACTCCAGGGTGATCGAGGGGCGTCCGCCCAGCGGGGAGTCCACCGGCCCCCCGGCGCCCTCGCGCAGCCAGCCCGCGCGGAAGAGCCGGTCGAGCCGCTGGCCGACGGTGGCCCGGGACAGTCCCGTCGCCTGCTGGAGCGCGCCCCGGGTCGTGGCGCGGCCACTGCGCACGAGTTCGAGCAGATCGCCGGCGCTCGCCTGACCGCCTGCTCTGGTGGATGTTCCGGTCCTCCCCGGCCGTCCGGTCATGCGCACCCCCTTGTGTTTCCCAACCCTGCATTACATATTGGGTTTTGCGTGTTAAATAGACGTAACCCTACGGTAGCCATGACCGAACCGGTCGGCCGGACGTCTTTCGGGGAGCCCCGAGTGGAGCGCACTGCCCAACTGACCACACGTCCCACGCACTCCTCCGTCGCATACGATCCGGCCGCCGCGCCCCCGGCGCTGTCGTCGCTGCGCCTGAGGGCTGCGCGGGTGCTGGAGGACAACTGGACGGGGACGTCCACGGTTCCCTCGCGCGGGCTGTACCCGCACCAGTGGTCCTGGGACTCGGCGTTCATCGCGATCGGCCTCAGGCACGTCTCGCCGTTACGGGCGCAGACGGAACTGGAGACCCTGCTGGGCGCCCAGTGGTCCGACGGCCGGATCCCGCACATCGTCTTCAACCCCTCCGTCCCCCTCGACGCGTACTTCCCGAGCCCCGACTTCTGGCGCTCCTCGACCGCGGGCCGTGCCGCGGGCGCCCCGCGCACCGTACAGACGTCCGGCATCGTGCAGCCACCGGTGCACGCGCTGGCCGCGTGGCTGGTGCACGAGGCCGATCCGGGGCTGTCGCGGGCGCGCGGCTTCCTCGCCCGGGTGCATCCACGGCTCGCGGCCTGGCACCGGTATCTGCTGCACCGGCGTGACCTGGGCGGCGGCGGGCTGGTCTCCGTCGTGCACCCCTGGGAACAGGGCATGGACAACAGCCCCTGCTGGGACCGGCCGCTGTCCCGCGTCGCTCCGGCCCCGGCCCGCTCCTTCCGCCGCGCCGACCTCGACCACGGCGCCCCCGAGGACCGGCCGACGGACCTGGACTACGGGCGGTACGTACGCCTGGCGGCGGACTACCGGGACCGGGGCTACCTGGACCAGGGCTACGCGGACCGGGGCTACGGGGAGCAGGGCTACGGGGACCGGGGCTGCGCGGACCGCAGCTACCGGGACGCCGCGGCGGGCGGCGAACCCGGGGGCGGGGGAAGGGACTTCGCCGTGGAGGACCCGGCGTTCAACGCCCTGCTCATCGCCTCCGAGCACGCCCTGGCCCGGATCGCCCAGGAGCTGGGCGCCGCCGGTTCGGCCCGGCACGCCCGCGCGCGGCGGCTGACGGCGGCGCTGGTGGAGCGGCTGTGGGACCCGGCGGCGGGGATGTTCCTGTGCCGGGACGTGCGCGGCGGGGAACTCGTCCCCGAGCGCGGCGTCTCCGGGCTCGTCCCGCTGCTCCTGCCCGGCCTGCCCGGTGACATCGCCGCCGCCGTGGTCCGTACGGCGTGCGGACCGCACTTCGGGCTGGGCGGGGTGACCCGTCTCGTCCCGAGCTACGACCTGCTCGGCGAGGCCTTCGACCCGCACCGCTACTGGCGCGGCCCGGCCTGGTTCAACACGAACTGGCTGCTGGAGCGCGGCCTGAGACAGCACGGCGAACACGGCCGGGCCGCCGCCCTGCGCAAGGCGGCGCTGCGGATCGCGGACACCTCCGACTTCGCGGAGTACGTCGACCCGTACACCGGCGAGGCCTGCGGCGCGACCGGCTTCGGCTGGACCGCCGCGCTCACGCTCGACCTGCTGAACGACCGGCCCGGATGGGACAGCGACGGCGCCAAGGCGACCAAGGGAGGGGACCGGGGATGACGGACCGGCACCATCTGCTCGTGCACGGCGGGACGTTCGCCGCCGTGGGGGACCGCGGGGACATCAGCGGAGTGCGGGGCGTCAGCGCCCCCGACGGGTTGTTCGTACGCGACGGCCGGCATCTGAGCCGGTGGCAGCTCACGGTCGACGGGGCCGTGCCCGAGGTGCTGTCGCCGGTGGCCGACGGGGACACCGCGCGCTGCGTGCTCGTCCCGCGCGGCGGCCGCAACGAGCCGCCCGCGTGCACGCTCTTCCGCGAACAGGCCGTCGGCGACGGCTCGTTCGTCGAATCGCTGCGGGTGACCAGCAACCGCCCGGTCCCCACCACCGTCCGCCTCGCGATCACCGCCGACGCCGACTTCACCGACCAGTTCGAACTGCGCTCGGACCACCGCACGTACATGAAGGTCGGCGCGGTCCGCTCCCGCCAGGTCCTCGGCCACGGCGTGGAGTTCACCTATCAGCGCGGTGAGTGGCGCTCCCGTACGACCGTGACCACCGACCCCTCCCCGGACTCCGTCGAGGAGACCGGCACCGGGGCCCGCCGTATGGTGTGGACGCTGGAACTCGCACCGCACGGCACGGCCGAGCTGCTCCTGCGGGTCATCGCCCGCCCGCACGGCGAGAAGCGGGCCCTGCGCGTACCGCGCGACCCGGCCGCGCTCACGGAGCGACTGCTCGACCGCGAGGGCGAGTTCGTCCAGGGCGTGGCCTTCCCGACAGGCTGGCCCGAGCTGGCCGCGGCCTGCGCGCGGGGCCTGGCGGACCTGGCCGCGCTCCAGGTCCCGGCGACCGGCCCGGACGGCGAGGAACTGCGTGTTCCGGCCGCCGGAGCCCCCTGGTTCCTCACCCTGCTGGGCAGGGACGCCCTGCTGACATCACTGTTCGCCCTGCCCTACCGCCCACGGCTGGCAGCCGCCACGCTGCCCGCGCTCGCCACGACCCAGGCGACGGAGACGGGGGTGGACGCCGTCGCCCAGCCCGGCAAGATCGTGCACGAGGTGCGACAGGGCGAGCTGGCTCACTTCGGGCAGGTGCCGTACGGCCGCTACTACGGCTCGGTCGACGCCACCCCGCTGTTCCTGGTGCTGCTGGGCGCCTACGTCGAACAGACCGGGGACACCGGACCGGCCCGCCGGCTGGAGGCCAACGCCCGGGCGGCGGTCGCCTGGATGCTGGACCACGGCGGGCTCACCTCGCGCGGCTACCTCGTCTACCGTGCCGACCAGGGCGGTCTCGCCAACCAGAACTGGAAGGACTCCCCCGGCGCCATCTGCTCCTTCGACGGCAGCCGCCCGCACGGTCCGGTGATGGCGGCGGGCGCCCAGGGCTACGCGTACGACGCGCTGCGCCGCACGGCGTGGATCGCCCGCACCGTCTGGCAGGACGAGACGTACGCCGCCCTGCTGGAACAGGCGGCCGGCGACCTGCGCGACCGCTTCCAGCGGGACTTCTGGATGCCCGAGCGCTCCTTCCCGGCGCTCGCGCTGGACGGCAACGGCAAGCGGGTCGACGCACTGGCCTCGGACGCCGGGCACCTGCTGTGGTCCGGCCTGCTGGACAAGGAGTACGGCGAACTGGTCGGCCGGCGGCTGCTGGAGCCGGACTTCTTCTCCGGCTGGGGCGTCCGGACGCTCGCCGCCGGGCAGCCGGCGTACCACCCCCTCTCCTACCACCGCGGTTCGGTGTGGCCGCACGACAACGCCCTGATCGCGCTGGGCCTGGCGCGCTACGGGCTGCACGACGAGGCCCGCACGGTCGCGCACGGCCTGGTCGACGCGGCCACCGCGACCGGCCACCGCCTCCCCGAGGTCCTCGCGGGCTACGGCCGCGACACCCACCCCGAGCCGGTGCCCTACCCGCACGCGTGCGTACGCGAATCCCGTTCGGCGGCGGCACCGTTGGCCCTCCTCACGGCGGTGGGCGGCGCGTAGCGCGGTGATTGGCGGTGCGCGGCGCGGCGGTCGGCGGCGCGTGGCACGGCGGTCGGTGGCGCGCGGTGTGGTGGTCGGCGGCGCATGGCGCGGCGGTGGGCGGCGCGTGGCACGGCGGTCGGCGGGCCGTGGCGCGGCGGTCTGGGCGCTCACCGCGACGGTCAGCGGCGCATGGCGCGGCGGTCGGCGACGCGTAGCACGGTGGTCCGGGTGCTCAGCGCGACGGTCGGCGACGCGTGGCGCGACGGTCGGCGGCGCTCAGCACAGTGGTCGGCGGTGCTCAGCCCGGCCGTCGGCGTGGCGTTTGCCGGGTGTTTGCCGAGCGCTTGCCCGGCGAGCTGAACACACCTCACGGACAGCCCGTACGGAAGGACGGCGGACCCGGGTTCCCCCACGCCGGGTCCGCCACCTCACCGGGTTCCGTACGGAAGGACCTTCGGGTGCCTGTCTTCACGCGCCTCCGCCAGCTGCCCGGCACGACCGGCGACGACAGCCCCAGGCCAGTGGCCGACGACCCGGCGCAGGCCCCCTCGACACAAGCCGACCCGGCACAGACCGACCCGACACAGGCCACACGCTCGTCCCTCAAGGCCCGCATCGCCCACTGGCGCACCTGGCGCTCGCGCCACCCCACCGCCGCCCGGGCCCTGTCCTGGACCGTCACCGCCCTGGCCGCCGTCCTCGTCCTCGGCGCGCTGCTGCTGCCGAACCACCTCTTCGCCCTGCGGCCGAACAGGTTCACCCGCATCCCAGCTGAGGCGATCATCGGAGCGGTCGTGCTCCTCGCCCTGCCGCGCCGCCCACGCCTGGCGGCGGCGGCACTGTACGGCACCGGCCTGGCCGCACTGACCCTCCTCAACCTCCTCGACATGGGGTTCACCGAGTACCTGGGCCGGGGCTTCAACGCCGCGCTGGACTGGGACCTGCTGCCGGACGCCCAGTCGTACGTCGCCGACCTGACGAGCCCTGCCGTCGCCACCGCCACCGCGGTCGGTGCCGCGGTCCTGGTGCTGCTCCTCGTGTCGGTCATGGTCTGGGCGACGGTCCGCCTCGGCGACCTGCTGGTGCGGCACCGTTCGCGGGCGACCCGGGGCGCGCTGGTCGCCGGAACGGTCTGGATCACCTGCACCGCCCTGAACCTCCAGTTCCTCGGCATGCCGATCGCCTCCGACCGTGCCGCCGGGGCCCTGAAGACCCACGCGCGGCGCACGCTGGACTCCCTGCGGGACGAGGCGACTTTCGCGAAGGAGGCCAGGACGGACACCTTCGGCGCGACCCCCGCGGAGCAGTTGCTGCCCGATCTGCGCGGCAAGGACGTGATCTTCACGTTCATCGAGAGCTACGGCCGCAGCGCCGTCGAGGACCCGGTGATGGCGCCCGGTGTCGGCAGGACCCTCGACACGAGCACGAAGGAGCTGGCCGAGGCGGGCTTCCGCGCCAAGAGCGGCTGGCTTACCTCGGCGACGTACGGCGGCAGCAGCTGGCTGGGCCACTCCACGACCATGTCCGGCCTGTGGATCGACAACCAGCGCCGCTACCGCACCGTCACCGCCGGGGACCATCTCACCCTCACCAAGGCGTTCCAGAAGACCGGCGCGTGGGACACGATCGGCATCATGCCGGGCGTGCAGAAGGGCTGGCCGGAAGCCGAGTGGTACGGCCTCGACAAGGTCTACGACGCCTTCGACCTCGGCTACAAGGGTCCGAAGTTCAGCTGGTCGACCATGCCGGACCAGTACGCCCTGGAGGCCTTCCAGCGCCGGGTGCACGGCAGGAAGCACGACAAGCCGCTGATGTCGCTCGTCATCCTGACCTCCAGCCACCAGCCCTGGGCGCCCCTCCCGAAGACGGTCGGCTGGGACGAACTGGGCGACGGCTCGGTCTTCCGCTCGATCCAGCAGGCCGGCAAGAAGCCGGCGGACATCATCACGGACACCACGAAGTCCCGCCAGGAGTACGGCAGGTCCATCGAGTACTCCCTCACCAGCCTCACCCAATGGCTGAAGCGGTACGGCACGGACGACACGGTCCTGGTCTTCCTCGGCGACCACCAGCCGATCGCCCGCGTCAGCGGCAACAACGCCAGCCGCGACGTACCCGTGTCGATCGTCGCCAAGGACCCCAAAATCCTCGACAAGATCACCCACTGGAACTGGTCGGAGGGCCTGAAGCCAACCAGGACGGCCCCGGTCTGGAAGATGAACGCCTTCCGAGACCGCTTCCTGACAGCCTTCGGCTCGACTCCGTCGCGGGGGACGGGGCGATGAGAGACGGCTGGGGCGGGGGTGGAGCCTCGGGGCGCCGGGGCGAAGCCCCCGCGAGGGTGCAGGGCACGCAGTCCCCGCCTGGGTCTGGGGCGGAGCCCCGGGCCGAGAGCACCCCTCAACCCACCGCATCGGGCGGGTGGGCAAGACCCCCTGTCAGCCGCCCGAGGTGTCCAGTTCCGCTTCCTCACCGACGCCCGCGCAGTCGTACGGGTCCTTCAGCCAGCCGTCCGGCAGTACCACCCGGTTGTTGCCGGACGTACGCCCCCGGGGCCCGTCGGCACCCGCCGGCCACGGCTGGTCGAGGTCCAGCTCGTCCAGCCCGGCCCGCAGCTCCTCCAGCGACGACGTGATCGCGAGCTTCTTGCGCATCTCTGACCCGACCGCGAACCCCTTCAGGTACCAGGCCACGTGCTTGCGGAAGTCGACGACCCCCCGCGACTCGTCCCCGATCCACTCCCCGAGCAGCGTGGCGTGCCGGACCATGACATCGGCCACCTCACGAAGCGCCGGCCGCGCCATCTCCCCCGGACGCCCCTCGAACGCCGCCACGAGGTCCGCGAACAGCCACGGCCGCCCCAGGCACCCACGCCCGACGACCACACCGTCGCACCCGGTCTCCCGCACCATCCGCAGCGCGTCCTGCGCCGACCAGATGTCCCCGTTGCCGAGCACGGGAATCTCCGGCACATGCTCCTTCAGCCGCGCGATGGCGTCCCAGTCGGCCGTACCGCCGTAGTGCTGCGCGGCCGTACGCCCGTGCAGCGCGATCGCGGTGACGCCCTCCTCGACGGCGATCCGACCCGCGTCCAGGTACGTGAGGTGATCGTCGTCGATGCCCTTGCGCATCTTCATCGTCACCGGCAGCCCCCCGGCCCCGCTCACGGCCTCCCGCAGGATCGCCCGCAGCAGGTTCCGCTTGTACGGCAGGGCCGACCCACCGCCCTTCCGCGTCACCTTCGGCACCGGGCAGCCGAAGTTCAGGTCGATGTGATCGGCCAGGTCCTCCTCCGCGATCATGCGGACGGCCTTGCCGACGGTCACCGGGTCGACGCCGTACAGCTGGATCGAGCGCGGTCGCTCACTCGCGTCGAACTTGATGAGCTGCATGGTTTTGTCGTTGCGCTCGACCAGCGCCCGCGTGGTGATCATCTCGCTGACGAACAGGCCCTTGCCGCCGCTGAATTCCCGGCACAGCGTGCGAAAGGGCGCGTTGGTGATCCCGGCCATGGGCGCGAGCACGACGGGCGGCTGCACCGAGTGCGGGCCGATCCGCAAGGTCGAGTTCATCGTGGACGTGATCGTGGGCGTGGTCGTGAGCGTGGACATCCCCCCATTGTCACGCACACCGACGGGTTCCCGACCCCAAGATCGTGCAAAAGTCATTAGTTAGACGCACTATCGAATCGGGCGTACGATGACGCCCATGCCCCAGCTCAGCCCTCGCCGTCGCATGCTGGTGCTCGCGATCTGCTGCATGAGCCTGCTGATCGTGAGCCTGGACAACACGGTCCTGAACGTGGCCCTGCCGTCGATGCAGCGGGAACTGCGCGCGAGCACGTCGGGACTGCAGTGGACGATCGACGCGTACACGCTGGTCCTGGCCTCGCTGCTGATGCTGGCCGGCTCCACGGCCGACCGGATCGGACGCAAGCGGGTCTTCATGGCGGGCCTGGTCGTCTTCACCGTCGGCTCGCTGCTGTGCTCCCTCGCACCCGACCTCGACCTGCTGGTGGTCTTCCGTATGGTGCAGGCGGTGGGCGGCTCGATGCTCAACCCGGTCGCCATGTCGATCATCACCAACACCTTCACCGACCCGCGTGAGCGCGCCCGTGCGATCGGCGTGTGGGGCGCGGTCGTCGGCATCTCGATGGCGGCCGGGCCGCTGGTCGGCGGCCTGCTGGTGGAGTCCGTCGGCTGGCGCGCGATCTTCTGGGTCAACCTGCCGGTGGGCCTGGCCGCCCTGCTGCTCACCCTCCGCTTCGTCCCCGAGTCCCGGGCGGACCGCGCCCGCCGCCCCGACCCGGTCGGCCAGCTCCTGGTCATCGCCCTGTTCGGCTCCCTGACGTACGCGATCATCGAGGCGCCGCACGCCGCGTTCACCGCTGTCGCCCCTTTCGCGGCGCTGGCGTTCGCCGCCCTGGCGGGCCTGCTCTGGTACGAGCCGCGCCGCACCGAACCGCTGATCGACCTGCGGTTCTTCCGCTCGGCGCCGTTCAGCGGGGCCACCGGCATCGCGATCAGCGCCTTCGCGTCGCTGGGCGGCTTCCTCTTCCTGTCGACGCTGTACCTGCAGAACGTGCGCGGTCTGGACGCCCTGCACGCGGGCCTGTGGATGCTGCCGATGGCCGTCCCGACGTTCTTGTGCGCCCCGCTGTCCGGCCGCCTGGTCGGCAATCGCGGCCCGCGCCTGTCCCTGCTGGTCGCGGGCTGCGCGATGACGGCGAGCGGCGCGCTCTTCGCCGCCTTCCAGGCCGAGACCTCGAACGTCACCCTGTTCCTCGGTTACGTCCTGTTCGGTGTCGGCTTCGGCTTCGTCAACGCCCCCATCACCAACACCGCGGTCTCCGGCATGCCCCGCGCCCAGGCGGGCGTGGCCGCCGCCGTCGCCTCCACCAGCCGGCAGCTGGGCCAGACCCTCGGTGTGGCGGTGGTCGGGGCGGTGCTGGCCTCCGGCGTGGGCTCCTCGCCGTACCGGGACGCCTTCGCGTCGGCCGCCCGCCCCGGCTGGTGGATCCTCACCGCCTGCGGTCTGGCCGTCCTGGTCCTGGGCGCGGTGACCAGCGGCCGCTGGGCCCGGCGCACCGCCGAGCGCACGGCGCAACGGCTGGAGGCGGCCGACGTGCGTCGAGCAGCGGGCATCAGCGCGTAGGCCCGTCCGAGCACGGTGCCCGGCGCCCGGCACCCCGCACCCGCCCCCCACCTGCACCCCGCACCCGGCACCCCGCCAACCCTCACCGCTCACCCCGGCACCCACCGAACACCCCAGTGAGCACGATGCGTCGAGCCCGCTCACCGGCGGTAACCCGCGCTCGTGCACGCCCCGTTGATGTTGCTCTTGCTGCACACTCCTTGTCGTCCGTCGTACGTCGTCCGCGGAAGCCGGAGGGGTCGTGCCGCAGAGCAGGCAGGTCGACACGAGCAAGGTCAGTCGCTGGGACCAGCACGGCCGGGAGCACGTGGTCCGGGTGCGGCGCACGGGTGTGCAGCGCACCATTCGCTGTGACACGTGCGGCTGGCGCCGGAGCGCGCAGTTCCTGCCCTGGCTGAAGGCGGAGGAGCACCTCGCCGAGGCCCATCAGGCGACGGTGGACCCGACCGCGGCGTGACGGCACCACGACCGGTCGACAGAGCGATGACTTTCCGCCACGGCGGCAGTCGTACGTACCACGACGACCGCCGCACTCCGGGAAGGCCGACGATGAGCGAGCTGCGTGACATCCTCCGACGGCACGTCGACGCCGGTACGGTGCCAGGAGCCGTGGGCCTGGTGGCCCGGGGCGACGAGGTGGAGGTGGTGGCCGTCGGCTCGACGGACGCCGGCGGCACCACCCCGATGGCCCGGGACTCGATCTTCCGCATCGCCTCGATCACCAAGCCGATCACGGCGGCGGCGCTGCTGATGCTGGTGGAGGACGGCCGACTCGCCCTGGACGCGCCGATCGACCCCTGGCTGCCGGAGCTGGCGAAGCCGCTGGTGGTCCGTACGCCGTCGAGCCCGGTCGACGACGTCGTCCCGGCCCTCCGCCCGATCACGGTCGAGGACCTGCTCAGCTCCCGGCCGGGCTGGGGCTTCCCCTCCGACTTCTCGCTCCCCGCCGTCCAGGCCCTCTTCGAGGTACAGAAGGACGGCCGCGCGCCGCGGGCCTTTCCCGACCCGGACACCTGGCTGGCGCAGCTCGCCCGGGTGCCTCTGCTCCACCAGCCGGGCGAGGCCTGGCTGTACCACACCTCCTCGGACCTCCAGGGCGTCCTGATCGCCCGGGCCTCGGGCCGTACGCTCCCGGAATTCCTGGCGGAGCGGGTCTTCGGGCCGCTGGGCATGACGGACACGGCGTTCGAGGTCCCGGAGGCGAAACGCGACCGGTTCACGACCTACTACCGCGTCGACGAGCCCGGCGCCCTGGAGCCGGCCGACGGGCCCAACGGCCAGTGGAGCTCTCTGCCGGCGTTCCCGTCGGGCGGCGGCGGGCTGGTCTCCACGGCCGACGACTGGCTGGCCTTCGCCCGCATGCTGCTGAGCGGCGGCGAGGCGAACGGCCACCGCCTGCTCTCCCCCGGCTCGGTGAGCCGCATGACCACCGACCACCTGACCGCGCGACAGCGGCAGGACGCCCGCCTGTTCCTGGAGGGCCAGGGCTGGGGCTACGGCGGCCAGGTCGACATCACCCACGCCGCCCCCTGGAACGCCCCCGGCCGCTACGGCTGGACCGGCGGCACGGGCACCACGGCCCACCTGGTCCCGACCACCGGGACGGTCACGATCCTGCTGACCCAGGTGGGCCTCCAGTCCCCGCGACCGCCCCGGATCATGCGCGACTTCTGGCACTGCGCGGCGGGCCCTAGGCGCGCAGCCCCCGCATCAGCAGGTCCACGACCGCTGTGAAGTCGGTCTCGATGTCGGGCTCGGTCCACTCCCGGGCGTAGCTCGGGTCGTGGAAGCGGCCCGTGGCGTGGAAGAGGGCGCGGGCCGTGGTCTCCGCGTCGGCGGCGGGTGCGAAGGCGCCGGCCGCGACGCCCGCCGCGACGATCCGCGTCAACTGGCCGGTCAGATCGGCGATGTGCGCGCCGACCGCCTCGCCGTTCTCACCGACCAGGACCATGTACGTGGCGAGCAGCTCGGGGTCCTCGCACGCCTTGCGGCGCTTCGCGGCGAACAGGGCCGCCAGCCAGTCGCGCAGCCGGGCCTCCGGGTCCGGGTCACGGTCCCCGGCGACGAGGCCGGCCAGTTCCTCGGACGTCCGGTCCAGCCACCGCTTGGTGACCGCCTCGCGCAGCGCCGCCTTCGTACGGAAGTGCCGGTAGACGCTGCCGTGGCTGACGCCGAGCGCGCGGGCCACGTCCACCACGGTGGCCTTCGCCGGCCCGTGGCGGCGCAGCACCTCCTCGGTCGCCTCGAGGATGCGCTCGGCGGTCAGGGTCTCGGTGGTCGGTGCCATGCCCTAGACGGTACCTGGCACGGAGATCAGCGTTCGCTGTCCAGGTGTGCCATCTGCGCGGCCGGGTAGCGCTCGCCCGCCACCGCGTCCACCGGAACGGCCGCCTCGATCGCCGCGAGGTCGGCCGCGTCCAGCGTCACCTCCAGCGCGCCCAGCGACTCCGCCAGCCGGTCCCGCCGCCGGGCGCCGACCAGCGGCACGATGTCCTCGCCGCGGGAGAGCACCCAGGCGATGGCGATCTGCGCGACGGTCACGCCCTTCTGCTCGGCGATCTTGCGGAGCGCCTCGACGAGGTCGAGGTTGCGCTGGAGGTTCTCGCCCTGGAAGCGGGGCGAGTGCGCCCGGAAGTCGTTCGCGGCGAGCTGCCGGTCACGGGAGAAGTGGCCGGAGATCAGCCCCCGGGAGAGCACACCGTAGGCGGTGACGGAAATGCCCAGCTCACGGGCGGTCGGCAGGATGCGGTCCTCGATGCCGCGCGTGATCAGGCCGTACTCGATCTGCAGGTCGGTGATGGGGGCGGTGGCGGCGGCCCGGCGGATCGTGTCCGCGCCGACCTCGCTGAGGCCGATGTGGCGCACGTGGCCCTGCTCGACCAGTTCCTGGATGGCGCCGATCGTCTCCTCGACGGGGACGTCCGGGTCGAGCCGGGAGGGCCGGTAGATGTCGATGTGGTCCACGCCGAGGCGCTGGAGGGTGTAGGCGGCGAAGTTCTTCACGGCCGCGGGACGGGCGTCGTAGCCCAGCCAGGAGCCGTCGGGGCCGCGCAGCGCCCCGAACTTCACGCTGATCAGGGCCTGTTCGCGCCGGTGGGCGGGCGCGGAACGCAGGGCCTCGCCGATCAGCAGTTCGTTGTGGCCCATGCCGTAGAAGTCGCCGGTGTCCAGGAGGGTCACGCCCGCCTCCAGGGCGGCGTGCACGGTGGCGATCGACTCGGCGCGGTCCGCGTCGCCGTAGAGCGCGGACATGCCCATGCAGCCGAGGCCGAGGGCGGAGACGCGGGGGCCGGTGGTTCCGAGAGAGCGGGTCTGCATCGTCATGGCTTCACGATGACATGACAGCTGACAGATTTCAATATCTGTCATTCAATACCTGTCAGTCGTCATGTGTCGGCCGCCACGTGTCAGCCCTCGTACGCCAGCCTCGCCCCCAGCGCCACGAACGACCCGGCGAAGACCCGCCGCAGCCACGTCACCACGCGCGGACGCGAGGTGACGTGACGGCGCACGGAGGCCGCGAGAACGCCGTACGCGGCGAAGACCAGGAACGTCACCGCCATGAAGACCCCGCTCAGCGCCAGCATCCGCGGCACCGAGTGCGGCTCGTCGGGGCCGACGAACTGCGGCAGGAACGCGAAGAAGAAGATCGTCAGCTTCGGGTTGAGGAGGTTGATCAGGATGCCGCGCACGATGACACGCCCCGCCGAGCGCGGGGCGGCGTCCTGGTCGACGGCGATCGCCTCCCGGTCCCTGAGCGTGGCCCAGGCCATGTACAGGAGGTAGGCGACACCCGCGTAGGTGAGGACGCGGAAGGCGGTGGCACTGGTGTGCAGCAGCGCGGCGACGCCGGTGACGGTGGCCAGCACGTGCGGGACGATGCCGAGGGTGCAGCCGGCCGCCGCGACGACACTCGCCCGGCGGCCCCGGGAGAGCCCGGCGGCCAGGGTGTAGACGACCCCGGTGCCGGGGGTGGCGACGACCACGAGGGTGGTCAGCAGGAACGCGATACTCATGACGCCACCCTGGTAAAGCAGTGGCCCCCGGCACAGGTCCACCAAGGAACCCGTATCGGGGGCCACTGCGCGGGCCGCGAGGTCCTAGCAGCCGAGCAGACGCCCGGCCAGGTAGCCCTCGATCTGATCGAGAGACACCCGCTCCTGCTTCATGGAGTCACGCTCGCGCACCGTCACGGCGTTGTCGTCCAGCGTGTCGAAGTCGACGGTCACGCAGTACGGCGTACCGATCTCGTCCTGGCGGCGGTAGCGGCGGCCGATGGCGCCCGCGTCGTCGAACTCGATGTTCCAGTGCTGGCGCAGCGCCTGGGCGAGGCCCTTGGCCTTCGGGGACAGCTCCGGGTTCCGGGACAGCGGCAGCACGGCGACCTTCACCGGGGCGAGGCGGTGGTCGAGCCGCAGCACGGTCCGCTTCTCCATCTTGCCCTTGGCGTTGGGCGCCTCGTCCTCGACGTAGGCGTCGAGCAGGAAGGCGAGCATCGCCCGGCCGACACCGGCCGCGGGCTCGATGACGTACGGCGTCCAGCGCTCGCCGGCCTCCTGGTCGAAGTAGGAGAGGTCCTGGCCGGAGGCCTTGGAGTGGGCGCCGAGGTCGTAGTCGGTGCGGTTGGCGACACCCTCCAGCTCGCCCCACTCGTTGCCGCCGAAGTTGAAGCGGTACTCGATGTCGGCGGTGCGCTTGGAGTAGTGGGAGAGCTTCTCCTTCGGGTGCTCGTACCAGCGCATGTTCTCCTCACGGAGACCCAGGCCGGTGTACCAGTTCCAGCGCTGCTCCATCCAGTACTCGTGCCACTTCTCGTCCTCGCCCGGCTTGACGAAGAACTCCATCTCCATCTGCTCGAACTCGCGGGTGCGGAAGATGAAGTTGCCCGGCGTGATCTCGTTGCGGAACGACTTGCCCATCTGGGCGATGCCGAACGGCGGCTTGCGCCGCGAGGTGGTCTGCACCTGGGAGAAGTTGGTGAAGATGCCCTGCGCGGTCTCGGGCCGCAGGTAGGCGATGGAGCCGGAGTCCTGCGTCGGGCCGAGGTGGGTGGAGAGGAGCCCCGAGAACTGCTTGGGCTCGGTGAACTGGCCCTTGTTGCCGCAGTTGGGGCAGTTGACGTCCGCGAGGCCGTTCTCCGGCAGGCGGCCGTGCTTGGCCTCGTAGGCCTCCTCCAGGTGGTCCGCGCGGAACCGCTTGTGGCAGGAGGTGCACTCGGTGAGCGGGTCCGTGAAGGTGGCGACGTGGCCGGAGGCGACCCAGACCTCGGGGGCCAGGATCACGGACGAGTCGATACCGACCACGTCCTCGCGCGACGTCACCATGTAGCGCCACCACTGGCGCTTGAGGTTCTCCTTGAGCTCGACACCCAGCGGCCCGTAGTCCCAGGCGGCGCGCTGACCGCCGTAGATCTCACTACAGGGGAATACGAAGCCACGGCGCTTGCTCAGGCTGACGATGGTGTCGATCTTGTCGGCGGCCACGGTGCTCTCTTCATTACGACGACGGGCGACGAAGCGAGATGCTTCCAGCGAATGATTCAGATTACCGGCGGGGACGGCCCCTCGACCAAATCGAGGCCCCCTTCGGGCCGCCCGGGGCCCGCCTCGTACGGGCTGCTCACGTGATTTGTTGACAATGGTTTCCATCTTTGCTGAAAATGAGTGTCATGAACGTACGACGACACCACATATCCGGGATCGCGGTCGCGGCGGCCACCGCTCTCGCGCTCGGCACCCTCTCCGCCTGCTCCGGCGACAGCAAGGCGGCCGGAAGCGCGGGCAACGCCGGCAACGCCGGCAACTCGGACAAGTTCGACGTCGTCGCGTCGTTCTACCCGATGGCCTTCCTCGCCGAGCAGATCGGCGGCGACCACGTGCAGGTCAGCAGCCTGACCGAGCCCGGCCAGGAGCCGCACGACCTGGAGCTGAGCACCCAGCAGCGTGCGCAGATCGAGGAGTCCGACGCGGCGCTCTTCCTCAAGGGCCTGCAGCCCTCCGTCGACGAGGCCGTCACCCAGTCCGGGGTCGAGACGAAGATCGACGCGGCGACGCTCACGAAGCTGGAGGACCTCGGCATCGAGGACGGCCACGGCCACGGCGGCGAGGAGGGCGAGTCCGAGGAGCACGCCCTCGACCCGCACGTCTGGCTCGACCCGGCGAAGTACGCCGAGATCGCCCAGGGCGTCGGCAAGGCCTTCGAGAAGGCGGACCCCGACCACGCCGCCGACTACAAGAAGAACACCGAGACGTTGGTCGGCAAGCTGAACGACCTCGACGCCCGGTTCGAGGAGGGCCTGAAGAGCACCAGGAGCAAGGTCTTCTTCACCAACCACGCCGCCTTCGGCTACCTCGCCCACCGCTACGGCCTGACCCAGGAGGCCATCTCCGGCCTGGACCCGGAGAGCGAGCCCAGCGCGGCCCGCGTCAAGGAACTCCAGCAGGAGGCCAAGGCGGACGGCGTGACCACCGTGTTCTGCGAGACACTGGTCTCCGACAAGACCGCGAAGACCCTCGCCAAGGACGCGGGCCTGAAGACGGACGTCCTCGACCCGGTCGAGGGCATCACGGACAAGTCCCGCGGCGACGACTACTTCCAGGTCATGGAAGCCAACCTCAAGGCCCTGCAGACGGCCCTGGGAGCCAAGTGATCGACCCATCGGAGGGCGGCATGACCGAGCCCGTCATATCCCTGCGCGGCGTCCGCGCGGAGCTGGGCTCGCGCCCCGTCCTGCGCGGCATCGACCTCACCGTGCGCCGCGGTGAGGTCGTCGCGCTGCTCGGCGCGAACGGTTCCGGCAAGTCGACGGCCGTGCGCGGCATCATCGGCCAGGTGCCGGTCAACGACGGCGAGATCGAGCTGTTCGGCACCCCCCGCCGCCGGTTCCGCGACTGGTGGCGCGTGGGCTACGTGCCGCAGCGCACCACGGCCGCGGGCGGCGTGCCCGCCACGGTGAGCGAGGTGGTCTCCTCGGGCCGCCTCTCCCGCACCCGCTTCGGCGTCCTGCGCAAGGCCGACCGCGAGGCCGTGCGCCGGTCCCTGGAGCTGGTCGGCATGGCGGACCGGGCGAAGGACTCCGTCGACGCCCTGTCCGGCGGCCAGCACCAACGCGTCCTGATCGCCCGGGCCCTGGCCCCGGAGCCCGAGCTGCTGATCATGGACGAGCCGATGGCGGGCGTCGACCTGGCCAGCCAGGAGGTCCTCGCGCGAACCCTGGAGGAGCAGGTCGCCCAGGGCGCGACCGTCCTGCTGGTGCTGCACGAACTCGGCCCCCTGGAGCCCCTGATCGACCGGGCGGTCGTCCTGCGCGACGGCTGCGTGGTGCACGACGGGCCGCCGCCCGAGGCGGTCGGCCAGCACGCGCTGCCCGGCCACGACCACGTACACCCGCACGCACCGGCGGGCACCGAACCGATCCGCACGGGACTGCTGAGCTGATGGACTTCCTCGACTACGCCTTCATGCAGCGGGCGCTCATCGCCGCCGTCCTGGTCGGCGTCACGGCCCCCGCCGTCGGCATCTACCTCGTGCAGCGCCGCCAGGCCCTGATGGGCGACGGCATCGGCCATGTGGCCATGACGGGCGTCGGCCTCGGCTTCCTGCTGACCTGGTCGCCGGTGTGGATGGCGACACTGGTCTCCGTGCTCGGCGCGGTGCTGATGGAGCTGATCCGCTGGTACGGCAAGACCCGCGGCGACATCGCCCTCGCGATGCTCTTCTACGGCGGTATGGCCGGCGGCGTGATGTTCATCAACCTCGCGCCGACCGGCTCCAACGCGAACCTGACGTCCTACCTCTTCGGGTCCCTGTCGACGGTCTCGCAGTCGGACGTGACGGCGATCTGCGTACTGGCCGCGTTCGTGGTGCTGGTCACGCTCGGACTGCGCCGCCAGCTGTTCGCGGTCAGCCAGGACGAGGAGTTCGCGCGGGTGACCGGCCTGCCGGTGCGCGCCCTGAACCTGCTGACGGCGATCACCGCCGCGGTGACGGTGACGGTCGCGATGCGTGTGGTCGGGCTGCTGCTGGTGAGCGCGCTGATGGTCGTCCCCGTGGCGGCGGCCCAGCAGCTCAGCCGCAGCTTCGCGGCGACGTTCGTGATCGCCGTGGCGATCGGTGTGAGCGTGACCATCGGCGGCACCGTCACCTCGTACTACCAGGACGTCCCGCCGGGCGCGACGATCGTGCTGCTGACCATCGGGGCGTTCATCGTGCTGACGGCGCTGGCAGCGCCGCTGGCCCGCCGTCGTGCCCGTGCCGCGGCCGCCGCGCACCCCGGCGGGGACCCCGCGGAGTGCGCGATTCCGGCCACCCGGAAGACCGCCGAGGACGTCGGCGTCTGACCGGGCCCGGCCCGGGCTGGCACAATGGCCCGGGCACAGGCAGTCAAAGGAGGCAACCGGTGACGACCGCTGGACCGTCCGTGAAGGGCCGCGCCACCCGGCAGCGTGCCGCCGTGGCGGCGGCCCTCGAAGAGGTCGACGAGTTCCGCAGCGCGCAGGAACTGCACGACATGCTCAAGCACAAGGGCGACTCGGTCGGGCTCACCACGGTCTACCGCACCCTCCAGTCCCTCGCCGACGCCGGCGAGGTCGACGTGCTGCGCACCGCCGACGGCGAGTCCGTCTACCGCCGCTGCTCCACCGGCGAGCACCACCACCACCTCGTCTGCCGCGGCTGCGGCAAGGCGGTCGAGGTCGAGGGCCCGGCCGTGGAGAAGTGGGCGGAGGCCATCGCCGCCGAGCACGGCTACGTCAACGTGGCCCACACGGTGGAGATCTTCGGCACCTGCGCGGAGTGCGCGGCAGCCTCCGACGGTTGAGCCGGGCGCCGTTCCGCCGTGGGGCAACGCCGGTCGGCGGGTGCGGGTCCGGTGTGGCTGGTCGCCGTAGCTGCGGGCGGTCGTGCCGCTGGGGCGGCGCGGGTGGGCACAACGGCACCCCGCCGGCGGCGCGGTGCGCGGCCCACCCCCCAGCTGCACGCCGGGTCCGCCGTCAGCCGCCCTCGGAGGGACGCCCCTCCATGGCCAGCAGCTCCTCGTTGGGAATGGCCCCGCCGAAGCGCCGGTCGCGTGAGGCGAACTCCACGCAGGCCCGCCACAGGTCACGCCGGTCGAAGTCCGGCCACAGCACGTCCTGGAAGACCATCTCGGCGTAGGCGCTCTGCCACAGCAGGTAGTTCGACGTGCGCTGCTCGCCGCTCGGCCGCAGGAACAGGTCCACGTCCGGCATGTCCGGGTAGTACAGGTACTTCGCGAAGGTCTTCTCGGTGACCTTCGACGGGTCGAGCTTGCCGGACCTCACGTCCTCCGCCAGCGCCTTGGCCGCGTCCGCGATCTCGGCTCGGCCGCCGTAGTTCATGCAGAAGTACAGCGTGAGCCGGTCGTTGCCCTTGGTCTGCTCCTGGGCGATCTGGAGCTCCTTGGCCACCGACCGCCACAGTTTCGGCATCCGCCCGACCCAGCGCACCCGCACACCGAGCTCGTCGAGCTGGTCGCGGGTCTTGCGGATGAAGTCCCGGTTGAAGTTCATCAGGAAGCGCACCTCGTCCGGCGACCGCTTCCAGTTCTCCGTCGAGAAGGCGTACAGGGAGATCGCCCCCACGCCCATCTCGATCGCGCCCTGGAGCACGTCCAGCACGCGCTCCGCGCCGACCTTGTGCCCCTCGGTGCGCGGCAGTCCCCGCTCCTTGGCCCACCGCCCGTTGCCGTCCATGACGATCGCCACATGGTTGGGGACCAGCTCACCGGGGAGCTTCGGCGGCCGCGCGCCGGACGGGTGCGGCTCCGGCGTCCTGTACTCCCGGCGCTGGCGCCCCAGGATCCCGCGTACGGCCATGTGTGTCTCGTCTCCTCGGGTGGATCTTCTCGTGGATCTACTTCTCTACGTAACGCAGCGAGCGCAGCCCGCGCTCCAGATGCCAGTGCAGGTACGCGGACACCAGCCCGCTCCCCTCCCGGACGTACCGCGGCTCGCACGCGTCTGCGGTCTCCCAGTCTCCCGTAAGCAGCGCGCCGAGGAGCTCCAGGGCCTGCGGCGAGGGTACGACGCTGCCGGGCACCCGGCAGTCGGCGCAGACGCTGCCGCCCGACGCCACCGAGAAGAACCGGTTCGGCCCGGGCATGCCGCACTTGGCGCAGTCGCCGAAGCTGGGCGCGTACCCGTTGACGGCCAGCGACCGCAGCAGGAAGGCGTCCAGCACGAGGTGCGGCGCGTGCTCACCCCGGGCGAGCGTCCGCAGCGCCCCCACGAGCAGCAGGTACTGCTGCACCGCCGGCTCCCCCTCGTGATCGGTGAACCGCTCGGCCGTCTCAAGCATGGCGGTCCCGGCGGTGTACCGCGCGTAGTCGGTCACGATGCCGCCCCCGTACGGGGCGATGGTCTCGCTCTGCGTGCACAGCGGCAGCCCGCGCCCGACCAGCTCACTGCCCTTCGCGAAGAACTGCACGTCGACGTGGGAGAACGGTTCGAGGCGGGCCCCGAACTTCGACTTCGTCCGCCGCACACCGCGCGCCACGGCGCGTACCCGCCCGTGACCGCGCGTGAGCAGCGTGATGATCCGATCCGCCTCACCCAGCTTCTGGGTGCGCAGCACGATGCCGTCGTCGCGGAACAGACTCATGGAGCCATTCTCACCCACCCGGAGCGCGCGAAGGGCCGTGCCCGGTCAAGGGACCTCACCGCGGCTGCGGGCGTTGGCGTACGCCGTCGCCGCGCGCAGCCGCTCGGCCGGGGTCGCGTGCCGCACGGCACGCGGGTCGGCGTCCCACTCCCTGCCTCCGCCGTACGGTCTCAGCTGGACGTAGGGCCCCTCGTGCCCCATGACGATGCCGACGCGCCCCGTAGAGGTGTCCACGACGTACGCCCCGACCGGCGGCTTCATCGGAGCACCGCCGCGTGCCGCCGGGCGGTCTGCATCGAACACCGGCCCAATTCGATGAGCGGACAGGGCGTCTCACGCGCAAGACTCACCGGGGCGATCCCCAGTGACGGCAGGGTAATTCCTGCCCTGGCGAGTTCCGTCCGCAATTCTTTCACCGCATCCTCCGCTTCTTCGACGCAGGGCGCCGAGGGCCGTACGTTCACCGTGCTCCCCTCCTGTTTCGGTCTTTACTCTTCGCGTCTCCACGGCGGGGCTCCGCCCTTACACTCGGGAAGGTTCTGTGCCCCTACAAGTGCTGGGCTGCGCAAGGGGGTTCATCAATGGCCAATGGTTCGCGCCAGGCATCCTGGGAGTTCTTCGGCACGCAGCTGAAGCGGCACAGGAAGGAGGCGGGGCCGACGAAGGTAAAGTCGGGGGCACGGGTGTGTGTCTCCGGCGGCTATACCGACCAATTCGAACATGCCATTCGTAAGCCGTACTCGGATGTGCCCCAGCGGATTGGAGAGGGCACTCCAGACCGACGCTGTTTTTCGTGCGGTTGTGCAGGAAACTCATCGACGACGAGCGGTATGCGGATTACTTCGCGAGGGCGGCGGATCTGGAAGCGCCGGCGACGAAGATCTGCGGGTTCGCTCCTGTGTTGTACCCGGGCTGCTGCAGACAGCGGCATACGTCCGCGCGGTAACCCTGGCGATGAACCCGTACGCAGCGGACGAGTACATCGAGGAAAAGGTGTCGGTGCTGGTGGTCGGGGCCGCTGCCGGGGCCGAGTTCATACGTACGGTCGGGGCCGACGGGGGGTAAACCCCCGGAAGAACAGGGACGTTGCCCGGATGGGGCGTCCGGGCAACAGCCGCGAGGCTGTTGCGCATGGAGCAGAGCACGCGCACACGCGCCCCGCAGAGCCGCCGCAACGCCGCCTACGTCACCTTCGTCGCCGCCACGGCCGCCCTCGCCGGGCTCACCACGCCGTTGGCGGCCTCCGGGTCCCCGCAGGCCGCTCCACCGCAGTTGCTCGAATGGACCGCTTGCGACGGCACGACAGCCGACCCCCGCCAGCAGTGCGCCACCCTCCGGGTCCCACTGGACCACGCCGACCCGGCCGGTCCCCAGATTGGCCTCGCGGTGTCCCGCATCCCCAGTGAGCAACCCGGCGCCCGTCGCGGTGCGCTGTTCCTCATCCCCGGCGGGCCGGGCGGGTCCAGCCTCAACGACCCGTCCGGCAAGGGGCAGAAGCTGCCGCAGGAGGTCCGCGACCGGTACGACCTCATCGGGTTCGCACCCCGCGGGATGGCGCCCTCCACCTCCCTCACCTGCGGGCTGGACCACGGCGACCTCGCCGTCTCCAAGCTGCGGCCCTGGCCCGCCCCCGACGGCTCCCTCACCGGGAACTTCGCCACCGCGCGGCGCGTGTCGGACGCCTGCGCCCGCAACGGCGGAGAGCTGATCAAGCACATCGACAGCGCCACCAACGCCCGCGACCTCGACCGCATCAGTGCCGCGCTCGGCGAACGCAAGCTGTCCGCCTGGGGCGTCTCGTACGGCACGTACGTCGGCGCCGTGTACAGCCGGCTCTTCCCGCACCGTACCGACCGGATCGTGCTGGACAGCAACGACAACCCCGACCACACCCGGGTGCAGCGTGCCTGGCTCGCCGCCTACGAGGCGGGGGCCGAGGACAACTTCCCCGAGTTCGCCAAGTGGGCGTCCGCGCCCGGCAACCCGGACCGGGTGGCCCGTACGGCGGCCGAGGTGCGGCCGCTGTTCCTGCGGCTCGCCGCCCGCCTGGACCACGAGCCGCTCCCCCGGCCCGGCGCCAACCCCCCGCGGGTGGACGGCAACGAGCTGCGCCAGACCATGCTGAACAGCCTCCACGACCCCGACGGCTACCCCACGCTGGCCCAGCTGATCAACGCCGCCCGCGAGGGCACCGTCCCGCCCGCGCCCCCGGCCCCCGCGGAGCCGGTGCTGCAGAACGTCACCGCGGTCGCCACCGCCACCGTCTGCAACGACCTGGCGTGGCCCGGCTCGCCCGCCGCCTACGAGAAGGACGTGGCCGAGAGCCGGGCCGCATACCCGCTCACCGCAGGCATGCCCCGCAACGGCACGGTCTGCGCCGCCTGGCCGTTCCCGCCGAAGCAGGCGCCGGTGCGGATCACCGACCGTGGCCCGTCCAACGTCCTGCTCGTCCAGAACGAGCGTGACGTGGCCACCCCGCTCAGCGGCGCCCTGAAGCTGCGCGAGGCCTTCGGCCGACGGGCCGTCATGGTCACCGTGAACGCCACCGGCCACCGCTCCTACCTCGACAACGGCAACGCCTGCGGCGACCGCCTCGTCTCCCGCTTCCTGGCGACCGGCGAGCGTCCCGAGCAGGACACGTACTGCCGTTAGGGCCGCGGCCCACCCGGCCCGCGCTGTCGACCGTCGGTCCACGGCGCCGCAACCGGAATCGGGGTTCCCGCGTCGATCACTGGCGAGATCGTTGACGCGTCCCGGACGAAGGAGAGCACCATCTTGAGCGCCCGCCTGTCACCGAGGTCCCCCCTGACCCGCCGTACGCTGCTCACGGCCGGCACCGCCACGGCCGCCGCCCTGCTGACGGCCCCGCCCGCCCGCGCGTCGGACGACGTCACCGCGCGGCTGCGCGCACTGGAGGAGCAGCACGGCGC
This sequence comes from Streptomyces bullii, assembly GCF_042657145.1. NCBI lineage: Bacteria > Bacillati > Actinomycetota > Actinomycetes > Kitasatosporales > Streptomycetaceae > Streptomyces > Streptomyces bullii. Next base: position 345,681 of record NZ_JBHSNY010000001.1, read on the forward strand.
CCGCCTGGGCGTTTACGCCCACAACCTCCGTACGCGGCGCACCGTGCGGTACCGCGCCGACGAACTGTTCCCGATCTGCTCGCTGTTCAAGACGCTGGCGGCCGCCGCCGTCCTGCGCGATTTGGACCGGCACGGCGAGGTCCTGTCCCGCCGGATCCACTACACGGCGGCCGACCTGCCGAAGGAGGGCTCCGACAAGACCAGGGAGCACCTGGCGGAGGGCATGACGATCGCCGAACTGTGCGACGTGGCGATCCGGTTCAGCGACAACGGCGCCGGCAACCTGCTGCTGCGCGAGCTGGGCGGCCCGACCGCGATCACCCGCTTCGCCCGCTCCCTCGGCGACCCGGTGACCCGCCTGGACCGCTGGGAGACGGAGCTCAACTCGGCCGAGCCGTGGCGGGTCACCGACACGACGAGCCCGCGCGCGATCGGCCGTACGTACGCGCGTCTGGTCCTCGGCGACGCGCTGAACCGCCGGGACCGGGCGCTGCTGACGCACTGGCTGGTGAACAACACCACCAGCGGCAACCGGCTCAGGGCGGGTCTGCCTTCGACGTGGACCGTCGCCGACAAGACGGGCGCCGGCTCGTACGGCACCAACAACAACGCCGGTCTCGCCTGGACGGAGGACGGCACCCCGCTCGTCCTCGCGATCCAGTCGACGAAGCCGGACCAGGACGCCCCGTGGGACCACCCGCTGATCGAGAAGACGGCGGCCCTGCTCGCGGACGTCCTGGTCTGACGGCCTAATCCGACGCGGCGCCGAAGCCGCGCACGTAGCGCCGCTGCCAGGGCGTCTCGACGGCGTGCCGGTCGTAGTTCCGGCGGACGTACGCCACCGCCTGCTCGGCCGGCACGCCGTCCAGCACCGCCAGACAGGCCAGCGCGGTTCCGGTGCGGCCCCGCCCGCCCCCGCAGGCGAACTCCACCCGTTCCCGCGCGGAGCGCTCCCAGGCCCGCCGCAGCACCGCGCGGGCGTCCGCCCGGTCCGCCGGGAGCCGGAAGTCGGGCCAGCGGATCCAGTGGGACTCCCACGAAACCTCGGGCGGCCGCCTGCCGAGCAGGTAGACGCCGTACGAGGGGACGGGCGCGGCCGGGTCGAGGGGGCGGCGCAGGGCCCGGCCCCGCACCAGCCTCCCGGACGGCAGCCGCAGCACACCGGCGTCCCGCTCGTCCCACTGTTCGCCCATCCACGCCTCCCCCCGTACGCCTCGGACTCCATTCCAGATCAGGTGCGGGAAACGGGCAACCGATTCCGCCGAAACCGTGGTCTGGAGGGCGAGGGGGTGACCGATGCAGGCCGAAGAAGAGGCCCGGTACCAGGAGTTCGTCCGAGCGCGCTGGGGGCATCTGGTGCGCACCGCGTACCTGCTCACGGGCGATGTGCACCACGCCGAGGACCTGACCCAGACGGCACTGGCGAAGGCGTACCGCTCCTGGCGGCGGGTCTCACGCAGCGACAACCCGGAGGCGTACGTCCGGCGGATGCTCGTCAGCTGCAACAGCGACCGTTTCCGCAAGCGCCGGGTCACGGAGGCGCTGACGGCGGCGCCGCCGGAGCGGGCGGGGCCCGAGGACGCGGTGTCGCGGGCGGACGAGCGGGGCGCGCTGCTGTCGGCCTTGGCCCAACTGCCGCCCAGGCAACGGGCGGTGGTGGTCATGCGGTACTGGGAGGACCTGTCCGAGGCCGAGGTCGCCGAGGTGCTCGGCTGCTCGACGGGCACGGTCAAGAGCCAGGCGTCCAAGGGCCTGGCGAAGTTGCGGACGTATCCGGGGCTCGCCCAGGTGGCGGGCGGGCCCGGTCTCAACCGGGTGGCGGCGAGCGGGCAGGGAGGCAGCAGGTGAGCGAGGAACAGCGCCGGGACGACCCGGGGCGACAGGAGGAGGCCACGGACTTCGAGGAGCGGCTGCGGGAGCTGCTCGCCGAGGACGCGTACACGATCCGCCCGTCACCGGCGCCCTATCCGGCGATCCGGCGCCAGGGCGTGGTGGAGCGGCAGCGGCGCATGGCGGTGACGGGAGCGGTGCTGGTGACGCTGGCGGCGCTGCCGGTGGGGGCGTACGCGCTGACCGGCCGGAGTGCCGGGACGGACACGGCGGCACCCACCCCGTCGGTCAGCGCCCCGCAGCGGACGGCGGCGAAGCCGAGCCCGTCCGCGTCGCCGTCCGGTCCCGCGGCGCCGGCCACCGAGGGACAGCTGCTGGACGGCATCACGTACGAGCGGGCCGTGTCCGGGCTGGAGTCATGCTTCGCCTTCGATCGCGCCCACACCCCGCCGGGCAGCCCGGGCACGAACCTGGGCGACAGCGCCGGCTACCGCATCCTGCTCGCGATGCGGAGCACCGGGGACAGCAACGCCCCGGGCGACGGCTACTTCGTCGTCGCCGTGAAGGAGCGGCCGACCCCCGTCCGGGTCATCTGCAACGTCAAGGACGGCGAGGGGTCCGGACTCAACGTCGACAGCGGCGATCCCGGGCTGCCGGACGCCGGTCCGGTCCAGCCGGACGCCAACGGGGGGAAGCTGTACATGCAGTCTGTCCTCGACAAGGGCAACTGGAAGCTTCCGTTCCGATGGGGCAGCATCGGCCGGGTCGACCCGTCGGTGGACAGGGTGACCGTCTCCTACGGCGGCCGGACCAGTGAGGCGGCCCTGGACCACGGCTGGTTCGTGGCCAGCGGCACCCTGACCGAACAGGTCACGCTCGCGCCGCACATCAAGGGCTACGGCGCTGACGGCAAGCTGGTCTACGACTCCGACGACGACAAGTCCTACCAGCCGGCCCTGCCGTAAGACCCGCCCCGGGTGGGGGCGCCGCACAGGGGACGGCGCCGCCACCCGGGGCCGGGGCCTGACACCCGTGCCAGGACGGAGGGCGTCGTGTCTCCGGCTCTCCCCCGCTCCTCTCCGTCGCCGGGCCTCTCGGCCGCGCCCGCGCCGGGACAGCGCTTGCGCTGCCACCATCGTGCGGAGGAGAACGAGTCGACCCGCGACCTCGTACGCCAGAGCACCACCAGGGAGCCTTGATGACCTTGCCCGCCCCGCTGACCGGTGTCGTCCCGCCCGTCTGCACCCCCCTCACACCGGACCGCGAGGTGGACGTCCCCTCGCTGCTCAGACTCGTGGACCATCTGGTGGCGGGCGGTGTGCACGGGCTGTTCGTGCTCGGTACGACGTCGGAGGCCGCGTATCTGACCGACCGGCAGCGCCGGCTGGTCGTCGAGTCGGTGACCGCGCACGTGGGCGGTCACCTCCCGGTGCTGGCGGGCGCGATCGACATGTCGACGCCCCGGGTCCTGGACCACGTACGGCAGGTCACGGCGGCGGGCGCGGACGCCGTCGTGGTGATCTCCCCGTTCTACAGCCGCACCCACCCGGCGGAGATCGCCCGCCACTACCGCCTGGTCGCCGCCGCCAGCCCGGTCCCGGTGCTGGCCTACGACCTCCCGGTGGCCGTGCACACCAAACTGGCCGCCGAGCTGGTGCTGGAGCTGGCCGCCGACGGTGTGCTGGCCGGGCTCAAGGACTCCAGCGGCGACCTGGCCGGTTTCCGCGCGGTCGTGACCGGGGCCCGCGACCATCCCGGCATCACCGGCTTCAGCGCGCTGACCGGCTCGGAACTGATCGTCGACGCGGCGCTCGCGGTGGGCGCCGACGGTGCGGTGCCCGGCCTGGCCAACGTCGACCCGCACGGCTACGTCCGCCTGGACGCGCTCTGCCGCTCCGGCGACCGGGAGCGGGCCCGCGCCGAACAGGAGCGCCTGTGCGCGCTGTTCGGCATGGTGTCGGTCGGCGACCCGGCCCGTATGGGCGCCGGTTCCTCGGCCATCGGCGCCTTCAAGGCGGCGCTGCACCTGCGGGGCGTCATCGACTGCCCGGCGACGGCGGAACCGCAGGTGCCGCTGTCGCCGGACGAGGTGCGGCGGGTGGCGAAGTTCCTCACAGGGGCGGGGCTCCTTTAGGCGCCGTGGCCGGCCGGCCCGGTCCACCGACCGTGTCCGGCCGGCTCAAGCCCCTTGTCCGCCCGGCCCCAGGCCCCCGGTCCGCCCAGCTCAAGCCTCCTGTCCACCCGGCTCCAGCCCCCCGTCCGCCCGGCCGGCTCCAGCCTCCGTCGCCCGGCTCCAGCTAGGCCCCCTGCCCGCCGGCGTCACCAGGCCCGACTCGTACGCCACGATGACCAGCTGGGCCCGGTCCCGGGCGCCGAGCCTGCCCATGATCCGGCTGACGTGGGTCTTCGCGGTGAGCGGGCTGAGCCCGAGTGCCTCACCGATCTCGGTGTTGTTCAGGCCGCGCGCCACGAGCGCGAGCACCTCCCGCTCCCGGTCCGACAGGCACGCCGGGCCGACGTCCGCGACCGGGGCCGGCGACGGGCTGCGCAGGAACCGTTCGATGAGCCGGGCTGTCGGCCCGGGGGACAGCAGGGCGTCACCGGCCGCCACCGTGCGGATGGCGTCGAGGAGGTCGGCGGGGCGGGTGTCCTTGACGAGGAAGCCGGAGGCGCCGGCGCGCAGCGCCTCCACGATGTTCTCGTCGGTGTCGTAGGTGGTCAGGACGAGGACCCGCACACCGGCCAGGTCCTCGTCGGCGGCGATCAGCCGGGTGGCCTCGATACCGTCCAGATCGGGCATGCGGATGTCCATGACGACGAGGTCGGCCCGCTCCGAGCGGGCCAGCGCCACGGCCTGCCGGCCGGTCGCCGCCTGGCCGACGACCGCCATGTCGCGGGCCGACTCGACGAGCATGGCGAAGGCCTCCCGCACGAGGGTCTGGTCGTCCGCGAGCAGGACACGGATGGTCACGCGACTCCTTCCAGGGGCAGTACGGCACGCACCTCGAAACCCTTGCCGGGCAGCGGCCCTGCCCGCAGTGTGCCACCGACGCTGCGCGCCCGTTCCCGCATGCCGACGAGCCCGAAGCCGGGGGTGGTGCCGGGGGTCGGCCCGGTGCCGTCGTCGGTGACCGACAGATGCAGGGCGCCGTCCCGCTCGTCGAGTTCGACACGGACGGCCGGCCGGGGCCCGGCGTGCCGTACGGCGTTGGTCAGCGCCTCCTGCACGATGCGGTAGGCGGCGGCGCCGACGGCCGACGGCACCTCCCCGGCCCGCACCGACAGCTCCGTCCTCGCGCCCGCCACCCGGGCGGCCTCCGCCAGGTCGGGCAGGCCGTGCAGGCCGGGCAGCGGGCCGCGGGCCTCCGCCGCGCCGTTCTCCCGCAGCACCTCCAGCGTCGTCCGCAGCTCTCCGCGGGCGGCCCGGCAGGTCTCGGCGATGTCGTCGAGGGCCTGGGCGACGGCGGCCCGGTCGAGCCGCTCCGGGTCGGCGTTGAGCACGTGCGCGGCGACCGAGGTCCGCACGCCGACGAGGGTGATGCTGTGCGCGAGCAGGTCGTGCAGATCGCGGGCGATCCGCAGACGCTCCTCGGCGACACGGCGGCGGGCCTCCTCCTCGCGGGTGCGTTCGGCGCGTTCAGCGCGCTCCACGATGGCGGCGACGTACTGGCGGTAGTACCGGACGTCGACGCCGAAGAAGAGCACCGCGATGACCCAGCCGGAGATCTGCAGCAGTTCGACGGCCTGGTGCGTGCTGACCGTGAGCATCAGGCTGGTGGAGACGCCGAGCACGGCGATGCCGGTGAGGATCGTGCGCAGCGGACGGCTGGTGGCGGCGACCGTGTAGAGGGCGACGTACGCGGCCGGGGTCGGCGCGGCGTGGTTGTTGTCGAGGGCGTGGTACGGCCCGATCAGCGCCACCACCGCCCACAGCACGAGCAGCGGGTGGTGCCGCCGCCACACGATCGGCACGTGCGCGGCGAGCAGCAGCGTCCAGCCCAGCGGGTCCGGGCGGCGGCCCTCGTCGGTGAGCAGGGCGAGGCAGACGGCCGCCACGGCGAGTGCCGCGGCGAGCAGGGCGTCGTTGCGGGTGCGGTGCGGCGCGGTCAGCGGATCGCGGTTGATCGCCGCCATGATCCGCTCGCCCGGGCGGGGCCGCGTCGCTGTGGTGGTCTGCTGCACGGTGCCCATCCTCCGGGAGGAGGGCGCCCCTCCGGGAGGGAGGGGCGCCCGCGCGTCAGGCACCGGCCGGCTCGCGCTCACGGCTCTGTGCCTGCTCCGGGGCCCGGGACAGCCGTCCCGGCCACCACACCGTCCGCCCCAGCGCGACGCTGGCACTGGTGACGAGGTAGGTCCGGACGAGGAAGGTGTCGAGCAGCACCCCGACCGCGATGACGAAGCCCAGCTCGACGACGGCCACCAGCCCCATGTTGGTGAGCACGGCGAACGTCGCGGCGAGCACGAGCCCGGCGGAGGCGATGACGCCGCCGGTCGTCCGGAGCGCGGTCAGCGCGGCGGTCACCGGCTCCGCGCCCCTCAGCGCCTCCTCCCGCATGCGGTGCATGAGGAAGATGCCGTAGTCGACGCCGAGCGCGACCAGGAACACGAAGGACAGCAGCCCCAGCCCCGGGTCCGTGCCCTCGAAGCCGAACAGCGGCCCGAACACCAGCCCACCGAGGCCCAGTGCCGCACCCCACACGGCGACCACGGCGGCCGTCAGGATCAGCGGGGCGACCAGCGAACGCAGCAAGGCGATCAGGACGAGCAGGACGGAGCCGAGGACGAGCGGTACGACGACGAGCGTGTCGCGGGCGTTGCTCTTCTCCAGGTCGATCTGCTGGGCGCTGGGCCCGCCGACCCAGGAGCCGTAGAGCCGGTCCCGCAGTTCCTCGATGGTCCGCGTCTCCCCGGCCGACTCGGGGGCGGCCTCGGCGATCACGGAGATCTCCGTCCAGCCGTTCCCCGTGCGTCCCTTCCGCGCGCTGTCGACGCCGTCGGTGCCGCGGATCGCGGTCAGTGTCTCGTCGGCCCGGTCCGCCGGGGTGATCACGTCGATGGGCTGGCTGGAGCGCTCGGGGTAGGCCCGGGCGAGCGTCTGCAGGGCGGCGACGGACTCGGGCTTGTCGACGAAGGAGTTCTCCTGCTTGAGCGAGCCGGGCAGGGCCAGGGCGCCGAGCGCGAGGGCACCGAGCAGGGCGGCGCCCGAGGCGAGCACCGTGACCGGCCGCTGCCCCGCCGAGCCGCCCATCGCGGCGAACAGCGACCGGCGCGCCTTGGGCGTGCTGCCGTACGCGGGGACCAGCGGCCAGAACACCCGGCGGCCCAGCAGGACGAGCACGGCCGGCAGCAGGGTCAGCATCGCGACCAGGGCGCACAGCACGCCGACGGTGCCGAGCGGGCCCATGCCCCGGTTGGAGTTGAGGTCGGCGGCGAGCAGGCACAGCAGCCCGGCGGCGACGGTCCCGGAGGAGGCGAGCACGGCGGGCCCGCAGCCGCGCAGCGCGGCCCGCATGGCGTCGTAGGGCCGCTCGACGCGCCGCAGTTCCTCCCGGTAGCGGGAGACCAGCAGCAGCGCGTAGTCCGTGCCGGCGCCGAAGACGAGGATGGTCATGATGCCGGCGCTCTGGCCCGAGACGGAGGTGCCGAAGGCCTGGTTGAGCCCGTAGGCGACGCCCATGGACAGGTAGTCGGCGATGCCCGCGACGGCGAGCGGCACGAGCCACAGCACGGGGCTGCGGTAGATGAGGATCAGCAGGACGGCGACGACGGCCACGGTGGTGTAGAGCAGGGGCCCGCCGAGCGAGTCGTACACCTTCGCGGCGTCGGTGGTCAGCGCGCTCGGCCCGCCCACCTGCACGCTGAGCCCGCCTGCGCCGCGGGCGACGTCGCGGACCTCCTCGACGAACGCATCCCGTTCGTCCTCGTCGGCGCCGGGCTCGTTGGTGGCGACCGGGTACATGAGCGTGGTGCCGTCCCGGGACGGGACGCCCCGCGGTGTCCCGGCGAGCGCGTGCTCTCCGGCGATCCGCGCGACCTGCTCCCCGGCCTTCTCGCGGTCGGCGGCGGTCAGTCCGCCGTCGCGGTGGTAGACCAGCACCAGCTGGGTGGTCTCGCCGCCCGGCAGCTGCTCCTGGATCTTGGCGACCTGCGTCGAGTCGGCGCTCACGGGCAGGTAGTCGGTGGGGCGGTCGCGCTGTACGTCGCCGAGTTTCGCGGCGAACGGCGCGACGATCGCCAGCACGCCGATCCACAGCGCGAGTACCGCCCACGGAACGGCACGCCACTTGCCTGTCGTCTGTCCGGCCCCCATGGAACGGGCCCTCCCTCCGGCACGGATGTCTGGATGCGGTCTCCAGGCTTCCGTCGGGCGGGAGCGGACGCGTCAGGCGTGAGGGCGAGGTGACGGGTACTGCCCTGGGCGGCCGGACGGCCGGACTACTCCCCGGGGAGTAGCGCGGGACTACGACGGGGTCCGCGCCGCCACGAGCAGCCGTGTCACGTCGTCCGAGCAGATGGTGAGGGCGGCGCCCACCGTGGCGAGGACGTCCCGCTCGGCCGGGGTGTACGGCCCGTCCGCCAGGGCGATGCGGGCCCCCGTCAGCAGGATCGATTCACGGCCGGTGGAAGCGAGGTGCGGGGCCAGCGGGTCCAGCGCCTCGTGCAGCTCTATGGCCAGCCCCGCGCCGCAGGGCTCCCCGGTGATCCGGCCGGTGTCCGCCTCCAGCGCCTCGACGAGGGCGGCCAGCTGCTCCTCGGTGCAGTCGTCGAAACCGGCCGCGCGCACAGCGCCGACGGCCGTCTCCAGGGCCGTACGGGAACTCGCCCCGCCCGCGGCGAGCACCGCCAGGGCGACGGTGTGCACGGCGTCGCGGAGCATCGCGGAGAAGCGGGTGGTGGTCGGATGGTCGAGGACGTCGGTGCCGAAGTGGCGGCGGCAGGCGGCGCACTCCACCACCGGCCCGGTCTCGCCGCGCGACAGCACCGGCACACCGAACAGGGCGAAGCGGCGCTGGCCGGTCAGCCGCTGGTAGTTGCGGTCGCCGCCGCAGCCGGGGCAGAAGAACTCCCCGTCGCCGACGGCCGTCCACGCGGTACGGGTGCCCAGGATGCGGGCAAGCCTGGTGGCACGGCCGTTTCGTCCCCGTCCTGGCAGCACGTCGCACCTCCGTAACGCCGCGCGGCGACGTCGCCGCGCTGGCGTGATGTTAGCCACATCCGTGAGGCGGAGTCAGTACCCCGGAGGAGACCTTTCCGTGACCTCCACAGCAATTGGCCGGTATACGACGGGGCTCTGTCCGCCGGACAACGGCGGACAGAGCCCCCAAACCCCCGATTCAGCTGGTCAGCGAGCCGCGCGGTTGACGGCCGAGACGACCGCCTTCAGGGAGGCGCGCGTGGTGTTCGCGTCGATACCGATGCCCCACAACACCTTGTCGTCAATGGCGCATTCGATGTAGGAGGCGGCCTGCGCGGAGGCGCCCTCGCTCATCGTGTGCTCCTGGTAGTCCAGCAGGCGTACGTCGATGCCGATGGACTGCAGCGCGTCGAAGAAGGCCGAGATCGGACCGTTGCCGGTGCCGGTCAGAACGGTGTCCTCGCCGTCGACCGTGGCCTCGACGGTGAGCGTGTCGATGCCGTCCCGGTCGGTGGTGGACTGGCCGTTCTTGACCTGGATGCGGCCCCAGGGGTTGTCGGGGTTGGGCAGGTACTCGTCCTCGAAGATGGCCCAGATGTCCTTCGGCGTGACCTCGCCGCCCTCGGCGTCCGTCTTGGCCTGGATGATCCTGGAGAACTCGATCTGCATCCGGCGCGGCAGGTCCAGCTTGTGGTCGTTCTTCAGGACGTAGGCGATACCGCCCTTGCCGGACTGCGAGTTGACCCGGATGACCGCCTCGTACGAACGGCCCACGTCCTTGGGGTCGATGGGCAGGTACGGCACGGCCCACTCGATGTCGTCGACGGTGACGCCCTTGGCCTTGGCGTCGGCCTCCATGGCGTCGAAGCCCTTCTTGATGGCGTCCTGGTGGGAGCCGGAGAAGGACGTGTAGACCAGGTCGCCCACGTAGGGGTGGCGCGGGTGGACCTCCATCTGGTTGCAGTACTCCCACGTACGACGGATCTCGTCGATGTCGGAGAAGTCGATCTGAGGGTCGACGCCCTGGGAGAACAGGTTCATGCCCAGGGTGACCAGGTCGACGTTGCCGGTGCGCTCGCCCTGCCCGAACAGGCAGCCCTCGACGCGGTCGGCGCCGGCCATCAGTGCCAGCTCGGCGGCGGCGACGGCGGTGCCGCGGTCGTTGTGCGGATGCACGGACAGGCACACGAACTCGCGGCGGGAGAGGTGACGGCCCATCCACTCGAAGCGGTCGGCGTGCGTGGAGGGCGTCGAACGCTCCACCGTGGCGGGCAGGTTGAGGATGATCTCGCGGTCCGGGCCGGGCTGCCAGACGTCCATGACGCCCTCGCAGACCTCCAGCGCGAAGTCCAGCTCGGTGTCGGTGAAGATCTCCGGGCTGTACTGGTAGCCGAAGTGGGTCTCCTCGCCCAGCAGCTTCTCGGCGTACTCCATCACCAGGCGGGTGCCGTCGACGGCGATCTGCTTGATGTCGTCCTTGGAGCCGCGGAAGACGACCCGGCGGAAGACCGGGGCGGTGGCGTTGTACAGGTGGACGGTGGCGCGGTGGGCGCCGCGCAGGGACTCCACGGTCCGCTCGATCAGGTCCTCACGGGCCTGGGTCAGGACGGAGATCGTGACGTCCTCGGGGATGGCCCCGGGCTCCTCGATGATGGAGCGTACGAAGTCGTAGTCGGTCTGGCCTGAGGCGGGGAAGCCGACCTCGATCTCCTTGTAGCCCATCTTGACCAGCAGGTCGAACATCGCGCGCTTGCGGGCGGGCGACATCGGGTCGATCAGGGCCTGGTTGCCGTCGCGCAGGTCGGTGGAGAGCCAGCGGGGGGCGACGGTGATCCGGTTGTCCGGCCAGGTGCGGTCCGGGATGTCGACCTGCTCGTAGCGGCCGTACTTGTGGATCGGCATGGAACTGGGCTGCTGGCGGTTGGCCATGATGCTTCGGGCTCCTCAGGGTGTCCGGATGGACGGCCGACGACGCAACGCCAAAGCTCCGCGGGGAGGGAGTCGGCCTCGACTACAGGCCCTCGCCGCGGCAGCTAAGGAGAAGCAGCCCGAAACGCATGATGCGCAGCATGCTAGCCGAGGCCCCTCCGGATGCGCGGGTCCGTATCAGTATGCGGGACCGGGGGCGCATACGGGACAAAAAGTGCGCCATACCACTTCGCCACGGAGCGTGAGTGCCTGTGTCCCCGTATTTCACCAATCATGGTGGCGGCTGGTGACAGGCCCGTGACGCAGTGCAAAGGTGCCGGGCATGACGACGACCCACGGGGGCTTCGAGCCCGTCTTCTGCGCCATCGTGCCGCCCCATGTCCTCGACCGGCTCGCGCAGGCCGAGGACCCCGCGCTCGCCCGCCCCGCGCGGCGGACCCTGGAGCGTGACGCCTTCGAGCGCACCCACCGCCGCCTGACCACGGTCGTCGGCGCCCCGCCCGCCGCCCCGCCCGCCGGCGCGGAGCCAGCCAGGCCGCACCGCACCGTCCACGACGCCCGGCACGGCACCGACCTGCCCGGCCGCAAGGTGCGCGGGGAGGGCGACGAGCCCGGCAGGGACGCCACCGTCAACCGCGCCTACGCGGGCCTCGGCGCCACCTTCGAACTGTTCCTGACCGCGTACGAACGCGACTCCATCGACGGCGCCGGCCTGCCGCTGAACGCGACCGTGCACTACGACCGCGACTACAACAACGCCTTCTGGAACGGCGAGCAGATGGTCTTCGGCGACGGGGACGGCGAGATCTTCCTCGACTTCACCCTCCCGATCGACGTCATCGGCCACGAACTCGCCCACGGCGTCACGCAGTACACGGCCAACCTCACCTACTTCGGCCAGCCCGGCGCCCTCAACGAGTCCCTGTCGGACGTCTTCGGCTCACTGATCAAGCAGTACACGCTCGGCCAGACCGCCGCCGAGGCCGACTGGCTGATCGGCGCGGGCCTGCTCGCTCCGCGCGTGACGGGCACGGCGCTGCGCTCCATGAAGGCGCCGGGCACCGCGTACGACGACGACGTGCTCGGCAAGGACCCGCAGCCCGCGACGATGGACGCGTTCGTGCGCACCGGCCGCGACAACGGCGGCGTCCACATCAACTCGGGCATCCCCAACCACGCCTTCTACCTCACCGCCACGGCCCTCGGCGGCCACGCCTGGGAGCGGGCCGGGCAGATCTGGTACGACGTGCTGACCGGCGGCGAGCTGAAGCAGGACGCCCTGTTCGCGGACTTCGCGACACTGACGCTGAAGGCGGCGCGGGCACGCTACGGGCAGGGCCAGGAGCTCGACGCCGTGACGAAGGCGTGGGAGCAGGTCGGGGTGCGCACCCCGTAGTTCCGTACTAGACAGGAACCCATGCGGATTCAGGTGAGGCGCACGGGCGGATTCGCGGGCATCGAGCGGCACGCCGAGGTGGACACCTCCTCGCGCCCCGATGCTCCCGCATGGCACGCCCTGGCCGAGAAGGCGGTCGCCGCCGCCCGGAGCACACCGCCGGTCGGGGTGCCGGACGGCTTCAGCTACCAGATCACGGTGGACGGGAAGACGGTGTACTGCGCGGATCCCCGGCTGACGGAGGAACAGCGCGAGCTGATCTCGCGGGTACTGAAGGAGGGGGCGTAAGTCGGGTTTCCCGTCGGGGCGTTGACTTCCGTTACCGCCGGTACGGATGATCCGCGCATGGCGACTGACGCAGGTACTCCGATCCCCCGCTTCCCGGCCGGCTTCCTGTGGGGCGTGTCGACCTCGGCCCACCAGATCGAGGGCGCGGCCGACGCGCGCGAACCGTCCGTCTGGGACGTCTTCACGGCCGAACCGGGACGGGTGAAGGACGGCTCGACGGCGGCGGTGGCCTGCGACCACTACCACCGCTACCGCGAGGACGTGGCGCTGCTGGCCGGCCTCGGCGTGGACGCGTACCGCTTCTCGGTCTCCTGGCCGCGCGTGAACTCGCCGGGCGGCCTCGACTTCTACGACCGCCTGGTGGACGAGCTGTGCGCGGCGGGCGTACGGCCGGTGCCGACCCTGTTCCACTGGGACCTGCCGGCCGGGCTGGACTGGCTGGAGCGGGACACGGCGGCACGGTTCGCCGACCATGTCTCGGCCGTGGCCGGGCGGCTCGGCGACCGCGTGACGACGTGGATCACCCTCAACGAGCCCGCCGAGCACACCCTGCTGGGCCACGCGCTGGGCACCCACGCGCCCGGCAAACGGCTCCTGTTCGACGCCCTTCCGGCCGCCCACCACCAGCTCCTGGCCCACGGCCTGGCCGTACGGGCCCTGCGCGCCCACGGCGCCGCCGGCATCGGGATCGCCAACTCGCACGGGCCGACATGGCCGGCGTCCGGGGAGGGGGCCGATCTGGAGGCGGCGGAGTTCTACGACCTGCTGCTGAACCGGCTGTTCGCCGAGCCGCTGCTCCTCGGTGCCTACCCCGGCGGCCTGGGCGAGCTGATGCCCGGGGACGTCGAGGCCGACCTCCAGGTCATCGCCGAGCCCCTCGACTGGTACGGCGTCAACTACTACGCGCCGACCCGGGTGGGCGCCCCGCAGGGCACGGAGATCGAGTTCGGCGGGGTGAGGATGCCCGCCGAACTGCCCTTCTCGGTCCGGGAGATCGAGGACCGGCCGGTCACCGACTTCGGCTGGCCGGTGGTGCCGGAGGGGCTGACCGAGCTGCTCGTGGGCTTCCACGAGCGGTACGGCGAGAAACTCCCCCCGGTCGTCATCACCGAGAACGGCTGCTCCTACGAGGGCGTCGACGACCGGGAGCGGATCGCCTTCCTCGACGGCCACATCCGCGCCCTGCACCGGGCGATCGAGGCCGGCGTGGACGTGCGCGGCTACTTCGTGTGGTCGCTGCTGGACAACTTCGAGTGGGCGGAGGGGTACGCACGGCGGTTCGGGCTGGTGCACGTCGACTTCGAGACACTCAAACGCACGCCGAAGGCGTCGTACGGGTGGCTGCGGGAGGTGCTGCGGCAGCAGAAGGGCCGGCACGGGGGCCGGTGACTCAGAGCGCTCCGGCCTCCCGGGCCGCCCACACGGTCGGATACAGCGGCCGGTAGCCGAGGTCCCGGCGGATCCGGTCGGTGGACATGATCCCGAACCAGGGATCGGGGTCGGTCCGGGTGGAGAGCTCGGCGGGCACCTCCACGCCGTTGAGCTGGTGCAGGTCGACGGCCGTGACGGGGGCGTCGTCGGCGATGTTGTAGATGCGGCCGACGGTACCGGGGGCGTACAGCAGGCGCAGCAGCCCCTGGGCCACGTCGGCGTGATGGCCCATGTGCAGCCGCTGCCCCGCAGCCCAGTGCGCGGCCCACCTCAGGGACTGGGCGAGGTGCGGGTCGCCGTCGCCGTAGACGAAGGGGAGGCGGCCGACGCGCACCTCTAGGCCCTCCAGGGCGAGCAGCTCCCGCTCGGCCGCCGCCTTGGACTCGGCGTAGGCGCCCCACATCTCGCCGCCGGGCCGGATCTCGTCGTCCTCGACCAGGGGGCGGCCCCGTCCGGTGCCGTACACGAGGCCCGTGCTGACGTGCACGAAGCGCCGCACACCGGCGGCCAGGGAGGCGCGGCCCAGTTCCACGGCGGCGTCCCGGTTGACCGCCCACGCCTCCTCGTCGGGCACCCCGCGGAAGGACGCCGCGACGTTGACGACCGCGTCCGCGCCGGCCACCGCCTTGCCGAGCGCATCGGCGTCCCGCAGGTCGCCGACCACGACTTCGGCTCCCCGTTCCGCGAAGTGCTCGGCGCGCGCCGCGTCGCGCACCAGGACCCGTACCTGCTCGCCCGGCCGCCGCCGCGCCAGCAGCCTCGGTACGAAGCGCCGGCCGACCTGTCCCGTCGCGCCCGTCACCAGTGTCAGCATGATCTGCTCCTCTCGACTGTGCTGCCACCACCCTCAGGCGGCCGGGAGCCCGGCGGGAGAGACCCGTCGATCAGAGGACCGGGAGTCCCTGGATAACCCGGCCCGCCTGCCGCAGCCTGGAGGGGTGAACCGAGCCGAACTCGCCGACTTCCTCCGCCGCAGCCGCGCCCGCCTGGAACCGTCCGACGTGGGCCTGGCCGCGGGCGCCCGGCGCCGCACCCCGGGCCTGCGCCGGGAGGAGGTGGCGGCGCTGGCCGGCATGTCGGTCGACTACTACACGCGCCTGGAGCAGTCGCGCGGCCCGCGCCCGTCCCGGCAGATGCTCACCGCCCTGGCCCGGGCCCTGCGCCTGACCGACGACGAACGGGACCACGTGTTCCACCTGACCGGCGCGGAGCCCCCGCGCCGCGCGACGGCGTCCGGTCATGTCCGCCCCGGACTGCTGCTGGTCCTGGACCGGCTGCACGACACACCGGCGCAGGTGGTGACCGACTGGGGTGAGGTGCTGGCGCAGAACGCGATGGCCAGGGCACTCGTCGGTGACGTGATCTCCCGCCCGCCGGGTGGGCGCAACCTGGCCCGTCTGTTCTTCCTGGACCCGGCCACCCGGGAGCTGTTCCCGCCGGAGGACCGGCCGGAGCACGCGCGCGGGCACGTGGCGAGTCTGCGCGCGGTGACCGCCGCCCGCCCGGGCGACCCGGAACCGGCCGCCCTGGTCGCGGAACTGCGGTCGGCGAGCGAGGAGTTCGCCCGCCTGTGGGAGGAGCACGAGGTGTCCCTGCGGCGCCGGAACACCAAGCGCTTCCAGCACCCCGTGGTCGGCCTGCTGGAGCTGGACTGCGAGGTGCTGCTCAGTCACGAGCACCACCAGCTGCTGATCATCCATACGGGCCGCCCCGGCACGGAGGCCCACGAGCGGCTGCGGCTGCTGCGTGTGGTGGGCCTGCAGGACCTCACCCCACGGCGGACAGCCGGCTAGCAGGCCAATGGGCAGGAAGAACAGGAGACGGGGAGACCGTGAGACCGGGAGGCTAGAACCCGAGCCGGCGCAGCTGCTTGGGGTCGCGCTGCCAGTCCTTGGCCACCTTCACATGCAGGTCGAGGAAGACCGGCGTGCCCAGCAACGCCTCGATGTGCTTGCGGGACTTCATGCCGACCTCCTTCAGCCGCTTGCCCTTGGGGCCGATGATGATGCCCTTCTGGCTGGGCCGTTCGATGAAGAGGTTGGCGTGGATGTCCAGCAGCGGCTTGTCGGCGGGACGGTCCTCGCGCGGGAGCATCTCCTCCACGACCACGGCGATGGAGTGCGGCAGCTCGTCGCGGACGCCCTCCAGGGCCGCCTCCCGGATCAGCTCGGCGACCATGACCTGCTCGGGCTCGTCCGTCAGATCGCCCTCGGGGTAGAGCGCCGGGCCCTCGGGCAGCAGCGGGATCAGCAGGTCGGCGAGCAGGTCCACCTGCTTGTTGGCGGTCGCCGACACCGGCACGATCTCCGCCCAGGTGATGCCCAGCTCCTTGCCGAGCTGGTCGACCGCGATCAGCTGCTCGGCCAGCGCCTTGGAGTCGACGAGGTCGGTCTTGGTGACGATCGCGACCTTCGGGGTCTTCCTGATCCCGGCGAGCTCCTTGGCGATGAAGCGGTCGCCGGGCCCGATCTTCTGGTCGGCGGGCAGACAGAACCCGATGACGTCGACCTCGGCCCACGTCGTACGGACCACGTCGTTGAGGCGCTCGCCGAGCAGCGTGCGCGGCTTGTGCAGCCCCGGGGTGTCGACGAGGATCAGCTGCGCGTCCGGCCGGTGCACGATGCCGCGCACCGTGTGCCGGGTGGTCTGCGGGCGGTTGGAGGTGATCGCCACCTTCTGCCCGACCAGAGCGTTCGTGAGGGTGGACTTGCCCGCGTTGGGCCGCCCGACGAAGCAGGCGAAACCGGCCCGGTGGAGGGCCTCGGCCGGTTGCTCGGATGACTGGGTACGAACGCTCATGCCGCCCATTCTCCCTGATCCCCGAAGGCCCGCCGTACCACCGGGGAGCGGGAGCGCACCGGCCTGGACCTTCCGGTGCGCGCCGGGGACGGCCTACGATCACGGGGTCCTGGGCCACGGCGCCCCGGCCAGCCCGTTCCCGTCCCCACCGCGCAGAAGGTCACGACCCAGGCATGAAGCTCATCACCGCGATCGTCAAGCCGTACCGCCTCGACGAGGTGAAGACCGCCCTGCAGGACATCGGCGTGCACGGCCTGACCGTGACCGAGGCCAGCGGCTACGGCCGGCAGCGCGGCCACACCGAGGTGTACCGGGGCGCCGAGTACCAGGTCGACCTGGTGCCCAAGGCGCGCATCGAGGTGGTCGTCGAGGACGCGGACGCCGACGCCGTGATCGACGCGGTCGTGAAGGCCGCGCGGACGGGGAAGATCGGCGACGGCAAGGTGTGGGCGGTGCCCGTCGACACGGTCGTCCGGGTCCGGACGGGCGAGCGCGGCCCCGACGCGCTCTGACCCCGGGGCCGCGCCCGCCCCCGGGTCAGTCGAACACGAACGGGCCCGGCGACTGCGGCCCGGTCGCCGTGCAGGTGATGGTGATCCCGAACACGGTCATCCGCAGCGAGCCGCCGAAGGCCTCCAGGCTGTCGCCGGAGGCCACGGTGCCGCTGAGCGGACCGACCTGCACCGGGTCCCCGGCGGCCATCGCCGGGTTCTCGGTGCCGGTGAAGACGGTGCTGCCGCCGCCTGCCTTGACCAGGGTGAGCGTCGACGCGATGGAGTCCTCCGCGAGCGCGATCGGCGCGGTGATCGCGGAGGTGTTGACGGTGAGGGTGGCGGCGGTGCCGTTCTGCGTCGCCGTGAGTGTGGCGGCGCCGCCGCCGAAGGTGCCGCAGTCGGCGGTGATCGTCGCCGTCTGGGGGGTGACGGCGACGGCGGTGGGCGCGAGGGCGAGGTGGCAGGCCGCGAGGGCTCCGGCCACCACGGCCGCACCTGCTCCGATTCGCTTGCCTCTCATGGGATTCCGGTTCCCTTTCCGTGGGGGGACCGCTCGGCAGGCGGGTGCGGTCTCCCTGCACGAGCGGTGGAAGTGACGGACCATCAGGACTGTCGGTTCCATTGATGCGCGAGGGGCAGGCGACGGCAAGGATGAATTCCGGACTACTGTGCCGCCCACGGAGAGCTCAGTACCCGGTGGGGTCAGGACACGGACGGGTCAGGACAGGGAGGGGTCGGGACACGGAGAGGTCAGTCGGAGCGGGTCAGGCCACGCCGCGTCAGGCCACGGAGACGCGGCCGGCGGAGACCCGGCCCCCGGTGTCAGCCCGCGGGAACCGTCTCCCGGACGGTCCCGTCCGGCCCGGCCAGCAGCACCGGCGTCCCGGCCCCGCCCAGCTCCCGTACGGCCGCCAGGTCCTGCGCCGACACCGACTCCGCCTCCGTGACCACGGCCGCCGCCTCCAGCGACTCGGCGCCGGAGGCCACCGCCATCGCCACCGCCGTCTGCAGGGCGCTCAGCTTCAGGGAGTCGAGGGCGACGGTCCCCGCGACATACGTCCGTCCGGTCTCGTCGCGTACGGCGGCTCCCTCGGGCACACCGTTGCGGGCCCGCGTGGAACGGGCCAGGGTGACGATCTTGCGGTCCTCGGGGTCGAGCGCGCTGCTGTCGGTCATGAGCTGAGCATACGTAACGCGCGGGACGGCCTCAGGGGCGGTCGAGGCGCAGACGCTCGGCCCGCGGCAGGCCGGCGACGACCAGGTCGTAGGAGTCCTCGACGAGCTCCCGGACCAGGCCGTCCGGGAGGTCGCCGTCGACGGTCACCGTGTTCCAGTGGCGCTTGTTCATGTGCCAGCCGGGGACGATCAGGCCCGGGTACTCCTCGCGCAGCCGGAGCGCGTCCTCCGGGTCGCACTTGAGGTTGACCGTCAGGGGCCGCGCGTCGAGGTGGGTCAGGGCGAACATCCTGCCCAGCACCTTGAAGACGGAGATCTCCGGGTTGAACGGGAAGTCCTCCACCGCCGCGTTGAACGACAGGCAGAACGCGCGCAACTCCCGCGGGGTCACTCCGGCTTCTCCTCCTCGGGCGGCTCCGCCGGGCCGACCGGCTCCACCAGCACCGTGACGATTTTGTTCCGGCGGCCGGCCGCGGCCTCCGCGGTCAGACGCAGATCCCGGCCGTCCGGCAGTTCCACGACGGACGACGCCCCGGCGATGGGCACCCGGCCCAGCGCCTTGGCCAGCAGACCGCCGACGGTCTCCACGTCCTCGTCGTCGAAGGACTCCAGGCCGTACAGCTCGCCGAGGTCGCCGATGTCGAGGCGGGCGGTGACGCGGTGGCGGCCCTCGCCGAGGTCCTCCACGGGCGGCAGTTCCCGGTCGTACTCGTCGGTGATCTCGCCGACGATCTCCTCCAGGATGTCCTCGATGGTGACGATGCCGGCCGTGCCGCCGTACTCGTCGATGACGACGGCGACGTGGTTGCGTTCCTTCTGCATCTCGCGCAGCAGGTCACCGGCGTTCTTGGTGTCGGGGACGAAGAAGGCCGGGCGCATCGCCGTGGACACCAGCTCGTTCTCGGCGTCCCGGCTGATGTGGGTCTTGCGGGCCAGGTCCTTCAGGTACACGATCCCGACGATGTCGTCCTCGTTCTCGCCGGTCACCGGGATACGGGAGAAACCGGAGCGCAGGGCGAGCGTGAGGGCCTGGCGGATGGTCTTGTACCGCTCGATCACGACCAGGTCGGTGCGCGGGACCATGACCTCGCGGACCAGGGTGTCGCCCAGTTCGAAGACCGAGTGCACCATGCGGCGCTCCTCGTCCTCGATCAGGGACTCGGCCTCGGCCAGGTCGACCAGGGCCCGCAGCTCCGCCTCGGAGGCGAACGGGCCGCGCGGGAAGCCCTTGCCGGGGGTGAGGGCGTTACCGATGAGGATAAGCAGCGGGGGGATCGGGCCCATGATCCGCGCCAGCGGCACCAGGACGTACGCCGCCGCCGTCGCCGTGTTCAGCGGGTGCTGGCGGCCGATGGTGCGCGGCGAGACACCGACGGCGACGTACGACACGAGGACCATGACCCCGATCGCGATCAGCAGCGCCTGGGCGGTGCTCTCGAACTGCTCCAGACAGGCGTACGTCACCAGGGCGGCGGCGGCCATCTCGAAGGCGACGCGGACCAGCAGCGCCACGTTGAGGTAGCGGGTGGGGTCGGCGGCGACCTGGGCGAGCTTGGCGCTGCCGCGCCGCCCGGAGCGGACGGCCTCCTCCGCACGGAAGCTGGACACGCGCGCGAGGCCGGCCTCCGCGCAGGCGGCGAGCCAAGCCAGCACGACCAGGGCGATCGCGCCGAGGACGAGTTGCACGGTCATGGGCGGCCTACGAGACGGTCGGCGCGGGCGACGGGCCGGTCATGCCCCGCTCGGCCCGCCAGCCGTCGACGATGGCGGCCTGGAGACCGAACATCTCGGCCTTCTCGTCCGGCTCCTCGTGGTCGTAGCCGAGGAGGTGCAGCACACCGTGGACGGTGAGGAGCTGGAGCTCCTCGTCCATGGTGTGCTGCGTCGGCGCCTCGGCGCCCTGCTTGGCGGCGACCTCGGGGCAGAGCACGATGTCGCCGAGCAGCCCCTGCGGGGGCTCGGCGTCGTCCTTGGACGGTGGCCGCAGCTCGTCCATCGGGAACGACATGACGTCCGTCGGCCCGGGCAGGTCCATCCACTGGATGTGGAGCTGCTCCATGGCGGCGGCGTCCACGATGATCACCGAGAGCTCGGAGAGCGGGTGGATGCGCATCCGCGCGAGCGCGTAGCGGGCGATGTCGAGGATCGCCTGCTCGTCGACCTCGGTGCCGGACTCGTTGTTGACGTCGATCGACATGCTGGTGCTCGGTCTACTTCCCCTTGTGCCCGGACTTGCCCCGGCCGCCCTTGTGGGCGCCGTTCTGGGTGCCGTGCTTGCTGTCGTACTGCTCGTACGCGTCGACGATACGGCCCACCAGCTTGTGTCGTACGACGTCGTGGGACGACAGCCGGGAGAAGTGGACGTCCTCCACTCCGTCCAGGATCTCCTGGACCTGCCGCAGGCCGGACTTCTGGCCGTCGGGAAGGTCCACCTGCGTCACGTCACCCGTGATCACGATCTTCGAGTCGAAGCCGAGGCGGGTGAGGAACATCTTCATCTGCTCGGGGCTCGTGTTCTGGGCCTCGTCCAGGATGATGAAGGCGTCGTTGAGCGTGCGTCCGCGCATGTACGCCAGGGGCGCGACCTCGATCGTGCCCGCGGCCATGAGCCTCGGGATCGAGTCGGGGTCGAGCATGTCGTGCAGCGCGTCGTAGAGCGGGCGCAGGTACGGGTCGATCTTCTCGTACAGCGTGCCGGGCAGGAAGCCGAGGCGTTCGCCCGCCTCGACCGCCGGGCGGGTCAGGATGATGCGGTTGACCTGCTTGGACTGCAGGGCCTGCACCGCCTTCGCCATGGCGAGGTACGTCTTGCCGGTGCCCGCCGGGCCGATGCCGAAGACGATCGTGTGTTTGTCGATCGCGTCCACGTAGCGCTTCTGGTTGAGCGTCTTGGGGCGGATCGTGCGGCCGCGCGAGGACAGGATGTTCTGGGTGAGCACCTGGGCCGGGGTCTCCTGGCCGTCGCTCTCCCCGTTCTCGCTCGCCTTCAGCATGGCGATCGAGCGTTCCACAGCGTCCTCCGTCATCGGCTGCCCGGTGCGGAGCACGAGCATCATCTCGTCGAACACGCGGGATACGAGGGCGACCTCCGCCGGGTCGCCCACCGCGCTGATCTCATTGCCCCGGACGTGGATGTCGGCCCCCGGGAAGGCCTTCTCGATCACGCGCAGGAGGGCGTCGCCGGATCCCAGCACGGTCACCATGGGGTGCTGGGCGGGGACGGTGAACTGTACTCTCGCCTGCCCCTGCGCGGGGGTGTGAGCTGTGGGTGTCTGAGTCATGGGCCGGCGCTGAAGGCCTGCGGTTCCTCCTCTTCACGGCCGCGTAGCTGAGGGCGGCCTCGCGATACCCAGGGTACGACGGTGGACTGACAAGACCGTAGGCTTTTTCGCCCACCCGGGTGCGTTGCCCGAGTGCGTCGCCCGGCACCGGGCGCCCGTGCCCTCAGGCCGACCGGCGGAACCCGATGGTCGGCACGGCTCTGCGCAGCGGCCAGGGCCGCACCAGCTCCGGCGGCACCAGGTCCGCCAGGAACGCGTACCGCCGCAGCGCCGCCTGCTCCTGGCCCTCGACCGACTGGACCCGGCGCCACCAGGCCGCGATCTCGGACCAGCCGGGCGCCGACAGCGACCCGCCGAACTCCTGGACGGACAGCGCGGCGGTCAGCCCCGCGAAGGCGAGACGGTCGGCCAGCGGCCAGCCGGCCAGCGTCCCGGTGACGAAGCCGGCGACGAAGACGTCTCCGGCGCCGGTCGGGTCGAGGGCCTCCACGGCGATGGCGGGGACCTCGGCGGTCTCGCCGGTACGGCGGTCGACGGCGTACGCGCCCTCCGGTCCGAGGGTGACGACGGCGACCGGCACATGGTCGGTCAGGGCGTGCGCGGCGGCGCGCGGGCAGTCGGTGCCCGTGTACCGCATGGCCTCCTGCGCGTTCGGCAGGAACGCCTCGCAGTACCGCAGGTCGGGCAGGCCCGCGAGGTCCCACGCGCCGGTGTCGTCCCAGCCGACGTCGCCGAAGATGCGGGTGCCCTTGCTCGCGGCCTGGGCGATCCAGGGGGCGCTGCGGCCGGGTGTGAGGGAGGCGACGGCGGCACGCGCGCGGGGCGGGCAGTCGGGCGCCGGCTCCTCGGGGGGCGGCTCGTGACCGTGGGAGACCATCGTGCGCTCGCCTTCGTACGCCATCGAGACCGTGACCGGGGAGTGCCAGCCGGGCACGGTGCGCGACGGGGAGAGGTCGATGCCCTCGCCCTGTTCGAGGGCATCCCAGCAGTACTCGCCGTAGTGGTCGTCGCCGAAGGCCGCCGCGAGGCAGGTGCGCAGGCCGAGGCGGGCCAGGGCGGTGGCCATGTTGGCGACGCCGCCGGGGCTCGACCCCATACCGCGGGCCCAGGACTCCGTCCCGCGCACCGGGGCGGAGTCGAGCCCGGTGAAGACGATGTCGAGGAAGACGGTGCCGGTGAGGTAGACGTCCCAGGGCGGGTCGTCCGGCACGCGCAGCGCGGCGAGGGGGTCGACCTGGGTCTGGCGGTGCGATCCCTCTCCGGTCGACACGATGGACGCGGTGGACGCGATCACGGTGCGCTCCCTGACGTGGTGCTGGTCTGGCCAGTGTGCACCACGCCACTGACAGCGCGACGGCGATCGCACCGCAGCCACCCCTGAGGGACGGCGCTACCAGCGGGGCGTCGGGGGTGTCTGCCAGCCGGGGTCGGCGACCCGCATGGCGGCCGCGTCGTCGCGGTCCCGGAGCGAGCCGTCGTCGTCCAGCCACCGCCGGTGCAGCGCGGCCAGCCGGTCGCGGTCGAGGTGGACGCCGAGACCGGGGGCGTCGGGGACGGCGACGGTGCCGCCCTGGAAGGTGAGGCGTTCGGTGAGGACGTCCTCCGCCTGCCAGGGGTAGTGGGAGTCACAGGCGTGGTGGAGGTTCGGCACGGTCGACGCCACATGGGTCATGGCGGCGAGGGAGACGCCCAGGTGGGTGTTGGAGTGCATGGAGACCCCGACGCCGAAGGTGCGGCAGACGGCGGCCAGGTGCTGGGTGTTGCGCAGGCCGCCCCAGTAGTGGTGGTCGGAGAGCACGACCTGGACGGCGTCCCGTGTGAAGGCCTCCTTGATCTCGGCGAAGGTCGTCACGCACATGTTGGTGGCGAGCGGCACGCGTGTGCGTGCGGCGACCTCGGCCATGGCGGCGGTGCCGAGCGCCGGGTCCTCCAGGTACTCCAGGACGTCCCCGAGTTCCTCGGCCACCTTCACGGACGTCTCCACGGACCAGGCGCCGTTGGGGTCCAGCCGCAGCGGATGCCCGGGGAACGCCTGCGCCAGCGCGCGTACGGCGGCGATCTCCTCGTCGGGCGGGAAGACGCCGCCCTTGAGCTTGAAGGAGGTGAAGCCGTACCGCTCGGTGAACTTCCGGGCCTGTTCCACCACTCCGGCCGGGTCCAGGGCGGCGCCCCAGTCGTCCGGCTCGGCCGCCACGCCCTCCGGGTGCCCGGCCCACTTGTAGAACAGGTAGGCGCTGTACTCGACCGTGTCGCGGACCCTGCCGCCGAGCAGGACGTGCACGGGCAGCCCGAGCGCCTTGCCGAGGGCGTCCAGGCAGGCCACCTCGAAGGCGGACAGGACGGACAGCCGCAGTTTGTCGGCGCTCTGCACGCCGCGCAGCCCGCCGACGTCGACGGCGTCCCGGACCCGCGAGGCGTCCACGGCGACCTCGTCGGCGAGCGAGAACAGGCCGTTGAGGTCGCCGACCCGCCGTCCCTTCAGCCGCTCGGCGAAGGGGCGGGCCAGTTCCAGGTACTTGGTGTCGCCGTACGTCTCGCCGACGCCCGTGACGCCGTCGGCCGTGACCAGCTCGACGATCAGGCGGGGGGTGTACGGCTGGTGCACGCCCTGTGTGTTCAGCAGCGGCGGGTCGGCGACCAGGACGGGGGTCAGCCGCACGTCGGTGATGGTCAGGTCGCTGTGCACGGGGCGGCTCCCACGAGGTCGAGTCCGGCGGCGAGGAGGGTCCCGAGGCCGGCCGGGTCGGCGGCCGGCGGGTCGGTGAGCGGGCCCGTACGGGGCCCACCGGGCGACCGCGCCGCCGGGCCGCTGCCTGCACGAGTGACACCGCGTACGGCCAGGGCGGCGAAGGAGGCGTCGGCGGTCTCGGGGGCGAAGGCGTGCACGGCGGAGGAGTAGGCGGGGACACCGACGGCGGCGATGGGGGTC
Source organism: Streptomyces bullii (assembly GCF_042657145.1). Classification (NCBI taxonomy): domain Bacteria; kingdom Bacillati; phylum Actinomycetota; class Actinomycetes; order Kitasatosporales; family Streptomycetaceae; genus Streptomyces; species Streptomyces bullii. The sequence goes on from NZ_JBHSNY010000001.1 coordinate 370,369, forward strand.
CCCCCTGCGCGAGCGCGGTCGAGAGCTTGGGGGAGCGGGCCTGGACCTCGGCGGTGGCGGCGCCCTTGGAGAACAGGAAGTCCTCGGGGGCGGCGAGCGTGAGGCGTCGCAGCCGGCCGAGGTCGCTGTGGCCGTCCTTGAGGCCGATGACGTTCGGCAGGGCGGCGAGACGCTTCAGCGCGTCGACTCGGCAGGAGACCTGACCGCTCTGGTGGGCGACGAGCGGGAGCCGGGTGCGGGCAGCGATGCGTTCCGGCCGGACGACGCCCCCGTCCTGCGGGGCGGTGACGAGGGAGTGCGGAACCGTCGGTGTGGGAGCTGGTCAGCGGGAAGGACGGCACCCCGTGGGCCATCCCCTCAGGCAGCCGTCGCCCGACGGCCTCCGGTCCTGCCCGCTCGGCCACAGCCCCTCTCCCCACCGCCACCTCATCCACGTATGAAGACGAAGGTTAGATAGGCGAACAGGAGGCGTCAATGGCTCCGCCTGGGGGGCTTCGGCTCGCGCTGTGGTACGACAGGCCCGCGCAGGACGCGATCAGCTGCTCGTGGGCCGGTGGCTCGGCTGACGCCGGGGCACGAGGAGCGGATCGTCGCCGTGATGGGGGAAGTACGGGCCGATGGAGGCCACGGTTCCCGCGGGTGGCGGCTCGGTGCACTGGCGTCAGCGCGGAGTTGGCGCGGCCGGGGCGGTGACGCCGCCCCGGCGATGACGCGCGTCTCGACGGTGGCATGGCTCGGCGGGGACGCGTCTCGACGATGGTGCGGAACCTGCGGTGGCGCGCGCTTTTACCCACCCTTGTTAGCCCCAAACGCATACGTGGGCCACATCACACCCTCTCAGCTCCCGTCTCCCTCCCGCCGCTTGATACAAATTGCCCGCGCGTTCCTGTCCGTCGACGGTCGTCGCCCATCCCCCTTTCGACCAGCTTCTTTCGCATGCCCTGGGAACGCCCGTGTTCGCCCCCCGTACCACTCCCTGGCCCCTCGTCGCCCTTTTCACGGCCGGGTACCTCGCTCCGTATCTGCTGCCGACGACCGTCGGACGGCTGGACTCGGGCCTTCCGCTGACGGCCACGCAGGCGGGTGCCGTCGGCAGCGCGCTGCTGCTGAGCTCGGCGACGGCCGGGTTCGCCCTGGCGTCGAGGGTGGAGCGGATCGGCCCGCGCACGCTGGCCCGCGCCGGGCTCCTGATCGCGGTGCTCGGGTACGGCGCCGCCGCGCTCACCGAGTCGGTCCCGGCCGTCGTCGCCGGCGCGGTCGTCGGCGGGTTCGGATCGGGGACGGCCACCACGGTCGCCGCGACCCGGATCGCCGCCCAGCGCGATCCGCACCGGGCCTCCACGCTCGGCCTGCTCAGTGTCTCCGCGCTCGCGGGAGCGGTGTATCTGACGGTGCCGCACCTGGGCCCGGGGCACGGTCTGCCGCTGGCCGCCATCGCGCTCACCGCGCTCGCCGTGTGGCCGTTGACCGGTCGGCTCGCCGCCGAGACGGCGTCCCGGCCGACCCGGCACGACAACGCGCCGCTCCCGCACCGCCGTTCCGGGCTGGTGCTCGCCGCCTCGATGCTGTGCTGGTCGCTGGCGCAGAACTCGTTGTGGGGCGTGAGCGGCAGGATCGGACTGGCCCAGGCGCACCTGAGCGAGACCACCGTCGGTGCCGTGTTCGCCGTGGCGCTGGGCGCCGGGCTGCTGGGAGTGACGGGGGCGGGCGCGCTCGGGGCGCGGCTGGGGCGGGCCGCGCCCATCGGGGCCGGGACGGTGCTCATCGCCGGGTGCATCGCCCTCAGCGCGTCCGCGACCGGTCTGGCGAGCTTCGCGGCCGGTGAGATCGCCTGGAACGCGCTCTACCCGGTCGTCCTGTCGTACCTGATCGGGCTCGCCGCCTCGCTGGATCCGCGCGGCCGGTGGGCGGTGCTGGTCGGGTCGGCGTCCTCGCTCGGCACCGCGGCCGGGCCGCTGACCGGCAGCGCGCTGGCCGCTCAGGCCGGGTTCCCGGTCATGGGCGTGGTGCTCGGCGCCGGTCTGCTGGTGGTCGCCCTGCCGATGACCGCGGTCGCCCTGCACACCGGCGGGCGCCCGCTGCTGCCCGGCGCGGTCCGCCGCCGCGGCGGCACTCCAGGGGCCGTGGTCGCCGCCGCCCCCGGCACACCCACCGGCACGGTCCCCGAGATCGGCGCCCGGGAACAACCGGTGGTCGACATCCCGGTGGACGCTCCGGCCGTCCGCACCCGCCATGCCTACGACACGGCGGCGGCAGCCGCGGCGCCCCCCGGAGCCGGCTGACGGCACACGACGAACACCAGACGCCGTGCGGCGGCGGGCAGCGGACGGCAGCGGTCAGCGGCTCTTCGGGCCGGCTGCGCCCCGCGCCCACGGCGCCACCCCGTCAGTCGAAGGCGTACGCCTCCACCTCCGCCAGGTACCGGGTCCGGCGGTCCTCGTCGTGTTCCAGGAAGGACGCGAGGAAGGAGTTGCGGGCCAGTTCGCGCAGTCGGTCGGCGTCGAGGCCGAGTGTGCGGTGGACGGCGTCGAAGTTGTCCCCGACGTAGCCGCCGAAGTAGGCCGGGTCGTCGGAGTTGACCGTGCACAGCAGGCCCGCGTCCAGCATGGCGGGCAGGGGGTGGGCGGCGAGGGTGCCGACCGTGCGCAGCCGGACGTTGGACAGGGGGCACACGGTGAGCGGCACGCGTTCGCGCACCAGCCGTTCCACCAGCGCGGGGTCCTCCATGCAGCGCAGGCCGTGGTCGACGCGCTCGACGCCGAGGACGTCCAGCGCCTCGGTGATGTACTCCGGCGGGCCCTCCTCGCCCGCGTGCGCCACCCTCCTCAGACCCAGCGCCGCGGCCGCCTCGTACACCGCGCGGAACTTCGCCGGCGGGTGCCCGACCTCGGCCGAGTCCAGGCCGACACCCGTGATCCGGTCCAGGTAGGGCCTGGCGGCGTCCAGCGTCGCCAGCGCCGACTCGGCGGACTCGTCGCGCAGGAAGCACAGGATCAGCTGGGTGGAGACACCGTGGTTCTGCTCGCTGCGGCCCAGCGCCCGCCACAGTCCCTCGACGACCGTGCCCAGCTCCAGCCCCCGCTGGGTGTGCGCCTGCGGGTCGAAGAAGATCTCCGCGTGCCGCACGCCCTGCGCGGCGGCCCGGGCGAGGTAGGCGTCGGCGAGGTCCTCGAAGTCCCGCTCGGTGCGCAGGACGGCCATGAGCTCGTAGTACAGGTTCAGGAAGGACTGCAGGTCCTCGAACCGGTACGCCTCGCGCAGCTCGTCCGTGTCGGCGTACGGAAGCGTGACACCGTTGCGCGCGGCGAGCTCGAAGGCCAGCTCCGGTTCCAGGGTGCCTTCGATGTGAAGGTGCAGTTCGGCTTTGGGGAGGGGCATTAGATCATCGTACGGCCGTTTCACCGACGCTTCGGGAGCGGCACCCTGAGCAGATCGTGTGCCACGGTCAGCTCGCCCTCGTACCCGGCGGCCCGCGCCTGCCGCTCGAACTCGTCCGGGTCGGTGTAGCGCTGGCTGAAGTGGGTCAGCACCAGGTGCCGCACACGGCTCTCGCGCGCGACCCGTGCCGCCTGACCTGCCGTGAGATGGCCGTGCTCGACGGCGAGTTCCTCGTCCTCGTCGAGGAAGGTCGACTCGATGACGAGCAGGTCGCAGCCCTCGGCGAGCGCGTACACGCCGTCGCACAGCCGGGTGTCCATGACGAACGCGAACCGCTGGCCTCGGCGCACCTCGCTGACGGCTTCCAGGGGGACGCCGTCCAGCGCGCCCTCGCGCTGGATGCGGCCGACGTCCGGTCCCTTGATGCCGTGCGCCGCGAGGCGGTCGGGCAGCATGCGGCGGCCGTCGGGTTCGACGACGCGGTAGCCGTACGACTCGACGGGGTGCGACAGCTTCCGGGCGTGCAGCGTGTAGCCGGGGGTCACCGCGAGGACGCCGTCAGCGGCGACCGGCACCTCGGTCAGCTCGACGGTCTCCCGGTAGGCGGTGGCGTACCGCAGGCGGTCGAAGAAGCGGCGGCCCGAGCGCGGGTAGTGGGCGGTGATCTCGTGCGGCACCTTGTCGAGGTTGATGCGCTGGATCACCCCGGCCAGGCCCAGACAGTGGTCGCCGTGGAAGTGGGTGACGCAGATCCGGTTCAGGTCGTGCGCGGCGACGCCGGCGCGCAGCATCTGGCGCTGCGTGCCCTCGCCGGGGTCGAACAGGATGCCCTCGCCGTCCCAGCGCAGCAGGTAGCCGTTGTGGTTGCGGTGCCGGGTGGGGACCTGGCTGGCGGTGCCGAGGACCACGAGTTCGCGTACGGACAAGGCTGCTTACCCCGGGGGCCACTCGAGGCCGCGGCCGCCCAGCACGTGTGCGTGCGCGTGCCAGACGGTCTGACCGGCGCCGCTGCCCGTGTTGAAGACGGTGCGGTAGCTCTCCAGCTTTTCCTCTTCGGCGACGACCTGCGTCTCGCGCAGCACGTCGGCCGCGAGGTCCGGGGCGCCGGCTGCGAGGGCGGCCGCGTCACGGTAGTGCGCCTTCGGGATCACCAGGACGTGGGTGGGCGCCTGGGGGTTGATGTCCCGGAACGCGACGGTGGTGTCCGTCTCGCGGACGATCGTCGCCGGGATCGTACCCGCGACGATCTTGCAGAACAGACAGTCGTCCTGGGGTTCCCCTGCCATGCGTGTGCCTCCTCACGCCGGTGATCTCTTACGGGCATGGTAACGAGAGCGGCCGCCCACGGGCCGGGACGGCCTACGACGGGAGGCTCGGCGGCACCTTCGCCGGCGCTCCCTCCAGCGTCTCCAGAGCGATCCTGACCGCTTCGTCCAGCTGCGCGTCCCGCCCCGCCGCGTGGTCCTGCGGCCGCTGCACGACCTCCACATCCGGGTCCACCCCGTAATTCTCCACGCCCCACTCGTAGCCCTCCAGCCAGAACGCGTACTTGGGCTGGGTGACGAGCGTGCCGTCGACGAGGCGGTAGCGGCTGTCGATGCCGATCACGCCGCCCCAGGTGCGCGTGCCGACCACCGGTCCCAGCCCGAGCGCCTTGATCGCCGCGTTGACGATGTCGCCGTCGGAGCCGGAGAACTCGTTGGCGACGACCACGACCGGCCCGCGGGGCGCGTCGCGCGGGTAGCTCTCGGCGCGCATGCCGCGCGGCAGGTCCCAGCCGACGATCCGCCGCGCCAGCTTCTCGACGACCAGCTGGGAGGTGTGCCCGCCGCGGTTCTCCCGGACGTCGACGACCAGGCCCTCCCGGACGACCTCGACGCGCAGGTCGCGGTGGATCTGGGCCCAGCCGGGCGCCTGCATGTCGGGCACGTGCAGATAGCCGAGCCGGCCGCCGGACTTCTCGTGCACATAGGCACGCCGGTCGGCGACCCAGGCGTGGTACCTGAGCTGCTCCTCGTCGGCGACGGGGACGACCACGACGTGCCGTGGCTCGCCGCCGCCGGACGGGGAGACGGTCAGTTCCACCGGTTTGCCGGCCGTGCCGACCAGGAGCGGCGCGGGGCCGGTCACCGGGTCGACCGGCTGCCCGGCGACCGCGACGATCGCGTCGCCGGGGCGCACCGCGACGCCGGGAGCAGCCAGCGGGGAGCGGGCCTCCGGGTCGGACGTCTCCGAGGGAAGGATGCGGTCGACACGCCAACTGCCGTCCTCGTGGCGGGAGATGTCGGCGCCGAGCAGGCCCTGCCGGGCGCCGCCGCCGTGGCCGCCGCGCGGCATGACGTAGGCGTGCGAGGTGCCGAGTTCGCCCTGCACCTCCCACAGCAGGTCGACGAGGTCGTCATGGGTGGCGACCCGCTCCAGCACCGGCCGGTAGCGGTCCAGGACGCCGTCCCAGTCCACGCCGTTCATGTCGGGCCGCCAGAACTGGTCCCGCATGATGCGGCCTGTCTCCTCGTACATCTGCCGCCACTCGGCCGCCGGGTCGCAGAACTGGCGGACCCGGCCGAGGTCGACGGTGATGTTGGTGTCGCTGTCGTCGTCGTTCGAGGCGCGTCGGTCGCTGGGCACGACCTTGAGCCGGCCGTCGGTCCACAGCAGGACCCGCTTGCCGTCGCCGCTGACCTCGAAGTGGTCGGCGTCGGCGGCGAGATGCTCGATGCGCTGCTGGGCGAGGTCGTAGCGCTCCAGCTCGGTCTTGGGGTCCGGGTCGTCGGGCGTGGCCCGCGCGTGGCCGAGGACACCGCGCACCGGGTGGCGCAGCCACAGCACGCCGTCCTTGGCGGCCCGCAGGTTGGAGTAGCGGGCGGCCTCCACCGGGAAGGGCACGATGCGGTCGGCGAGCCCTTCGAGGTCGACGCGGGTGGTGGGGGTGCCCTCGCTGTCGGGGGTCTCCTCCCGGTCGGGCGTCTCGAAGGGGCGGCCGTGCCGCTGCGGCCCGAACGGCGACGGGGTCGTCGCGGCGAGCGTGATCAGATGCGGGCGGGCGCCCTCCACGAAGGCCAGGTCGAAGACGTGCTCGTCGTAGACCGGGTCGAAGGAGCGGGTGGACAGGAACGCCAGGTGCTTGCCGTCGAGGGTGAACGCCGGGGCGTAGTCCTGGAAGCGCAGCGGCGTCGCCTCGGTGACGGACAGGTCGGTGGTGTTGGCGAGTTTCAGCTGGCTCAGCGGGCTGGGCCCGGGGTGGGACCAGGCGAGCCATGCGGAGTCCGGTGAGAAGACCAGTCCGGACACGTCGCCGTTCTCGCTGCGGTCCACCTCCCGCACCTCGCCCGTCTCGCGTTCGACGAGCAGGAGGCGTCCGTCGTGCGAGGCGACGGCGGCCCGGCCGCCGTCGGGCGCCATGGCGAGCTCCAGGACGCGGCCCAGCTGTCCGGCGGCGAGCCGGCGCGGGGTGGCGCCGGGGACCAGGCCGGTGGCGGGCGCGAACTCCAGGGCGTCGTCGCCCTCGGCGTCCGTCACCCACACCACCCACTCCTCGCCGTCCGCGCGGAAGGCACGCGGCAGCCGGGCCCGTACGCCGGGTGCGGCGGCGAGCGCGCGGGCCGGTCCGGAGCGGTGGGTGACCCAGTGGACCGCGCCGCGGACGCAGACGGCGCTGCCGCGCGCGGTGTGGTCGGGGGAGGCCGAGCCGAACCAGCGGGAGGCGTTGACCGGGAACGGCTGGAGGTCGACGCGCTGCCCGCCGAGCCGGATGCCGAGCCGCCGCGGCTCTGCTCCGTCCAGGTCGTCCAGCAGCCACAGTTCACCGGCGGAGGAGTAGACGACGCGGGAGCCGTCGGTCGCGGCGTGCCGGGCGTAGAAGCCCTCCCCGTGCGGCGTGTGCCGCCGCAGGTCGGAGCCGTCCGCGAGGGAGGAGTACAGCGCGCCGGTGCCCTCGTGGTCGGAGAGGAACGCGATCCTCTCCCCCACCCACAGCGGGTACTCGATGTTGCCGTCCAGCTCCTCGTGGAGCCGGACGAACTCCCCGTCGCCGTCACGGTCGATCCACAGCTTGCCCGCCGTACCGCCCCGGTACCGCTTCCACCAGGCGGCCTCGCGGCCCATCGGCGCGGACAGCAGCACGGTGTGCGGCCCGTACGCGATGTCGCCGACGGGCCCGTACGGCAGGCGGGTGGCCGGTCCGCCGTCGAGCGGGACGGCGTGGGCCCAGGTGCGGCGCAGGCTGGCCTGGCCGTGGGCGGTGAGGGCGAGCACCTGCCCGTCGGGTGTCCAGCCGCGGACCTGGGTCCTGCCGCTGCCCCAGTGGGTGAGGCGTCGGGTGGGGCCGCCGTCGACGGGGGCGATGTGCACCTCGGGGGCGCCGTCCCGGGTGGAGGTCCAGGCGACGGTGGTGCCGTCGGGCGAGATCCGCGGCTGGGTCACCGGGACGTTGTCGGCGCTGACCCGCCAGGCCCGCCCGCCGTCGAGGGGCGCGAGCCACACGTCGTCCTCGGCGGTGAAGGCGACCAACTCGCCGTGCACGTGCGGGAACCGGAGATACGCAGGCGTTGCGGACTGTGTCACCCGATCACCCTATGCAAGGGGCGCCCTGCCCGACAGAGGTTTGGATCAGTTGCCGGGGCCGTCACCGTCACTTGCCTTCCACCGGTCGGCACTTGGGGTACTGGTCGCACCAGACGGTCGTCGTGACGGTCACGGTGACGGTGGGTCCGGGCCGCCCGTACGTGGGGTCGCCGCCGACGGGCGGGGGGCTGGTGGCGTCGCAGTCGCCGAGCCCCTTCACGTGGAACACCACCTTGCCGTCCACCTTGGCGGTGATGTCACCGCGGACGCACGCGCCGTCCACCGCGTGGGTGACCTTGCCGTCGACGGTGATCTCCTTGCCGTCGTTCGTCTCCCCCTGGCAGTCGACGGTGGCGACGGTGTCCTCGCTCGCCGACGGCGAGGACGTGCCGCTGTCCCCGTAGGAGCCGGTGCAGCTGAGCCAGCGCACCCCCGTCTTCTGCCGGTCGAGTTCCCGCGTCACGGTCTCGTCGGTCGTGTACGCCACGGACGCGGAGCTCAGTCCGCCCGGCTCGCACGCGACGACTCCGCCCACGGCGACGACCGCGAGCCCCGCCACGGCCGCCACCCTGGTCCCACGCTGTCGCCGCTGTCGCCGCTCTCGACACCAAATCGGCCTCAGTGCCCCCATGAAGGGCAGCCTGCCACCGGACCGGGGCGGCGCGGTAGGGCGCATACGGCCACGCTGCGCTCCCGCACGTCGCGTTCGCGTAGCCCAACTCCTGCTCGCCCAACGCCCCTCGCCCCCGCCCCACCGCCGCGCATCCGTCCCGCCGGACCGCTCGGCTGCCCGGCTGCCCGTGCAGCCGGGGTCAGCCGCGTGGCAGGAGCCACTCCTGGAGTTCGACCAAGTTGCCCTCCGGGTCCTTGAGGTGGGCGACGCGCATGCGGTCGGTCATGGGGGCGGGGCCGTGCAGCAGGGTGGCGCCCCGGGAGGTGATCCGGTCGCAGCAGGCGTCCAGGTCGTCGACGCGCAGGACGACCAGCGAGCGGTGGCCGGCCGCCGTCTCGCCGAGTTCGTCCAGGACCCCGGCCATCATCGCCCGGTTCTGCAGGGCGATACCCGCCGAGCCGGAGTCGGGGCTGAACTTCTCGTACGGTCCGTCGGCCGCGCCCGACTGCGGCGTGAGGGAGAGGACATCGGCGTAGAAGCGGTAGCAGGCCGGGAAGTCGGTGACGAAAAGACGTACTTGGGCGAGTTCCACGGTTCCCCCGGTGTCAGGACCAGCGGCCGGTGCGGCCGAGCAGCAGGGCGGCGGCGGCCGTACCGGCGGTCGAGGTGCGCAGCACGGTGGGGCCGAGCACGTACGCCTTCGCTCCCGCCCCCGCGAACAGCTCCAGCTCCTCCGGGGCGACACCGCCTTCGGGACCGACGACGAGCACGATCTCGCCCTCGGCGGGGAGTTCGGCCGTCGCCAGCGGCTCCTCGCCGCTCTCGTGGAGCACGGCGGCGAAGTCGGCCCGGGCGAGCAGCGCGGCGACCTGCTTGGTCGTCGCCGCGTCCGCGACCTCGGGGAAGCGCACCCGGCGGGACTGCTTGCCGGCCTCCCGGGCCGTCGCCCGCCACTTGGCGAGGGACCTCAGTCCCCGGTCGCCCTTCCACTGCGTGATGCAGCGCGCCGCCGCCCACGGCACGATCGCGTCGACACCGACCTCGGTCATCGTCTCGACGGCCAGCTCACCGCGGTCGCCCTTGGGCAGCGCCTGGACGACGGTGATGCGGGGCTCCTCCGGCGGCTCCTCGCTCACCGAGTCCAGCTGGACGACCAGCCGGTCCTTGCCTTCGGTGCCGAGCACCACGCAGTCCGCCCAGTGCCCGGCCCCGTCGGTGAGGATCACGTCCTCGCCGGGCCGCAGCCGCTTCACGGAGACGGCGTGCCGCCCCTCCGGGCCGTCGAGGACGTACCGTCCGCCGCCGCCCGCCCGGAAGTGCTCGACCACGAACACCGGCGCGGTCATCGGCCCGTACCTCCCGGGTATCCCGACAACGCTGTCCGGGCGACCGCGAGTTCACCGGCCAGCACCTCCACGAGCTGCCCCGCGGGCATCTCCCGCGCCATCCGGTGCCCCTGCCCGGCCCACAGCGCCATGCCCTGCGCGTCGCCCGCCTTGGCGGCGGCCTTGCGCAGCGGCGAGGTCAGGTGGTGGATCTCCGGGTAGGCGGCGGGCGCGTAGGGGCCGTGCTCGCGCAGGAAGCGGTTGACCAGGCCGCGGGCCGGACGTCCGGAGAAGGCGCGGGTCAGCTCCGTGCGGACGAACAGGGGGTTGGTCAGAGCCTGCTTGTGCAGGGCGTTGGCGCCGGACTCGTGGGTGGCGAGGAAGGCCGTGCCCAGCTGGGCCGCGCTCGCACCCGCCGCGAGTACGGCGGCGATCTGGCTGCCGCGCATGATGCCCCCGGCGGCGACGATGGGCAGGCTCACCGCCTCGCGGACCTGGGCGACCAGCGACAGCAGGCCGAGACCGGAACCGTCCGTCTCCGGGACGTCCCGGTGCGTGCCCTGGTGGCCGCCCGCCTCGACGCCCTGCGCGATCACCGCGTCGGCGCCCGAGCGTTCGACGGCGCGGGCCTCCTCGGCGGTGGTCGCGGTGACGAGCGTGAACGTGCCGACGCGGTGCAGGGAGTCGATGACCTCCCGGCTCGGCACACCGAAGTGGAACGAGACCACCGGCACCGGGTTGTCGCGCAGGACGGCGAGCTTGGCCTCGTAGCCGTCGTCGCGGCCGCTGTCGGGGTCGCCGAGCTCGGTCTCGTACCAGGAGGCCTCGCCGGCGAGCTGGTGGGCGTAGACGTCGACGGCGGCCGGGTCGGCGTACTCCGGCTGCGGCATGAACAGGTTGACGCCGAAGGGCCTGCCGGTGAGGCTGCGCAGCTGTTTGATCTCCTGGTACATCCCGTCGGCGGTCTTGTACCCGGCGGCGAGGAACCCGAGGCCGCCCGCCTCGGACACGGCGGCGGCGAGCTGCGGCACGGAGACGCCGCCCGCCATGGGGGCCTGCACGATCGGATGCGGGAAGAGATCGGTCAGCGCGGAGGACATGACCGCATGTTGTCACGTCCTCCGAGCGAGTCCGAATCCGGCCTTCCGACTGGCATGGACCAGCGGCACACCCGCGCGCCCCGGCCCACGGCCGCCCGCGTCAGCGCCCGTTGAAGGCGTCCTTCAGCCGCGAGAACAGCCCCTGCTGCCCGGGCTGGAACTGTCCCTGCGGGCGCTCCTCGCCGCGCAGTTTGGCCAGCTCGCGCAGGAGCCTCTCCTGCTCGGGGTCGAGCTTGCTCGGGGTCTGCACCTCGACGTGGACGATGAGGTCACCGCGTCCGCCGCCCCGCAGGTGCGTCACACCGCGCCCGTGCAGCGGGATCGACTGGCCGGACTGGGTGCCCGGGCGGATGTCGACCTCCTCCATGCCGTCCAGCGTCTCCAGCGGCACCTTGGTGCCGAGGGCCGCCGCCGTCATCGGGAGCGTGACCGTGCAGTGCAGGTCGTCGCCGCGCCGCTGGAACACCGGATGCGGGAGTTCGTGGATCTCGACGTACAGGTCACCGGCGGGACCGCCACCGGGCCCCACCTCGCCCTCGCCGGCGAGCTGGATGCGGGTGCCGTTGTCGACACCGGCCGGGATCTTGACGGTGAGGGTACGGCGGGACCGTACGCGGCCGTCGCCGGCGCACTCCGGGCACGGCGTGGGCACCACGGTCCCGAAGCCCTGGCACTGCGGGCACGGGCGCGAGGTCATGACCTGGCCCAGGAAGGACCGGGTGACCTGCGAGACCTCACCGCGGCCCCGGCACATGTCACACGTCTGCGCCGAGGTCCCCGGCGCCGCGCCGTCGCCGTTGCAGGTCGTGCACACGATGGCCGTGTCGACCTGGAGGTCCTTCGTGGTGCCGAAGGCGGCCTCGTCGAGCTCGACCTCGATACGGATCATCGCGTCCTGGCCGCGGCGGGTGCGCGAGCGCGGACCGCGCTGCGACGCCGTGCCGAAGAACGCGTCCATGATGTCGGAGAAGTTCCCGAAGCCGCCGGCCCCGAAGCCGCCCGCGCCGGCCGCGCCGGCCTGCGAGAGCGGGTCGCCGCCGAGGTCGTAGACCTGCTTCTTCTGCGGGTCCGACAGCACCTCGTAGGCGGCGTTGATCTCCTTGAACCGCTCCTGGGTCTTCGGATCGGGGTTGACGTCCGGGTGCAGCTCGCGCGCGAGCCGCCGGAAGGCCTTCTTGATCTCTTCCTGCGACGCGTCGCGGCGCACGCCGAGTACGGCGTAGTAGTCCGTGGCCACTACGACTCCGCCAGGATCTGTCCGACGTACCGTGCCACTGCGCGTACCGCTCCCATCGTTCCCGGGTAGTCCATGCGGGTCGGTCCGACCACGCCGAGCTTGGCGACAGCCTCGCCGCCCGAACCGTAGCCGACCGACACGACGGACGTGGAGTTGAGTCCTTCGTGGGCGTTCTCGTGACCGATACGGACGGTCACGCCCGGATCCTTGGCCTCGCCGAGCAGCTTCAGGAGCACCACCTGCTCCTCCAGCGCCTCCAGCACCGGCCGGATCGTGAGGGGGAAGTCGTGCGAGAAGCGGGTCAGATTGGCGGTGCCGCCGATCATCAACCGCTCCTCGTTCTCCTCGACGAGCGTCTCCAGAAGTGTGGAGAGCACCGTCGAGACCGTACCGCGGTCCTCGACCTCGAAGGCCTCCGGCAGGTCCTCGACCAGGCTCGGCACGTCCGTGAAACGACGGCCCGCGACCCGGCTGTTGAGCCGCGCGCGCAGATCCGCCAGCGACGTCTCGCCGAAGGGCGCCGGGCAGTCGACCACACGCTGTTCGACCCGCCCGGTGTCCGTGATCAGCACCAGCATCACACGCGCCGGCGCGAGGGAGAGCAGCTCCACGTGCCGCACGGTCGACCGGGTCAGCGACGGGTACTGCACGACGGCGACCTGCCGCGTCAGCTGCGCCAGCAGCCGCACGGTCCGGGCCACGACGTCGTCCAGGTCGACGGCGCCCTCGAGGAAGTTCTGGATGGCCCGCCGCTCCGGCGCGGACATGGGCTTGACGCCCGCGAGCTTGTCCACGAAGAGCCGGTAGCCCTTGTCGGTGGGGATGCGCCCGGCGCTGGTGTGCGGCTGGGCGATGTAGCCCTCGTCCTCCAGGGCGGCCATATCGTTGCGGACGGTGGCCGGGGAGACACCGAGGTTGTGCCGCTCGGTGAGCGCCTTGGAGCCGACGGGCTCCTCGGTGCCGACGTAGTCCTGGACGATGGCGCGCAGCACCTGAAGCCTGCGTTCACTGAGCATGCGCGCACACCTCCAGAAGTCGTCCGCCCGGTGTCCTGCCTGGTTTCGCCTGACACTCCTGGCACTCGGCGCGTGCGAGTGCCAGACTTCCCCGGCCCAGTGTACGGCGGTGGGGTACGGCACGGGCAAGGCCGGTGCCGTGGCGGCGCCACGGCGCCGCTCCCCGGCTAGCGTCGCCGTATGACGGTGACTTGGGAAGAGCTGGGATGGGAGCGGGTCGCGGCCGGGGTGGGGCGGTGCCGGCTCCCGGTGTGGGACTGCACGGCCGGGCTCGTCGTCGGGGAGGGCGCGGCACTGGTGATCGACGCGGGGTCGAGCCTGGCCGAGGGCGCGCGGTTGCGCGCGCAGGCGCGGGAACTCGCCGGTCATCGTGTGACGCATCTCGCGCTGACCCATCCACACTTCGACCACGTCCTCGGCTCGGCGGCGTTCGCGGGCGCGGAGGTGTTCGCGGCGGTGGGCGTGGACGGGGTGTTCACGCGCGCGCGTGACCGCGAGGAGCTGCGCGCGGACGCGGTGACCCACGGCCTGGACGCCCGGCAGGCCGAGGAGGCGGCCGACGCGCTGGCCCCGCCCCGCCACCTGGTCTCCGGGGAGCGGACCCTCGACCTGGGCGCGGGCCGCCAGGTGCTGCTGGCGAACGTGGGCCCGGGCCACACCGCCCACGATCTCGCCGTGCTGGTGCCGGGCGACCCGGAGGTGGTCTTCTGCGGCGACCTGGTGGAGGAGTCCGGCGCGCCGCAGGCGGGCCCGGACGCGGTGCCGTCCCACTGGCCGGCGGCCCTGGACCGCCTGCTGGACCTGGGCGGCGAGGACGCGCTGTACGTGCCCGGTCACGGAGCGGTGGTGGACGCGGCGTTCGTCCGGGCGCAACGCGACGCCCTCGCCGCGCGGTTCGGCGTGTCTCCGTGAACGCCCGCCGACTTCTCCTATCGTCATCCGAATGCGCCAGTACTCTCCGGACCTGACCCCGCCGTGGAAGAAGCCCAAGCCGGTTCCCGAGGTCCCGGCCGAGCCGGGCCTGGTGGTGGAGGAGCAGGTCACCGGTTTCTGCGGCGCGGTGATCGGCTGTGAGGCGGGCACGGTCACGCTGGAGGACCGCTTCGGCAAGCACCGCGTGTTCCCGATGGAGCCGCGCGGCTTCCTGCTGGAGGGCCGGGTGGTGACGCTCGTACGGCCCTCCTCGGGCGGTCCGGTGCGCCCCACCCGCACGGCCTCCGGTTCGGTCGCCGTCCCCGGCGCACGCGCGCGCGTGGCCCGGGCCGGGCGCATCTACGTGGAGGGCCGGCACGACGCCGAGCTGGTCGAGAAGGTGTGGGGCGACGACCTGCGCGTCGAGGGCGTGGTCGTGGAGTACCTGGAGGGCGTCGACGACCTGCCGTCCGTCGTGGACTCCTTCTCCCCCGGCCCGGACGCCCGTCTGGGCGTCCTGGTGGACCACCTGGTCCCGGGTTCCAAGGAGTGGCGCATCGCCCGGTCGGTGACGAGTGAGCACGCGCTGGTCGTCGGCCACCCGTTCATCGACATCTGGGAGGCGGTCAAACCGTCGTCCCTGGGCATCGAGTCCTGGCCGCGGGTACCGCGCGGCCAGGACTGGAAGACCGGGGTGTGCCGGGCCCTGGGCTGGCCGGAGAACACGGGGGCGGCCTGGCAACGGATCCTCGGCCGGGTGCGCTCCTACAGGGACCTGGAGCCGGAGCTGCTGGGGCGGGTGGAGGAACTGATCGACTTCGTCACGGCGCCGACGTAGCCCGACACCCGACCCCACTCCGCCGCCCGCGACCGTTCGGCTGAGGCCGCGGGCATGCGTGCCGGGCGCGACACGGCGCTGAGCCGCGGCACGCGTGCCGCTGCGTGCGACACGGCGCCGGGCCGCGGCGGCACAGGCGGGCAAAGCAGCACCCCACCCACCGCCGTTCGGTTGAGCCGCGGGCACACGTGCCGACCGGAGCTGTACAGATGGGCGAAGCGGCACCCGGCCTCGGGTGACCCCGCAGCACCTCGGGACACCGGCCGGGGCACCGGAGCTCACCGGGTCGTTGCCCCTCACCGCCGGGTTGCGGACCCACCCCCGCCTAGGCGGGGACGCCGAGCCCGCCCCTCAGTCCACCAGATCCCTGACCACGGCGTCCGCCAGCAACCGCCCCCGCAACGTCAGCACCGCCCGGCCCTCCTCGTAAGGCCCGCCTTCCAGCAACCCCTCGGACAACGCCCGGCGCGACGCCGCAAGCCCCTCCTTCCGCAGCAGCGACAACGACACGCCCTCCCGCAGCCGCAGCTCCAGCAGGATCCGCTCGACCCGGCGGTCCTCCTCCGACAGCACCTCACGCCCGGCCCCCGGCGACCGCCCCGCCGCCAGCGCCGCCGCGTACGCGCCCGGGTGCTTCACGTTCCACCAGCGCACCCCGCCTACGTGGCTGTGCGCCCCGGGCCCGGCCCCCCACCAGTCGGCGCCGCGCCAGTACAGCTCGTTGTGCAGGCAGCGCCCGGCCCGCGACGTGGCCCAGTTCGACACCTCGTACCAGTCGAAGCCCGCCGCCGACAGCGCCTCGTCCGCGATCAGGTAGCGGTCGGCGTGGACGTCGTCGTCGGTCATCGGGATCTCGCCCCGGCGGATGCGGCGCGCGAGCCCCGTGCCCTCCTCGACGATCAGGGCATAGGCGCTGATGTGGTCGGGGCCGGCGGCCAGGGCGGCCTCCAGCGACGCCCGCCAGTCGTCGTCGGACTCCCCCGGCGTGCCGTAGATCAGGTCCAGGTTCACATGGGTGAATCCCGCGGCGCGGGCCTCCGCGACGCACGCCTCCGGACGCCCGGGCGTGTGCGTGCGGTCCAGGATCCTCAGCACGTGCTGCCGGGCGCTCTGCATGCCGAAGGAGATCCGGTTGAAGCCGCCCTCCCGCAGCCGCGCCAGATACGCCGGGTCCACCGAATCGGGGTTCGCCTCAGTCGTGACCTCCGCGTCCGGCGCCAGCCCGAACTCGTCCCGGAGCGCGCCCAGCATGCGGACGAGGTCGTCCGCGGCCAGCAGGGTCGGCGTACCGCCCCCGACGAAGACCGTGCGGACCGGCCGCGGGTCGTCGCCGAGCACCTTGCGGGCCAGGCGGATCTCGTCGATCAGCGTCTCGGCGTAGTTGTCGCGGGAGGCGAGGACGCCGCCCGTGCCGCGCAGCTCGGTCGCGGTGTAGGTGTTGAAGTCGCAGTAGCCGCAGCGGGTCGCGCAGTACGGAACGTGCAGGTAGAACCCGAGGGGGCGGTCGGCGGCCCCGGCGAGCGCCCGCGGGGGCAGCGCGCCGTCGGCGGGGACGGGCTCGCCGTCGGGGAGTGCGGAAGGCATGTCTTCCATTGTCCAGCACCCCGGCCGGCGCCTCGCCCGCTCACCCGGAGGCTCACTGCGCCTGGAGCACCAGCAGCGCCAGGTCGTCCGCCGGAGGGCGCGCGCCGAACTCGTGCACCAGCCGCTTGATCCGCTCCGCTATGAGCTCCGCGTCCAGTCCCGCGCAGCCCGCCAGCGCCGCGGCGAGCCCGTCCCCGTCGTCGAACTGGCGTGAGCCGCTGCGCCGCTCGGTCACCCCGTCGGTGACGCACAGCAGCGTGTCACCGGACCGCAGCTCGAAGGTCTCGCTGGTGTACGTCGCGTCCTCGATGACTCCGAGGAGGGTCTGCGGCTCGGCCGCCGTACGGACCGTGCCGTCGGGGCCGAGGTGCAGCGGCAGCGGATGTCCGGCGGAGGCGAGGGTGCAGCGGACGCCGCCGTCGAAGGGCACCAGCTCGCCGTAGAGCAGGGAGAGGAAGCGGGTCTGCGGGCCGTCACCGGGTGTCGTGGGCCGGGCCCCGGCGGCCACCAGGGCCCGGGCCGCGGCGTCCGCGGCCTCCGTCGCGTCGTCGAGGAGGAGCTGGTTGAGGCGGTCCAGGACGTCGGCAACCCGGTAGCCCTCCCGGGCCAGCAGCCGCAGCCAGGGGCGGGCGAGCCCGATGACGACGGCGGCCTCGGGCCCCTTGCCCTGGACGTCGCCGACCGCGAAGCACCAGCGGCCGTCACCGGCGGGGAAGACGTCGTAGAAGTCCCCGCTCGGGCCGCCCTTGTCGTACGGCTCGTACACGAGGGCGCTGCGCACCCCGGGGATCTCGGCGACGACGCCGGGCAGCAGCCCGCGCTGGAGGACGGCGCTGATGGTGGCCTGCCGGGCGTACTGGCGGGCGGCGCCGATGGCGAGCGCCACCCGGCGGCTGAGGTCCTCGACGAGGCCGGTGATCTCGTCGGGGAAGCGGGGGATGCCGGTCCGCCCGATGACGAGGGTGCCCAGCGGGCGGCCCCCGGCCACCAGCCGGTAGGCGAGCGCCGCGCCGGTCCCGCCCAGGCAGTCACCGGGCCAAGGGTAGGCGGCGGGACGGGATGCCGGCGGGTCGTGCGGGTGCGGCGGGTTCTTCTCCAGGGCGTGGCGCAGCTCCTCGATGTGGTTCTCGCTGGTGTGCCAGACGCGGGCGAGGCGGCCTCCGGTACCGGTGCCGTCGGTCCAGCCTCCCCCGATCCCGGCTCCGTTCGAGCGGGGGGACCCCCAGTGTCCGGAGGTCTCGTCCTCCAGCCACACCGCGCACCAGTCGGCCAGCCGCGGCACGATCAGCTGACCGGCGAGGGCGGCGACCAGGTCCTCGTCGAGCTGCCCGGCGAGCAGGTCGGAGGCCTCGGCGAGGAAGGACAGGGCGCCGCGGCCGAGCCAGTCCCGGTCGTCCTCGGGCCGCCGCGCGTCGGGGGCGAGCAGCGCGGCGACCCTGAGCCCGCGCTCCAGGGCGCGTTCCTCCGCGTACGCCTCGATGT
This sequence comes from Streptomyces bullii, assembly GCF_042657145.1. Classification (NCBI taxonomy): domain Bacteria; kingdom Bacillati; phylum Actinomycetota; class Actinomycetes; order Kitasatosporales; family Streptomycetaceae; genus Streptomyces; species Streptomyces bullii. The sequence continues at coordinate 388,417 of NZ_JBHSNY010000001.1, forward strand.
CCTGGCCGGGCGACCGGTCCGCGGCGGGCAGCCGCGCCCAGACCGTCTTGCTGCCCGTGCGGTAGGTGACCCCCCAGGCCTCCGCCAAGGTGGCCACGAGCCGCAGGCCGCGCCCGTACTCCGGCGCCTCGAACGCCGTCTCGGGCTCGCCGCCGCGCGGGGCGCGCGAGGGGTGGTGGTCGCGGACCTCGACGACGACGGCGCCGGTGTCCTCCAGGTAGCACGTCAGCTCCACGTCCGTGCCAGCGTGCACGACGGCGTTGGTGACGAGTTCGCTGACGACGAGCGTGGCGTCGTCGGCGAGGCGGTCGGTGAAGTGCTCGGTGCCGGGCAGGCCGAGGCCAATCCAGTCGGCGAGCGCCGTGCGCACCAGCGCGCGGGCGGAGCCGGGGGCGAGGGAACTGCCGGGCAGGGTGGTGTGCGCCCGCGCGTGCGTCGGCGCGCACGCCTCGGACGCGTGCGCGGGCACCTCGGAGGCACGGAGCAGCGTCTCCCGTTGCGTCGGAATGGCCCCCATGGGCAGCTCCCCGGACAGTTCGCACGAATACGCCTCAGTCGATGCCGACAGGGTGACAGACTGGCCGCGCCCATAAGCGCCGAGTTACCGAAGTGGGCCGTCATGAGTGAGAACACTGCTACGGGTGTGCTCGAAGAAGGGCAGGAAGACGGCCACATTCGAGCATCCGATCCACGTCCTCCACTCGACGCGCTGACCGCCGCCCGCGACGGCGGGTTCGCGAAGGTGCCGCGGACCGGCCACGGGATCGTGGCCGAACTCAACGCGCTCTACGGCCGGATCGTGGACCGCCCCCCTGCACTTCCGCACGGAAGTGCGGTGCGTCAGGCGGGAGTCGGCGCGGTACGACCGGATCGACGAGCGGCTCACCGCCGGCCCCGAGCAGGGCGTGTGGACGGCCCGCGTCAACGAGGTCGACCAGTCGCTCGACGCCTGGTCGCCCCGGCGGCGAACGCCACCCGGGTGCTGGACACGGTGGCGGACGGCGGTCTGATCCAGCGGGTCGATCCGCACGACGGCCCGGCAGTCACGCGGTGACCTGCGGCGTCTGGGCCGCGCCGTGCACACGGTGGTCGACCGGCTCTCGCGGTTCACGGGCGAGGTGAGGGTGCGGCACGGGTCGCCCGAGAGGTCGGCACCGAGGGGCGGTTCGCCGGCCGGACCGAGGTGCGGGGACCGTCCGGCAGTGGGCGGGATACGACCGAGGCGGTCTGCACGATGGCGGCCCGGTCGACGGCGCGGGCACGGGGACGCCTTCCGCGGCTACGCGACCGGCGCGGCAGACTGCCTGACCAAGGCGTTCGATCCCTGGGTCCTGCGCGCGAAGGTGTCCGTCTTCCTGCACCTGCACCGCAAGACCCGCGAGGGGGAGGTCTTAGGACGAGAGGTAACGGAGCTACGGCAACTGGTGGCCGAGGGGGCGGACGGACCTGAAAGGCGGGGAACCGCGCGGGCGACCACGACCGGTCCGCAGCCGCCGCGCAGCTCCCCGCCACCTCCCTACGCCTCGCGAGTCCCCTCGTACATCTCGTCGATGAGGTGCTTGTACTCGCGCTCCACGACCGGCCGCTTCAGCTTCAGGCTCGGTGTGATCTCGCCGTGCTCGACGTCGAGGTCGCGCGGCAGCAGACGGAACTTCTTGATGGTCTGCCAGCGCTGCAGACCCGCGTTGAGCTGCTGCACGTACTCGTCGACCATCTGCACGGTCTGCGGCGCGGCGACGATCTCCGCGTACGGCTTTCCTTCGAGCCCGTTCTCCGTCGCCCACTGGGTGATGGCGACCTCGTCGAGCGCGATGAGCGCGGTGCAGTAGTTCCGGTCGGCGCCGTGCACCAGGATGTTGGAGACGTACGGGCACACCGCCTTGAACTGGCCCTCGACCTCGGCGGGCGCGATGTACTTGCCGCCGGAGGTCTTGATGAGGTCCTTCTTGCGGTCGGTGATGCGCAGGTAGCCGTCGGGCGACAGCTCGCCGATGTCACCGGTGTGGAACCAGCCGTCCGGCTCCAGCACCTCGGCGGTCTTCTCGGGCAGTTTGTGGTAGCCCTCCATGATGCCGGGGCCCCGCAGCAGGATCTCGCCGTCGTCGGCGATGCGGACCTCCGTGCCGGGCAGCGGCTTGCCGACGGTGCCGGTGCGGTAGGCCTCGCCCGGGTTGACGAAGGACGCGGCGGAGGACTCGGTGAGTCCGTAGCCCTCCAGGATGTGGATGCCGGCGCCGGAGAAGAAGTATCCGATGTCGGGCGCGAGGGCGGCCGAGCCGGAGACGCAGGCGCGCAGGTTGCCGCCGAAGGCCTCACGGATCTTGGCGTACACCAGCGCGTCGGCGACCTTGTGCTTGGCCGACAGACCGAAGGGGGCGCTCGCGGTGCCGGTGCGGCGGAAGTTGTCCTGGGTGACCTTGGCGTACTCGCGGGCCACCCCGGCGGCCCACTGGAAGATCTTGTACTTGGCGCCGCCGCCGGCCTTCGCCTTGGCCGCGACCCCGTTGTAGACCTTCTCGAAGATGCGCGGCACGGCCGCCATGTACGTCGGCTGCACCACCGGCAGGTTCTCGATGATCTTGTCGACCCGGCCGTCGACGGCCGTGACGTGCCCGACCTCGATCTGGCCGGAGGTGAGCACCTTGCCGAAGACGTGGGCGAGCGGCAGCCACAGGTACTGCACGTCCTCGCCGCTGACCAGCCCGGTCGCGGCGATCGCCTTCGCCATGTACGCCCAATTGTCGTGCGGCAGGCGCACGCCCTTGGGGCGGCCGGTGGTGCCGGAGGTGTAGATGAGGGTGGCCAGCTGGTCCTTGGTGATGGCGCCGACCCGCTCCCTGACCAGGTCGGGGTCCTTCTCCAGACGGGCCGCGCCGCGCTTCTCCAGCTCGTCCAGGGTGAGGATCCAGTCGGCCGTCTCGACCCCGGCCGAGTCGATGACCACGACGTGGGTGAGGTCGGGCAGCTCGGCCCGCTTCTCCTTCGCCTTGGCCAGCTGCTCGGCGTTCTCCGCGATGAGCACCCGGCTCTCGGAGTCGGAGAGGATGTACGCCGACTCCTCGGCGTTGGTCTGCGGGTAGACGGTCGTGGTGGCCGCCCCCGCGCACATGATGCCGAGGTCGGCGAGGATCCATTCGATCCTGGTGGCGGAGGCGAGCGCGACGCGCTGCTCCGGCCGCACGCCCAGCTCGACCAGTCCGGCCGCGATCGCGTAGACCCGCTCTGCGGCCTGGCCCCAGCTCAGCGACTTCCAGTCGTCCGGGCCCTGGCCGGAGGCCGGGGGCACGGGATAGCGGTAGGCCTCGGCGTCCGGCGTGGCCGTCACGCGCTCCAGGAAGAGGGCCGCCACGGAGGGCGGACGGTTCTCGATCAGTGTCTGTGTGTCGCTCACGACATCCTCCGGGCCCGCGACAGCGCGGCTGGCTCAGGTGCGGCTGGTTCTACTCACGTTGTTTAACTCGCGAGTAACTATCGAGCAGGGATCAGAGTAAAGGTCGACCGGCCGGTGCGTAAGACTCCGCGCCCTGTCACTTCCTACAGAGAGCTACCCGGGGAACGCGCAGGGGCCCGCCGCACTTTCGTACGACAGGCCCCCCTTGGGCGCAATTTGTCGAAGTAACCAGAGGTAACCACTGGTCACAGCGAGTCATCGGGTGACTACTTCTTGGCCTTGCTCGATCCCGCGCTGTCGTCGCTCGACAGAACGGCGATGAAGGCCTCCTGCGGAACCTCCACGGAACCCACCATCTTCATCCGCTTCTTGCCTTCCTTCTGCTTCTCCAGCAGCTTCCGCTTACGGGAGATGTCACCGCCGTAGCACTTGGCGAGGACGTCCTTGCGGATGGCGCGGATGGTCTCGCGGGCGATCACCCGCGAGCCGATGGCGGCCTGCACCGGCACCTCGAAGTTCTGCCGCGGGATGAGCTCCTTCAGCTTGGCGACGAGCCGCACACCGTACGCGTACGCCTGGTCCTTGTGCGTGATCGCCGAGAAGGCGTCGACCTTGTCGCCGTGCAGCAGGATGTCGACCTTGACCAGGGAGCTGCTCTGCTCGCCGGTGGGCTCGTAGTCCAGGGAGGCGTAGCCGCGCGTCTTGGACTTCAGCTGGTCGAAGAAGTCGAAGACGATCTCGGCGAGCGGGAGGGTGTAGCGGATCTCGACGCGGTCCTCGGACAGGTAGTCCATGCCGAGCAGGGTGCCGCGGCGGGTCTGGCACAGCTCCATGATCGCGCCGATGAACTCGGTCGGCGCGAGGATCGTGGCCCGTACGACCGGCTCGAAGACCTCCTGGATCTTGCCCTCGGGGAACTCGCTCGGGTTGGTGACGGTGTGCTCCTCGCCGTCCTCCATGATCACGCGGTAGACGACGTTCGGCGCGGTGGCGATCAGGTCGAGCCCGAACTCCCGCTCCAGCCGCTCGCGGATCACGTCGAGGTGCAGCAGGCCGAGGAAACCGACGCGGAAGCCGAAGCCGAGGGCGGCGGAGGTCTCCGGCTCGTAGACGAGCGCGGCGTCGTTGAGCTGGAGCTTGTCGAGAGCCTCGCGCAGCTCCGGATAGTCGGAGCCGTCCAGCGGATACAGGCCCGAGAAGACCATGGGCTTGGGGTCCTTGTAACCGCCGAGCGGTTCCGTGGCGCCCTTGTGCTGGCTGGTGACGGTGTCGCCGACCTTGGACTGGCGGACGTCCTTCACACCGGTGATGAGGTAGCCGACCTCGCCGACGCCGAGACCGTCGGCGGGCAGCATCTCCGGCGAGTTCGTCCCGATCTCCAGCAGCTCGTGCGTGGCGCCCGTCGACATCATCCGGATCCGCTCACGCTTGTTGAGCTGCCCGTCGATGACACGCACGTACGTCACGACACCCCGGTAGGAGTCGTAGACGGAGTCGAAGATCATGGCGCGCGCGGGGGCGTCCTGGACGCCGACCGGGGCGGGGATCTCGGCGACGACCCGGTCGAGCAGCGCCTCGACACCCAGGCCCGTCTTGGCGGAGACCTTGAGCACGTCGTCCGGCTCACACCCGACGAGGTTCGCGAGCTCCTCCGCGAACTTCTCGGGCTGCGCGGCCGGCAGGTCGATCTTGTTCAGTACGGGGATGATCGTGAGGTCGTTCTCCATCGCCAGGTACAGGTTGGCGAGGGTCTGCGCCTCGATGCCCTGGGCGGCGTCGACCAGGAGGATGGTCCCCTCGCACGCGGCGAGCGACCGCGAGACCTCGTAGGTGAAGTCGACGTGCCCCGGGGTGTCGATCATGTTGAGGATGTGCGTGGCGCCCTGGTCGGGCCCCGTGGTCGGGGCCCACGGCAGACGCACCGCCTGGGACTTGATCGTGATGCCGCGCTCGCGCTCGATGTCCATGCGGTCGAGGTACTGAGCGCGCATCTGCCGCTGCTCGACCACACCGGTCAGCTGGAGCATCCGGTCGGCGAGCGTGGACTTGCCGTGGTCGATGTGCGCGATGATGCAGAAATTGCGGATCAGAGCCGGGTCGGTACGGCTCGGCTCGGGCACATGGCTAGGGATCGCGGGCACGCAGGGTCCTGATTCTTGAGGCGTCCGCAGTGTCTGCGGTCTCGGGTCGGATCGATACGTAGCTTCCATGGTCCCACGGGCGGGAGGCAGCGGTCGGTTTGCCCCGAAGCAAGCGTCGGCCGGCGGCCGGTTCACCCCGACACAAGCTGGCGTCACGCGGCCGGTTCACCCCGACGCAAGCGGCCTCCCACGGCCGGTTTGGGCCACTGAATGGGCCGCTGGTAGCCTGGGTGGCTGTGTCTCATGCCCTCTCGCAGGAGGCACGTCTTCAAGAAATCACCGGTACGGGACCCGTGCGGCCCCGTGCCAGAACCTGTAGAGGCTCATTCGTGGCGAACATCAAGTCCCAGATCAAGCGGATCAAGACCAACGAGAAGGCCCGGCTGCGCAACAAGGCCGTCAAGTCCTCCCTGAAGACCGCGATCCGCAAGGCCCGTGAGGCTGCTGCCGCGGGTGACGTCGAGAAGGCCACCGTTCTGCAGCGCGAAGCCGCGCGTCAGCTCGACAAGGCCGTCTCCAAGGGCGTCATCCACAAGAACCAGGCCGCCAACAAGAAGTCGGCGCTGGCTCAGAAGGTCGCCGCCCTCAAGGGCTGAAGCCTTACCTGATCTGACCGGGTCCCTCGCGGACCCAGCCGCCGGAAGGACCCAGAGCGGGCCCTCTCTCATCCGCTCCCGACCGGCACCCCGAGCTCGCTCGCGGCCTGCGTTCGCCACGCGGGAGCGGGCTCGACCAGCGGGACCGAAGGCCCCGCCTTCCGCTCTTCCCCAGGGCGGTGGGCGGGGCCTTCGGCATGGTCCGGGTCGGTGATCGGGGTGCCGTGGTCAGGGTTCAGGACCAGAAGTCGTTGACCTCGTCGATGTCCTCGAGGCACTCGTCGAGATCGGTCATCTTGTCCCCGACGATCCGGAAGACGATGCCTCCCATCGCGTCGATGTGCTTGCCGCCCCGGTCGGCGGTGACCCGGTGCACGGACACGGCGTGTCCACGCCCGTCGACGAACACGTTGCGCAGCTCCACCTGGAACGCCCCGTTCGTCTCCGAGTAGAGCCGGCCGTAGTACCCCTCGATGATCGAGTCGATCCCCTTGAAGTCCCCGGAGAGTTGGTGCGAACCGGGCACGTGCTGCGTACAGTCCCCGGTCATCAAGCCGCGCAGGGTGTCCATGTCTCCGCGCTGAAAGGCCTCGTAGCCCTTGCGGACGAGCGTGGCGTGCGGGTGCTCAGCCATGACGATCGCCACCTTTCGTAGTCGGGCGATGGGCGGCTGACAGGCACGATTCTCCTCTTCGGCTGGGTGAGAGCCACTCGATCACCGGGGAGCGTCGGCTTGAGCCGGGGGTGGCGGGGGCGGCATGAGGGGGTGGTTCGGGGTGCACGACCGTGCTGGCTGACCGCTCGGGCTGACCGGGTCGGGTGACGCCGGCTGCTGGCTGTCTGCCGACTGCTGGCCACTGACCGATGGTTTCTGGCTTCTGGTTTCTGGCCGCTGGCGGACCGTGTCACGCGGCGCCGACTGGAGGGGACGCCTCCCCCGCCACCCCATCCGTCCGGCGCGCCGCTGAAGCTACCCCCGCCCCCTGGACCGCGCCGCCCGCGCGATCGTCACCACGGCCTTCTCCAGGGCGTACTCGGGATCATCGCCCCCGCCCTTCACCCCGGCGTCCGCCTCGGCCACCGCCCGCAACGCCACCGCCACCCCGTCAGGCGTCCACCCCCGCATCTGCTGCCGCACCCGGTCGATCTTCCACGGCGGCATCCCCAACTCCCGCGCGAGATCGGCCGGCCGGCCCCCACGCGCCGACGACAGCTTCCCGATCGCCCGGACCCCCTGCGCCAGCGCACTGGTGATCAGCACCGGCGCCACCCCGGTAGCCAGCGACCACCGCAACGCCTCCAGCGCCTCGGCCGCCCGTCCCTCGACCGCCCGGTCGGCGACCGTGAAGCTCGACGCCTCGGCCCGCCCGGTGTAGTACCGCCCCACGACGGCCTCGTCGATCGTGCCCTCGACATCCGCGACCAACTGCGACACGGCGGAGGCCAACTCCCGCAGGTCACTCCCGATGGCGTCCACGAGCGCCTGGCACGCCTCCGGCGTGGCCGACCGCCCGGCGGTCCGGAACTCCCCCCGCACGAACGCCAGCCGATCCGCCGGCTTCGTCATCTTCGGGCACGCCACCTCCCGTGCCCCCGCCTTGCGTGCCGCGTCGAGCAGCCCCTTGCCCTTGGCACCGCCCGCGTGCAGCAGCACGAGCGTGATCTCCTCGGCGGGCGCCCCGAGATACGCCTTCACGTCCTTGATCGTGTCGGCCGACAGATCCTGCGCGTTGCGTACGACCACGACCTTGCGCTCGGCGAACAGCGACGGACTCGTCAGCTCGGCGAGCGTGCCGGGCTGCAACTGGTCGGGGGTCAGGTCACGCACGTCCGTGTCGGCGTCGGCGGCCTTCGCGGCGGCCACCACGTCCCGCACGGCACGGTCGAGCAGCAGCTCCTCCTGGCCCACGGCCAGCGTCACCGGGGCTAGAGGATCGTCGTTCGCAGTCTTCCTGGCCATCGCGACAAGCATCCCACGCGCCACTGACAGCGGCGTCCGCCCACCTCCCCCGTTGCCACGGGAGCCCTCGGAAGCTCGGCGCAAGGCTACGGCTCCTCCCGCCACCCCTCCCACTCGGCGGCGAACTCGTCCAGCTCCGCGGGATCCAGCCGCCCCTCCTCGTCGCGCAGCACCACGAGCCACTGCGCGTCCTCGGCGTCGTCCTCCCCGGCCAGCGCGTCGCGCACCAGCCGCGGCTCCTCGTCGACTCCGAACCGCTCCCCGAGCGCCGCCACCACCTCTTCGGCGGCATCACGGTCGGGCAGCACCAGCACATGTCGCACATCACTCACGCCGGCCATTGTCCGGTACCCCGCCGAGGGCCGGCTCGTCGGCTCAGGTTCCCGCAGCGGCACCACCGCGTCCGGCACCGGCCCGCGGCGCTCAGCCCTTGCGCACGACCTGCACGTCGAGGTCCACCGTGATACTCGGGCCCACCACCGCGATCCCCCGTGCCAGCATCGTCTGCCAGCTCACCGTGAAGTCGTCCCGGTGCAGCTCGGTCGTGGCGCGGCAGGCCGCCCGTACCTCGCCCTCCATGCCGTTGCCCAGCCCCAGGTACTCCGTGCCGAGGGTGACCGTCCGCGTCACCCCGTGCAACGACAGCGCCCCGGTGACGGCCCACCGCTGCCGCCCTTGTGCACGAACCGCTCGCTGTAGAACTCCAGGGTCGGAAAATGCGCCACGTCCAGGAAGTCCGCCGAGCGCAGATGGTCGTCGCGCATCCTGACGTTGGTGTCGATGGACGCCGCGTCGATCACCACGTGCATCGCCGACCGCTCCACCGGCTCGGCGATCCGCACCACCCCCGCGAAGGAGTTGAACCGCCCGTGGATCCGGGCGAGCCCGATGTGCCGCGCGGTGAAGCCGATCGAGGAATGCGCCGGCTCGATCTCCCAGTCACCGGGCGCCGGCAGTTCCGGCGGCCTGGCCATCTGCAGGGTCACGTCGCCGAGCGAGGCGAGCGTGTTCTCGGCCACCCTCGTGGTCGCCCGGTACGGCGCGTACCCCTCGGCCGACACCGCGAGCCGGTACTCCCCCGCGGGCACCGTGGTCATGAACGCCCCGAACGGGTCCGCTCCCCCGGTGACCACCGTGCGCCCCAGGGTGTCGCTGACCACGAACTCCGCGTGTGTCACCGGCTCGTTGACGAGGTCCAGCACCCGGCAGGTCAACACCCCGGCGCTGGGCGGTGTCTGCACCGCCGCCAGGGGGCTCGTCCATTGCTCCCGGTTGGTCCGGCTTCCCAGCCAGCGGCCGATCATCACGCCCCCTGCAGGACTCGAAACACCTGTTGATCACCGTTGCACACGGTTGATCACCTGTTGTCGGGGACGCATTCGACCACCGGTGAGGCTTTCGAGGCAACACGTGACCACATCACGGGAATCCGGCACATGTGCTGGGACTACGCAGGAGTAGCACCGTGTGCGCACTGGCGTCCGGATTAGCCGTTCCGTGCTGTGTTCCGCACGGTGGGCACGCTGCGCAGGCCGATACCGAACCGCTCCCGGTACACCGCGAGCACCTCCTCGTCCGACCCCAGCTCCCGCTCCTGTCTCGTTCCGTCGGCAGCCGTCCTGGTGAGCCTGCGGCCGCTGAGCGTGATCCGCCCGCCGTCCTCCGTGAGCCGTGAGCAGACCAACGACCGCACGAAATGCGACGCGGGCGAGGTGCTGTGCCACCACGCTCCGGTCCGGAAGTCGCCGAGCACGCGCGGCCGCGTCTCGAGGCGGTACTCGGGCCTGCCGTCGCGGATGACGTCCAGGTCCGCCGCCTCGACCGTGTCGTGTCCGCCCCGCACGCCGGCGACGTCCGGTCCCGCCTCGACGATCCGGAAGGTCCCGCCCGGGTCCGTCTGTTTCCCCCGCTCCCCGAACGCCAACGGGAAGTGACTGTGCGCCCCGAACCCCACATCGGCCAGCCAGTCGCCCCCGTCGACCGTCCGCACCCGCAGCGCCAGATGGTCGTACGGGATCCCGAGCCGCCCCTGCTCCCCGTACACCCGCGCCGCCAGCAGCGTGACGTCGTAGCCCAGCGCGGCGAGCAACGCCCCGAAGGCGCCGTTGAGTTCGTAGCAGAACCCGCCTCGCCCCGCACCCACGATCTTGTCCAGGAGCCGCTCCTCCTCCAGCACGATCTCCTCACCGAGGTGGATGGAGAGGTTCTCGAACGGCACGGCCCGAAGGTGGAGCAGGTGCAGCTCGCGCAGGGCGTCGACGGTGGGCCACGCCGGCTGCTCGGCTCCCAGGCGGCGGAGGTAGGCATCAGCCTGTGCGGAATTCATGCCCTCAGTCTCGCGCCACACGCAGCTCCCCGCCCCCGCCGAGCACCGCCAGCGCCCCGTCCCGGTCGGTGCGCAGCACGGTCGCGCCCCCGGCCCGCAGCGCAGCGACCGTGCTCGGCGCCGGATGCCCGTACGGGTTGTCCGCGCCGCAGGAGATCAGCGCCAGCCGCGGAGCCACCCGGCGTATCAGGTCCGGGTCCTGGTAGGCCGAGCCGTGATGCGCCACTTTGAGGACGTCGACGGCCTCCAGTTCGTCGGCCGCCGGTGATTCGGCCAGTGCGCGCTGGGCCGGGGGTTCCAGGTCTCCGAGCAGCAGCAGGCGCAGCCCGGCCGTTCGGACGAGCAGGCTGACACTGGCGTCGTTGGGCCCTTCCGGCTGCGGTGCCGGGCCCGGCGGCCACACCACTTGCCAGTTCAAGTCCCCGGTGCGCCGCTGCTCCCCGGCGACGGCCCGCGTCACGGGAACACGCCGTGCGTCCGCCTGCCGGCGTACGAAGTCGGCCTGGTCGGCGGGCTCCTGGAAGCCCGTCGTCTCGATGGCGCCCACCGAACGTCCGCGCAGCACGCCGGGCAGGCCCGCCACATGGTCGGCGTGGAAGTGGGTCAGTACGACGAGCGGGATCCGGGTGATGCCGAGTGAGCGCAGGCAGTGGTCGACGAGTACCGGATCGGGTCCGGCGTCCACGACCACGCCCGTGCCCTCACCCGCCGCGAGGACCATCGCGTCGCCCTGTCCCACATCGCACATCACCAGCTTCCAGCCGGGTGGCGGCCACCCCGTGATCACCCGGGTCAGCGGCGCGGGCCGCACCACGGCGAGCACCAGCAGCACCCCGCAGACGGCGCACCACCAGGGGTGCCTCAGCAGCCGCCGTCCGACGAGCAGCACCACGAACGTGACGGCGGCGAGCAGCGCCGCGCCCGTCCAACTGCCCGGCCAGTCCACTCCGCCGCCGGGGAGCGACGCCCCGGTGCGGGCCACCCCGGCGATCCACTCGGCGGGCCAGCTCGCGCACCAGGCGAGGGCCTTGGCGACCGGCATCGCCATCGGAGCCGCCGCCAGCGCCGCAAACCCCAGCACGGTCGCCGGCGCGACCGCGAACTCCGCGAGCAGATTGCACGGTACCGCCACCAGACTGACCCGCGCCGAGAGCACCGCGACGACCGGCGCGCACAGCGCCTGCGCGGCGGCCGCGGCGGCCAGCGCTTCGGCCAGTCGCGGGGGCACGCGGCGCCGCCGCAGTCCGGTGCTCCAGCGCGGCGCGAGCGTGAGCAGTGCTCCGGTGGCCACGACGGAGAGCAGGAACCCGTAACTCCGCGCCAGCCACGGGTCGTACAGCACGAGCAGCAGGACGGCCGTCGCCAGCGCCGGGATCAGTGACCTGCGGCGGCCGGTCGCCAGCGCGAGCAGTGCGACCGAGCCGCAGGCCGCGGCCCGCAGCACGCTCGGGTCGGGCCGACATACGACGACGAACCCGAGCGTGAGCGCGCCGCCGAGCAGTGCCGTCGTCCGCAGGGAGATGCCGAGGCGCGGTGCGAGACCACGTCGTTCGACGTGCTGTGCCAGACCGGGAGGGCCGAGGAGCAGGGCGAGGAGGATGGTGAAGTTGGCGCCGGAGACGGCCAGCGTGTGCGCGAGGTCGGTCTCCTTGAAGGCCTCGTCGAGCTCTGGAGTGATCCGCGAGGTGTCCCCCACGACCAGCCCGGGCAGCAGTGCCCGGGCGTCCGCGGGCAGCCCGTCGGTCGCCTCCCGCAGCCCGGCGCGCAGCCGGCCCGCGAACCGCTGAGCCCGTGACGGCTCGCCGACCACCTCCGGACGCACCTGTTTCCGTACGCGCAACACGGCCGCGACCCGGTCACCGCCCATCAGCGCGGGAGCCGCCCGGGCGCTGACCCGCAGCCGCGTGGACGGCAGCAGCCCGAGCCACGGCGACCGCTCCGGGCCGTCACCGGACAGCCTCGCACCACCTCCCGGGCCATCGGTGGCCCGGCCGCTCGCCCCCGGGTCGACGATCAGCAGCACCGGCGCACGCGTCGCCACCACCGCTCCGCCCGCCTCCTCGACCCGCCGTACCTCGGCGTTGATCAGCACGGCGGTCGGAGCGACGTGGTCACCTCTGACCTTGGGCCGGGTCAGCCGGGGATCGGAGGTGATCTCGACCTCGGCGGTCACCGCCGCGTACTGCCGTGCCAGCACCGGCACGGGTCCGCGGCGCAGATCCGCCCCGTGCAGCCCGGCCGTGCCGGCGGCCGCGGCGACACAGAGCAGTACGGCGGCGCCGGAGACGCGCGGCCACACGCGTGCGTATGCCTGCCCGTGCCCGCGCTCCGTTCCCGGGTGGGAGCTGCCCGGCAGCGGCGCAGGCTGTCCGCGCGGGCGGTGACGCCGCACCGACAGGAGCACTGCCGCCGCCACCAGACAGACCACCACGACACCGGTGACCAGGCCCGGCGGAGCATCCAGCAGCAGGGCCGCCGTCGCCCAGGCGGCCAACGCGGGCGGCACGAGCCGCAGATCCGTGGGACCTTCCCGCCTCGGACGGGCGGCACCGGGCGGCGTGTCCGGGGCGGCGTGCGGTGGCCGCGGGGCGATCGCCGCCCGCCCCGGCACGGCGTCGGGTTCCCGCCTCACGGCCGCACCAGGTTCCGCAGGTCGGCGAAGCGGCGGTCGCCGATGCCGTTCACCTCACGCAGCTCGTCCACCGAGCGGAAACCGCCGTGTTGCGTGCGGTAGTCGATGATGTGCTGGGCCAGCACAGGGCCGACACCCGGCAGGGTGTCGAGCTGGTCCACGGTGGCTGTGTTGAGGGAGACGGGGGCAGTGGGCCCGGCCCCTGCGATCGTCCCGCCGGTTGGTCCGGCGGCCGCACCGCCCGGGCCGGTTCCCGAGGCTGGAGCCGGGCCGCCGACGATCACCTGTTCCCCGTCCACGAGGAACCGGGCCCGGTTGAGGCCGTCCGTGTTCGTGCCGGGCCGCACCCCACCCGCGGCGCGCAGCGCGTCCGCGACACGCGATCCGGCCGGCAGGCGGTGAATGCCCGGGTCACGGACCTTGCCGCTGACGTCCACCACGATCTCGGGCCCGGGCGTACCGGTCGGCTTCGCGGCGCCGGCCACGGCGCGCGGCCCGTTGCCCTCCTCGTGCTGTGCGCCGCTGTCCCCGTACGGCGGCGCCGCGCGCACCATCTCGGGTGGCTTCACAGGCTGGGTCCGGCCGGTCCAGAAGTGCTGCACGGCGAACACCGCGGCGACGACCAGCACCACCGTCAGCGCGAGGACGCTGCGCCGCTCCAGGCCACACCTCCTCTGCAACCACAGCGGCATCCGCTCCCGCAGAGCAAGCCGGAGGCGCTCCCTCTCCCAGGCCCGCGGCTCCCGTTCACCCAGCCCGGCCCCTGCCTCACCGTCGACACGGGCAACGTCAGCGACCGCGGCAACACGGGCGGACGGCGCATCCGAGCCCCGGGCACCCCCGACAGGCGCCCCGTCAGGGCTGCCGGCTCCATCGGCCCCCGAGCACCCCGGCATCGCCCCGGCACCGTCTCCGCGCCGTCCCCCACCCGGCGGCCCCACTCCTGGCTCCCGCCACTCCTCGGTGTGTTCGGCGCCCTCGGCCCGTTCGCCGAAGAGCACCTCCGCGCGCCGGCGCAGCTCCTGGGCCGAGGCGTGACGCCGCCCGGCCCGCCCCCGGCCCCGGCCCCGGGGCGGTCGGCGGTGATGGCGGGCGCGGCCGTCGGACATGGGCGCACGGCCCGGGCCGCTGGTTGCAGTCGCAGTGCGTGAAGGTGATCGAAGTGTCATGCGACGAGAATCGGGCACGTCGACCCGACCGCGATGATCTTGGTCGATTCCCGGGGATCACCTCGTGGTTGTGGACAACTCAGCTACCCACACGAGTGATTTTGGCTCTCATCGAGGAGCCCTCACCGCGCCGAGACGACGACTCCCAGCAGTCCAGGGCCCGTATGCGCCCCGATCACCGCTCCGACCTCGCTGACGTGCAGATCGGCCAGGCCGGACAGGCGCGTCCGCAGCCGGTCCGCGAGGGCCGACGCCCGGTCTGGGGCGGCGAGATGGTGGACGGCGACGTCGACCGGGGCACTGCCCGCACGGTCCGCCGCGATCTCCTCGAGGCGGGCGATCGCCTTGGACGCCGTCCGCACTTTCTCCAGCGGTTCGATACGGCCCCCGGCCAGCTGCAGCAGCGGTTTCACGGCGAGCGCCGAACCGAGGAGCGCCTGCGCGGCGCCGATACGGCCGCCGCGGCGCAGGTAGTCGAGGGTGTCGACGTAGAAGTAGGCGGAGGTGGCCGCGGCACGCTTCTCCGCGGCCGTGACGGCCTCGTCCACCGTGCCGCCCGCCTCCGCCGTCTCTGCGGCGGCGAGCGCGCAGAAGCCGAGCGCCATCGCGATCATGCCGGTGTCCACCACCCGCACCGGCACCGGCGCCCGATGCGCCGCGACGACCGCCGCGTCGTAGGTGCCCGACAGCTCGGCGGAGAGGTGCAGGGAGACGATGCCGGTGGCGCCGGACTCGGCGACCCTGCGGTAGGTCTCCGCGAAGAGTTCGGGGCTGGGCCGCGAGGTGGTCACCGGGCGCCGCTTCTGCAAAGCCTGCGCGAGGGAACGGGTCGAGATCTCGGTGCCCTCTTCCAGGGCGCGGTCGCCGAGGACCACGGTCAGGGGCACCGCGGTGATGCCGTGGCGCTCCATCGTCCGGGTCGGCAGGTAGGCCGTTGAATCGGTGACGATCGCGACATGGCGGGACATGAGCTGGAGGTTACCTGGCGTAGCGTCCGTGCGGCAGTCCGGGCCCTATGCCCGGATGCGCGCCCCCCCGGATCAAGTGGTGCTCTCGGGGCGGGGCTTCTTCTGCCAGGGATAGGTGGGCCGCGGTGTCGGCGGGGTGATGGCGGGCCGCGTCGGCTCCTCCGCCGTGGTCGACCGTGATGTCTCCGGCCAGGTCTGTCCGGCCGCTGTGCGGTCCGCTGCCGGTGCCTCCGGCCAGGCGGGCACGACAGGTGCGCCGGGCTCGGACGGCTGGGACGGCTGGGACTCGGCCGTCGTCCAGTGCCGCAGCGCCCCGGCCTCCACGTCGATCTGGGTGCTGAGCGCCTCCAGGTCGTCGTCCGCGAAGCGGCGGGCACGGTCGCGGGCCGCCCAGCGCAGCGAGTCCGCCGACCGCGTGATGCGCTCGGTGCGCTCGCGCAGGTCGGGCAGCCGCTCGGCGAGCGTGGTGCGGTCCGGTTCGGACTCCAGGCGCCTGAGTTCGGCGTCGAGTTCGTGTCCGTGCGCGCTGAGCCGCTCGAAGAGGCCGAGGGACTCCTTCAGGGACTCGTCCTCGGCCACGCCCGCGTGCAGGGCGTCCTGCGTGGCCCGCATGGACGTACGCAGCTTCAGCCGCAGTTGGGCGATCTCGCCGCCCGGGCCGAGCTGGGCGAAGGACTTGGCCCGCAGTGTGTGGTCCTCGACCGTGCGGCGGGCCTGGGTGAGGGTGCGGTCCACGCCGCGCTTGGCCGCGCCGACCGCTTTCACCGTGGCGTAGGCGCCGAGCCCGAGAAGCAGCACGAAGAGCAGGGCGAAGACCACGAACACTGCTTCCACGAGCTCCTCCTCCGGCTGTCGCGGCGCACGCCGCGCCGCTCTTCCACGGTAAACGCAACGGGCAGGTCCGGAGTTCCGCCACGACCCCGAACCTGCCCGTAGGGGACTACCCCTAGCCAGGGAGTGCGCCCCGGTCCGGCGCTTACGCCGGAACGATGTTCACCAGCTTCGGCGCCCGCACGATCACCTTGCGGACCCCGGCACCGCCCAGCGCGGCGACGACCTTGTCGTCGGCCAGCGCCGCCTTCTCCAGTTCCTCGTCGGAGATTTCCGGCGACACCTCCAGTCGCGCCTTGACCTTGCCCTTGACCTGCACGACACAGGTCACGGTCTCGTCCACGACGTACGCCGGGTCGGCCACCGGGAAGTCCTGGTGGACGACCGAGCCGGTGTGGCCCAGCTTGCGCCACAGCTCCTCGGCGATGTGCGGGGCCAGCGGCGCGATCAACAGCACCAGCGCCTCGGCGACCGACCGCGGCACCGGACGGCCCGTCTTGGTCAGGTGGTTGTTCAGCTCGGTGACCTTGGCGATGGCGGTGTTGAACCGCATCCCTTCCAGGTCGCCGCGCACACCGTCGATGGCCTTGTGCAGGGCGCGCAGCGTCTCCTCGTCGGGCTCGGCGTCCACGACGGTCGTCTCGCCGGTGCTCTCGTCGACGATGTTGCGCCACAGCCGCTGCAGCAGCCGGAACTGGCCGACGACCGCGCGCGTGTCCCACGGCCGGGACACGTCCAGCGGGCCCATCGCCATCTCGTACAGGCGCAGGGTGTCGGCCCCGTACTCGGCGCAGATCTCGTCCGGAGTGACGGCGTTCTTCAGGGACTTGCCCATCTTGCCCAGCAGTCGGGAAACCTTCTCGCCCTGGTAGTAGTAGGCGCCGTCGCGCTCCTCCACCTCGGCGGCCGGCACCGCGATGCCACGGCTGTCGCGGTAGACGTAGGCCTGGATCATGCCCTGGTTGAACAGCTTGTGGAACGGCTCGGCCGAGGAGACGTGCCCCAGGTCGTACAGCACCTTGGACCAGAAGCGCGCGTACAGCAGGTGCAGCACGGCGTGCTCGGCGCCGCCGACGTACAGGTCGACACCACCGTGCGGCAGGCCCTCGCGCGGGCCCATCCAGTAGCGCTCGATCTCCGGGTCGACCAGCTTCTCGTCGTTGTGCGGGTCCAGGTAGCGCAGCTCGTACCAGCAGGAGCCGGCCCAGTTGGGCATGGTGTTGGTCTCGCGGCGGTACTTCTTCGGTCCGTCGCCCAGGTCCAGGGTGACGTTGACCCACTCCTCGTTGCGCGACAGCGGCGTCTCGGGCTGGGTGTCGGCGTCGTCCGGGTCGAAGGTGCGCGGCGAGTAGTCCTCGACCTCCGGCAGCTCCAGCGGCAGCATCGACTCGGGCAGGGCGTGGGCGACGCCGTCCTCGTCGTAGACGATCGGGAAGGGCTCGCCCCAGTAGCGCTGACGGCTGAACAGCCAGTCGCGCAACCGGTAGTTGACGGTGCCCTCGCCGATGCCCCTGTCCCGCAGCCACTCGGTGATGCGCGCCTTGGCCTCGACGACGCCCAGGCCGTCCAGGGAGATCTCGTCGTTGGAGGAGTTGATGATCTTCGCGTCGTACGACGCGACGGCGTTCTCCCACGTCGACGTGTCGGTGCCGCGGCCGTCGGTCGGCTCGACGATGCAGTGGATCGGCAGCTCGAAGGCGCGCGCGAACTCGAAGTCGCGCTGGTCGCCCGCCGGGACGGCCATGATGGCGCCGGTGCCGTAACCCATCAGGACGTAGTCGGCGATGAAGACCGGGATCTTCTCGCCGTTGACCGGGTTGGTCGCGTACGCGCCGATGAAGACGCCGGTCTTGTCCTTGGCCTCGGCCTGCCGCTCGACGTCGGACTTGGCGGCGGCCTGCGCGCGGTAGGCGGCGACGGCCTCGGCCGGGGTGGCGTGACCGCCGGTCCACACGTCGTGCGTGCCCTCGGGCCAGGCGTCCGGGGTGAACTTCTCGACCAGCGGGTGCTCGGGCGCCAGCACCATGTAGGTCGCGCCGAACAGGGTGTCGGGGCGGGTGGTGAAGACGGTGATGCGCTCGCCGTCGATCGGGAAGTCGACGCGGGCGCCCTCCGAGCGGCCGATCCAGTTGCGCTGCTGCAGCTTGATGGCCTCGGGCCAGTCCAGCTCCTCCAGGTCCTCCAGCAACCGGTCGGCGTAGGCGGTGATGCGCATGTTCCACTGGCGCAGCTTGGCCTTGAAGACGGGGAAGTTTCCGCGCTCGGAGCGGCCCTCGGCGGTGACCTCCTCGTTGGCCAGCACGGTGCCCAGGCCCGGGCACCAGTTGACCGGCGCGTCGGAGGCGTAGGCCAGGCGGTACTCGCCCAGGACGTCGGCCTTCTCGGTTGCGCTCAGCTCGCTCCACGCGCGCGTGCGGCCGTCGGCGCTCGGTACGGCGCGCTCACCGGACTCGAACTGGGCGACCAGCTCCGTGATCGGGCGGGCCTTCTTCGCCTCGTCGTCGTACCAGGAGTTGAAGATCTGCAGGAAGATCCACTGGGTCCACTTGTAGTAGTCGGGGTCGATCGTGGCGAACGACCGGCGCTTGTCGTGACCCAGGCCCAGCCGACGCAGCTGGCTCTGCATGTTCTTGATGTTGGCCTCGGTGGACACGCGCGGGTGCGTGCCGGTCTGCACGGCGTACTGCTCGGCGGGCAGGCCGAAGGCGTCGAAGCCCAGGGTGTGCAGGACGTTGTGGCCGGTCATCCGCTGGAAGCGCGCGAAGACGTCCGTGGCGATGTAACCCAGGGGGTGGCCGACGTGCAGGCCCGCACCGGAGGGGTACGGGAACATGTCCATGATGAACTTCTTGGGCTTGGCGGCCGTCTCCGGGTCGCCCGCCAGGTCGCCGCTCGGGTTGGGCGCCTCGTAGGTGCCCTCCGCGTCCCAGACGTCCTGCCAGCGTGCCTCGATCTCGGCTGCCATGGCGGCCGTGTAGCGGTGCGGCGCGGCCACCTCGGCAGTGGCAGCGGGGTTCGTCTCGCTCATGATCCTCAAAGCTCCATCGATCGTCTCTGCCGGCGGTGTGACGTTCAAGAAACGAAAAATCCCCTCACACAGGAGGGGACGCCGCGCCGATTCCGGCCACTCGACTCGTCCGGTGACCGGGAATGATCAGCGCGGCCCGCTAAGCAGAAGGCGTACGGCACGCATGGCGTCAGGGTACCGCAGCGCCGGAGCGTACCGCGACGGGCCTTCCGGAGCGCCCGCCGACTGAACAACATCGCACTCCGCGCCGTACGTCAGGGTGTGAAAGCCACGGAAAGCTGAACATGGTTCAAGTGTTACTTCGCGTAACAGCCTCTAAGGGGCATCACAACAACCACATTGTCCTTTGATAACAGCGCAATAACTCAAACCTCGTACCCATCGGTATGGCGCCGCTTAGAGTGCGGCAGCGGGACCGCTTTCCCGAACCGCTCGGAGTTGCCCCCATGAACCCTCGCCGCAGTAACAGCTCGCTCCCCCGGCCGGTCCGCCCGGTCTCCGGGGCGGCGACGGCTGCCGTTCTGCCGGTCACACCCCTCGCCGCGATGATGGGAGGTGTTTCGTGACGACGGACGACAGCACGGTGGACGACTCCTTCGCGGAGTTCCTCAACTTCGGCGTGGGCGTCCTGTCACTGGTCTGCCTCACCTGCTCGGTGATCTGGGGACTCGTCGCCCAGGACCGCGTCCTGCTCAACACGCGCCAGCGGATCCTGGCCCAGGCGGTGCACCGGATGACCGCGGTCGCCTCGATCGTCTTCCTCCTGGTGCACATCGGGGTCAAGCTCGCCCTGGACCACACCTCGTGGATCGCCGCGGTGATCCCCTTCGGGCTGCTGTTCACCGACGACGAGACCATCATGGGCAGGTCGTTCCTCATCGGCCTGGGCACACTCGCCAGCCTGCTCATGCTCTTCGTGGGCGTCACGGGCGCCCTGCGCAACCGTTTCGCGTCACCGGCGCCCGTCGCCGCCCGCTGGCGTGCCATGCACATGCTGGCCTACCCGGCCTGGTGCGCGGCGCTGGTCCACGGACTCTACGCGGGTCGCGCCGCCAAGCCGATCTTCGTCATCCTGTACGGCCTGTCCGTGGTCGGCGTCATGGCCGCCCTGGCGCTGCGTGCGGCCCCCCGCCCGGTCAAGCGCAAGGTCGCCGACCGGATCGCCGCACTGCTGGGCACCGAGGGCCGCTCCGCGCGCGAGGAGCTGGAGGAGAGCCGCGCCCGGGCCGCCGAGTCCGCGCTGCCCGGCTACGAGCGCGCCGCCGCGCCCCGTGCGATGCCCTCGGGGCCGCTGTACGAGACGGCCGAGCGCCCCGCCGCACAGGAGCCGGTCAACGGATTCGCGGCCGCCTACCGGGCCGTCTCGGCCCCTTCACGCCCCAGCGCGCAGCCGTCCTTCGCGGCGGACCAGACGGCCCGCATGGAGCTGCCGCTGGACATGCAGCCCACGGAGACCGTCCCGCGTGTGGACGGCACGGGGCCCATCCCGCGCGTCGACAGCGGCGGCAGCACCTCGGGCAACTGGCCGATCCCGTCCCCGCCGCCGGTCGGCGAGGCCCCGCCGTCGGCGTACGACCCGCTCCAGGACACCGGGTACAACATCCCGGCCTACGGCACCGCAGGCGTCGCGGGCGTCGCGGGCGTCGCGGGCGTCGCGGGCTACGGATCGAGTGACGTGTACGACACCGGTGAGACGAACGCCGTCTTCGGTACGTACAACCCGAACGACACGTACAACAACAGCGGTCCCGCCACTGAAACACTGCCCGGTGCCTCCTACGACTTCGACGCACCGGGTTCGGGCGAACCTTGGAACACGCCTTCCGGAGGCTTTAAGTGAACGAGGCCCTGCCCGACGTCCCCGAAGTCCGCGTGGTCGGCCTTCCCCAGCTCACGTCGGGCTTCGACCTTGTCGACAGACTTGACCTGCCCATGCACCTGAAGGTGCACGGGCCGCTCGAGCCGATGGGCGGCGAGCAGCTCGCCCAGCTCGCCGAACGCATCAACCTCAGGGGTCGCGGCGGTGCCGGCTTCCCCTTCCACAAGAAGCTGCGGTCGGTCGCCGAGGCGGCGATCAAGCGTGGCGTCCGGCCGGTGGTCGTCGTCAACGGCAGCGAGGACGAGCCGGCCTGCCGCAAGGACACAGTGCTGATCAACCGTGCCCCGCACCTCATCCTGGACGGCGCACTGCTGTGCGCGGAGGCGCTGGGTGCCCGCACGCTCGTGGTGGGGGTCACCCGGGAGTCCACCCAGCGGTCGATGGAGGCGGCGCTCGCCGAACGCGGTCTGAGCAACGGCCGCAGATCGGCGCTACGCGCGCGCGTGCAGCGCAATCCGGTCCGCATGGTCACCGGAGCGGCCGCCTCGCTGATCCGCTCCATCGACGGCGGCCCGGCCATCCCGCCCGGCCGCAAGATCAGCGCCTCGCAGAGCGGCGTCGGCGGGGCGCCCACGCTGCTGTCGAACGCGGAGACCTTCGCGCAGCTGGCGATCGCCGCCCGCATCGGCCCGGAGCGGTACGGCAACACCGGTCTGTACGACGAGCCGGGCACGGTCATGCTCACGGTCTCGGGCGCCGTCGCCCGCCCGATGGTCATAGAGGTCCCCACGGGCGTGCCGCTGCGCTACGTCCTCCAGCTCGCCGGCGCCCCGCCCGTCCCGCAGGGCGTGCTGACCGGCGGTTACCACGGCAAGTGGATCGACGCGGCGACGGTCAACGAGGCGATCGTCTCCCGCAACTCCCTGGACGCGGTGGGCGGTTCGCTCGGCGCCGGCGCGGTCCTGCCGATCAGTCAGGACACCTGCCCGCTGGGCGAGTCGCTGCGGGTGGCGCAGTGGCTGGCGGAGGAGAGTGCGGGCCAGTGCGGCCCCTGCTACCTGGGGCTGCCGGCCGCCGCGCGCGGCATGGAGGACATCCTCAACGGCGGCGGACCGGCCGCCTTGGAGGCCCTCAAGCAGGTCGCCAAGAACGTGAAGCGGCGCGGCGCGTGCTCGCATCCGGACGGCTCCGCGATGTTCCTGGAGTCGACCATCAAGGCGTTCACCGACGACCTCGCCGCCCATGTGCTCGGAAACGGCTGCGGACGGCCCGTGGAGGGCGTTCTGCCGCTCTTCGAGGGCAGCAGGGCCCCCACGGGCATCCCGGGCGGCGGCGAGTCGGAGCAGAACGGTCCCAGCCGCCAGAAGATCTTCGTGGACTGGACGCTGTGCCGGGGCCACGGCCTGTGCGCGGACATCCTCCCGGAGGTCTTCCAGCTCGGCGCCGACGGCTTCCCGACCGTGGCGCAGGCCTCGGTGCCGCGTTACGCCGAGGCCAAGGCGCTGCGCGCGGTGCGCCGCTGTCCGGCGCTGGCCCTGCGCATCGAGGAGGACACCCGCGGCCAGGCGCCGTCCCGTAACCTCCCGGTCCTCTCGCAGGGCCGCGGCCGCCGCGCCCTCGGCCGCTGAACACACGAAGTCGGCGGGCCGCCCCTCGTGGGTGGCCCGCCGACTTCGTCACCGCGTGTGAACGTCCGCGGGAACACTGCCGACATACGCCGAAGGCGGACCGTCCGTTCGGACGATCCGCCTTCGACTGCTGTGGAGCTAAGGAGAATTGAACTCCTGACCTCTTGCATGCCATGCAAGCGCTCTACCAACTGAGCTATAGCCCCTTGCTTTGTCCCGCCCGGTTTCCCCGGCGGCGACGCCAACATTACACGGTCCTCGGGGTCCAACACCAAATCGTTTCCGCTCCGTCCGGATTCGACCCGGTATGTCGACCCCCGTGGATCCGGTCAGGCCGTGACGAACGAGTAGAACCGCTTGAGGGTGCAGTGCTCCTCCAGGAGCCGGCCGTAGATCGGCTCACCCTCCAGTTCGCGGTACGTCTCGATCGGGTCGCCCTTTATGATCAGCGCCCGCGCGCACTCCTCGCACCAGTACTGGTAGTCGGGGTTGATCGGCTCCATGTCGCGGACGATCGGGGTCCCGCTGCCGCACCAGTCGCACTTTCGCCTGTGGGCACCCATCGATCAGCTCCAGCTGTGGCCGCAGGCCGTGCACACGTAGGAGATTCCGCCGTTGTCGCCGAGCATCTGGGCCACATGCGCGGAACCGCAGGAAGGGCAGCTGAGGCGGGTGGACATCTCCCGTGTCAACGGTGCTCCGAGGAGGTGGTCGACCTCCTCGTGGATGCTCGCAGGCATCGCAACTCCCTCCCGTCGGGCCGCGCCCCCTTCCGGCCGTTTGATTCTGCCACGACCGGACCAATACGGTCAGCGACGCCTCAGTACCAGTCCGGACACGGCACCCGCCGTGGCGGTTCCGGCCAGCGCGTACACGCACGTCGTCAGCGCCTCCGCGGAGGTATACGCCTGTGGGGCCCCAAGTGACTCAAGCCGGTTCAAGAACAGTGTGCCGAACACCGCGACACCGATCAGCTGGCCGAGCCGGGTGACCGTCGCGAGCAGCCCGCTGGTGTTCGCCGCCTCCTCGGGCCGCACCGTCGCCAGAGCGCGGGTGAGCGTCGGGCTGAGGGGGAGTGCCAGCCCTGCGCCGACGCCCGCGTAGGCGGCGAACACCAGGGCCCCGCCCTCGTCGCCGCCGTCCAGCACCAGGCCGACGCCGGCCAGGGACAGCGCGGTGAGGGCGAACCCGGCCGGCACCAGCGCCCGCTGCCACGGCACCAGCGCCCGCTGCCACGGCACCGGCCACGTACGCCAGGTCAGGCCGACGGCGCCGAAGACGACCGCGGTCGGCGCGAAGGTGAGCCCGGCGCCCAGCGGACTGTAACCGAGGCCCGCCCTGGACGTGGAGGGTGAGGGCGAACAGGAAGCCGCCGTTGACGGCCATGACCGCGAGGATGCGGAAGACGGCGAGCCCGACACCGGGGTGCCGCAGCACCCGGGGGGCGATCAGCGGGGCGCCACCGCGCCGCGCCAGCCGGGCCAGGTGGACGCGCCTGGACGGGGTGCCCAACACCCTGTGGTCGCTGTTCACGGTGCCGGAGGACGACTGCCCGCTGGTGTTCCGGGACGAGGAGCGGCCGGTGATGGTGGCGACCCTGCGCGCCGCGTACGGGCGGTATGCCCTGGAGCCGGCCTGGGAGGGCCTCATACGCCGGCTGTCGGCGGCGAGCCCGTACTTCGCGCGGCTGTGGGACACCGGTGACGTGGCGAGGCCGGGCGGCGTGTGCAGGTGTTCCGGCACGCGGAGGCGGGCGAGCTGCGGATGACGTCGCTGTCGTTGTCGATCAACGGGATGCCGGAGTGCCGGATCGTCGTCTCCACACCGGACGACGAGGAGACGGAGCGGCGGGCGGCCTGGCTGAACGAAAAATCCCGTTCCCCTCAGGGAACGGGATTCTGATCAACTGATCCTTGACAACTCAAGAGAGTCGATCCAGTGGAGCTAAGGAGAATTGAACTCCTGACCTCCTGCATGCCATGCAGGCGCTCTACCAACTGAGCTATAGCCCCTGGTCCCACGCGGCGGACCGCATGGTTTCTCGCCCCGCTCGGCGGGGCGAACAAGAAGAACTTTAGCCTGCGACCTGCCGGAAAGTGAAATCCGGTTCCCGGGGCCCCGCCGCACCGGCCCGACGCCACCCGACGGCGCCTCGGCCGCCCCCCTCGGGCGTCCGGTCCGCGCCCTCCGGGTGTCCGGTCCGCGCCCTCCGGGTGTCCGGTCCGGTGTCCGCTCCGGCCGTCCGTCTCAGTCGTCGTCGCCGAGCACCGGCTCCGGGAGGGTGCCGGCGTTGTGCTCCAGCAGGCGCCAGCCGCGCGCGCCTTCGCCGAGGACGGACCAGCAGCAGTTGGAGAGACCACCGAGGCTCTCCCAGTAGCGGGGCTCGAGGCCGAGGAGACGGCCGATGGTGGTGCGGATCGTGCCGCCGTGGCTGACCACGACGAGCGTGCCGTCCTCGGGGAGCTTGTCCGCGTGCCGGAGCACGACGGGGGCGGCGCGGTCGGCGACCTCGGTCTCCAGTTCGCCGCCGCCGCGGCGTACCGGCTCACCGCGCTTCCATGCGGCGTACTCGTCGCCGTACCGGGCGATGATCTCCTCGTGCGTCAGCCCCTGCCACACGCCCGCGTAGGTCTCGCGCAGGCCCTCGTCGAGGGTGACGTCCAGACCGGTGAGCGCGGAGAGCTCGGCGGCCGTCTTCGCGGCCCTCCGGAGGTCCGAGGCGACGATGGCGTCGGGCTTGAGGCCGACGAGCAGCCTTGCGGCACGGCGCGCCTGGGCCACGCCGGTTTCGGTGAGCTCGACGTCCGTGGTGCCCTGGAAGCGGCGCTCCACGTTCCACGAGGTCTGGCCGTGCCGCCACAGGATGACGCGGCGACCGCGGCCCGGCTTGCCGGCGGTCACCTCGCTGAAGGCGCTCACCGCCACTCACCGCCCAGGTCCGCCGCCTCCTCGGCCGCCTGCAGCTTGGCGTGCTCCTCGGCCTTGCCCCGGGTCGCCCGGGCGTCGGCGGGCAGCTCGAGCTCGGGGCAGTCCTTCCACAGCCGCTCCAGGGCGTAGAAGACGCGCTCCTCGCTGTGCTGCACGTGGACGACGATGTCGACGTAGTCGAGGAGGACCCAGCGGGCCTCGCGGTCGCCCTCGCGGCGTACCGGCTTGGCGCCGAGCTCCTTCAGGAGCCGTTCCTCGATCTCGTCGACGATCGACTTGACCTGGCGGTCATTGGGCGCGGAGGCCAGCAGGAAGGCGTCCGTGATGGAGAGCACATCACTGACGTCGTAGGCGACGACGTCGTGCGCGAGCTTGTCGGCGGCCGCCTGGGCGGCGGTGTTGATCAGTTCGACAGAGCGGTCGGTTGCGGTCACTACACGGCTTTCGGTCGGTGGTCTCTTGTCATCAAGGGTCTCACGGACCGCCGAGAGCACCCCACGTGATTACGGCAGCACGCCGCGGGGCCGCGTCACCGGTGGCGACGCGGCCCCGCGCTCGACTCCGCGCACAGCTCTCAGCACTGCTCCGCGCACTGCTCCGTCGGGCTACGACGACGGCTGGTAGTCCTGGCCGAGGACGACCGAGACGTTCGCGTTCCCCGGGACCTTGCCCTTGGTGACGGCGCTGGTGGGCAGGCCCAGGGTCTTGGCGACCTCGGTGGCGTTCTGCTTGTCGGCGGCGTCGGCGTAGGTGACCTGGGAGGTGGCCTGGCTCGCGGAGGGCGTGCCGCCCTCCAGGAAGGTGAAGCCGCCGTTGAGGAGCACGACCCGGGCCTTGTCGGTGTTGTCCTTCACGCCGCTGGCGTTCTGGACGGAGACGCTGACGGCGGCGTCCTTGTCGGGGCTCTTCGCGGTGCCGCCGAGGATGTCCTTGACGACGCCGGCACTGGCCTGGGCGCTGAGCGTGCCGTCGGCCTGGACGGGCAGCAGGGCCGTCTGGTAGTCGCCGCCCTTGGCGAGGTCGGCGAGCCGGGCGAGGAAGGCGGCGAGGTCCTTGTCGGTCAGCGGCGGCTCGATGATCTGGCCGAGGGTCTGGATCGTGGTGGTGGCGGCGCCCGGGTCGGAGGTCATCTTGCGCAGCACTCCCTGCATGACCTGCCCGAACCGCTGAAGCTGGGCGTTCTGGGCCTCGCCGGGGGCGCGGTAGGTGGCGTAGGCGACGGCCATCTTGCCGCTGAGGGTCTGGTCCGCGCCCTTGTTGACCAGGGGCGCCTCGCCCTTCTTCTTGGCGGCCGGGTCGGGCACGTCGGCGTTGGTGTCGATGTCGATGGTGCCCACGAGGTCGACGAGGTTCTGCAGGTAGGGGGTGTCCAGCCGCCAGGTGCCCTCGATGTCGGTGCCCAGGGCCGTGTCCAGGGCCTGGCGGGTGCCTTCGGAGCCGTCGTCGTCGACCGACTTGGCGAGCGTCGTCGTGGTGCCGTCGTCGCTGGTCAGCGCGAGGGAGTTGGGCAGCAGGACGGTGGTGCCCTGCTTGGTGGTGGTGTTGTCGACCAGCAGCGCCGTGGAGGTGCCGCCCTTCTTGGTGTCGTGCAGGTGGACGACGATCACGTCGCGCTTCTGGGCGCCCACCGGTGTCGCGGTGTCCGTCTTGGAGCCGGAGGTGGACAGTCCGGGCAGCTTCCCGGCGTACCAGAGGTAGCCGACGCCGCCGACCGCGGCCAGGGCCAGGACGACGGCCAGAGCGATCACGCGGGCGCGTGCGCGGCGCCGGGCCTCTTCACGGCGTTCGGTGCGGTTCTCCGTGAACTTCAGCCAGTCGATGACGTCCTCGGAGTCGTCATCGGGCTCCTCGACGAAGGCGAACTGCTCGGTGCGGTACTCCGGTTCGCCCGCGTCCCGGGCCGGGCGCCCGTGGTCACCGGATTCCTCGACCGGGCCGGCCTGCTGCGGGATGTAGGCGGTCTGTTCGGCGACCCGGGGCTGCGGGCCGCCGGCCGCGGTCCGGCCGTACGGGTCGTACGGCGTCGCGGTCCCTCCGGTGCCGCCGTGTCCCCCGGTCCCTTGGCCACCGGTGCCGTGGCCACCGGCGCCGTAGGGGTCGTAGGAGGGGGCGGGTGGCTGCCGGCCCGTGTCGTAGCCGCCGTACGGGGGCGCGGACTGCTGCTGTCCCGTGGCGTACGGGTCGTAGCCGTAGCCCTGCTGCTGCCCGTGCTCCGGGTACGGGTCGTACGTCTGCTGCCCGGTCGGCTGGGCCGGGATCTGGCGGTAGACGGGCCGGCCGTACTCGTCGTAGCCGACGAGTTCGTACTGGTCATCCCCGTAGCCCGACTGGTCGCCGCCGTAGCCCGCGTCGTATCGGTCGTTCACCGGTGCCCCTCTCGGCTCACTCGCCGCGGTACAGCTGGCGCTTGTCGATGTAGCGCACGACTCCGTCCGGCACCAGATACCAGATGGGGTCGCCCTTGGCGACTCTCGCGCGGCAGTCGGTGGAGGAGATGGCGAGGGCCGGGACCTCGACGAGGGAGACGCCGCCCTCGGGGAGCCCGGGGTCGTTCAGGTGGTGGCCGGGCCGGGTGACCCCGATGAAGTGTGCGAGGGAGAACAGTTCCGCGCTGTCCCGCCAGGTCAGGATCTGGGCGAGGGCGTCGGCGCCGGTGATGAAGAACAGGTCGGTGTCCGGGTTGAGGGCGCGCAGGTCGCGCAGGGTGTCCACGGTGTAGGTGGGGCCGCCGCGGTCGATGTCGATGCGGCTCACCGAGAACTGCGGGTTCTCGGCGGTCGCGATGACCGTCATCAGGTAGCGGTCCTCGGCCGGGGAGACCTTCCGGTGGGTCTTCTGCCAGGGCTGGCCGGTCGGCACGAACACGACCTCGTCGAGGTGGAACTGCGCGGCGACCTCACTGGCCGCCACGAGGTGCCCGTGGTGGATCGGGTCGAAAGTGCCGCCCATCACGCCGAGGCGGCGCTTGCCCGTGTTCGACGGGTCGCTTCCGGCGCCGTCGGCGCGGCGGGGCGCCGGGCGGTGCGCGGTGCCGCTCGCCGTGCCCTGGGCCGTGTCGTGCGGCGTGCCGTTCGCCGGACCGGTAGGCATGTCCTGCTCTCCCATGCGTGCAGACCCTACCGGCCCGGCCTGAGCGCCCCCGCCGTCAGTCCCCTCGGGCGCAGGCGCGCGGAGGGCACTCGCGGAACTCAGCGGTCGCGGTTGAAGCGGGTGGTGATCCACAGCATGAGCAGCAGGATGAACAGCGCGCCGCCACCGGTGAGGTAGGGGCTGAGGCTCTCGTGGTTGCCGCCGTGCTCCTGGCCCTCGGCGGCGAGGGTGACCAACTGGGCAGCGGTGCTGGGGAAGCTCATCTTCGGCAGGACCTATCGCGTGTGGGCGGGATAAAGACGTCGGCTCATCGTAAGCGGGTCACCGTACGACGATCACGCCGACTCCACCCTTGCGCGCACCCGGGCCGCCGCCGGGCACGGCATGTGCGGCCCCGTGCCGACGGCCCGGGCGGGGCTGGGGGCCTGGCCGGGAACCTTCCCGCCGGCTCAGTCGTCCTTCCGTCTGTAGCCCCGCAGCAGGAACCACGCGGTCAGCACACAGCCCACGATCATCACGACCAGCACGACCCGGAGCAGATCCCCGGCCCCTTGCTGCTCGGCGGCGCCCGCGGCCTCGGTGAGCCAGGCGGCCGGAGGGGTGTGCTCCATGACGCGGTCTCCTTCGCTGCACTGCCCGTCCACGGTATCTCCGCCTAGGCTGGGCTCTGCCTCGGGGACGCAAAGGGCCGCACAAGGGGCCGCAAAGGTCCGTACACACGCACATGGGGGAAGACATGTCCGACGGCCACGAGCACAGCGGGCACGGGAACGTGCCGAGCAGGCAGCGCAGGCGCTTCCCCGGAATCTCCTCGCGTGCGTACGAGCACCCGGCCGACCGCTCCGCCCTGGTGGCGCTGCGCAAGCTGAGCGGTTTCGACACGGTGTTCAAGGCTCTCAGCGGCCTGCTGCCCGAGCGCAGTCTGCGGCTGCTGTTCCTGTCCGATTCGGTGCGCGTCTCGGACCAGCAGTTCGCGCACCTCAACGACATGTTGCGGGACGCCTGCTACATCCTGGACCTGGAGAAGGTCCCGCCGATGTACGTCAACCAGGACCCGCAGCCCAACGCGATGTGCATCGGCCTGGACGAGCCGATCATCGTCGTCACCACCGGCCTCGTCGAGCTGCTCGACGAGGAGGAGATGCGGGCGGTCATCGGCCACGAGGTCGGGCACGCGCTGTCCGGGCACTCGGTCTACCGGACCATCCTGCTGTTCCTGACCAGCCTCGCCGTCCGGGTGGCGTGGATCCCGCTCGGCAACTTCGCGATCATGGCGATCGTGACGGCGCTGCGGGAGTGGTTCCGCAAGTCGGAGCTGTCCGCGGACCGCGCGGGTCTGCTGGTGGGCCAGGATCTGCAGGCCTCCATGCGGGGCCTGATGAAGATCGCGGGCGGCAACCACCTGCACGAGATGAACGTGGACGCGTTCCTGGAGCAGGCCGAGGAGTACGAGGCCGGGGGCGACCTGCGCGACTCCGTGCTGAAGATCCTCAACGTGCTGCCCCGCTCCCACCCCTTCACCACCGTGCGGGCGGCCGAGCTGAAGAAGTGGGCCGAGTCCCGGGACTACCAGCGGATCATGGACGGGCACTATGCGCGGCGGGACGAGGACACGGACACCTCGGTGCGGGACTCCTTCCGCGAGTCGGCGTCCAGCTACGCCAGCAACGTGCGCAGCTCCAAGGACCCGCTGATGAAGCTGGTCAACGACATCGCCGGCGGCGCCGGGGACCTGGGCGACCGGGTCCGCCGCGGCTTCGGCGGCTTCACGGCCACCGCCCCGAAGCCGCCCCGCGGCCCGGAGACGCCGGGCACGTCGGAGACTCCGGACGACCGTCCGCCGCGCGACGAGGAGTGAGCCACGGGGGATCCAGGGCGGCGGGACGCAAGCAGCTCAGGACGACGGGAGACCAGAGCCCGCAGCCCGCGGCCGATGCAGGACGACGGGACGCCGGCCCCCAGGACCGAAGCCAACCGAGGACAGGGGAACGCCAGCGCCCTGGCCCGCAGCCAACCCAGGACGGGGCGGAGCGCCAGACCCCAGGACCGTGGCAGCCGCCCCAGGACGGGGCGGAGCGCCAGACCCCAGAACCGCGGCAGCCGCCCCAGGACGGGGCGGGACGCCGAGGCCCGGGGCCGCGGCCGACAGGGCCGGCAGTGCGCCTGGCCGTGCCCGGCCACCACCCGCTCCCCTCACCGGCAGGCAGGGCTCACACCTTCGGCTGGGCACTCGTCGCCAGTGACCCGCACAGCGCCGTGGCGCTGCCCGTCGCATACGGGTCCGTGCCGGCGGGACCGCCTTCCTTGGCCGTCTGGCCGACCAGCAGCGGGCGCAGATGGTTCGTGGCGTCCTCCGCGCAGGACAGCGGGCCTGCCTGGAGGTAGGAGACGACGAGCTGGGTCTGGTGCACGCGCAGGTCGTCACGGTCGAAGCGGAACTGCAGCTCGCGCCGGACGGTGAACAGCGACGCCTGCGCCTCGGCGTCGGCGCCGGCCGGCCGCAGCGCGTACACGAAGGTGTGGTCCGCGGTGACCTCGAGGGTGGACGAGTCGGCCTCGGCCGCCTGCAGGGTGCCCTGAACGCGGATCTTGCGGTCGGCCAGCTCGGTGCGGGAGGGGTCGAAGCGGACGAGCCATCCGGTGGGCGCGTGCCGGCCGTCCGCGGCGGGCCGCGCGAAGCTCTCGTCGAACTGGTCGAGCTGGTCGGGGTCGAGCAGGACGCGCACGGGGCGGACCTGCCCGCCGACGACGACCTCCGGGTCGAGCGAGGAACGGACGAGGTACTCCTTGGCGGTGGTCAGCGCGGTGACGACCTGGCTGTCCGAGAAGTGGGCGGTACGACGGGAGGCGGGCAGCGGTATGCCCTCGGCACCGACCCGGAACTGCGCGGCGGGACTGCGCGCGTACAACCGTTCGACGTCGGTGGTGCCGGGCACCTCACCCTCCGGGGCGAGCGGGATGACGGTCATCCGCAGCGGCTCGGCCGCGACACGGTCGGTGGGGGTCTGGTACGGGTGCCGGACACCCATGTAGATCGCCGTGCCGAAGGCGACGGCGATCAGGACGACCAGGACCAGCACCTGCCGGGACAGGCCCCGGCGCAGCGGTGGGCGGCGGCGTACGGCGGGTGCGTGGTCGGCGATGCGCTCCTGGGCGGAGTACTCCTGGAGGCGCGCAGCGCGGACGAACGATTCGTCGAAGACGACGGACCGGTACTCGTCCTCTCCACCTCCTGGGGCTCCCTCGGGTGTCCCCTCAGGCGGGTCTCCAGGCCCTCCCATATCTTCAGAGTAGGTCGCCGGGAGCCCGGGTAAACGCCCTGCCGCACGACAAGTTCTGACAGGTTCTCAACAGCCTCGCCGGGGCATCACCGCCGGTCTGCCGAGCACCGCTCAGGGGTTGCGCGGGATCACGGAGACGGCCGGCTGGGAGTGGTCGGCGGACGCGGAAGGGACCGCCGCGCCGCCCTGTTCCAGGCCGGTCGAGGCGGGCGCCGGCACCTTGTCCTCGCGGCTGGAGGACGCACCCCGGTAGACGGCCGTGAAGGCCAGCGCGACCATGCCGATGCCCATCACGAGGGCGAGGATCCAGGCGACGGGGCGGCGCCAGCGGACCTGCTTGCCGTACCCCCCGGGGGCGCCGTAGCCGTCTTCCAGGAGGTCGGCGTCGTCCAGGTCGTCGAAGTCGAGGTCGCGGCCGAAATCGCCGCGCTCGTCGCGGCCGTACCCGTCGTCGTACCGCTCGCCGCGGGCGTGTGCCCGGCGGGCCTCGGCCTCGGAGGCCTCGGCTCTCGCCTGCGCGGCGGCCAGGAGGCGTTCGACGGCGGTCGGCTCGTGCACCACGGCCGCCCGTACGAAGGCCTCGTCGAAGACCACGGAGGCGAACTCTTCGTCCGACACCCCGCGGTCGTGGTCGTCGTCGGGCTCCCAGCCGTCAGGGAACGGCGTGCCCCCCACGTCCTCCGGCACGGATCCAGAGTAGACCGGGGGGGTCAATTTGGGCAGACGGTATGGAAATTCATCCGGCTGGTGAGACGGCTTTCAGGCGGCCCGGTGCGGCGCACGCGCTGTCCGCCGGCGCCTGCCACGCGCATATGCGCCGCCCGTCCGCCTCAGCGCCGTACGTGTCCGTCCCCGGTCACGATGTACTTCGTGCTGGTCAGCTCCGGCAGGCCCATCGGTCCGCGGGCGTGCAGCTTCTGCGTGGAGATGCCGATCTCCGCGCCGAAGCCGAACTGGCCGCCGTCGGTGAAGCGGGTGGAGGCGTTCACCGCGACCGTGGTCGAGTCGACCAGTTGGGTGAAGCGGCGGGCGGCCTGCTGCGAGGTGGTCACGATGGCCTCGGTGTGGCCGGAGGTCCACAGCCGGATGTGCTCGACGGCCTTGTCCAGCGAGTCGACCACCGCTGCGGCGATGTCGTACGACAGGTACTCGGTCTCCCAGTCCTCGGCCGTCGCCTCGACGACGGCCGCCCTGGAGTCCTTGGCGTACGCCATCACCCGCTCGTCGGCGTGCACGGTGACACCGGCGTCGGCGAGGGCGTCCAGGGCGCGGGGCAGGAACTCGGCGGCGATGTCCTGGTGGACCAGCAGGGTCTCGGCGGCGTTGCAGACGCCGACCCGCTGGGCCTTGGAGTTGATCAGGATCTCGACTGCCATGTCGAGGTCGGCGGCGGCGTCGACGTAGACGTGGCAGTTGCCGGTGCCGGTCTCGATGACCGGGACGACGGACTCCTGGACGACCGTGTTGATCAGCGAGGCGCCGCCGCGCGGGATCAGGACGTCCACCAGGCCCCGGGCGCGCATCAGCTCGCGCACGCTGTCGCGGCTCTCGCCGGGGACGAGCTGGATGGCGTCGGCGGGCAGCCCGGCCCCGCCCACGGCGTCCCGCAGGACCCGCACGAGCGCCGTGTTCGACCGGTAGGCCGAGGACGAGCCGCGCAGCAGTACCGCGTTGCCGGACTTCAGGCACAGGGCGGCGGCGTCGACGGTCACGTTCGGCCGGCCCTCGTAGATGATCCCGACGACGCCGAGCGGCACGCGGACCTGGCGCAGGTCGATGCCGTTGGGCAGCGTGGAGCCGCGCACGACCTCGCCGACCGGGTCGGGCAGCGCCGCGACGTCGCGCACGTCGGAGGCGATCGCGCGCACCCGCTCCGGGGTGAGCGTGAGCCGGTCGATCATGCCCTCGCTGGTGCCGGCCTCGCGCGCCTTGGCCACGTCCTGGGCGTTGGCCTCGACGATCTCACTCGTACGGACCTCCAGCGCGTCCGCGATGGCGAGCAGCGCGTCGTCCTTCTCGGCCCGCGGCAGCGGAGCGAGGCCGGCTGCGGCGGCCTTGGCGCGGTAGGCGGCCTGGGTGACCGGGGACATCGAGTCGTACGGCGAAAGCGTGGTCATGAGGGAAGAGTAGTGCGCTCGCGGGGTGGGTTCCCCGGTCGTTCCACACCCCGAGACAGGAGCAAGTGCAGCAAAACCCGCGTAGGGCTCAAAAGGGGTGAACACCGACCGGTGACGCCGGGGGCGGGCCGTACCCCTCGGCGATGCGCTGGTGGTAGGTGGCGCGGTCGATGACCTCCAGGCCGACGATCTCCCAGGGCGGCAGCCCGGCGGTCTGCCGGTGCTCGCCCCACAGGCGCAGGGCGACGGCGGCCGCGTCGTGCAGGTCGCGGGCCTCCTCCCAGTAGCGGATCTCGGCGTGGTCGCCCGCGTATCTGCTGGTCAGGAGGAAGGGATGGTCGTGGGCGAGCTGTTCCAAAGCGCGCCGGACCTCCGTCAGCGGGGCCTCCTGCCCGGAGACGCTGAGGGTGATGTGCCACAGGCGCGGGGTGTCCGCCGGCTGCTCACCGGAGAACCGGTCCCCGGCCGCGACGCTCGTCAGGGCGCGCTCCTCGCCGGCCGCCCGGGAGCCGGCACCACCGCGGGACGCCGTCGTCCCTGGGCGCACTCGTCTCACGACGGCCTCCTTCACACAGCGGTGCTCGTGCGGAATGTGTCCCTGGGACAAAGTTGAGCAGGCCGCAAGGGATCGCGTGGCGATTTCGCGGAACGTCCACCAGCGGGGATCGGACGTTTCGATCCATTACGGGCTGCCGTACGGAACCTTTACGGACCTCCGTGGGGATCGCCGCGGAGGCGCATAGGGATACCGCCCTGCCCCGCACGGACCGGATACGGACCGGCTACGGCCCCCGCGTGGTCCGACTGGCAGGCCGCGCGGCCTCGTCTACGGCTGCAGGAGCACCAGGTCGTCCCGGTGGACGACCTCGCGTTCGTAGGCCGGTCCGAGGTCGCGGGCGAGTTCCCGGGTCGAGCGGCCGATCAGAAGGGGGATCTCCTTGGCGTCGAAGTTGACGAGCCCGCGGGCCACCGCGCGCCCCTCGGCGTCCCGCAGTTCGACGGGGTCACCGGCGCTGAACTCGCCCTCGACGGAAGCGATCCCGGCCGGCAGCAGCGACTTGCGGCGCTCCACGACCGCCCGCACGGCGCCGTCGTCCAGCGTCAGCGAGCCCTGCGGGGTGGAGGCGTGCTGGAGCCACAGCAGCCGGTCGGCGGAGCGCTTGCCGGTGGGGTGGAAGTAGGTGCCGGTGTCCTGGCCGGTCAGCGCGTCCGCCGCGTGGATCGCGCTGGTCAGCACCACGGGGATGCCGGCGGCGGCCGCGATCCGGGCGGCCTCGACCTTGGTGACCATGCCGCCGGTGCCCACGCCGGCCTTGCCCGCGCTGCCGATCTCCACGTCCGCGAGATCCTCGGGACCCCGCACCTCCGCGATCCGCGAGGTGCCCGGCTTGCCGGGGTCGCCGTCGTACACGCCGTCCACGTCCGAGAGCAGGACCAGCAGGTCGGCGCGGACCAGGTGGGCGACGAGGGCGGCGAGGCGGTCGTTGTCACCGAAGCGGATCTCGTCGGTGGCGACGGTGTCGTTCTCGTTGACGACCGGGAAGGCGCCCATCGCCAGGAGCTTGTCGAGGGTGCGGGAGGCGTTGCGGTGGTGGGAGCGGCGGCTCATGTCGTCGCTGGTCAGGAGCACCTGGCCGACCCGGACGCCGTAGCGGGCGAAGGAGGCGGTGTAGCGGGCCACGAGCAGGCCCTGGCCGACGCTGGCGGCGGCCTGCTGGCGGGCCAGGTCCTTGGGGCGGCGGCGCAGGCCCAGCGGGGCGAGTCCGGCGGCGATGGCGCCCGAGGAGACGAGGACGATCTCCTTCTCCCCGCCGCTGCGCACCTTGGCGAGGACGTCGACGAGCGCGTCGACCCGGTCGGCGTCCAGGCCGCCCGAGGCGGTCGTCAGCGACGAGGAACCCACCTTGACGACGATCCTGCGGGCCTCGCCCACGGCCTGCCTTGCCCCTGCCACCTGTGCTCTTCCCCCTTGCCTGCGTTCCTTCCCTGTCCGGCAATCTACGCGAAGCGGATCGGGCGGCGCGCACCGGTCCGGCCTCCGGACAGCCACCGGCGTACGCGCGACCGTCACCGTCGGCTTTCCTTTGCTCACGCGTCGCATACGGCAAAAAGGTTGTGTTGGTTGCCTATAGAAATTAAAGGTCGCGCAAACATACGTTGAACGCTGTGTCACACAACGTTCGCCGCGTGAAGCGGATCCTCCTCCGATCGGGGAAGAGCCCCTACGACGTCGTGCCCGTGGAGGACGCCCTCCAGCGCGACGTCATCGCCACCAACTCGGGCAATCTCATCTTCAGCGACGCCGCGCACAAGATTCTCGAGACACCGCACACCGAGGTGGTCTCGAACGGCATCCGCACGGACGTGGCCGCGGCCGGCAGGATCAACGAGGAGTGCGACGCCTTCGTCGTCCCGCTCGCCAACGCCTTCCGGCCGTCCTTCGAGCCCCAGCTGAAGCGGCTGACGCGGCTGATCAGGAAGCTGCGGATCCCGGTGGTCGTGCTGGGCGTCGGCGCCCAGGCCGGGGTGAGCTACAACCCGGCGCGGCTGAAGCCGATGGAACCGGCCGTGCGCGACTTCGTCTCGGCGGTGCTCGACCGCAGCGCCTCGATCGGGGTGCGGGGCGAGTTCACCGAGACGTACCTGAAGAGCCTGGGCTTCAAGGACGTGGAGGTCATCGGCTGCCCGTCGCTGTTCCTGTACGGCAAGGAACTCGCCGTACAGAAGCGGGAGCAGGAGCTGACGCCGGCCTCCCTGATCGCGGTCAACGGCTCGCACAGCGCCGTGAAGAAGCAGGGCCTGGACCGGATCATCCGGCGCACCCACGCCCAGTACCCGAACCTGCGCTTCATCGGCCAGAACCTCAGCGACGCACGGCAGTTGCACTGGCGGGACCTGTCCGACCCGAACGGTCAGGTGACGGCGATGCCGACGCACCCCGACCACCCGATGTACCGGGAGGGCAAGGTCCGCGTCTACATCGACCCGGTCACCTGGATCGACGACCTGCGCGCCTTCGACTTCTCCTTCGGCTCCCGCATCCACGGCAACATCGCGGCGCTGCTGGCCGGTACGCCCGCGACCGTGCTGTGCGGCGACTCGCGCACGCTGGAGCTGTGCCGCTACTTCGAGATACCGCACCGGCGGATCGACGAGCTGCCCGAGGACCTCGACCCGGCACGGCTGTACGAGGAGGCGGACTTCTCGGGACTGACGGGGAATCACCAGACGCGATTCGAGCGGTTCACGGCGTTCCTGGACCGCAACGGGCTGGAGAACACCTTCACGCACGGCGACGGCGGGGCCGCCTTCGACGCCCGGATGCGGGCGCTGTCCTTCCCGCCGGGCATCCGCCCGTGGAACGACACCGACATGGCCTCGCTCGCCCCGCGCCTCGGCTGGCTGAGCGGTCGTGTGGCCGAACTGTCCGCGGACAACGAGCGACTGAGGCGCGAGCTGGACCGGGCCAAGGCCGCCGCCAAGGCGTCCGGGAGCACGCCCGTGACGAGCTCGGTGTACCGCAAGGCCCGCCGGGTGGTGGGCCGTCCGATCCGGCGGGCACTCCAGGCGGGGCGCCAGTAGGAACGGCGGCAGGGGAGACAGGCGGGGGCCAGGAGGAACAGCGGCAGCGGCTACCAGCAGGGCGTGGGCAGGGGCAGCAGCGAAAGGGGCCGGGGCCGGGAGTCCATAACATCTCACGGTCACTCCAGGGCTTCAGGACACGCGCGTGTCGTCCGGAGGTCGGTGCGCGTTAACCCGGGCGCCTGTCCCTCGACGAACCTGGAGTGACCGCAGTGCCCCTACCCCTGCCCCGGCGACGGCAGCCGGCCCCCCGCCCCCCGGCCCCCCGGCCGCGACCCGCGCCCGCCCTGACCGGCCGGGCCGTACGGTTCCTGCGGCGGCCTGCCGCCGGCCAGGCGCTGGTCGCCGCCGTCCTGGCCGCCGCGTTCGGCGCGCAGGCCGTGGCGGCGCTGCTGCCGCACATGCCGCTGCTGCTCGCGGCGACCGCCGCGTCCCTGGCCACCGAAGCCGCGCTGTGCCGGTGGCAGCGCGGGGTGCTGTCGCTGTTCGCGAAGTCGCACGCGGACGTCTCCGTGCGGCATGTCCTGCGGGATCTGCTGCTGGTGGTGGGTCTGCTGCGGCTCGGCGAGCAGGACCGCGAGTCGGTGTACGCCCCGCTCGTCGCCGGTCTGCTCGCCTTCTACGCGCTGCACTGCGCCGTCCAGGCGGTGTCGGTGCTGGTGCGCCGCACCCGGACGCTGCCGGTGGTGACCCGGAACATCGACGCCTCGGCGCTGCGGCTGTCCCCCGCGCCGCCCGCGCTGCTGCGCCGCCCCGGCCACCGGCTGCTGGCCTTCGGCCTGCCGGCGACGGCCGGGCTGCTCGCCACGGCCGTGGCCGACGCACCGCTGTGCGGCGCCGCGGGCCTGGCCGTCTCCCTCCTGCTGGCGCTCACCGGCCTGGGCGTGCTGCTGCTGCGGCTGCTGCCGGGCCGCCGTCCGGCGGGCGAGGAGGAGGTACTGGAGTGGTTCGACGCATGGCTGGCGGAGTACCGGCCGACCGTCGGCCTGTACTTCTCCGGCGGCGCGTCCTCCGCGTACCAGGCGAACATGTGGCTGGAGCCGCTCGCGAAGCTCGACGCCAGGCCCGTCATCGTCCTGCGCGAGCGGTTCATGGTGCAGAAGATCGCCGCGACCGACATCCCGGTCGTCTGCCTGCCGAAGGTCTCGACCCTGATGCGCCTGGAGCACTCCACGCTCCAGGTCCTCATCCACCCGTCGAACTCCGGCAAGACCTCCCAGGTGCTGCGCATCCCCACGATCAAGCACACCTTCGTCAACCACGGCGAGAGCGACAAGCTGTCGTCGTGCAACCCGTACGCGAAGGCGTACGACGAGGTGTGGGTGGCCGGACCCGCGGCGCGGGAGCGGTACGCGCTGGCCGACGTGGGCGTCGAGGACAAGGACGTCGTGGAGATCGGCCGACCGCAACTGGACGCCGTACGGCCGTACGACGGCCCGCCCACCGGGACGTACACCACGGTGCTGTACGCGCCGACCTGGGAGGGCTGGGACGGCAACCCCGGCAACACCTCGGTGATCGCGGCCGGGGAGAACCTGGTGCGGGCGCTGCTCGCGGACCCGGGTGTGCGGCTGCTGTACAAGCCGCATCCGCTGACGGGGTCGGTGGACCCGCGGGCGGGCGCCGCCGATCTGCGCATCCGGGAGCTGATCCGGGCGGCCAACCGGGAGCGC
Source organism: Streptomyces bullii (assembly GCF_042657145.1). Lineage (NCBI taxonomy): Bacteria > Bacillati > Actinomycetota > Actinomycetes > Kitasatosporales > Streptomycetaceae > Streptomyces > Streptomyces bullii. Next base: position 427,577 of record NZ_JBHSNY010000001.1, read on the forward strand.
TCGTGCGCCCGTCCCGCTGTCGACGGTGGGGAACTGGCCCGTCTTACGGCGGAGTTGGACCGGCTCACCACGTCCGTGTTCCGGTCCGCCGCCGACCAGGTGGAGCGGATGCTGGTGCAGTGCGCGCCCGAGCCGGGGCGGGCCGATGCGGTGGCACGGGCCACGGCCGCCTGGGAGGAGGCGTACTGGGCGTCGCTGCCGGAGGGTGAGCACCAGATCGTCACGGACGCCCGGCCCGCGCTGTACTCCTGCTTCGACCGGGCCGACCTGCTGATCAGTGACGTGTCGAGCGTGATCAGCGACTTCCTGGCGAGCGAGAAGCCGTACGCGGTGGCGAACACCAGCGGACTGCCCAAGGACGCGTTCCGTGCGGCCTTCCCGACGGTGGCCGCGGCGACCGTGCTGACGCCGGACGGGGCCGGGGTGGCCGAGCTGCTGGAGACCGTCCGGCACCCGGAGAAGGACCGGCTGGCCGGGGCACGCGCCGCGCTGAAGCTCCGCCTGCTGGGCCCGGCCGAGCCGCCGTCCCAGGAGCGCTTCGACACGGCCGTCCGGAACCTGTGCGCCGCGGCCCGGAACCACCGGGCCCGGGTGACGGAACGGCTGACCGCGGAGCTTCCGGCGCAGCGGCGGGCGGTCGGCGAGGAACGGGCGGCCGTCCAGGGCACCGTGGGCGTCCCGGGGACCGAAACGGCGCCCTAGCGCGAGCCCCGGGCCGACTGGGTGCGACCCGGTCGGTACGGCGGGTGGGAAAGAGGCGGGCGGCGGGCGGCGGGTGCGCGGGCCGTCGGTACGGCGGGTGCCCGGGCCGACGGACCGCGGGTGCCCGGGCCGACCGGGGCGGGGTCTCCCGCGGTGCCGGTGTCGTCGGCTCCGAGACAGGCACGCCCAGTCGTGACCCGTCCCCCGGGTGCCCGGGCCGACGGCTCCGCCACCAGCCCTCCCGAAAGCCCCCGTACCGACGGCTCCGACACCAGCGCACCGTGGCGTGCCGTCCCAGGCCCCCGGCGCCGACGGCTCCGAAACACCGGCCACCCGGTCCTGGCGGGCCCCGCAAGCTGCCGTGCCGACCGCTCCGACACACCGCCGCACTCGGTCCTGGCGGGTCCCTGGGAACTGGCGTGGCTACGCCGCCGCGGCCGTTCCGCCCGGGGTGACCCGCTTCGACGACGTCAGCATCCGGCGGGCCTTGCGGGCCGCGCGGCGGACGAAGGAGTCCACCCCGCCCTCGCGGTAGCCGGGGAAGCCGCGGGCCTCGCGGGGCTCGGCGAGGTAGACCGTGTCGGGGATGCCCGCGGCCCGGTCACGGAAGTGCGGGTAGGCCAGGTACAGACGGCGGCCCCTCTTCTCCAGGAGGGCCGCCGCCTGCTTCTTGGCCCGGACGAACTCGATCACGTCGGGCAGGAGGTCGGGGCGCTGCTCGGCGACCAGGTGCAGCCGGAGACGTTCGTGCACCTTGAGGCGCCGGGCGACGCCCTCGGTCCAGTAGTCGTCCATCAGGGGCTTCGCCAGCTCGAACTTGTGGCGCCGTACCTCCTCGCTGTCCTTGAGGTACTTCGGGCCGAACTGCGGCAGCAGCGTGACGAGGAAGGGACGGACCATGAGCTGGTCGCGGCGGCCGCCGGCAGGCACGTGTTCGGCTATCAGGTGCATCAGGGCCCGCGCGGAGTCGAAGCGCAGGGTGTAACTGCCGCTCTTGGTGACGTGCTTGCCGTCGTCGCGGCCCACCAGGTAGTAGCAGGTGTAGTCCGAGATCACCGAGACGCCGTCGGCGCGCAGGTACGCCTCCATCGTGAACAGCGCGTCCTCGCCGGTGAACAGCGACTCGTCGAACCGCATCCCGTTGCGGGTGAGCAGTTCACGGCGGAACAGCTTCTGCGCGCTGAGCGTGAACTTGATGTTCGAGGAGAAGACGTCCGTGCGCTCCAGGGTCTTGCCCCACATCGACTTGGGCGCGGTGCGGTTGACGCCCTCCACCCGGCCGAGGACGACGTCCGTGCCGGCGCGGTCGGCCATCGCGACCATCCGCTCCAGGGCTTCGGTGCCCAGCCGGTCGTCGGCGTCGAGGAAGAAGACGTACCGCCCGGCCGCCTTGCCCAGGCCGACGTTGCGCGGGCCGCTCGGGCCGCCCGAGTTCTCCTGCCGGACCACCGTGACCGGCATGGGCGCCCGGTCGGCGAACTCCTCCAGGTACTCCCCGGTACCGTCCGTCGAACCGTCGTCGACGGCTATGACCTCGACGCGTTCCGGGCCGATGGTCTGTGCCTCGACGGACTCCAGGCACTCGATCAGATACGGCATCGCCTCGTACGCCCCGATGATCACGCTCACATCAGGCTGCGTCACGTTTCCCCCTTGTCACCGGGTTATTTCCCCCGAATCGCCTCATTCGCTACCTCGAAGACGGTTGACCCCCGCAAGCGGTTGCTCGACATCCTTCTTTTGGTGATGGGCATCACATGGTGAACCGACAGCATTCACCGTAGGCACCGGCGGTAAGAGCACCCATGCATACGGGTGAGGACGGGGAAAGGGTTCGGCCCCCGAGGAGAACTCCCCGGGGGCCGAACCCTGTAGGTCGCCGTACGGCCGGTCAGCCGGCGCCGACACCGTCCGTGTCACCGGCCGCGGACACCCGCTGTCCGGGTACCGCGTTGGCCAGTTCGGCCTCGGCGCCGCCGGCCGCGGCGCGCGTCGCCTGGCCGACGTTGCGGGCCTCGGCCTTCAGCGCGAGGTTGGCGACGGCGGTGTTGAACTGGTCGATGGACTTCGGCTCGTCGGGGCCCAGCAGGTACTGCTTGAGCTCCTTGCGGTCCTCGGCCAGCGGGTCGGCGGCGGGGTCGCGGACCGCGCCGAGCAGCTCGCCCAGCTCGGCGGCGCTGTTGGACAGGATCACCGCGGCGCGCACCGCCGTGTTCGCCCGCTTGAACTCCTCCACGCCCAGCTCCGCGGAGTCCGTGACGGCGTACGGCTTGCCGCTGGCGATGAAGTCGGAGACCACGCTGGAGATGTCGGAGACCATCGCGTCCGAGACGTTGAAGCAGTCGTACAGGCGCGGCTGGGCGCCGGTGATGACGCGGTGCTCCCAGGTGGGGAAGGAGCGCCAGTAGGCGGTGTTCCACTCGGCCCGCAGCCGGGCGATCTCCTCGTGCTTGTGCACGTCCACGATGCCGTCGCGGGTGGCCTCGGCCTCGTCGCCCTTGTCTCCGCCGGCGCCGACCAGCTGGGCGATCCGGGCCTCGATGCGGGCCATCTCGGCCTTGGCCTGCTCCTGGGCGGCGGTGTCGACGGTGAAGCGCGGGTCGGCGGCTCGCTCGGCGGCGGCCTGCGTGACCAGGGCGGTGATCCGCTGGTGGGCGGCCTTGGCGTCCTTGCTGCGGGTGCCGGTGAACGGGTGCGGCTTGTACAGGACACGCACGGGCGGGTCGGCGGTCACCAGGCGGCGGACGATGTTCTCGCCGGCCAGCAGGATCGAGGTGTTGCCCGGGTTGTCGTCCCAGCCCTCCCAGGTGGGGGCGTACAGGATCGTCGGGATACGGCCGTCCGGGACGCCCTGCCAGCTCTCGATGGGGGCCAGCTGCGGGCGGCCGACCTCGACGATGTCCTCGTCGCGGACACCGACGTCGGCGATGGCGTAACGGTCGCGGCCCGCGCGGCCGGCGGTCCACACCTCGTCGTAGACCTTGCTGAACGGGTTGACGCTGGCGAGCTTGTCGCTGTCGCCGTGGCCGATGAAGACGTGCTTCATGGTGGGCACGCGCAGCATGTGGATGTTCTTGCCGACGTTCGCCGCGTACAGCGCGACACGCACCGTGGACAGGTCCATGTTCATCAGGTGCACCCCTCCGGGCACGCAGATGACGGGGACCGTGGTGGGCGCCAGGTTGTTCAGGATGGCGCGCTCACGCAGGATGATCAGCGGCTTGCTCTCCAGCTGCTCCATGGTCTCCAGCCACATGTTGACCTGGTAGGCGGAGTCCTTGGAGCCGGAGAAGTACAGCACGGTCTCGGGCTTGTACGCGCGCAGCCAGTCGTCGACGGCGGCCAGGACCGTCTCGGCCCGCGGCGGCGTCTTACGGCCGCGTACGTACGGCAGGAGCGCGAGGACGTAGCCGGTGCTCAGGCCGAGGGTGATGCCGATGCCCAGGAAGCCGAACCCGGCGGAGCCCAGCTGCGCGGAGACGACGATGCCGACGACCGCCGCGAGGTCGAGGTGGAGCATCTTCTCCGCGGAGCGGTGCAGCAGCCGGCGCGGCGGGGCGTCCGGGATGCGGATGCGCGACTTGAGGTCGACGTTGCGGGTGGCGACCGGCATCCTGCGGCGGTTGCGGATCAGGGTGACCAGCGCGCCGTGCGGGGCCTGCAGGCCGTAGAAGGCGATGAAGCAGGCGATTGCCCCGTAGTAGATCAGGTTGTCCGCGAGGGACAGCCGGGCCAGCAGCAGGATGAGCAGCAGCTGCCGGATCAGGAAGCGGATCGACAGGCCGGCCCGTACCTTGCTGAGGCGGTTGATCAGGTAGCTGCCCTTGCGGTGCAGATAGTGATCCGCCAGGTACGTCACGGCCGCCGCGGCCGCGAAGGCGGGGACGCTCGGGACGAGCGCGGCCAGCATGAGGACGGGGAAGCCCGCCATCATGAGGGCCGCCGCGGCCAGCTCGGCCGCGCTGCCCACCCGGGCGACGCGAATAGCGGTGGTTATCACGGAGAAACCTGCTCTTGGAGGGGGAGGTGCCGGTTTGTTCTGAAATGCGGCTGGTCTGTGAAATTTACGTGGTGTACGGATTCAGGCCCCCGCGAAGACCCTGATAACGCCGAGACGTTAACGGGCATCCGCGAAGGCCTGAATTACGGAAGTCTATATACCGTCAATTATTACACGCCGTCCTGACGGTCCAGCACGGAGGCCAGCGCCTGCTCGAAGCCGGAGGCCCTGGCCGCGCCGGCGGTCGGGTCCTGCTGGCGGACGTCGATGACGTGGCCGGTCAGCTCGGACAGCAGCACGTCGAGCGAGGTGCGGGCCACGGCCTCGGAGGACAGCAGCGTGCCCGCGGGCTCCTGGCCGAAGGCCTTGGTGCGCATCGGCGTGGCGGTGCGCTCGGGGTTGATGCAGTTGACGCGGATGCCGTCGCCGGCCCACTCGTCGGACAGCGCCTGGGTGAGGTTCACCATGGCGGCCTTGGTCGAGGAGTACAGGCTGTACTCGGCGCGGCCCCGGGTGTAGCTGCTGGAGGTGTACAGCAGCAGCTGGCCCTTGGTCTCGGACAGGTACTTGTACGAGGAGCGCGCGATCTGCACCGGGGCCAGGTAGTTGACCTTCAGCGCCTCCTCGATGGTGGCGTTGTCGGTCTCGGCGAGCTTGCCTATGCGCAGCACGCCGGCGGTGTTGACGACGTAGTCGATGCGTCCGGTCTCGGCGTACGCCTTGGACAGCGCGTCGTCGACCTCCTCCGGGTTCTCCACGTGGGTGCCGGTGGTGGAGCGGCCCAGCGCGTACACCGTGGCGCCGTAGGACTCGGCGAGTTCGGCGATGTCCTTGCCGATGCCGTACGAGCCGCCGAAGATCACGACCGTCTTGCCGGTGAGCGCGGCGCGGTAGGCCTCCTCACCGTTCTGCTCGGGCGCGGCCGTGGAGGCCAGCTGGAACAGCTTGTCGGCGATGAAGACGTCGACGGGCTGGGTGACCTTCATGTTGTACTCGTCACCCGCGACGACGTGGATCGGCACGTCCGGCAGGTACTTGAGCACGACGGAGCAGTCGTCGGTGGCCTGGAAGTTCGGGTCCCCGGCGGCGACCTCGTAGGCCCGCTTGATCGTGGACAGCTTGAAGGCCTGCGGGGTCTGGCCGCGGCGCAGCCGGGAGCGGTCCGGGATCTCGGTGATGAACTCGCCGTCCTCGCCGTGGGTGCGCGTGACGATGATGGTGTCCGCGGACGGGATGGCCACGTCGACGGCCTGGTAGCGCTCCAGGGCGGCCACGCAGTCGTCGATGACGCGCTGCGACAGCAGCGGGCGCACGGCGTCGTGGAAGAGGACGTTGAGGTCCTCGCCCTCGGCCAGGCCCTCGCCCAGGGCGGAGATGGCGCGCTCGGTGGTCTCGTTGCGGGTGGAACCGCCCTCGATGATGCGCGAAACCTTCTTGAATCCGGCTTTCGCGACAATCTTCTCGACGTCGGGCACATAGCCCGGGGCCATCAGCACGATGACGTCGTCGATCGAGTCGGCGTTCTCGAAGGTGGTCAGGGTGTGCTCGATGACTGCCTTGCCGGCGATCTTCAGCAGCTGCTTGGGGATCGACAGACCCACGCGCTGACCGGTACCGCCGGCCAGGATCACTGCGGTGGTACGGGGCTTGGCTATGTGCTGGGACACAGGTGACCTACCTTGGGGCGACAGGGAACTTCGAAATGGTCCCACTTGTGGTTACCGCAGTGCAAGGTGAGCGACCTCGACCGCATATGTGCGCGCAACCTGTCATTCACCTTGCACCGCTGGTGATTGGCGAGGCCGTTGCCACGGTTGCGCCGACGCCCCTGGAAATTGCTGTGAGTAACTCCACAGGAGTTCACCATTGCTGTGCGTGACACCGGAGAAGCTCAGCGCCGCCGCGGCCGGTTGAGGCAGCGGCAGTCGAGGACCTTCACGAGTTCCTTGGACGATGTCCGGTGCACGGTACGCCCTTTGGCGGGCTCGACCCGCACGGCCGCCGCCGCGTCGGCCGCGATGCGTGCTCACCGGCCACCTCCCGCCCTCCGCGGGGGCCGATCTTCACGCCCTGGGCGCGGGACTGCACGCGTTCTTCATATGCGGGGCAGCGCCGTCGCGCACCGGCCGGGAATAGAGCGCGTCCGGCGGTCCATTGCCGCGGAATTCCTTATTAAGATTCCGCAGCATTTCGGTCTCGGCAAGGGTAAGGGCGCGATTCGCCGTGTCCGGACGGCTTCAGGACGACGGAACCGGCTTCAGGACTTTGTACGCCGACCCGGGGGCGCCTCACGGGACGCGACGGAGCCACCCGTTCACGGCCGCCGCCCAACTCGCGGACGCTGCGGACGATGCGGGCGCTGCATGCGATGCGGGCGCTGCATACGACGCCGGCGCTGCGGACGACGCAGACGCTGCGGACGACGCGGGCGGGGCGGGCGATCGTCGCGGGCAATCGTCACCTCGTCCCCGGCGTCGGCGAAGAAGCCACCGCTCACCAACGAGGTGCGCCCCTGGTCGGGGTTCACCTGGCCCAGCAGCCGCTCCCGTGCCGGTAGGTGGGCACCGGGTCGCCCGGCATCGCGGCGCGGCCACGGGCGGTCAGGACGGACTCCAGGAGGTGCCTGTCGGCAGGGGGGCGGTGAGAGGGCCGCCGAGGACGCCCTCGCCGCCGCACCGCGAGGGGCCTGGGACGGCCTGCCTGCAGGCTTCGTCCCAGGCCCTCGCGGTCGGTACGGGGGTCAGACCACCTCGACGCCGGGTCGGCCCGCCTCCACGCGCAGCCGGGCCAGTGTGCTGGGCGTGGCCGTGGGCTGTCGCACGGTGTCCACGATGCGCACCTGGGCGTCGATGCCGTCGCGGCGGACGTCGAGGAGGTGGTAGCCGCGGTGGGCGTCGAGCAGCTTCCAGTGCGGGTTGTCGGGCCGTCGCGGGTCCCACTCGCGGTGGAAGGCGGCCTGGTCCTGGTCACCGTTGCTGGAGATGGAGGTGCCGACGAACTCGGCGCCCACGACGCCCGAGTCGGGGTCGGCGAAGTCCTCCTTCAGGTCGCTGATCATCGTCAGGTGCCGGTCGCCGGTGAGCACGACCGGGTTGCGCACGGACCTGAACTCCTTCAGGAACTGGTTACGTTCGGCCTGGTAGCCGTCCCAGGCGTCGTAGAACCAGAGCTTGCCCTCGCCGACCTTCAGATCCGTCTCGGCCATCATGATCTGCGAGGCGATCAGGTTCCATCGGGCGGGCGAGTCGTGCAGCCCGTCCAGCAGCCACTGCTTCTGCCGCGCGCCCAGCATGGTCAGGTCCGGGTTCTGGGCGCCTTCCTGGCTGGTGGCCTGGTCGCTGCGGTACTGCCGGGTGTCCAGCACGTTCAGCCGGGCCAGGCGGCCGAACTCCAGGCGGCGGTACATCCGGATGTGCGGGCCGTTGGGGATCGCCGTCGCGCGCACCGGCATGTGCTCGTAGTAGGCCTGGTACGCCGCGGTCAGCCGGGCCACGAACGCGTCGTGCGGCTGCTTGTCGGGATCCTGCGGGATCTCCCCGGCGAAGTCGTTGTCGACCTCGTGGTCGTCGAAGGTGACGACGAAGGGCGCGTTGGCGTGCATCGCCGCGAGGTCCGGGTCGGTGCGGTACTGGGCGTACCGGTTGCGGTACTGGACCAGCGTGAACGGCTCGCCGGTGCCCTCGTGACGGCGCAGGGCGGTGGCCGACGGGGTGGACTCGTAGATGTAGTCGCCGACGAACAGCACGATGTCCGGGTCCTGGTCGAGCATGTCGGCGTACGGCGTGAAGTAGCCGTGCTGCCAGTTCTGGCAGGAGGCGAGCGCGACGCGCAGGGTGCCCCCGGAGCCGTACGGGTGGGGCGCCGTGCGGGTGCGGCCGGTGGGCGAGAGCTGGCCGCTGACGCGAAAGCGGTACCAGTGCGTACGGTCCGGACGCAGGCCGCGTACGTCCACGTGAACGCTGTGCCCGTACTCGGGCCGGGCCGTGGCGATGCCCCGGCGGACGACTCGTCTGAACCGGGCGTCCTCGGCGACCTGCCACTCCACCGGCACCGCGCGGTCGGGCATCCCGCCGCCGTTCAACGGGTCGGGGGCGAGCCTGGTCCACAGCACCACACCGTCCGGCAGCGGATCGCCGGAGGCGACGCCGAGGCTGAACACCCCGTCGGGCAGCGGTGTCTCGGCCGCGTGGGCGACGGCCGGCAGCCACAGCTGGGCGGAGGCCGCGGCGCCGAGCACAGCGGCACCGGCGGTCAGAAAGCGGCGTCGGTCGGGCGTCACGGCCCCGTTCTCTCCGGTCACGGCGAACTCCCTTGCCTCGCTTGCCTCGTGGGGACACTGCGAAGCTCGCCGTCCGGGCGGTCCGTCCGCTGAACACCGAGGTTCGCGTGCATGACAAACAAGCAGACAACAGAAGACCCGTAGCGACACGGCAACAACACGACAAACGTGATCTGGCCACAACGGATCCATCGGGTCGTCAGCCGACTGCCGACCGGTGGGAGTTGCCTCGGCCGGCCAGTGACGCCCCGAGCCGCGCACGGGTCGGCCCCGACCGGTACACGACATCACTGTCATGGGTCGGCTCACAGGCGCCCAGGGTGAAAGCCCCCCCCCGGTTGACGCCAGTTGACGACGACGGCGTATCCGTCGCCGATGCCGGTCAGTCGGGAGCGGACGGACGAGAGCAGGTCCGCGTACCCCTCGCCGTCGAGGTCCGCGCCGCACAGGACGGCGCTGTAGCCGCCAGAGCCCCCCGCCTTCCGCGTCCGGGACGGCCGGCCACTTCAGCACCTGCTTTGCACGAGGTGGACAGGCCGTACGAGCAGCCGTTACAGCACGCCGACCGCCCCGGCCTCGGCGGCACCGTCGACCGTGGTGCCGGGTGCGCCGATCGCCACGTGGGAGTCACCCTCGCCGTTGAAGTCGTCGTGCGCCGCCCGGTGCGGGGTACCGGCGGTTGCCCTGGGCACACGGAAGGGGCGGACCGGTCGGGCCGGTCCGCCCCTTCTGTCACGCTCCTGGTCTGCCGTCGGGCAGGAGCCTCGCCTAGAACGGCTCGAAGTCGTCGAACTCGCGCTGTGCCTCGTCGTGCTCGGCCTGCCGGTCCCGGCGGCGCTGCGCGGCCGGCCGCACACCGTCCAGCCGGTGGTCCTCACCGCGTCGTCCGAGCATCTCGGCTCCGGCCATGACGGAAGGCTCCCAGTCGAAGACGACCGCGTTCTCCTCGGGGCCGATGGCGACGCCGTCGCCCGTCCGGGCCCCGGCCTTCATCAGCTCCTCTTCCACACCGAGCCGGTTGAGCCGGTCCGCGAGGTAGCCGACCGCCTCGTCGTTGTTGAAGTCGGTCTGCCGCACCCAGCGCTCGGGCTTCTCGCCACGCACCCGGAACAGCGGCTCGCCGCCGACCTCCTCGCGCGTCACGGTGAAGCCCGCGTCGTCCACGGCCTTCGGCCGGATGACGATCCGCGTCGCCTCCTCCTTCGGCCTGGCGGCACGCGCCTTCGCGACGAGGTCGGCCAGCGCGTACGACAGCTCCTTCAGCCCGATGTGCGCCACCGCCGACACCTCGAACACCCGGTACCCGCGGGCCTCCAGGTCGGGCCGCACCATCTCGGCGAGCTCCCGGCCGTCCGGCACGTCGACCTTGTTCAGGACGACGATCCGCGGCCGGTTGTCCAGCCCGCCGTACTGCCGCAGCTCCTCCTCGATGACGTCGAGGTCGGAGACGGGGTCGCGGTCGGACTCCAGCGTCGCGGTGTCCAGCACGTGCACGAGCACGCTGCACCGCTCGACGTGCCGCAGGAACTCCAGCCCAAGCCCCTTGCCCTGGCTGGCTCCGGGGATCAGCCCCGGCACGTCCGCGATGGTGTAGACGGTCGACCCGGCCGTCACCACGCCCAGGTTCGGCACGAGCGTCGTGAACGGGTAGTCGGCGATCTTCGGCTTCGCCGCGCTCAGCACGGAGATGAGGGACGACTTGCCGGCGCTCGGATATCCCACGAGCGCCACGTCGGCGACGGTCTTCAGCTCCAGGACGATGTCCCGCACGTCCCCCGGCTCACCGAGCAGCGCGAACCCCGGTGCCTTGCGCCGGGCGGAGGCCAGCGCGGCGTTGCCGAGCCCGCCCCGGCCGCCCTGCGCGGCGACGTACGAGGTGCCGTGCCCGACCAGGTCGGCGAGCACGGTGCCGGCCTTGTCCAGGACGACGGTGCCGTCCGGCACGGGCAGGACCAGGTCCTGTCCGTCCTTGCCCGACCGGTTGCCGCCCTCGCCGGGCTTGCCGTTGGTGGCCTTGCGGTGCGGGGAGTGGTGGTAGTCGAGGAGGGTCGTGACGGACTGGTCGACGGTGAGGATCACATCGCCGCCGCGTCCGCCGTTGCCACCGTCCGGCCCGCCCAGCGGCTTGAACTTCTCACGATGGACGGAGGCACAGCCGTGGCCTCCGTTACCCGCGGCGACGTGCAGTTCGACGCGGTCCACGAAGGTGGTCATGGTGCAGTGCCTCCAGAAACGTATGGGGATGTCTCTTGCTAACACGCGAAAGGCGGACCCGCTTCCCGCCCGGGGAAGTGAGGTCCGCCTCGCGAAACGTTCGGTCGAGCCGTGAATCAGCGATTCAGGTGACTCAGGCGACCGGAACGATGTTCACGACCTTGCGGCCACGGCTGGTGCCGAACTGCACCGCACCGGACTGCAGCGCGAACAGCGTGTCGTCGCCGCCACGGCCGACGCCGGAGCCCGGGTGGAAGTGGGTGCCGCGCTGGCGGACCAGGATCTCACCCGCGTTGACGACCTGACCGCCGAAGCGCTTCACGCCGAGCCGCTGGGCGTTCGAGTCGCGACCGTTCCGGGTGGACGATGCGCCCTTCTTGTGTGCCATCTGTTCTCAGTCCCTTACTTCGCAGCCGTGGGGATCTCGGTGACCTTGATCGCCGTGTACTGCTGGCGGTGGCCCTGGCGACGGCGGTAACCGGTCTTGTTCTTGTAGCGCAGAATGTCGATCTTCTGGCCCTTGTGGTGGTCCACGACCTCGGCCTGGACCTTGATGCCGGCCAGCACCCACGGGTCGCTGGTCACGGAGTCGCCGTCAACGACGAGCAGGGTCGAGAGCTCGACCGTGTCGCCAACCTTGGCGGTGGAAATCTTGTCAACCTCAACGATGTCGCCGACAGCAACCTTGTGCTGGCGACCACCGCTGCGCACGATGGCGTACACGCGGAACTCACTCTCTCGCTCGGGGAACGGCACCCCCGCAGGCCAGCCGTCCGGCACGCGAACGGCCTCTCCTGAGCGCCCGGCGCCCGGGAGGATGAGGTTTACGGGGATGTGGCGCGTCAAGGGACACGCCGACCGACGGTCAAGGTTACGGGCCCGCGGCCGAAGGGGTCAAACCGGGCCGGGGCCCACGGATGTGCGACCGGTCACGCGGGCCGCGGTCCGGGGCGTGCGCGGGAAGCCCGCGCACGCCCCGGCGGGTGTCAGCCCTCGTCCGTGGAGGCCGAGACGGACGACGTGCTCTGCTCCGCCGCCACCGTCTTCTTGGACGCCGACTTCTTGGCGGCGGCCGTCTTGGCGGTCTTCGCCGCCTTCTTGGCCGTCGTCTTCTTGGCGGCCGTCTTCTTGGCCGCGGTCTTCTTCGTGGCGGCCTTCTTCGCCGTGGCCTTCTTCGCCGTCTTGCGGACGGCCTTCTTGGCCGGAGCCGCTTCCTCGGCGGTCTCCTCGGCGGCCTCCCCCGCGGTCTGCTCGGCGGTGACCGGCTCGGCAGGAGCGCCCTCGGCCCTCTCGTCCGCCGGGGCCGACGGGACGACCACGACGGCCGTCTCCTCGGACGCGGTGGGCGTGGTGGGCTTCCGGACGGCACGGCGCCTCGGGCGGGCCGGGGCGGCGGTCTCGGCGGGTGCCTCGGCCGCCTCAGCTGCCTCGGCCTGCTCGGCCGGCGTCTCCTCGGCCTTCGGCTCGGACGGCACGGCGGTGGTCTCGGGAACCGTCACCACGGCCGCCTCCGCCCCCGCCGGCGAACCGGCCGGAGCGGACACCTTGCGGGTCGCCCGCCGCCGGGTACGGCCCTTGGGCGCGGCCTCCTCGGTGGCCGGGGCCGGGGCGGTCTCGACGACCGGGTCCTCGACGGCCACCGGCTCGGCGTGCGCCTCGGCGGCCGGCTCCGGCCGCACCGGACGCGCGACCTCCTCCTCGGCCGTCACGTCCTGAGCCGTCGGCGCGGCGGCCTGGGTCTCCTCGGCCTTCACCTCCGCGCGCTGCGCCTCCGCGGCCTTCGCGGGCTTGGCGGAGTCGGCCTTCGCCGACTCGCTCCGCGGCGCGCCCGCCGGAGCCGACGCCCGCCGGCTCGCGCGGCGGCGGCCACGACCGCGGGTGGCCGCGGCCTCCGCCTCGGCGGCGCTGCTGTACAGCTCCTCGTCCGGCGCGAAGTCCGGCGCCGGCAGCGCGACCGGCTCGGCCACCTCGGCGACGACCTCGGCCTCGGCCTCCGCCTCCTGCTCGGCGGTCTCCGTCGCCAGCGCGACGGCCGCCTCGTGCTCGTGCGGCTGCTCGGCGGCACCGGCCCGCGCACGCTTCTTGCGCTTGCCGTTGCCCCCGGTGGAGGCCGCCTGGTCCAGGTGGACGATGACACCACGGCCGTTGCAGTGGACGCAGGTCTCGGAGAACGACTCCAGCAGGCCCTGGCCGACCCGCTTGCGGGTCATCTGCACGAGCCCCAGCGAGGTCACCTCGGCGACCTGGTGCTTCGTACGGTCCCGGCCCAGGCACTCCAGCAGGCGCCGCAACACCAGGTCCCGGTTGGACTCCAGCACCATATCGATGAAGTCGATGACGATGATGCCGCCGAGGTCGCGCAGCCTGAGCTGGCGCACGATCTCCTCGGCCGCCTCCAGGTTGTTCCTGGTGACGGTCTCCTCGAGGTTGCCGCCCTGGCCGGTGAACTTGCCGGTGTTGACGTCGATGACGACCATCGCCTCGGTCCGGTCGATCACCAGCGAACCGCCGCTCGGCAGCCAGACCTTGCGGTCCAGCGCCTTGGCGAGCTGCTCGTCGATCCGGTACGTGGCGAACACGTCGACCTCGGAGGTCCACCGCTGGAGCCGCTCGGCGAGATCCGGCGCGACGTGCGAGACGTACCCGTGGATGGTCTGCCAGGCGTCGTCGCCGCTGACGATGACCTTGGAGAAGTCCTCGTTGAAGATGTCGCGCACGACCCGGACGGTCATGTCCGGCTCGCCGTACAGCAGCGTCGGCGCGTTGCCGTTCTTGGCCTTCTTCTGGATGTCCTCCCACTGCGCCTGGAGCCGCTCGACGTCCCGGCGCAGTTCGTCCTCGCTCGCGCCCTCGGCGGCGGTGCGCACGATGACGCCCGCGTCCTCGGGGACGATCTTCTTGAGGATGGTCTTCAGCCGGGACCGCTCGGTGTCGGGCAGCTTGCGGCTGATGCCGGTCATCGAACCCTCGGGCACGTACACCAGGTAGCGGCCGGGCAGGGAGACCTGGCTGGTGAGGCGGGCGCCCTTGTGCCCGATCGGGTCCTTGGTGACCTGGACGAGCACGGACTGGCCCGACTTCAGGGCGGACTCGATGCGGCGCGGCCCGTTGGCCATGCCGAGCGCCTCGAAGTTGACCTCACCGGCGTACAGCACGGCGTTGCGGCCCTTGCCGATGTCGATGAAGGCGGCCTCCATCGACGGCAGCACGTTCTGCACCTTGCCGAGGTAGACGTTGCCGACGTACGAGGTCGACTGCTCCTTGTTGACGTAGTGCTCGACGAGCACGCCGTCCTCCAGGACGCCGATCTGCGTACGGTCGCCGTTCTGCCGGACGACCATCACGCGCTCGACGGCCTCGCGGCGGGCCAGGAACTCGGCCTCGGTGATGATCGGCACGCGGCGGCGGCCCTGCTCGCGGCCCTCGCGGCGGCGCTGCTTCTTGGCCTCCAGACGGGTCGAGCCCTTGATGGACTGCACCTCGTCGGACGGCTCGGCGGCCTTGCGGGGCTCACGGACCTTGACGACGGTCCGCTCGGGGTCCTCGGGGGTGGGCTCGGTGTCGACGCTCGTGTCACCGGCCCGGCGACGACGGCGGCGACGGCGACGGCTGCTGCTGGAGCCGCCGGCCCCGGCGCCCTGCTCCTCGCGGCCCTCGGCGCCTTCGTCCGTGTCCTCTTCGTCTTCCTCGACCTGCTCGGCCGTGTCCTCGGCGTCCTGCTCGGCCTGCTCGGCGGCGAACCGCTCGGACTCGGCGTCGGTGGGCTCACCGGCCTCGCCGTCACTCTCGGCGGACTCGCCGCGGCGACGGCGACGACCGCCACGGCGACGGCGCCGGCGGGACCCGGTCCCCTCGCTGTCCTCCTCGCCGCCCCGGTCCTCGGCCGACTCCTCGGGCTCCTCGCCCTCGTCGTCGTCCTCGTCCTCGTCCTCGGCGGAGGTGGTCTTGGCGGGGGTCTCGACGGCCTGGCCCTCGGGCTCGTCGCCGGAGCCCCGGCGCCGACGGCGGCGGCGCGACCCGGCGGGCTGCTCCTCCGGGTACTCCTCGGTCTCTTCCGGCTCCTCGGCCTCGGCCGCCTCGGCGGCCGCTTCGGCGGCGGCCCGCTCGGGCGTCTGGAACTTCGGCTCGGTGAACACGGGCGGCTGGAACACCGCGACGGCGGGCCGCACCGGCCGCTGCGGCGCCTCGGGCTCGGCCGCCGGGACCGCGGCGGGCTGCGCGGGCTCGGAGAACCCGGTGGCGGCCCGGCGTACGGCCCGGCGGCGGGCGCGGCGCGGAGCTGCGTCCTCCGCGGCGGGAGCGGCCTCGGCGGGAGCCTCGGGGGCCTTCGCGGACGCGGGCTCGGTCGCGGGGGTCTCGGTGGCGGGGGTCTCTGTCACAGGGGTGTTCGCCTCCTCGGCGGACGAGGAGGACGCGGCGGGCGCGGTAGACCCGGCGGGCGCGGTGGTCTCGGCAGACGCCGCAGTGGTGCCGGACTGGGCAACCTGCGCCGACGCAGCGGCGTCAGCGTCTTCGGCCGCCTCTGCGGCCTCGTCGGCCGAGGGGGCCCCGGCGGGGGCGGACACGCGGCGCGAGGCCCGGCGCCGGGTCCGGCGCGGAGCGGCCTCCGCACCGGTCTCGGTGGTCTCGGTGGTCTCGGCAGTGTCGGCGGACCGGGCGGACACCACCGGCTGCGGTGCTTCGGCGGAGCTCTCCGCCTCCGGTGCCGCCGCCCGCCCGGCAGCGGCCGTAGCCTCGGCGGTCTCGGCCGGCTCCGGGGTCGCGGCGGGCGCGGAGACGCGGCGCGAGGCCCGGCGCCGGGTCCGACGCGGAGCCGCTTCCTCACCGGCCTCGCTGCCCACGGCGGCGGGCGCCTCAACGGCCCCCGTGCTCGTGGCGGCGGCGGGCGCCTCAGCGGCCTCGCCGCTCTCCACAGCGGAAGGCGTCTCAACGGCCCCGGCGCTCTGCGTCGCAGTCGGCGCCTCGGCGGACGCGGCCTGCGCCGACGCCGCGGTCGGCGACGACACACTCCGCGTGGCACGGCGCCGGCTACGAAGAGGAGCGGTGCTCTCCACGCTCTCGGCTCCCTCGGCCGGCGCGGAAGCCGCAGCAGGCGCGGCAGACACGGCGGCGGTCTCGGCCGCCTCCGACGCGTCCGACGGCTCCCCGGCGGCCGGAGCGGCCGGCACCACGGTCTCGGCCGCCTCCGCGGCAGCCGGTGCCCCTGCGGGCGCGGACGCACGGCGGACGACACGACGGAGCTTACGACCGGCAGGCACGGCGTCGGCCTGCGCCGCCTGGTCGCCCTCGCCTTCCTTCTCTGCCGTCTCCGCGCTCTGGGGAGCCTCGGCGTGAGCGGCGGCCTCCCCGGCCTGAGCGGCCTCGGCGACCACCGCGGTCTCATCGGTCTCGTCGCTCTCGTCGGCCACGTCCGTCTGAGCGAGCGCGTCGACGGACTCCGCAGGCGGCAGGGCCGGTGTCACGGTCTCGGCCGGGACGTCGGAGGTGGTGTGGGCGGGCGGACCCGCCGGGCGGGACGCGGCACGGCGCCGACGGCGCGGCGGCAGAGTGTCGCTGGGGGTGTTCAGTTCGGAACCCTCGGTGGATTCGGTCGGCTCGAGCATGCGGGCATTTCTCCCGTCAGGCTCCCGGGCGCCGCGCCTGGTCCGGCATCGATCTCGTCGATCGCCGTTGACGTCCGCGGCTCGCGCGGTGCGCGGTTGCCGCCGTCCGGGGCGCGGGCGCCGCACGGGAGCTCTCTGTGTCCTGTCTCGCCGGTTCCGTACGCCGAATGCGTACGGCCTGGCGAAAGTCTTCTGGTCGGCGCGCTGCCCGACCCAGGTGGCTCCCGAGGTTCGAGGGCGGCGCTTCGACGTGCGTCCCTACGCGGGACCTTCCTTACGCCGGCGCCGGCGCGGCGGCAGTCGGATCGGCCGTTGAAAGGGCCTCCGCTGCCTCGCGGTCGGGCGCGAGCGGGTCGGTCACCGTGCCGGTCTCTTCATCGAACAGCCCCTGCGCCAGCCTGGTCACCGCTGCGGGGACCGGCGGCGCCAGGTCGGCCACGGCGCGGAGACCGGACAGGACGTCGTCGGGTCGTACGGCAGGCGTCACGTGCCGAACAACCAGCCGCAGTATCGCACAGGGCTGGTCGGTCGGCCTATCGGCCTGCGAACTGTGTGTTTCTGTTCTGTCGGGGCTTTCCAGGCTCACGACGGCGGGCCGGGCGTCGAAAGTGCGCACGCCGTTCTTGGTCAGGCGCTGCACCTCGACCGTCTCGGCCGCGTTGAAAGCCTCTACCGCGCGCCGGGCCTCGGCCGGGTCCACGCCGTCCAGCCGCAGCTCCCAGACGGAAGCCGTCAGCCGGTCGGCGAGCCCCGAGGTCCGGGCCTCGACCGCCTCGACGACGTCGAGCCCGGTGGGCAGTGACTCGTCGAGGAGGGCGCGCAGCTGTTCCGGGTCACGCGGCTCGGTGAGCGCGATCTCCAGGTACTCCGCCTCGCTGCCCGTGCCGGTGGGTGCGGCATTGGCGTACGACACCTTCGGGTGCGGCGTGAACCCCGCCGAGTAGGCCATCGGCACTTCGGCACGGCGCAACGCACGCTCGAAGGCGCGCTGGAAGTCACGGTGGCTGGTGAACCGGAGGCGGCCGCGCTTGGTGTAGCGCAGTCGGATGCGCTGCACCGCGGGTGCGGGCGGCGGGCCTTCGGGCTGTCGCTTGCCCAGTGTCCTAGTCCTTCGTGAGAGCGGTCGTACTGCTACCAAGAGTACGTGCCTCGCGGCCGAGAGGTTCCCGCCGGTCCACCGGCCGCGGCTCGCGCGGCTCCCCGAGCAGCATCCGCCGCAAGTCCGCGCGGGCCTGCCGCGCGGACTCCCGGGCCGAGGCCAGGGCCTGCCGGGTGGCCCGTCCCACGCTGCGCGCGGCTTCGGCGGCGGGGCGCAGCACCGTGTCCCTGATGACGTGCCCCACGGGGGTCAGCACCGTCCGGTACGCCCACCGCACCGGCTCCACGAGGGTCCACCGGAGGAGCGTGGCGAGGAACCGACCGACGGCGAGCGAGATTCGTCCGGCGATCCGCCAGGCGTGCCCGAACGCGTCCCGGACCTCCCGTCCGACGACGGCGAGGAAACGGCCGACGGGCACCAGCAGCCAGCGCCACACGGCGAGCGCCGGCAGCACGAACAGGATCCGGGCGGTCCAGTACAGGGCCATGCCGATCCCGGTGACGGTCTCGGTCACCAGCCACACGAACCCCCTCACGCACCAGGCGACGGCCCGCCCGACCGGCGTGAGCACCCACGTGTACAGCCACAGCGCGGGTACGACGACGAGGTACCGCACCAGCCACGCGACGGCCGTCCAGACGCCGATCCCGACGGCGGCGAGCACGGCGCCGACCCCCCTGAGGACCCACATCAGCGCGTGCCCCACGGGTGTCAGCACGCGCGCGTACACCCACGCCGCCCCGGCCCCGATGCCGCGCCCGAGCCACGCGAGGCCGTGCCCGACCGGCGTCAGCAGATACCGGTGGACCCACACCGCCGGGATGACGACGAGTACGTTCCCGAGCCAGGCCAGCCCCTTGCCGACGGGGAGGAGGACATACCGCCACAGCCCCACGAACGGCCACAGGAAGACCGCCCGCCCGAGCCACAGCAGCGCACGCCCCAGCGGCCCGAGGACCGTGGCGTTCAGGAACCGCCCGGCGACGACGAGCGCGTCCCAGACCATCCGCACCGGCACGACCAGCACGAGCACCACGATCCGCACGGGAATCCGGATCGCGACGGTCAGGCACCCCTCGGGCGACGGCTGCCGCACGACCGGCGCGGCCTGCTCGTGCAGCTGGTCGTACGCGGAGGGCGGCTTCTGTGGCTCCACACCGACGTAGACGCCTCAGCGACCCGTTCGGATGCGGTACCGCGCCATGACGGCTCACGCCGGGCGCACGCGCGCGTGGAGCAACCGGGGCGCAGCACCGTCTGGTCGTCGATACCCCGACGCCCACGTACACAAGGCCGGTCGGGCCTCGCGCGCGCGGGCCACGCCAGGTGCCCTGGGTCGAACGGCGGTATCTCGTCCGCATGCATCAGGGACGACGCCCTGAAGGCCGGCGCCTGCCAGCCCGTGCCCAGCAAGCCCTGCAAGGCAGCAACCTGGGCTTGGCAGCTCCTCTGTACGCCGCCTGGCGCGGGCAGGTCACCGCCCTCCGTGCGCCGTGCCGAAGCCCCGCCCCACAGGGGCGTCACCATGCCGCACACACCAAGCGAGCCCCCTTCGAGCCGAAGGGGGCTCCCATGGTCGCCAAAGGCTCAGCGAGGCGTCCGCGCTCGCCTCCGCCAGGGCGTCCCTCACCCGACCGAGCGCGTCGCTCGCCTCAGTGCCCGGGTCCGCTCGGAGCCGGGGCCGCGTTCTTGACCGTGAGGGGCAGCAGCTTCTTGCCGGTCGGGCCGATCTGGATGTGGGTGTCCATCTGCGGACACACCCCACAGTCGAAGCACGGCGTCCAGCGGCAGTCCTCGACCTCCGTCTCGTCGAGGGCGTCCTGCCAGTCCTCCCAGAGCCAGTCCTTGTCGAGGCCCGAGTCCAGGTGGTCCCAGGGCAGGACCTCCTCGTAGGTGCGCTCGCGGGTGGTGTACCAGTCGACGTCCACGCCGTACGGGGCGAGGGCCTTCTCGGCGCACTGCATCCAGCGGTCGTAGGAGAAGTGCTCGCGCCAGCCGTCGAAGCGGCCGCCGTCCTCGTACACCGCGCGGATGACGGCGCCGATGCGGCGGTCGCCGCGGGACAGGAGGCCCTCGACGATGCCGGGCTTGCCGTCGTGGTAGCGGAAGCCGATCGAGCGGCCGTACTTCTTGTCGCCGCGGATCTTGTCGCGGAGCTTGGCCAGGCGGGCGTCCGTCTCCTCGGCGGAGAGCTGCGGCGCCCACTGGAACGGCGTGTGCGGCTTGGGGACGAAGCCGCCGATCGAGACCGTGCAGCGGATGTCGTTGGAGCCGGAGACCTCGCGGCCCTTCTGGATGACCCGGGTCGCCATGTCGGCGATCTGGAGGACGTCGTCGTCCGTTTCCGTCGGCAGGCCGCACATGAAGTACAGCTTCACCTGGCGCCAGCCGTTGCCGTAGGCCGTCGCTACGGTCCTGATCAGGTCCTCTTCCGAGACCATCTTGTTGATGACCTTGCGGATACGCTCGCTGCCGCCCTCGGGGGCGAAGGTGAGGCCGGAGCGGCGGCCGTTCCTCGTCAGCTCGTTGGCGAGGTCGATGTTGAAGGCGTCCACCCGGGTGGAGGGGAGCGACAGGCCGATCTTGTCGTCCTCGTAGCGGTCCGCCAGGCCCCGGGCGATGTCGCCGATCTCGCTGTGGTCCGCCGAGGAGAGGGACAGCAGGCCGACCTCCTCGAAGCCGGTCGCCTTCAGGCCCTTGTCGACCATGTCGCCGATGCCGGTGATGGAGCGCTCGCGGACCGGACGGGTGATCATGCCGGCCTGGCAGAAGCGGCAGCCGCGCGTGCAGCCGCGGAAGATCTCCACCGACATGCGCTCGTGGACCGTCTCGGCGAGCGGCACCAGCGGCTGCTTGGGGTACGGCCACTCGTCGAGGTCCATCACCGTGTGCTTGGAGACCCG
Organism: Streptomyces bullii; assembly: GCF_042657145.1. Taxonomy (NCBI): domain Bacteria; kingdom Bacillati; phylum Actinomycetota; class Actinomycetes; order Kitasatosporales; family Streptomycetaceae; genus Streptomyces; species Streptomyces bullii. The sequence goes on from NZ_JBHSNY010000001.1 coordinate 448,377, forward strand.
CCACGGCACACCGCTCCGGTTCGGTACGACGCGGGCGATGCGGCCGTCCGGGAGGTACTCGACGTCGTAGAAGCCGGGGACGTACACCCCGCCCGTCTTCGCCAGGCGGAACAGCAGTTCCTCGCGGCCGCCGGGGCGTCCCTCCGCCTTCCAGGCGCGGATGATCGCGGTGATCTCCAGGACCGCCTGCTCGCCGTCGCCGATCACCGCGCAGTCGATGAAGTCGGCGATCGGCTCCGGGTTGAACGCGGCGTGCCCGCCGGCCATGACGATCGGGTCGTCCACCGTGCGGTCCCTGGCCTCCAGCGGGATGCCCGCCAGATCCAGGGCCGTGAGCATGTTGGTGTAGCCGAGCTCGGTGGAGAAGCTCAGGCCGAGCACGTCGAAGGCGCGCACCGGCCGGTGGCTGTCCACCGTGAACTGCGGAACGCCGTGCTCCCTCATCAGCGCCTCGAGGTCCGGCCACACGCTGTAGGTGCGCTCGGCGAGGACGCCCTGCTGCTCGTTGAGGACCTCGTAGAGGATCATGACGCCCTGGTTGGGGAGCCCTACCTCATAGGCGTCCGGGTACATCAGCGCCCAGCGGACATCGCAGGAGTCCCAGTCCTTGACCGTGGAGTTGAGCTCTCCGCCGACGTACTGGATCGGCTTCTGCACATGCGGGAGCAGAGCTTCGAGCTGCGGGAACACAGACTCAGCGGCTTCGGCAGGCATCTCGCGGAACCTTCGTGTGCTGACAGGGGTGACCATCTAGCCTAACGCGGCCGGAGAGGTCCCCCGCACGCTTCAGCGCACCGCCCCGTCCACGATCCCGTCCGCGGTCCCGTGCGTGATCGCCCGCCAGGCTCCGGGCAGCTCCGCCTCCACGCGGGCCGCGCCGCTCCTCCCGCCCGTACAGCACCCCGTACGTGAAGGCGTTCTCCCCCGCCGCGTGTGCCTGCCGGGCCAGATCGCGCAGAGCCTCGCGGGTCATCACGCTGTCCTGGTGGTCGCCGAGCAGGCCCTGGAGGGACTTCATCGACCTCACGAGGTCGGCGGCGCGGGCCCCGAGGGCGCCGACGGCCGCCTCCGCCGAGTACCGCGTCCGCTTGGCCCTCTTGCGCGACTCGTGCAGGACGACGTCGCGCTCGTCACCGGGCGGCAGGGCGAGGGCCCGCTCCACGAGCACGGACAACTGCCGGAAGTCCTTCCGCACCGCCCGCCCGATCACCTTCTCCGGTCTGCCGGAGGCCGCCTTCCGCAGCGGCGGGTCGGCGAGCAGGGCGTCGAGCGTGTTCAGCAGCTCCAGGTACCGGCTGCCGTCCAGTACGGCGATCAGGCGGCGCCGTGATCCGCCGCGCCGGGCGTGGGACCAGGTGCGCAGGCGGGTGCGGACGGGGCCGGTCAGGAGCGGGCGCGGCAGTTCGTCGAGCGCGGCCGTCAGCCGCTCGGTCAGCACCTCCTGGTCGCGGTCGACGCCCAGCTCGCCCGCCAGCCACTTCAGCTCCGCACCGATCGGGTCGGTCACGGCCCGGTCGAGGACCGTGCCGTAGGAGCGGAAGGCGCTGCGCAGCCGACGGGTGGCGACCCGCATGCCGTGCACCGAGTCGTCCACGTCCCGCCGCACGGCCGGATCGAGCTCGACGATGGCGTCCCGCTGGGCACGGACGTACGCCAGGACGTGCTCGCCGGCGGTGACGAGACCGGCGGCCGGGGCCTCTGCAGCCGGCGCCCCGACCTGGCGTTCCCGCCGCTTCTGCTCCTTCTCCCCGCTCTTCCCCGCAGAGTTCTTCCCGGCAGAGCTCTTCCCGGCGGAGTTCTTTCCCGAAGTGCTCTTTCCCGAAGAGCTCCTTTCCGACTGCCGCTTCCTCTGCGGCGCGGTCTCCGCCAGGGCCCGGGCCAGCTTCGACGCCGCCGCTGACGGCCGTACGCCCGCCTTGCGCAGCCGTTTCTCCACCTTGTCGAGGAAGGCCGGGTCGCCGCCGTCGGCGAGTTCCACCTCGATCTCGGTCCACTGCGCTTGACCGCCGTCGCCGGTGAGCCGGTCGGCCCGTACGGCGTCCACGCTGACCTCGGCGAGCAGCCGGCCGTCGGCGTCGACGAGGTGGCGTACGTCGCGGTCGGAACGCAGCCGGACGACAGGCAGCAGCTCGGTGTCGCGGACGCGGGAGCGGACGAGCCCGGTCAGGGCGCGGGGGACGGTGTCGGACAGCGGGGCGCGGATCTCGTCGCGGACCCCGGGGGCCACGGGGAACTTCAGGTGCCAGCCGGCGTCGGAGCCACCGGTGCGGCGGCGCAGGGTGATGGCGGACGCGGCGAGGCGTTGGTCGGCGGTGTCGTAGTAGGTCGCGTCGAGATGGTCGACGCCCTTGTCGAGGACGGCCGCGACTCCGGCGACACCGGTCAGGTCGGGCAGTCCGCTGTCCTCGGACTCGTACTTCCGCTCGATCTCGCGCTTGGTGTCCGCCATGGGCCGAATCTAGTCGCGCGGGGGGCCGTGCGGCAGGGGTCGTGCCGGGGGGCCTGTACGGCAGGGGCCCGCCCGGCCCGCGCTCGCGTCTGCCGCGCTCAGCCGCCTCCCCTACGTCGGCCGCCCGTCACGCCGGCCTCCCCTCACGCCGGCCCCCGACAACTCCGACGCCGCTCACGCCGACATGGGCCGCTGCACCCGGATCGACTGCAGGAGGCCGACCGCTATCCACACCGCGAACATCGACGAACCGCCGTACGACACGAACGGCAGCGGCAGGCCGGTGACCGGCATGATGCCGAGCGTCATGCCGATGTTCTCGAAGGTCTGGAAGGCGAACCAGGCGACGATGCCGGCGGCGACGATCGTGCTGTACAGGTCGGTCGCCTCGCGGGCGATGCGGCAGGCCCGCCACAGCACGATGCCGAGCAGGACGATGATCAGGCCGCCGCCGACGAAGCCCAGCTCCTCCCCCGCGACCGTGAAGACGAAGTCCGTCTGCTGCTCGGGCACGAACTGCCCGGTGGTCTGGGAGCCGTGGAAGAGCCCGGCGCCGGTCAGCCCGCCGGAGCCGATGGCGATACGGGCCTGGTTGGTGTTGTAGCCGACGCCCGCGGGGTCGAGCTCGGGGTTGGCGAAGGCGGCGAAGCGGTTGATCTGGTACTCGTCCAGCACGCCCAGCTGCCACACGGTGAGCGCGCCGATCAGTCCCGCGCCGAGCAGCCCGAACACCCACCGGTTGGAGGCGCCGGAGGCGAGCAGCACGCCGAGCACGATCACCACCATGACCATGACCGAGCCGAGGTCGGGCATGAGCATCACGATGAGCATCGGCACCGTGGCCAGGCCGAGGGCCTGCAGGACGGTGCGGTGGTCGGGGTGCTGCTTGTCGCCGGCGTCGACCCGGGTCGCCAGCAGCATCGCCATGCCCAGGATGATCGTGACCTTCACGAACTCCGAGGGCTGGAGCGAGAAGCCGCCGCCGAGCTTGATCCACGAGTGGGCGCCGTTGACGGTGGAGCCGAGCGGGGTGAGCACCAGCAGGATCAGGAACACCGAGACGCCGTACAGGATCGGCACGGCCGTGCGCAGGGTGCGGTGGCCGAGCCAGACGGTGCCGACCATCAGGGCGAACCCGATACCGGTGTTCAGCAGGTGCCGGACCAGGAAGAAGTACGGGTCGCCCTGGTTGAGCTCGGTGCGGTTGCGGGTCGCCGAGAAGACGAGGAGCGAGCCCAGCAGCGACAGGACCGTCGCCGACAGCAGTATCGGCCAGTCGAGCCGTCGGGCCACCGAGTCACGGGCGAGGATCCGCGTCCAGCCGGAGCGCTCGGGCCCGTAGCCGGAGACCTGGAAGCTGTTCACGCCGCCGGTCATGTCAGCAACCTCCGGCTTCCCCGCCCGCGGCGCCGCCTGCGGGTGTCACGGTTCTCCGGCGTCGGCGGCGCCGCCGTCGCCGGCTGCGTCGGGTCGGTCAGGGCGTTGTCGTCCTTCTCGGTGGCCCGCTGGTCCTTCGCGGGGTCCTTGGGGATCTTCGGGGCGGCGATGGTGCCGTCCGTCTTGACCTTGGGCAGGGCCTTTTGCGGAGCGGGCAGCAGCGCCCTCTTCTTGTCGATCTCGCCGTCCGGGGAGACCCCGTACAGCGCGTTGTAGATGTTGCGGACGGCCGGGCCCGAGGCGCCGGAGCCCGTACCACCCTGGGAGATCGTCATGACGATCGCGTAGTCCTTGGTGTACGTGGCGAACCAGGAGGTCGTCTGCTTGCCGTAGACCTCGGCGGTACCCGTCTTGGCGTGCATCGGGATCTTGTCCTGCGGCCAGCCGCCGAACCGCCAGGCGGCCGTACCGCGGGTGGCGACTCCCGCGAGGGCTTCGTCTATCTCGTCGCGGGTCTTCTGGGTCATCGGCAGCTTGCCGTGCGACTGCGGCTTGATGGGCGTGACCTGCTTGCCGTCGGCGCTGATGACGGCCTTGCCGACGGTGGGGGTGTACATGGTGCCGCCGTTGGAGATGGCCGCGTAGATGGTCGCCATCTGGATGGGGGTGACGAGGGTGTCGCCCTGGCCGATGGAGTAGTTGACGGAGTCACCGGCGCGCAGGCGGTTGCCTTCGAGGCAGTTCTCGTAGGCGATGCGCTGGGCGTAGTCGCCGTCCTTCTTGCCGGTGCGGCACCAGGCGTCCTTGTTGGCCTTCCAGTAGTTCAGCTTCCACTGGCGGTCGGGAACGCGGCCGGTGACCTCGTTGGGCAGGTCGATGCCGGTCTCCTTGCCGAGGCCGAACTGGTGGGCGGTCTTGTAGAACCAGTCGTTGGGGTTCTTCTTCGGCTTGGTGCCGCCGTCGCGCTTCCACTCCTCGTGGGAGAGGCGGTAGAAGACGGTGTCGCAGGAGACCTCAAGGGCGCGGCCGAGGCTGATCGGGCCGTGGTTCTGCGACTCGAAGTTCTTGAAGACCTGGCCGCCGATGGAGTAGCTGCTGGAGCAGTTGTAGGGGCCGTTGAAGGAGTAGCCGGCGTTGACGGCGGCGGCCGTCGGGATCACCTTGAAGATGGAGCCGGGCGCCGACTGGCCCTGAATGGCGCGGTTCAGCAGCGGGTAGTTGGACTTCTTGCCGGTGAGCTTGGCGTAGTCCTTGGCGGAGATGCCGCCGACCCAGGCGTTCGGGTCGTAGGTCGGGTTGGACGCCATGGCGACGACCCGCCCGGTCTTGGCCTCCATCACGACGACGGCTCCGGAGTCTGCCTTGTAGTTCGTGCCGGTGTTGCGGTCGTGCTCCTTGCGGGCCTGCTTCATCGCCTCGTTCAGCTCGTACTCGGCGACCCGCTGGACGCGGGCGTCGAGGCTGGTGACGAGGTTGTCGCCGGGCTGGGCGGGGTCGGCCTCCGCCTGGCCGATGACACGGCCGAGGTTGTCGACCTCGTAGCGGGTGACGCCGGCCTTGCCGCGCAGCTCCTTGTCGTACTCGCGCTCCAGGCCGGAGCGGCCGACCTGGTCGGAGCGCAGGTAGGGCGAGTTGGTGTCCTTCGCCTGTTGGATCTCCTCGTCGGTGACGGGCGAGAGGTAGCCGAGGACCTGGGCGGTGTTGGCCCTGCCGGGGCTCGGGTAACGGCGTACGGCCTGCGGTTCGGCGGTGATGCCGGGGAAGTCCTCGGCGCGCTCGCGGATCTGCAGGGCCTGCTTCGGGGTGGCCTCGTCGGTGATGGGGATCGGCTGGTACGGCGAGCCGTTCCAGCAGGGCTGCGGCGTCTTGGCGTCGCACAGCCGCACCTTCTCCATGACCTCCTTGGGCGTCATGCCCAGCACACCGGCCAGCTTGGTGAGGACCGCCTTGCCGTCGTCCTTCATCTTCAGCAGGTCGGTGCGGGAGGCGGAGACCACCAGCCGGGTCTCGTTGTCGGCGAGCGGCACTCCGCGCGCGTCCAGGATCGAGCCGCGTACGGCGGGCTGGACGACCTGCTGGACGTGGTTGCCGGAGGCCTCCTTGGCATAGGCCTCGCCCTCGCGGATCTGCAGGTACCACAGGCGTCCGCCGAGGGTGCCGAGGAGGGAGAGGACGAGGACCTGGATGACGATGAGCCGGATCTGGACCCGCGGGCTGCGGCCGGTCTCGGGAATGTTGGTCACTGCGGCTGTCTCCCCCTCTCAGTGCGCGTACGTCTGTGCGGGTTCAAGTGATGTGTTCGTGCGTACGAGGGTGGAACGGCGGGCCGGCCCGGCCGGGTTCCTCCCGCCATCACCCGTTCTGGTGAACTCTGCCGAGGTCACAGCCGCTTGACCCCCTTGATGCGTCCCGCCCGGGCCACCCGAGCCCGGGCCGCCTTCACCCGCATCCCGCCCCGCTGGCCGCCGATCCTGAGGCCCGTGCCGCCGGACAGCCAGCCGGAGGAGATGTCGGTGCCCTTGGTCGTGGTGGTCTCGGCGAGCGGGTCGTTCTCGGCACGCCGGGCCAGGGCCATCACCCCGGGCACGACGAACGGGGCGAGCAGCAGGTCGTACAGGGCGGCCGTGAACAGCAGGCTGCCGAGGCCGACGTGGCGGGCGGCGGTGTCGCCGACGAGGGCGCCGACCCCGGCGTACAGCAGCGTGGAGCCGATCGCGGCGGCGACCACCACGATCATGGGGCCGGTCGCCGACTTGAGCTGGCCGGTCTCCGGTTTGACGAGGCCCGCGAGGTAGCCGATGACGCACAGCACCAGGGCGTAGCGGCCGGCCGCGTGGTCGGCGGGCGGCGCGAAGTCGGCGAGCAGCCCCGCGCCGAAGCCGATGAGGGCGCCGCCCACGTGCCCGTACACCAGGGCCAGCCCGAGGACGGTGAGCAGCAGTATGTCGGGGACCGCGCCCGGCAGGTGGAGCCGGGCCAGGACGCTGACCTGGAGGACCAGGGCGACGACGACCAGCGAGGAGGAGAGCAGGATCCGGTTGACGCGCATGAGGTGACAGCTCCTACTGCTCTTGCTGGGGCTGGCCGTCCGCGGACGCCTGACCGTCACCGGGTGCCTGGGCGTCTTCGGCGCCCGGCGTCACGGTGACCGTCACGGTCGGCGTGGGGGTCGGCTTGGGCTTGTCCGGGAGCACCGTGTCGCGTGGGTCCTTCTTCGGGGCCTCCACGACGACGCCGACGATGTCTAGCTTGGTGAAGCTGACGTACGGCGTCACGTACAGGGTGCGGGTCAGGTCGCCGCCGGAGGGGTCCACACGGGAGACCACACCGACCGGCACACCGGGCACGAACGGCCGGTCCGCCTGCGAGCCGAAGGTGACGAGCCGGTCGCCCTTCTTCACCTCGGCCTTTCCGTTGAGCAGCTCCACGCGCAGCGGGCGGTCACCCTGCCCGGAGGCGAATCCGAGCTCGTCGTTGCCCTCCATCCGGGTGCCGACGGTGAAGTCGGGGTCGCTGGCCAGCAGCACGGTCGCCGTGTCGGGCCCGACGGTCGTCACCCGCCCGACCAGGCCGTCCCCGTTGAGGACGGTCATGTCGCGCTTGATGCCGTCGTTGGCGCCGACGTCGATGGTGATGGTCCAGGAGAAGCCCTGCGCCGCTCCTATGGCGATGACCTCGGCGCCCTTGATGCCGTACTGGCCCCTGCCGGCGATCTTCAGCATCTTGTCGAGCTGACGCAGACGGCTGCGGCTGCGGTCGTCGCTGCCGAGCCGGGCCTTCAGGGCCGCGTTCTCCCTCTCCAGCCGGGCGAGCCGGTCGTGCCGCTCGCCGGAGTCGCGGATCGCGGAGACGGCGTTGCCAATGGGGCCGACCGCGGTGGACACCCCGCTCTCGATCGGGCCGAAGACCGCGGCCGCGCCCCGCCGGGCACCGTCGACCGGTGAGTCCTCCCCGCCGCGGATGTCCACCGTGATCAGCGCGAACGCGATCGCGATCAGCAGCACCAGGAGCAGCCGGCTCTCTCGTGTGTCCCTCACGTGCGGCGGCCGTGCCTTCCTCGTCGAGAACGGGTAGGAGGTGTCGGGATGTTCAGGTGTTCGGGCCGGGCGGCACAGCTCGCTCGGCAGCTCGTCGTGGAGCTCGCTGTCCGGAGCTCGTCGTGGAGAGCTCGCTGGGGGGAGCTTATGCCTCGGTATCAACGATCCGCCGTACGAGAGGAGGTCGTCCCGTACGGCGGAATCGAACAGTTACCTCATCTGCGCGGCTGGGCGTCCAGCACCTGCTGGAGCGCCTCGAACTCCTCGACGCACTTGCCGGAGCCCAGCGCCACGCTGTCCAGCGGGTCCTCGGCGATGTGGATCGGCATGCCGGTCTCCCGCCGCAGCCGCTCGTCCAGGCCGCGCAGCAGCGCTCCGCCGCCGGTCAGAACGATTCCCCGGTCCATGATGTCGCCGGACAGCTCCGGCGGGCACTTGTCGAGGGTCGTCTTGACAGCGTCGACGATGGCGTTGACCGGTTCCTCGATCGCCTTGCGCACCTCGGCCGCGGAGATGACGACGGTCTTCGGCAGCCCGGAGACCAGGTCCCGGCCGCGGATTTCGGTGTGCTCGTCGGTGTCGAGGTCGTACGCCGAACCGATCGTGATCTTGATCTGTTCGGCCGTCCGCTCACCCAGCAGGAGGGAGTACTCCTTCTTGATGTGCTGGATGATCGCGTTGTCCAGTTCGTCGCCGGCGACGCGGATGGACTGGGCGGTGACGATGCCGCCGAGGGAGATGACCGCGACCTCCGTGGTGCCGCCGCCGATGTCGACCACCATGTTGCCCGTGGCCTCGTGGACCGGCAGGCCCGAGCCGATGGCCGCGGCCATGGGCTCCTCGATGATGTGCACCTGGCGCGCGCCGGCCTGGGACGACGCCTCGATGACGGCGCGGCGCTCGACGCCGGTGATGCCCGAGGGCACACAGACGACGACTCGCGGCCGAGCCAGATACCGCCGCTTGTGGATCTTCAGGATGAAGTAGCGGAGCATCCGCTCGGTGATCTCGAAGTCGGCGATGACACCGTCCTTCAGCGGACGTACGGCAACGATGTTGCCGGGCGTGCGCCCGATCATCTTCTTCGCTTCGGCGCCGACCGCGAGGATGCCACCGGTGTTGGTGTTGATCGCGACGACGGACGGTTCGTTGAGTACGATCCCGCGACCCCTGACGTACACCAGCGTGTTGGCGGTCCCGAGGTCGACAGCCATGTCACGGCCGATGAACGACATTGAGTTCCCCATCAGGATTCGTCTGGCCTTCCCATGAGCTTTTTGAGGGCTTGTCAGGTAGGCGTGGTGGGTGCTGTGACGTGAAGGCTTCCATCGTAGACGCGCCTTCGCGAACACTGCGGGAGGGTCTCCGCCATTGTCAGCAGATGCGGGACGGCTTCGCTTCTGGAGACGAGCGTTCGGGGACCATCGTTCCCTCGATCGCCACGCATATGCCGGAGAGTCCGGGGGCCGTGCCGTGGGGTGCCCCCGGACCTGCACCGTCGTGCTGTTACGCCCGGCCCGGGAAGAAGATCTTGACCTCGCGCTCGGCGGACTCCTCCGAGTCGGAGGCGTGGATCAGGTTCTCGCGGACGATCACGCCGAAGTCCCCGCGGATGGAACCGGGGGGCGCGGCGATCGGGTCGGTGGGACCGGCCAGCTGGCGCAGGCCCTCGATGACCCGCTCACCCTCGACGATCATCGCGACGACCGGCCCGGAGGCCATGAACTCCACCAGCGGCTCGTAGAACGGCTTGCCCTTGTGCTCGCCGTAGTGCTGCTCCAGGGTCTCCTGATCCAGGGTGCGCAGCTCCAGCGCCGTGATCCGCCAGCCGGCCTTGCGCTCGATACGGCTGATGATCTCGCCGGTCAGGCCGCGACGGACGGCGTCGGGCTTGAGGAGGACGAGGGTGCGCTGGCTCACGACGGGCTCCTTGGAATCAAAGGTTGTGCGGGAGGAAGAGGTTACCGTGCGTGTCCGGGCACCTGTTACGCAGCGTCAGGCTGGTCGGCCTGGGCCGCGAACCGGGCCTTCGCCTCGTCCACCTTCCGCCCGTAGTGCACCGACGCCCACCACAGCGCCCCGAAGATTGCCCCCATGAAGAACATGTGCGGGACGAAGAAGCCGGAGGCGACGAGGGCGATCTGCAGGGCCCAGCCGAGGGCCACCCCGCCGGGCCGGGTGACCATCCCGCACAGCACCAGGCACAGGAACATGGCGACACCGCACACCGTCCACACCGTGCTCACGGACAGGCCCGGGTCCTTCATCGCCACCAGCCCGGCGAAGCCGATGATGAAGAACTCGCCGATCAGCGTCGAGGAGCAGAGCGTACGCATCGGGAACCTAGCCCTTTCCCAGGAGCAGTCGGGCCTCGCCGACAGTGATCACGGAGCCGGTCACGAGCACGCCGCCGCCCGCGAACTCGCCCTCCTCCTCGGCGAGCGTGATCGCGGCCTCCAGCGCGTCGGGCAGCCGCGGCTCGACCTGCACACGGTCCTCGCCGAACACCTCCACGGCGATCGCGGCGAGTTCGTCGGCGTCCATGGCGCGATGGCTGGAGTTCTGGGTGACGACGACCTCGGCGAAGATCGGCTCGAAGGCCTCCAGCAGGCCCCGCACGTTCTTGTCACCGCTGGCGCCGACGACCCCGATGAGCCGGCTGAACTGGAACGCCTCGCCGACCGCCTCGGCCGTGGCCCGCGCGCCCGCCGGGTTGTGCGCCGCGTCGAGGACGACGGTGGGCGAGCGCCGTACGACCTCCAGCCGTCCCGGCGAGGCGACGGACGCGAATGCCTTGCGCACGGTCTCCACGTCGAGCGGCTCGGCCCGCTGCGCACCGACCCCGAAGAAGGCCTCGACGGCGGCGAGCGCGACGGCCGCGTTGTGCGCCTGGTGGGCGCCGTGCAGGGGGATGTAGACCTCGGTGTACTCGCCGCCGAGCCCACGCAGCGTCATCAGCTGGCCGCCGACGGCGACCTGCCGCGACACGACCCCGAACTCCAGCCCCTCCCGGGCCACGGTCGCGTCGACCTCCACGGCCTTCTTCAGCAGCACCTGCGCCGCGTCGACCGGCTGCTGGGCCATGATCACGGTCGCGTCCCGCTTGACGATCCCGGCCTTCTCGGTCGCGATCTCGGCCGGGGTCGAGCCGAGCCGGTCGGTGTGGTCGAGGTCGATGGGCGTGACGACGGCGACGTCCCCGTCGATCACGTTGGTGGCGTCCCAGCTGCCGCCCATGCCCACCTCCACGACGGCGACGTCCACGGGCGCGTCGGCGAAGGCGGCGTACGCCATGCCCGTGAGCACCTCGAAGAAGGACAGCCGGTGCTCCTGCCGCGCGTCGACCATCTCCACGTACGGCTTGATGTCCTGGTACGTCTCGACGAAGCGCTCGGCGGAGATGGGAGCGCCGTCCAGGCTGATCCGCTCGGTGATGGACTGCACGTGTGGGGAGGTGTAGCGCCCGGTGCGCAGGTCGAAGGCGCCGAGCAGGGCCTCGATCATGCGGGCGGTGGAGGTCTTGCCGTTCGTCCCCGTGATGTGGATGGAGGGGTACGACCGCTGCGGCTCGCCCAGGACGTCCATCAGCGCGGCAATGCGGCTGACGGAGGGCTCCAGCTTGGTCTCGCCCCAGCGGGTCGCGAGTTCGCCCTCGACCTCCCGCAGGGCCCTGTCGACCTCCGGGTCCTGGGGCCGCGCGGGCACGTCGGCCTGCGGAGGCCCGCCCTGCGTGCGCAGGGTACGGCTGCCGGCCTCGATGACCGCGAGATCGGGATCGCGGTGCGTCTCCTCCGCGATGATCTCGTCGAAGGAGTCGAGGGGGTCGGGCTGGTCGTCGTTGCCGTTCGGGGGGAGCTCACTCACGGGGCCAGTCTACGTACCCGTGCGAAAGCCCCCGGAACCCGACGGGTCCGAGGGCCTTCACCTCTGCGCGGGACGGCTGCCTCCTCGTGCGGGACGCCTACGCCTGGGGCAGCCGCTCCAGCTGCGTCTGGATCCGGGCGATGTCCTCCTCGGCCTTTGCGAGCCGGGTGCGGATCTTGTCCACGACCTGCTCCGGTGCCTTGGCGAGGAACGCCTCGTTGCCCAGCTTGGCCGTGGCCTGCGCCTTCTCCTTCTCTGCGGCGGCGAGGTCCTTCGCGAGCCGCTTGCGCTCGGCCGCGACGTCGATCGCGCCGGACAGGTCCAGCGCGACCTCCACGCCCGCGACCGGCAGGGTCGCCGTCGCGGTGAAGGCCTCGCCCTCCGGCTGGAGGCGGAGCAGCTGGCGGATGGCGGGCTCGTGCGCGGCCAGGGCCGTGCCCTCCAGGGCCAGCCGGGCCGGGACCCGCTGGCCGGGCTGCAGCCCCTGGTCGGCGCGGAACCGGCGGACCTCGGTGATCAGCGACTGGAGGGTCTCGATCTCCCGCTCGGCGGCCTCGTCACGGAAGCCGCCGGGGGCGTCGGCCCCGGGAACCAGCACGGCCTGCGGCCACTCGGCGATGACGACGGACTCGCCGCCGGTCAGCGTGGTCCACAGCGTCTCCGTCACGAACGGGACGACCGGGTGCAGGAGCCGCAGCGTGACGTCGAGGACCTCACCGAGGACCCGCTGGGAGACCTCGGCCGCCTCGCCGCCCTCCTGGAAGGTCGTCTTGGACAGCTCGACGTACCAGTCGAAGACCTCGTCCCAGGCGAAGTGGAACAGCGCGTCGGACAGCTTCGCGAACTGGTAGTCCTCGTAGTACGCGTCGACCTCGGCGACCACCGAGTTCAGCCGGGACAGGATCCACCGGTCGGTGGAGGACATCCGCGCGGCGTCCGGCAGCGGGCCGGCCACCGTGGCGCCGTTCATCAGCGCGAACCGCGTGGCGTTCCAGACCTTGTTGGCGAAGTTGCGCGAGCCCTGGACCCATTCCTCGCCGATCGGGACGTCGACGCCCGGGTTGGCGCCGCGCGCCAGCGTGAAGCGGAGCGCGTCGGAGCCGTACTTGTCCATCCAGTCCAGCGGATCGACCACGTTCCCGAACGACTTGGACATCTTCTTGCCGTTCTGGTCACGGACCATGCCGTGCAGGGCGATGGTGTGGAACGGCGGCGTGCCGTCCATGGCGTACAGGCCGAACATCATCATCCGGGCGACCCAGAAGAAGAGGATGTCGTAGCCGGTGACCAGGACGGAGTTCGGATAGAACTTCTCCAGGCTCTCGGTCTGCTCGGGCCAGCCCAGCGTGGAGAACGGCCACAGGCCGGAGGAGAACCAGGTGTCCAGGACGTCGGAGTCCTGGTGCCAGCCCTCGCCGCTCGGCGGCTCCTCGTCCGGGCCGACGCAGACGACCTCGCCGTTCGGGCCGTACCAGACCGGGATGCGGTGGCCCCACCACAGCTGGCGCGAGATGCACCAGTCGTGCAGGTTGTCGACCCAGTCGAAGTACCGCTTCTCCATCTCCTGCGGGTGGATCTTGACGCGCCCGTCGCGGACGGCGTCACCGGCGGCCTTGGCGAGCGGACCGACCCTGACCCACCACTGCATGGACAGCCGGGGCTCGATGGTGGTCTTGCAGCGCGAGCAGTGGCCGACCGAGTGGACGTACGGCCGCTTCTCGGCGACGATCCGGCCCTCGGCGCGCAGGGCGCCGACGATGGCGGAACGGGCCTCCAGCCGGTCCAGGCCCTGGAAGGGCCCGTGGGCGGTGATCACGGCGTGCTCGTCCATGATCGTGAGCGCCGGCAGGTCGTGCCGCTGGCCGATCTCGAAGTCGTTCGGGTCGTGCGCCGGGGTCACCTTGACGGCGCCCGTGCCGAACTCGGGGTCGACGTGCTCGTCGGCGACGACCGGGATGCGGCGGCCGGTCAGTGGCAGCTCGATCTCGGTGCCGATCAGGTGGCGGTAGCGCTCGTCCTCGGGGTGGACGGCGACGGCCGTGTCACCGAGCATCGTCTCGGCGCGGGTCGTGGCGACGACGATGGACGCGTCGCCCTCGCCGTACCGGATGGAGACGAGCTCGCCGTCGTCGTCCTGGTACTCCACCTCGATGTCGGAGATGGCGGTCAGGCAGCGCGGGCACCAGTTGATGATGCGCTCGGCGCGGTAGATCAGCTCGTCGTCGTAGAGCCGCTTGAAGATGGTCTGGACGGCCCTGGACAGGCCCTCGTCCATCGTGAACCGCTCCCGCGACCAGGCGACACCGTCGCCGAGGCGCTTCATCTGGCCGGAGATCTGTCCGCCGGACTCGGCCTTCCACTGCCAGACACGCTCGACGAACGCCTCACGGCCGAGGTCGTGCCGCGACTTGCCTTCCTTCGCGAGCTCCCGCTCGACGACGTTCTGGGTCGCGATGCCGGCGTGGTCCATGCCGGGCTGCCACAGCGTCTCGTGGCCCTGCATCCGCTTGCGGCGGGTCAGGGCGTCGATGAGCGTGTGCTCGAAGGCGTGCCCCAGGTGCAGGCTGCCGGTGACGTTCGGCGGCGGGATGACGATGGTGTACGGCGGCTTGTCGCTCTTGTCGTCCGCCTCGAAGTAACCCCGTTCTACCCAGCGCTCGTACAGCTTCCCCTCTACCTCGGCCGGCGTGTACTGGGTCGGCAGTTCGGTCGTGGGCGCTGATTGCGGCTGCTGAGTGTTCTCGGTCACGGGGGTCAGTTTAGAGGTGTCACGACCCAGTCCCGAAACCCGATTCGCTTTGTAACGGTGGGGCCCCCGGCGCCGTGCGCCCGACGTGATTGGGCCAGGATGTCAGGAACACATAAGCATTCTGGAGGGGAACCCAGAACATGAGCTACAACCAGCCGGGCCCGTACGGCGGGCAGCCTCAGCAGCCCGGGCCGTACGGCCAGCCGGGACCGTACGGCCAGCCGCCGCAGGCTCCCCAGCCCGGCTACGGCTACCCCCAGCAGGCGCCGCCCGCCCAGCCCGGTTACGGCTACCCCCAGCAGGCCCCGCAGGGCGTCCCGCCCCAGCCCCCGTACGGCCAGCAGCCTCCCTACGGCCAGCAGCCGCAGTACGGCCAGCCCCCGTACGGCCAGGCTCCCTACGGTATGCCGCAGCCCCCGGCGCCGGGCGGCGGCACGAAGAAGGCGGGCCTGATCATCGGAGCCGTGGCGGTCGTGGCGGCCATCAGCGTGGCGGCGTACTTCCTCTTCGGCGGGGGTGGCGGCGCCGGCGGCCTGGAGGACGACGGGCCGCACAAGCTGGCCACGCCGGAGACGGTGCTCAGTGAGTACAAGCGCGTCGGCAAGGGCGGTGAGGACGCGAGCAGCAGCACCGCGCGGGACCTGGAGAAGAGCGGCGTCAAGAACGGCAAGGCCGTCGGAGCCGCCTACTCGACGGCCGACTTCGGTCACTACGATCCCCAGAACCCCGACCCGGCCGACCTCCCCGACCAGTCCGAACTGCTGACGGCCAAGGGCGTGTCGTTCTTCGGCGGTTACGGTGAGATCGAGGACCCGGAAGCGGTGCTGGACAAGCTCTTCGCCACCATGAAGAAGGAGAGCCAGGAGGACACCTCGAACAGCAACCCGCTGATGTCCGAGCTGGTCGGCGAGCCCGAGGCGGTCGACATCGACGGTGCCGTGATGAAGTGCCAGTCGGCCAAGGGCACCAACGACCTCACCCAGAAGGCCACCACCAACTGGTTCTGCGCCTGGGCCGACTACAGCACGATCGCCGTGGTCTCCCCGGGGGACAACACCAAGGACATCACCAAGGACGCGGCGGTGGACATCGCCACCAAGCTCCGCGGCGAGGTCCGCGAGAAGGCCTGACGAGGCCGCGCACCCCGACGACGAGGGGCCCCGGTCGCCTGACCGGGGCCCCTCGCGTACGTCCGGGAACTACGCCGTCTTCTGCTCCCCCGGTCCCCGCCCCCGCGCGTCCCGCGGGATCAGGGTCGGGTTGACGTTCGACAGGACGACGTCCGCGGTGATGACGACGCGGGCCACGTCCTTGCGGGACGGAACCTCGTACATCACGCCCTGGAGGACTTCCTCCATGATGGCGCGCAGGCCGCGCGCGCCGGTCTGGCGGAGGATCGCCTGGTCGGCGATGGCCTCCAGCGCCTCGCGCTCGAAGTCCAGCTCCACGCCGTCGAGTTCGAAGAGGCGCTGGTACTGCTTGACGAGCGCGTTGCGCGGCTCGACGAGAATCTGCAGCAGGGCCTCGCGGTCCAGGTTGTGCACCGAGGTGATGACCGGGAGGCGGCCGATGAACTCGGGGATCATGCCGAACTTGACCAGGTCCTCCGGCATGACCTCCTGGAACTGGTCCTTGGACTCCATCTCGCGCTTGGAGCGGATCTGCGCGCCGAAGCCGATGCCCTTGGCCCCCGCACGGGCCTCGATGATCTTCTCCAGGCCGGCGAAGGCACCGCCCACGATGAACAGCACGTTCGTCGTGTCGATCTGGATGAACTCCTGGTGCGGGTGCTTGCGGCCGCCCTGCGGGGGGACCGAGGCCGTGGTGCCCTCGAGGATCTTCAGCAGGGCCTGCTGCACGCCCTCCCCGCTCACATCGCGTGTGATGGAGGGGTTTTCACTCTTCCGCGCGACCTTGTCGATCTCGTCGATGTAGATGATGCCGGTCTCGGCCTTCTTGACGTCGTAGTCGGCGGCCTGGATCAGCTTCAGCAGGATGTTCTCGACGTCCTCGCCGACGTAGCCCGCCTCCGTGAGCGCCGTGGCGTCGGCGATGGCGAACGGGACGTTCAGCATGCGCGCGAGGGTCTGCGCGAGGAGGGTCTTGCCGGAGCCCGTGGGGCCCAGCAGGAGGATGTTGGACTTCGCCAACTCGATGGCGTCGTCGCGGCCTTGGGCGCCGCCGTTCTCACCGGCCTGGACCCGTTTGTAGTGGTTGTACACCGCGACGGAGAGCGCCTTCTTGGCGGCCTCCTGACCGACTACGTACCCCTCGAGGAACTCGTAGATCTCGCGAGGCTTCGGGAGTTCCTCCCAGCGGACCTCACTGGTCTCCGCGAGCTCTTCCTCGATGATCTCGTTGCAGAGGTCGATGCACTCGTCGCAGATGTACACACCGGGCCCTGCGATGAGCTTCTTGACCTGCTTCTGGCTCTTTCCACAGAACGAGCACTTGAGCAGATCGCCGCCGTCACCGATGCGTGCCACGGTGTGCTTCCCCTTCGCCTGGGAGACGCCTGGACGTCACCGTCCAGCGGCTCCTGGTGCTGCCTTATGTCCGACGGTACCTTGCCGGGCCCCCCGTTCGGGCCCCCCTTGGCACGGTTCGCTTTGACGTGGACCGTGCCAAACCATGCCAAGGGGCGGCAGACGATACAGCCTCCCGCGTCAGCGCAGGCTGGCGTTGTCCATCTTGCGGGTGGTGATGATCTGGTCGATCAGGCCGTACTGCAGCGCGTCCTCGGCCGTGAGGATCTTGTCGCGCTCGATGTCCTCGCGGATCTTCTCGAGCGGCTGCGTGGAGTGCTTGGCCAGCATCTCCTCCAGCTGCGTCCGCATGCGGAGGATCTCGTTGGCCGCGATCTCCAGGTCGGAGACCTGGCCGCGACCGGTCTCGCTGTACGGCTGGTGGATCAGGACACGGGCGTTCGGCAGCGCCATGCGCTTGCCGGGCGTGCCGGCGGCCAGCAGGACGGCCGCGGCGGAGGCCGCCTGGCCCATGCAGACCGTCTGGATGTCCGGCTTCACGTACTGCATCGTGTCGTAGATCGCCGTCAGCGCCGTGAAGGAGCCACCGGGGCTGTTGATGTAGACCGAGATGTCCCGGTCGGGGTCCATCGACTCCAGGCACAGCAGCTGCGCCATGACGTCGTTGGCGGAGGCGTCGTCGATCTGGACGCCGAGGAAGATCACGCGCTCCTCGAAGAGCTTCGCGTACGGGTCGTACTCGCGGATGCCCTGCGAGGTGCGCTCCACGAAGCGCGGGATGACGTAGCGCGACTCGGCCTGCGGGCCGGTGTACCGGCCCTGGGAGGCGCGCATGTCCTGCACGGCGTGCGTGCGGTCGTAGAGGCCGCTGCCGGGGAAGTCGTTCACGGTGTCTCCTGAGAGGGGCTGAGGCGGTCGGCTGGGGCTGTCTGGGCTCGCTGGGCCCTGTCGGGGCTCACGGGGCCCCACGGGGCCGCTGAGACCCCGTGGGGGCCGCTCAGGCCCCGGTGCCGCCGCCGCCCGGCATACCGGCGGCCGTGGCGATGACGTCGTCGATGAGGCCGTACTCCTTGGCCTCGAAGGCGTCGAACCAGCGGTCACGGTCCGAGTCGCGGGTGATCTGCTCGACCGTCTGGCCCGTGTGCTGGGCGGTCAGCTCGGCCATGCGCTTCTTGGTGTGCAGCAGCCGCTCGGCGTGGATCTTGATGTCCGAGGCCGATCCGGCCAGGCCGGCGGAGGGCTGGTGGATCAGGATCTCGGCGTTCGGCAGCGCGAAGCGCTTGCCGGGGGTGCCGGCGCTGAGCAGGAACTGGCCCATCGAGGCGGCCAGGCCCATGGCGATCGTCACCACGTCGTTCTTGATGTACTGCATGGTGTCGTAGATCGCCATGCCGGCCGTGATCGAGCCGCCGGGGCTGTTGATGTACAGGTAAATGTCCTTGTCCGGATCGGAGGCAAGGAGCAGAAGCTGCGCGGTGATCTTGTTCGCGATGTCGTCGTCGACCGGCTGGCCGAGGAAGATGATCCGCTCGTTGAGCAGCCGGTTGTAGACCTGGTCGCCGAGGCCACCACCGATGGAAGGCTCGCCGGCGGCGGAGGGCATCAGATTCGTCACGTATCCACCTGCTCGTCTTACGACGGCGCCGGGCCGTCTTACGTGTTTCTGCGTATTCATGGACCCTAACGCGGCGGCTCCGCCGGGGAATCCCGTCCAAGGGGGTGTTCGCCGGGGGCGTAGCGCCGCGTAGAACGACGGGCCCCGGGGAGCAAGGTCCCCGGGGCCCGTCGTACGTCCATCAGAGGTGCCGTGAGGCTCAGGCCTCGGGCTTGTCCTCGGCGGCCTCGCCCTCGGTGGCCTCCGTGGCGGCCTCGGCGGCGGTCTCGTCCTCGTCCTCGTCGTCCAGGTCGATGATCTCGCCGTTGGTGTCCTTGACCGTGGCCTTCTCGACCACGACGGCCAGGGCCTTGCCGCGGGCGACCTCGCCGACCAGGAGCGGAACCTGCCCGCCCTCGACGACCGCCTGCGCGAACTGGTCGGGGGACATGCCGGAGGAGGCGGCGCGCCGCATGAGGTGCTCGGTGAGCTCCTCCTGGTTGACGTTGAGCTTCTCCTGCTTGACGAGCTCGTCGAGCACGAACTGGGTCTTGATGCCCTTGATCGCGGCCTCGCGGGTCTCGTTCTCGAACTCCTCGGCGGTCTTGCCCTGGATCTCCAGGTACTTGTCGAGGGTGAGGCCCATCTGGCCGAGCTGGTGGTGCTCGAGGTTGTGCTTGCGGGTGTTGATCTCGTCCTCGAGGAGCTTCTCGGGGACCGGGACCTCGACCAGCTCGAGCAGCTTCTCCAGGACGCGCTCCTGGGCCTGCGTGGCCTGGTCGTACTGCTTCATGTTCTCCAGGCGCTTGCGGCTGTCGGCCTTCAGCTCCTCGAGGGTGTCGAACTCGGAGGCGAGCTGCGCGAACTCGTCGTCCAGCTCGGGCAGTTCCCGCTTGGCGACCTGGGTGACCTTGACGGTGACCTCGGCCTCCTTGCCGGCCGCCGAGCCGCCCTTGAGCTCGGAGGTGAAGGTGGCCTCCTCGCCGGCCGACAGACCCTTGACGGCGTCGTCGATGCCGTCCAGCAGCTCGCCGGAGCCGATGGTGTAGGAGACGCCGTTGGCGACGCCGTCCTCCAGGACCTCGCCGTCGACCTTGGCCTCCAGGTCGATGGTGACGACGTCGCCGTCCTCGGCGGCGCGCTCGACCGGGGAGGTGGAGGCGAAGCGCTCGCGGAGCTGCTCGACCGACTTCTCGACGTCCTCGTCGGTGACCTCGACGGCGTCGACCTCGACCTCGATGCCGGAGTAGTCCGGGATCTCGATGGCCGGGCGGATGTCGACCTCGGCGGTGAAGTTCAGCGTCTCGCCGTCCTTCAGCTCGGTGATGTCGACCTCGGGCTGGCCCAGCGGGCTCAGCTCGGCCTCGTTGACCGCCTCGGTGTAGAACTTCGGGAGGGCGTCGTTGACGGCCTCCTCCAGCACGGCACCGCGGCCGAACCGCTGGTCGATGACCCGGGCCGGGACCTTGCCCTTGCGGAAGCCCTTCACCGTGACCTGCTGGTTGATCTTCTTGTACGCCGCGTCGAGGCTGTCCTTGAGCTCCTCGAAGGGCACCTCGACAGTGAGCCGAACCCGGGTCGGGTTCAGGGTCTCCACGGCGCTCTTCACGGTTCGGTCTCCTTGTGGCTGACTTCTTGGTTTCTGCCGGAGCCAGACAGGTCCGGCGGATTTCGCCGCCCGGAGGGCTTCAGAGGAGTTCTAACCTGAGACACACGGGCGTGCAGCTTGCATAGTAACGGCAGCGGGTAGACGGCCCAAAAGGCGATCGCGCGAGGTGATCGGGTGACGATCACGCGAGCTGATCAGGTGGCTGGTCGGGGTGGCGGGATTTGAACCCACGGCCTTCCGCTCCCAAAGCGGACGCGCTACCAAGCTGCGCCACACCCCGTCTGGTGCGACACGTAGGGTACATGCCGCCGGGCCGTGGGGCCGCCGCATTTCCCCCGCGCCGGTGCGGACGGGAACGGGGTGTGCGGCAAGGCCGGTCCACCCGCTACGATGCCTTCTGTGCCGCGGTCGTCCGACCTGCGGCGCGTTGTACGCGGGCGTAGCTCAATGGTAGAGCCCCAGTCTTCCAAACTGGCTACGCGGGTTCGATTCCCGTCGCCCGCTCCGCATGGCTCAGGCCCAGGTGAGAGGGTGGACACCCGTTCCCTGGGCCTGAGTCGTTCCGGAGGCCGGATCAGCCGTCCGTGTCCCCGGTGTGCCCCTTCCGCCCGGAACCCGCTCGAGCGCCTTCGCGATCATGCCCCCCGCGTCTGCCAGAGACGGTTGACGTGGTTCCGGCGCCTGGAGGAGAGCCGGCCGCCTTCGGCATCGCGACGCCGGCCGTGTGGCCAGCTCACGCCTCTCACGCCTCATACCGCGCCTCGCCGGGTGAGCGCCGCTACTTGTCAGCTCGGTAGAGCTTGATGTCCTTGTTGACGAAGAGCTGGACGTACGCGCACCGCCAGCAGATCAGGCCGGTGGCGTTCTCGTCGGCCCATGCCACAAGTGATCCAGATCTCGCCCAGTGCTGAACGTACCGGCCTTGCCATCGTGCGCACGCCACCCGTCGCTGCCGTGTGAAGCCACGAGACCACCGGGCAGCACGAACCGCTCGGGGAAGAAGACGTCGTCGATGCCGCCGCCGTCGTCGCGGCCGGGCCGGGTGGCCTCGGTCCTGCCTGGCGAACTCGGCGGCGCGGGAGATGCCGAAGCCGATGACGCGGGGGCCGCCTCGGCGAGCATCACCCCGGCCGGTTTCAGGTCCCGGTGGACGACTGTGGCGCGGTGGATGTCGCGCAGGGCCTCGGCGAGCCCGACGGCGGGGTCGCGCAGCCGGGCCGGAGGCAGAAAGGGCCTTGTCGGCGGACCTACGTGCCGAGATCCTCACCCGGGATGTAGAGCGTGGCCCTCCAGGGGTCGGCGCGTCGGCGTTCACGACGGAGGCGGTGAAGGCGCCGCCGACGTGTCGGGCGGCGGCCACCTCGCGGCGGGACCGGGTCGGGAACTCGTCGTCGGCGGCGTGCTGGGCGTGCACGACCTTCACGGCGAGGCGGTGGCCGGAGGCCGATCGGGCGAGGTGGACCACGCCCATGCCGCCGGAGCCGAGGCGGTCCTCGATGCGGTAGCCGCTGCCCTCCCCCGGGTCGGTCTCACGCAGCGCCATTCCCGGACGTTCCCCGTCACGCACCGCCCTCCTGTCCGGGACGAGAGCATGCACTCAGTACGGAGGTCACCCGGATCCTCCGGCCGGGGTGCGCCGGGGCGCGCTCGGGGCGCCCGGTCAGAAGCTGATCGAGTTGATGGTCTCCGCGATCGAGTTGAGGAACCGGTTGATGGACGGCGCCATGCCGGTCGAGGCGAGGAAGAAGCCGAAGAGGATCGCGACGATCGCCGGCCCGGCCTTCAGGGATCCCCCGCGCATCAGCACTATCAGGATGATCGCCAACAGCAGCACCACAGACAGTGAAATGGCCACAACTGATCACACCCTCGGTCGGTCCGCTCTCCCGGCCCGGGGACACGGCCCCGCGCACCCCGCCAGAACCATCGTGCCACCAACCCGGCCGCCCTATGCGGCCCGTGACGCATCGTCCGGATCTCCACCGTCAGGAACCCCTCGCGCGCGCGAGCGGACACGGACCCGACGGCGTTGCTCCGCACAGCAATTCGACAGGACACCCCCGCAGGGAATTCAGTCGGATCGTTTCCATCTCCACACAACGCGTGCGCAGGTAATTCGAATTGCCCCCACAGACATCCCAACGGGCCGGGAACCAGCCGACGCAGGAGCCAGGAAGCGGACATTCCACCGTAGTCGGCTGCTGGTCTTATGCACCGTTTAGTACGGATGAATCATGACAAGTGAGGCGCATATCATGTAAACAATCCTCCCGGTGCGGTGTGTTGACCATCACGTTCACGGCACTGACAACTGCCCGAAATCCGGGGTATCCGCAGCGGTTAGTCAGGAATCACGTCGAGCGTTTTACGGATTGCCGCCTACAACGCTAGGGTGCCTCAGATGTTCCACGCTGCCTCGTCCCCCGCAAGCGCAGCGAGGTCCCGGATGCTCTCCCCGATTCCGTGGTGGGAGGGCCTGTGACGAACTCGCTGCGACCGTACGGCCACCGCAGGGCGCCACTCCCCCCGGCACAGTCGCCGGCGGACGGAGTGCCGAGCCCTCGCTCGCCGCAAAGCCCGCAGAACAAGCAGAACGGCAAGCAGCGCGACGCGTTCTTCGACAACGCCAAGTACCTGGCGATCGTGCTGGTGGCCATGGGCCACGCCTGGGAACCGCTGAAGGATGACAGCCGGATCCTCGAGGCCGCCTACCAGGTCGTGTACGCGTTCCACATGCCGGCGTTCATCATCATCTCCGGCTTCTTCTCGCGCAGCTTCGACATGCGCCCGGACCGGCTCAAGCGCCTGATCACCGGCGTGGCCGTACCGTACATCGTCTTCGAGACCGCCTACCCCCTCTTCAAGCGCGTCATCGACAACGACCCCCACCAGGAGGTCAGCCTCCTCGACCCGTGGTACCTGACCTGGTTCCTGTGCGCGCTGTTCATCTGGCGGCTGACCACTCCCGTCTGGAAGCTGGTGCGCCACCCGCTTCCGCTCGCGCTCGGCCTGGCCATGCTCGCGTCCGTCACGCCCGAGATCGGTGACGACCTCGACCTCCAGCGGGTCCTGCAGTTCCTGCCGTTCTTCGTGCTGGGCCTGGTGATGAAGCCCGAGCACTTCCAGATGGTGCGCCGGCGCTCCGTGCGGATCCTGTCGGTGCCGGTGTTCGCCGTCGCCTTCGCGTTCAGCTGGTGGGCGGTGCCGCGCATGAACACCGCCTGGTTCTACCACCGCGACTCCGCGCAGGAGTTGGGCGCCCCGTGGTGGACCGGACCGGTCATGGTCCTCGCGTTGTTCGGCTGCTCGCTGCTGCTGACCGCCTGCTTCTTCGCCTGGGTGCCGCGCCGCCACATGTGGTTCACCGCGCTGGGCGCGGGCACGCTCTACGGCTACCTGCTGCACGGCTTCCTGGTGAAGGCCGGCGACTACCAGGGCTGGTTCGAGCCCACGTGGCTGCACCGCCCGCTCGGCGAGATCTTCGTGACCGTCCTCGCGGCCGCCGTCGTGACGCTCCTGTGCACCAAGCCCGTCCAGCGGGTCTTCCGGTTCGCGATGGAGCCGAAGATGGAGTGGGCCTTCAAGCGGGACGCGGCCGAACTGGCCCGGGAACGCGAGAAGCGCGAGCAGGGCGACAAGCGGGAGAAGCGCGAGAGCAGCACCGCGCGAGAGAAGGTCGACGCCTAGACAGCGCCCCCTGCTCTCGGGCACCCGTCCTCAGTCGGTCAGACCGAGAAGTGCGCGCATCCGTGCGTACTTCTCGGTCAGTCGTGTGCGGGTGGCCTCGTCGAGGACCGCGAGACGCTGCGGGTCGGCGTTGTGCGCCAGGTCCGCCTCCTTCACCAGCAGCGCGCCGGGCGTGGCCAGGATCCGTGCGGCGTACGCCTCGGGCGGTTCCCCGGCCCGCTTGGTGACCGCCAGCACGATGTCCTTGGTACGGCCGCTCAGCGCCGCCTCGCGCAGCCACCGCTCGCTGAGCGCGTCGTCCTCGACGGCGTCGTGCAGCCAGGCCGCCGCGATCTGCTCCTCGTCGCCGCCGCGGGCCCTGACGCCCTCCGCGACGGCCCGCAGGTGCTCGGCGTAGGGCCGTCCCGCCTTGTCGGTGCGGCCGGCGTGCGCGGCGCGGGCGGTGGACTCGACCTCGGCCAGGGTCAGCGGGGTGCGGGATGTCTCGGTCACTCCCCCAGTGTGGCCCCGCGCGGCACGCGACGACGAGGTGGGGTGTCAGCGGACCGCAGCCGCGGTGGGGCCCTCACGGCAGATCAGCAGCAGCGCCCGGTCGTCGTTGACGTCCCTGGCGACCGCCTCGATGAGGTGCCAGGCCGCTCCGTGGAAGCCTCCGGCGACATAGCGGTCGGCCTCGCCGGTGAGGCGGTCGATGCCCTCGACGATGTCGCGATCGGAGGTCTCCACCAGACCGTCCGTGAACAGCATCAGCACGTCGCCCGGGCGCAGCGAGCCCTTCACGGGGTCGAACTGGGCGCCGTCGTACACCCCGAGCAGCGGGCCCTCGGCCGCCTTCTCCTCCCAGCGGCCGGTGCCGGCGCTGAGCTGGAGGCCCGGCGGGTGGCCGGCCGAGTAGAGCTCGTAGTCGCCGGAGTCCAGGTCCAGCACCAGGTGGATGGAGGTCGCGAAACCCTCCTCCCAGTCCTGGCGCAGGAGGTAGCCGTTGGCGGCGGGGAGGAAGGCGTGCGGAGGGAGGGAGCCGAGGAGACCGCCGAACGCGCCGGAGAGAAGCAGGGCGCGCGACCCGGCGTCCATGCCCTTGCCCGAGACGTCCGTCAGCACGACCTCCAGGGTGCGGCCGCCGTTGGTGCGGGCCGCCACCACGAAGTCGCCGGAGAAGGACTGGCCGCCCGCCGGCCGCAGGGCCATCTCCCGGTGCCAGCCGTCCGGCAGTTTGGGCAGCTTGCTCTGCACCCGGATGCGTTCCCGCAGGTCGAACAGCATGGTGCCACCGCGCCGCCAGGGCACGCCGACCCGGCTGCGGAACTGGGCGAGCAACAGCCCGAAGAAGCCGCAGGCGGCGACGACCAGGACCACGCCCGGGGTCACTCTGGAGGGACCCTCGGTGTACGGGCCGAGCTGCACCGACTCCACGATCAGGGCCGTGGCCGCGGCCGCGTACAGGCCGAGCAGGCTCGCCGGGCGCAGCAGCAGGCCGCCCGCGACGATCGGCAGGACCAGCGCGGCCGGTGAGAACCACACCGAGTTGGCGAGCGTCGCCGTGGTGAGCAGGGGGATCGTGAGGAACAGGCCGCCCAGCGCGACCCAGTCCGAGCCGTCCCCGCGGAAGTAGTCGACGGCGGCTCGGCGCATGCCGACGCGGGCCCGGTGCCACTGCTTCCTCAACCGGGCCGTGAACGTCTCGGCTTCCGCGCGCCGCTCTCGTCCTGCTGCCATTAGTTCGGGACCCTATCCATCGGACCAGCCCCTTGGCACGGGAGGTCCCAGTTGTCCCCCGTCGCAGGGCCGACTTCACAGTGAACTTCACCGCAGGCCGCCGTGCCGCCGTCCCGGAAAAATTCCGTCGCCCCTCCCGTATCGCCCTGGTAGGCATGGCTTCATGGCAACCGACTCGACCGAATCGACCGACGTGCCGGGCCTGACCGACGCGGCCGGCGTGCCCCCATCGACCGACGCCACCGGAGGTGTGCCCGAGCTTCGGGTGCTGCGGCAGGACGAATGGGACAAGTGGTACGACACCCTGATCCGTGCCTTCGGCGGGGTGCCGGAGTCGGCCGAGGAACGGGAGACGTGGAACTCGCTGACCGAGTCCGAGCGTTCTCTGGGTGCCTGGGACGGGGACACCTGTGTGGGGACGGCGGGGGCGTTCACCTTCCGGATGACGGTGCCCGGCGGCGCGTCGGTGCCGGCCGCGGGCGTCACCATGGTCGGCGTGGCCGCCACGCACCGCCGTCGCGGGGTGCTGACGTCCCTGATGCGGCGGCAGTTGGAGGACGTGCGCTCATGGGGCGAGCCGTTGGCCGTGCTGACGGCGTCCGAGCCGGCGATCTACGGCCGGTTCGGGTACGGTGCCGCCGCCTTCCAGCTGAATGCCGAGATCGACACCAGCCGTGTGCGGCTGTCGGTGCCGGACGGTACCGATGACGTACGGCTGCGGTACGCGCCGCCCGCCGACGTCCTCGACGCCTGCGAGGCGGTGTACGCGCGGCTGGTGCCGGGCCGTCCGGGGATGCTGGAGCGGCGGCCCGGATGGGAGCGGGTGGCGCTGCTCGACCCGGAGAGCGACCGGGACGGGGCGTCGCCGTTGCAGTGCGTCGTCGCCGAACGGGGTGGGCAGACGGTCGGGTACGCGCGGTTCCGGGTCAAGCCCGGCTGGGACGTCAGCGGGCACAACGGGACGGTGGTGCTGCGGGATCTGGCCGCGCTGGATCCGGCGGCGGACGCGGCGCTGTGGCGGTTCTTGTTCGGGATCGACCTGACGACGACGCTCGTCGTGCGCGGGCGGCCGGTGGACGACGCGTGGCAGTACATGGTGTCCGACATACGGCGCTGCCTGCCGCGGGTGCGGGACGCGTTGTACGTACGGCTGGTGGACGTGGGGGCCGCGCTGGAGGCGCGGACGTATCAGGCGCCGGTGGACGTGGTGCTGGAGGTGGAGGACTCCTTCTGCCCCTGGAACGCCGGGCGTTGGCGGCTGACCGGGGACGCGAAGGGGGCGACCTGCGTGCGGACCTCGGACGCGGCGGACCTGGCGTTGTCCGTACGGGAGTTGGGGGCGGCGTATCTCGGCGGGGTGAGCCTTGCGTCGCTGGAGGCGGCCGGGCGGGTGCGGGAGATGCGGGCGGGGGCGTCGGCCGAGGCGGCGGTGGGGTTCGGGAGTCCGGTGGCGGCCTGGCTGCCGCACGGGTTCTGAGGGGCGGACCGGCTATTGCGTCTGGCAGGTCGGGCACCAGAAGAGGTTGCGGGCGGCGAGGTCGGCGGTGCGGATCTCGCCGCCACAGATGTGGCAGGGCTGGTGGGTCCTGCGGTACACGTACACCTCGCCGCCGTGGTCGTCGACGCGGGGTGGGCGGCCCATCGCCTCCGGGGTGTGTTCGGGGCGGACCGTGTCGATGCGGTTGGTGCGCACGCCCTCGCGCATGAGCTCGACGAGATCGGTCCAGATCGCGTCCCACTCGGCGGGGGTGATGCCCTTGCCGGGGCGGTACGGGTCGATGTTCCGGCGGAAGAGGACCTCGGCTCGGTAGACGTTGCCGACGCCCGCGACGACCTTCTGGTCCATGAGCAGGGCGGCGATCGTCGTACGGCTGCGGGAGATCCTGGCGTACGCCCTGTGCGGGTCGGCGTCCGGGCGGAGCGGGTCCGGGCCGAGGCGGTCGTGTATCGCCTGCTTCTCGGGAGCGGTGATGAGGGCGCAGGTGGTGGGGCCTCGCAGGTCGACGTACGCGGTGTCGTTGGCGAGGCGGAGACGGACGGTGTCCGTGGGGGGTGGGGCGGGGGCCGGGCCGAAGGTGACCTTGCCGAAGAGCCCCAGGTGGATGTGGATCCAGGCGTCGGAGTCGGCGAAGTTGAGGAAGAGGTGCTTGCCGTGGGCGTCGGCGGTGTGGAGGGGGGTGTGGGTGAGGAGGGCCGCGGCGGCGGCGAACGTGCCCTGGGGGCTGGTCACATGGACGGGGGTGCCGTCGGCGAAGGCGGAGGTGTAGTCCTTGGCCAGGCGGTGGATCGTGTGCCCTTCTGGCAACGTGCGCACCCTCTCTGCATGTCGTTCCTTTGCCCACCGACCCGACCGAATCGGTGGGCCAGAGGCCCGGCTCGGCCTGGGGCTCCGGCCCGGGCGAGTTTCACGCCCACCCCACGCAGGCGGACTCACACACCACACCGGGCAGATGCACGCACCACCTCCGACGGACCCGCACCAACCCGGGCGGACCCGCCAACCCCGGGCAGATTCACGTACCACCCCACGAGCAGGCCCACGCGCCACCCCGGGTGTTCACGCGCCACCCCGGGAGGTACCACCACCGCCCCACCGGGCATGGCCCACGCACCACCCGTGGGGGTCGACGTACAGCCCTTCGCGGATGCGGCACCTCGCTCCTGGCCGCCCTCGTCCCTGGCCCGTCAGCGCATCCGATCCGGGGACGAGGGTCGTGGGCCGAGGGTCAGCACGGCGGAAAGGCTCGCCCCCGGCACACAAGCCACCCTCGCGGCCAGTCGGCGGGGCGGTGCGTGGGGTTACTGCTGGGGGTGGTGGGGCGGGATCGGGGGAAGGTCGCCGGTCGTCTCGTACGTCTTGAGCATGTCGATGCGGCGGATGTGACGCTCGTCACCGGAGAACGGCGTGGCCAGGAACGTCTCGACGAACTTCGTCGCCTCGTCCAGCGAGTGCATGCGCGCGCCCACCGCGACCACGTTGGCGTCGTTGTGCTGGCGGCCGAGTGCCGCCGTCTCCTCGCTCCAGGCCAGGGCCGCACGGACGCCCTTCACCTTATTGGCGGCGATCTGCTCGCCGTTGCCGGAGCCGCCGATGACGACGCCGAGGGCGTCGGGGTCCGCGGCCGTCCGCTCCGCCGCGCGGAGGCAGAAGGGCGGGTAGTCGTCCTGGGCGTCGTAGATGTGGGGGCCGCAGTCGACGGGGTCGTGACCCGCCGCCTTCAGCCATTCGACGAGGTGGTTCTTGAGTTCGTAGCCGGCATGGTCCGAGCCGAGGTACACGCGCATGGGATGAGTGTGACACGGCTGTTTCCGGGCAGCAGCCCCGGGTGTCGATCCTGAAAAGCGTGAGCAACACTCACGAAGCTCAGGAAAACCTCAAGTAACGATCCGGAATCAAAGGTTTCCGAATACCGACACCTCCGATTCACTGGACCAACTCGTACACCGCTCGTACGGGACTCAGTGCAACCGGCGCAAAGGAAATCCGTCCCATGACTTCGCAGCCGACCCTGACGAAGGCCGGAAACGGCCCCGGAGGCCCGGGAGAACCCGGTCCCGGCCTCCAGGCAGGCCTCAAGAACCGCCATCTGTCGATGATCGCCATCGGTGGTGTCATCGGCGCTGGTCTGTTCGTCGGTTCCAGCTCCGGTATCGCCACCGCCGGACCCGGCATTCTCCTGTCGTACGCCCTCGTCGGCACGCTCGTGGTGCTCGTGATGCGGATGCTCGGGGAGATGTCCGCCGCCAACCCGACCTCCGGGTCGTTCTCCGCGCACGCCGACCGTGCGCTCGGGCCGTGGGCCGGGTTCACCATCGGCTGGCTCTACTGGTTCTTCTGGGTGGTCGTACTGGCGGTGGAGGCCACCGCGGGTGCCGTGATCCTCGAAGGGTGGATTCCCGCCGTACCGCAGTGGGCGTGGGCACTCATCGTGATGGTGGTGCTGACCGCGACGAACCTCGTGTCGGTGGGCTCCTACGGTGAGTTCGAGTTCTGGTTCGCCGGCATCAAGGTCGTCGCCATCGCCGCGTTCATCGTGATCGGCGGGCTCGCCGTGTTCGGGGTGCTGCCCGGCGTCGACAGCGAGCAGGCGGGGCTCTCCAACCTCACCGAGCACGGCGGCTTCCTGCCCCACGGTCCCGGGGCCATCCTCACCGGTGTGCTGCTCGTCGTCTTCTCCTTCATGGGCAGCGAGATCGCCACGCTGGCCGCCGGCGAGTCCGAGAACCCGCAGCAGGCCGTGACCAAGGCGACCAACAGCATCATCTGGCGTGTCGCCGTCTTCTACCTCGGCTCCATCTTCGTCGTCGTGTCCCTGCTGCCGTGGGACAGCAAGTCCATCACCGAAAACGGCTCCTACGTCGCCGCGCTGGACTCCCTCGGCATTCCGCACGCCGGTCAGATCATGAACTTCATCGTGCTGACCTCGGTGCTGTCCTGCCTCAACTCCGGGCTCTACACCGCCTCCCGCATGGCGTTCTCGCTCGGTGAGCGCGGGGACGCGCCCAAGTCGTTCGCCCGGACGACCAGCCGGGGCGTGCCGCGTACGGCGATCATCGCGTCGGTCGTGTTCGGCTTCGTCGCCGTCTTCTTCAACTACAAGTTCCCGGACTCCGTCTTCCTCTTCCTGGTCAACTCCAGCGGTGCCGTCGCCCTGTTCGTCTGGCTCGTCATCTGTTTCTCGCAGCTGCGCATGCGGAGGATCATCAAGGCGGAGGCGCCGGAGAAGCTCGTCGTGAAGATGTGGCTGTACCCGTACCTGACCTGGGCGACGGCCGCGCTGATCGTGTTCGTCCTCGGCTACATGCTGACCGACACCGAGCACGACGGGCGCAAGACCGTGCTGCTGTCGCTGCTCGTCGCGGTGGTCGTACTGGCCGTCGCCTTCGTCAAGGAGAAGGTCGGCGGCGGACGCCGGGGGGCCGACGGTGCGGCCCGGGATCGGGACGAGGCCTCGGGCGACGCCCCGAGCGGGGTCTCGGACGAGGTGTCGGCGGGCTGAGCCTCCGGCGTCCGGCAGTTCCGGAACGAGGGCCTGCGGTGCGTACGCGCGCCGCGGGCCCTTCCGTTTTTTCCGCCCTCTTGTAGTCCGTCCTGTTGCCTTCGTCCCCTTGTTGTCCGTCCTGTTGCCTTCGTCCTCTTGTCTTCCGTCTTCCTGTCTCCCGTCTTCCTGTCTTCGCGTGGTGCTCACAGGACCGTGAAGCTGTTCTTGACGTCCTCGTACGTGCTGAGGGCCTCGGTCTCGATCTCCGGCTGGTACCAGGTGTTGACCTGGTACGACGTGCCGTTGGCGTTGAAGCCCAGCAGGCGGGCGTGCCAGTGGACGTCTTCGAGGGTGAAGGTGTACTCCCATACGACCGCCGGGTGCCCCTGGAACGTCGTCTCCTCCAAGCGGATCTTCCGGTAGTCCTGCCCCTGCCGGGCGTTGCGCTCCGAGGTCTGCCAGTTCTCCAGCAAGTCGCCTCTGGCGAGAGAGGACTTGGCGGCCAGTTCCTGCCTGCCGTCCGGCGAGGTGTAGTGGACCTCCGCGCCCGTCTTCACGTCCCGGCGCCAGCCCTCTGGGGTCGCCCACGCGAAGCCTCCCGCTTCCCGGTGTGCGCCGGGCGGCGGACTCGGCGGCCTTGAGGTGCCCTCGACCGTGGGTGACGGCGTGTCGTTTGCGGCGGGGCCGGTGGTGGGGGGCGCGGACGTCGATGAGCTGCCGTGTGCCTGGTGGTCGTCGTCGGGGGATCCCGAGGTCGTGGCCAGGACGATCCCGACGACGGATCCCACGACGGCGACAGCGGCCGCGGCCGGGATGAGCGGTGTACGGCGGCGGCCTCCGCGCCGCCGGGAAGCCGCCGGGACAGCGGGGCCGGGCGGTTCGCCCGGGGGTGCCGGGGTCGGGTGGGGGTGCGTGGGCGGGCGTTGTCGGGTGACCGCTCGGGCGCGCGTGAGGGAGACGGGGGTCGGGGGGTGGGAGGCGGTGGGGCTGTTGCCGGCCGGGGCGTGCTGGGCGGTGGCGGCGGGTTGCTCGTCGGGGGGTGCGGCGTGCTGTGGGGGGACCGCGTCCTCGGGGGGTGGTCGGCGGGGGTCAGGAGGAGCGGACTGGTGCGGGGTCTGCGGGGCGGCCGGAGTGGGCGGCTTGCTGGGGGTCCGGGGAAAGGTGTGGGTGGCCGGGGTCGGGGTCTTCGGTTCCGGTGTGGAGGGGCCGACGGACTCCGGCCCGGACACGGCGGAGCCGCCCGACCCCGGCTCATGTGCCACCCGCGCGGCCTCCCGCCGCTCCGCCGACGCCAACTCCCCTATCGGCACAGCCGAGTCGCCCGACTCCGTCCCCGGCACCGCCCGCGTCGGCTTCGCCGCTCGCCTCGTCCCGCCGTCGTGCCCACCCTCCGGCACGGAGGCCCCTGCGGCCGGTCCCCCACTCCCGCCGCCACCTCCACTCACTCCACCAGCTCCCGTCTCCTCCAGAGCCGACCCCATCACCGGCAACGTCGGCGTCGGGGCCGGGAACGCCACCCGTTCCAGGGTGGATCCGACTTCCGTGAGGGCGGGCCGTACCGACGGGTCCTTGTCCAGCAAGGCGATCAGGAGCTCACGCAGCGGGCCCGCCGTGGGGGGCATGTCGGGCTCCTCGTACAGCACCGCGTGCAGGGTCGCCAGTGTGGTGTCCCGTGCGAACGGGGAGCGGCCGAGGGCCGCGCAGAGGGTGGCGCCGAGGGACCACAGGTCGGAGGGCGGGCCCTGCGGGCGGCCGGAGATGCGCTCGGGGGCCATGTAGTCCGGTGAGCCGACGAGCATCCCGACCATGGTGAGCGCCTTGGCGTCCTGGATGGCGGCGATGCCGAAGTCCGTGAGGACCACACGGCGTTCGTGCGGTTGTGCTCCCGTCGGCGACGTGGTGCCGGTCGCGGGTGCGGGCCGTGTACCGGGACCGGCGTGTGACGCCGGGTTCTCCACCAGGACGTTGCCCGGCTTGATGTCCCGGTGCAGCACGCCCCTCGCATGGACCTGCCGCAGCGCCGCGACGAGCCCCAGTCCGATCCGGGCCGTCTCCCGGGGGCCCAGCGGGCCGTCCTCCGCGAGGACGCGTTCCAGGGAGCGGCCGGCGATCAACTCCATGACGATCCACAGGCATTGGCCCTCGTCGACCACGTCGTAGACCCGTACGACGTGGGGGTGGTCGATCCGGGCCGTGGCCCTGGCCTCGCGCAGCGTGCGTTCGCGCCGGGTCCCGGTGTCCTCGGCGTCGAGGCCGTCCATGCGCATTTCCTTGACGGCGACCTGCCGGTCGAGTATTTCGTCGGTGGCTCGCCACACCCGCCCCATTCCCCCCTGGCCGATACTCTCGACCAATCGATAGCGCCGCGCCACCAATATCCCTGGAACTCCGCCGCTGCTCGTATTCCCCGGCAATTCGCTGCACCCCCTCCATGACGCCGCGAACCGCACCGAGTGAAACACAACGGTCACACTTCGCGCCGTACCAGCATAGTGGGGAGAAATCTTGTGGTAGCTCTTCGAGTACTGCGAATTCAGGCGCAGTCCAGGGGGAACACAAGGGGGGCGAACATGAGTTCTCGTCGCACGACGGCCATCGCGGGGTCGCTGGTCGTGACAGCTTTCTCGGCGGTGGTGATCGTGTCCGGAACCGCCGCGGCGGACGATCCCGGAGCCGCGAGCGGCACGGGGGGAAAGGTGGTCGACCAGGCACCGGCCGGGGTTGAGCTGACCACAGCTCTGCCGGAGAGGATCTCCGTAGACAACGGTTCGGAAAAGACGTCCCTGACCGCCACGGTGAAGAACGAGGGGAGCAAGGACAGCGGAAAGGTCCGGCTGCTGGTCGTCGGTTTCGACGGGCTCACGGTCAGGAACGTCGAGGGTTGTTCCCCGATTGCCGAAAAGAACCTCCCGGAGGGTTCGAACAGCGGTTTCGCCTGTCCCCTCGACAATCTCGCGGCCGGTCGGTCGAAGTCGTACGCCGTCGACGCGACGTACGACCTGGACAAGTCCGGGAAGATCTGTCTGCCCGTGCAGACGGGCGACGGGAAGAAGACGTTCTGGCAGCAGGGTCCGGTGCCGTTCGGCACCACCAACCCCTCGCCCGACGCCCCGGCCACTCCCCTGCTGCTCGGCACCGACAACAAGCCGGTGGCCCCCGACGGCGACGAACGGCCCAGGACCGAACTGCCCAGGACCGGCGTGGAGCAGGCGGTGCCGGCGCTGGGCGCGGCCGGTGCGTCGCTGCTGGCGGTGGGTGCGGCCGGGCTGTGGTGGTCACGGCGACGGCCGGGGCGGCAGCGGGGCTGAGGACGGAGTTTTCCGTCATCGGTCGGGCGGCGGGCCGGGGCCGAAGGGCTGTACGACCCCGGAACGCGCGAGAGGCTCGCCGGGCTGAAGGATCGGTACGACCCGGCGAACCTCTTCCGCAGGAACTGCGGGCCGTTAGCACTGCGGGTCCGCGAGAACTACGGGTTCCGCGAGAGCTACGGCATCAGCGTTCGATGAACTTCCAGGCGGTGGGCAGCGCGCCCATCGCCAGGGCCGCCTTGAGGGCGTCGCCGATCAGGAACGGGGTGAGGCCGGCCGCGATCGCGGCGGTGGCGGACATGCCGGTGGCGAGGGCCAGGTAGGGCACGCCGACGGCGTAGATGATCGCCTCGCCCAGCACCATCGCGCCCGCCATGCGGAGCACGGAGCGGTCGGCGCCCCGGCGGGCCAGGGCACCCACCACGGTGGAGGCGATGATCATGCCGAGGATGTAGCCGAAGGAGGGCGCGGTGGCGCCGGAGGCCCCGCCCGCGAACCACGGCACGCCGGCGATTCCGGCCAGGGCGTACAGCGCGAGCGCGAAGAAGCCGCGGCCCGCGCCGAGGGCCGTGCCGACCAGCAGCGCGGCGAAGGTCTGGCCGGTCACCGGGATTGGGGAACCCGGCACGGGCACGGAGATCTGGGCGGCGAGGCCGGTGAGCGCGGCACCGCCGAGCACGAGGGCCGCGTCCCGGACACGGGAGGCGGGGATCAGGTCGGCGAGAACCTGGCCGGTGCGGGCGGGGGCGGCGGCAGCGGTGCTCATGGGGACTCCGCGGGTGGTGTGGGCAGGTTGGGACACGGCGACGCTATCCCAGCGCGCCGGAGCCGATCACCGTCAGCGCTCGACAAAGGCTCGAGCGCGTGCGTGGTGGGCTCCCGACAACAGAGGGGGGTTACACCGGGTACGGCGTGACGCCGGTCACGGAGGCAGGGAGGTTTCGCTCACGCGGGCGGCGGCCGGGAGGACTGTAGGGTTCCACCAAAAGGGGCCGTCATCGACTCCGGACCGCCGGTGAGCGGACCCCTACGGACCGTGTCCCGGGTGTCCGCATGGTGGGCGGCGCCCGCTTGCCCCTGGGCCCGCCGACCAGACTGGCTCCGTTTTTTGCCGTTCCTGCTCTCTCACGCATTGGACGAACCGCGCCCATGCCCAGCACCACCACCGAGACGCCGTCCACCACGGACGGCGCCTCCCTGTCCCACGGCCTGAAGCAGCGCCATCTGTCGATGATCGCCCTCGGCGGGGTGATCGGCGCCGGTCTGTTCGTCGGCTCCGGCGCGGGTATCGCCGCCGCCGGGCCGTCCATCGTCCTCGCCTACGCCCTCTCCGGTCTCCTCGTGATGCTGGTGATGCGGATGCTCGGCGAGATGTCGGCCGCGTATCCCTCGTCGGGTTCGTTCTCCGCACACGCGGAGCGGGCGATCGGCCCCTGGGCGGGCTTCACCGCCGGCTGGTCGTTCTGGGTGCTGCTGTGCACGGCCGTCGGCCTGGAGGGCATCGGCGCCGCGAAGATCGTCAGCGGCTGGCTGCCGGGCACGCCCGAGTGGGCGTGGGTGGCGCTGTTCATGGCCGTCTTCTGCGTGACGAACCTCGCCGCGGTGAAGAACTTCGGCGAGTTCGAGTTCTGGTTCGCGGCGCTGAAGGTCGGCGCGATCACGCTGTTCCTGGTGCTCGGCGTGCTGGCGATCGCGGGCGTCCTGCCCGGCACGGACTCGCCGGGCACGAGCCACCTCACCGGTGACGGGGGCTTCCTGCCCAACGGCGGCGAGGGCCTGGTCATCGGCCTGCTCGCCTCCGTCTTCGCCTACGGCGGCCTGGAGACGGTCACCATCGCCGCGGCCGAGTCGGAGAACCCGGTGAAGGGCGTGGCGAGCGCCGTGCGGACGGCGATGTGGCGCATCGCGGTGTTCTACATCGGCTCCATGGCGGTCATCGTCACCCTCGTCCCGTGGGACTCCAAGGAGGTCGTCGAGAAGGGCCCGTACGTCGCCGCCCTGGACGAGCTCGGCATCCCGGGCGCGGGCCAGCTGATGAACGTCGTGGTGCTGGTGGCGCTGCTGTCGGCGATGAACGCCAACATCTACGGCGCCTCGCGCATCGCCTACTCGCTGGTGGAGCGCGGCCAGGGGCCGAGGACGCTGGGCCGGGTGTCCGGCGGGGTGCCGCGGATCGCGGTCCTGGCCTCCTGCGTCTTCGGCTTCCTGTGCGTGGTGCTGAGCTACTGGCGGCCCGACGACGTCTTCTCCTGGCTGCTGAACATGATCGGCGCGGTGATCCTGGTCGTCTGGATCCTCATCGCCGTGGCACAGCTGCGACTGCGCCGCCGCCTGGAGCGGGAGGCCCCGGACAAGCTGGCGGTGCGGATGTGGGCGTTCCCGTGGCTGACCTGGGTCGCGATGGCGGGCATGGCCGGGATCTTCGTCCTGATGGCCCGGCAGCCGGACACCCGCGTGCAGCTGTACTCGACGGGCGGCATGACGCTGGTCCTGGCGGTGATCGGGTACGCCCGGCAGAGGGCGCGCGCCCGCCGCTGACCCTCCTCACCCGCCGAAGGCCCCCGCGTGACGCACGCGGGGGCCTTTCGCGTGCCGGGGGGCTTTCGCACGCCCGGGGTTTTCGCACGCCGGGCGCCTTTTTCGCGTGCCCCGGGCCCCGGGCCGACCATCCTGCTGCTAGCGTGCAGTTGCAAGTTTCTTGCAATAAGGTTCGGAGGGGAACCCGCCATGCCCGTCTACACGTTGCCTGACCTGCCGTACGACTACTCCGCGCTCGCCCCGGTGATCAGCCCCGAGATCATCGAGCTGCACCACGACAAGCACCACGCGGCCTATGTGAAGGGCGCCAACGACACGTTGGAGCAGTTGGCCGAGGCGCGGGACAAGGAGCTGTGGGGGTCGATCAACGGCCTGGAGAAGAACTTGGCCTTCCACCTCTCCGGGCACATCCTGCACTCGATCTACTGGCAGAACATGACCGGCCCGAAGGACGGCGGCGGCGAGCCGCTGGCGCAGGACGGCGTGGGTGAGCTGGCCGACGCGATCGCCGAGTCCTTCGGCTCGTTCGCCCGCTTCAGGGCGCAGCTGTCCAAGGCCGCGGCCACCACGCAGGGGTCGGGCTGGGGCGTGCTGGCATACGAGCCGCTCAGCGGGCGGCTGATCGTGGAGCAGGTCTACGACCACCAGGGCAACGTCGGCCAGGGCGCGACGCCGATCCTGGTCTTCGACGCCTGGGAGCACGCCTTCTACCTGCAGTACCGCAACCAGAAGGTGGACTTCGTCGAGGCGATGTGGCGGGTCGTCGACTGGCAGGACGTCGCCCGGCGTTACGAGGCCGCCAAGTCACGTGCGGATGTGCTGCTGATGGCCCCCTGAAGGCCCCGTGGAACGTCCTGCCTCGTGATCGTCTTCTCACCCTTCACGCGGGCAGGCGGCAAGAAGGGAAGCCCCCGCGAGGACGGGACTCGCGGGGGCTTCCCCCTGCCCCGTACGGGTGTCACGGCTTGCGGCGGAGGCCGCCGTGCTGACCGATCGGCCAGGTGGACGCGCCCGGCTCCGGAGGCCAACAGGCACCGGCACCACGCCCGGCAGGCGCGGCTGCTGCGGGCGATCGTGACGATGCCGGGGAAGACGGCGGTGTAGGCGTCGCCGGCCGCCCCGGTCCACGGCGTAGTGGTCCGTGCCGCCCAGCCAGTGGTTCCGGATCCGGGCCGAGTGCGGCACCGACGTGTCGATCTGCGTCATGGGCCCATCACGCTACGGCGCGTCCGGCTCGCATGGCACATTGAGGGACACCAGTGCGGCGGAACCGCCCTCGTCCACGCGGAGTTCGCTCAGGGCCGCGTTGCGCAGCCGTGGGAAGACGCGGCGGTACTCGCCGAGCGGGATGTGCAGCAGGCGGCACAGGACCAGGCGCAGCAGGGTGTTGTGGGCGACGACCAGGACCCGCTGCTCCGGGTGGGCGGCGGCGATGCGGCGCAGGGCGGCGGCGCCGCGGTCGGCCGCCGCGGTGGGGTCCTCCGCTCCCGGGAAGGGGTGTGCGACCGGGTCGGCGCGGAAGGCCGCCGCCCGCTGCGGCTCCTCGGCCGCGAACTCGGCGAGGGTGCGGCCCTCCACCACGCCGAAGTGGCACTCGCGCAGGTCGGTTTCGCGACGCGGCGTCAGGCGCAGTGCACGGCAGGCGGGTTCGGCGGTGGCGATCGCCCGGGACAGCGGGGAGGTCCAGACGGCGTCGACGGGGTGGGCGGCGGCCCACCGGCCCAGCGCCTCGGCCTGGACGCGGCCGGTGTCGGTGAGGGCGATGTCGCTGACCCCGGCGTAGCGGTTCTCGGCGTGCCAGACGGTCTGCCCGTGCCGGGCCAGCAGGAGGGTCGTGGTCATGACTCCGTGGTGTCCAGGTCGAGGCGGGTACGGGCGTGGGCCGCGACCGGGGCGGGCAGCCAGCCGCGCGACTCCAGTGCGTCGACGAGGCGAGCGTACGGCTCGGCGAAGCGGGCGGTGCGGTCGGGGCGCGGGGAGAGGACGGTGCGGACACGGACCATGCGCTCTGCGATGTCGGCGAGCGTGGGAGCGGCGGCCGCCCTGCTCGTCGCCCCGGCACCCGGCACGGCGGCCTGGCTCGCGCCCGCGCCCGGGCCCGTCCCGGCGGCGGTCGCGACGGTCGCGTCGCCGGCCGTAGCGGCGCCCGGTGCGGCGGCCCTACGCCCGGACGCCGCCCCAGGGGGCGCCAGCGAGGCGCCGCGTCCGGGCGTCCCGCCCTCGGCATCCGTACCGCCGGACGCCCGCACATCGGAGGCCGCTCCGTCCTCCCGCCCGGCCGTCCCGCCGTTGCCCCCGGCGTCCGTACCGCAGGGCACCCGCGCGCCGGACGCTCCCGTGTCACCGCGTGCCGCGTCCGCGTGCCCGATCGCCCCCTTGCCCGGCGCGGCACCGGCCGCGGGCCCGCCTTCCGTGTCCGCGTTTCGCGCGGCCCGCACGCCGTACGCCGCCAAGGCCGCCATCCCGAGGGCCGGTTCCGTCTGTTCCGGGACGCGCGCCGGGCGGCCGAGGATGTCGGTGCGCAGCTGGTTCCAGTACGTGCTGCGCGCCGCGCCGCCGGTGAAGGTGAGCGGGCCGTCGAGGGGCGCGCCGAGGTGGTGCAGGTAGTCCAGGCAGAGGCGTTCGGCCAGTCCGACGCCCTGGAGGAGCGCGGCCCACCGGTCGGCGTCGTCGGCGGGCTCGCCGAGGAGGAGGGGCGTGGCGTCGGGGGCCAGGAACGGGAACCGCTCCCCCGGCGACACCAGGGGGTAGGCGAGGGCTCCGGACGGCTCGAAGGCGGCGGCCCGCGCGTCCATGACGGCGGGGTCGGCCTCGGGGAAGGCGGCCGACAGCGCCCCGGCCCCGACGCTCGACGCGCCGCCCGGCAGCCATGTGCCGTCCGGAGCACGGTGGTTGTAGACGACGCCGGTGGGGTCCCGGACCGGGTCGCGGGCGGCGCCCTTCAGGACGAGGGTGGTGCCGAGCACCGCGTTCCAGGCGCCGGGCCGCAGGGCGCCCGAGGCGATCTGGGCCGCGCAGCCGTCGGTCATCCCCGCGATCACCGGCGTGCCGGCGGGGATGCCGGTGGCCGCGCCGGCGGCCGGTACGACCTCGCCGAGGCGGGTGCCGGGGCGGACGACGTCGGGCAACAGGCCGTCGGGCAGGCCGAGTCCGGTGAGCACCGCCTCGGGCCAGACGTCGCGCTCCAGGTCGTAGCCGGTCTTGAGGGCGTGGCTGGAGTCCGCGGGGGGCGGCTTGCCGGTGAGGCGGGCGACGATCAGGTCGGGCTGGTGGGCGAGGCGGAGGCGGGAACCGTACGCCCGCTCGCCGGGCCCGCCCGCACGCACCTCTCCGCCGTACTCCCGCACCAGCCACAGCGCCTTCGGCAGCGCCCAGGTGTCCTGCACCGCGAGTCCCGCCCGGCGGGCCCGGGCCGCCTCGGCCGCCGCGCGCCCGTCGTCGTACATCAGCGCGGGGCTCACCGGGTGCCCCGCGCCGTCCGTCAGGAGCACGGTGCCGGAGGTCCCGCACACCGCGAGCCCGCCGATCCGCACGCCGGCGGCCCGGCCGAGCGCGCAATGGGACGCCGTGCACAGCGCCTCCCACCACTGCCCGGGGTCCTGTTCGTGGCGGATCCCGTCCCGCCGTCCGCGAAGCGGTGCCGAGCCGGCGCCGAGGAGCGTGCCGTCCGAGGTGACGAGCAGGACGCGGACGCTCTGTGTGCCGAGGTCGACGCCCAGCCATGCCTCGCCCCCGAAGCCCTCGTCCGCCATCCCGACCTCCCAGGTTCCCGCACCGGCTTGTTAAGTTCTCACTCTGCCCTGAGATTTTCGGGTGCGCGAGGGATTGACGCCCAACTTCCGCCGTTCCACCCTCTGTTAACGACTCGACTCGACGTGTTAACCCCCGGACACCGGGACCGGACCGGACCGAGCCCCACGTGGAGGTCACGGATGGACACGCACGCGCACGACCGCCGACGCTTCCTCGCCCTGACCGCCGCGGCAGCCGCCGCCCCGCTGCTCACGGCCTGCGGCGCGGGCTTCGGCGGGGGCGACGACAAGAGCGACGGCTCGGCCGCCGACGACGTCACCGGCTCCTTCGACTGGAAGCGCGAGAAGGGCACCACCGTCAAGGCGCTGCTGAACAAGCACCCCTACACCGACGCGCTCCTCGCCGACCTGAAGTCCTTCACCGAGAAGACCGGCATCAAGGTCGAGTACGACGTCTTCCCCGAGGACAACTACTTCGACAAGCTCACCGTGGACCTGTCCAGCGGGCGTGCCTCCTACGACGTCTTCATGCTCGGCGCGTACATGGTGTGGCAGTACGGGCCGCCGGGCTGGCTGGAGGACCTCGGGCCCTGGATGCGCAACTCCTCCGCCACCGGCGACGAATGGGACCAGGACGACTTCTTCCCCAATCTGCTCCAGGCCGACCAGTGGTCGCTGAAGGCGGGCGCGCCGCTCGGGAAGGGCGGGCAGTACGCGCTGCCGTGGGGCTGGGAGACCAACGTCGTCGCCTACAACACCGAGGTGTTCGGCAAGCTCGGCCTGAAACCCGCCGAGACCTTCGACGAGCTGGCCGAACTCGCCGGGACCATCAAGCGCAAGGCGCCGGGCGCCGGCTTCGACGGGATGTACGGGATCGCCGTACGGGGGTCCAGGAGCTGGGCCACCATCCACCCCGGCTTCATGACGATGTACGCCCGCAACGGGCTGAAGGACTTCACGGTCGAGGGCGGGAAGCTCACCCCGGCCATGAACAGCCCCCGGGCCGTGGCGTTCACCGAGGACTGGGCGCGCATGGTCAAGCGGGGCGGGCCGCCGTCCTGGACGTCGTACACCTGGTACCAGTGCTCCAGCGATCTCGGCGCGAAGAAGGCCGGAATGCTGTTCGACGCGGACACGGCCGCCTACTTCCAGGCCGTGCAGGGCGCCAGCCCCGCCTCGGGGAAGATCGCCTTCCATCCGGGGCCGAAGGGGCCGGACGGGTCGCTCGCCACCAACATGTGGATCTGGTCGCTCGGCATGAACGCCAGGAGCAAGCGCAAGAGCGCCAGTTGGCTGTTCCTCCAGTGGGCGACCGGCAAGGAGCACCTGCGCAGGAGCGCGATCACGCACAACCACATCGACCCGGTGCGCAGGTCCGTCAGCCGGG
Organism: Streptomyces bullii; assembly: GCF_042657145.1. NCBI lineage: Bacteria > Bacillati > Actinomycetota > Actinomycetes > Kitasatosporales > Streptomycetaceae > Streptomyces > Streptomyces bullii. Next base: position 489,912 of record NZ_JBHSNY010000001.1, read on the forward strand.
ACGGTGCCTACAAGGACAAGATGAAGGGCCTGCCCGGCTTCCTGGAGACCTTCGAGACGGTCGTCGACCACACGAGGATCCAGTTCACTCCGCAGGCCCAGTTCTTCGACGCGACGACCAGCTGGGCCGCGGCCCTCCAGGAGATCTACGGCGGCAAGGGTGCCCGGTCGGTGCTGGACGGGCTGGCGGACGACCTCGCCGGCAAGGTGGGCTAGCGATGCGGCTCGCGCTGCGCCCGTACCTGCTCGTCATTCCGGCCCTGCTGCTGACGTGCGGGATCCTGTATCCCTTCGGGCTCGGGCTGTACTACACGCTGTTCGACTTCTCGGCGAGCACACCGCAGCCCGACATGGTGCGGTTCGAGAACTACCGGACCGTCTTCACCCAGGAGGCGTTCTGGAACTCGGCCTGGGTGACCGTGCTGTACGCGGTCGGGGCCGCCGCCGTCGAGACCGTGCTGGGGGTGGCCGTCGCCCTGCTGCTGCACCGGTCGAGCCTGGTCGGGCGCATCCTGGAGAAGATCCTGATCCTGCCGCTGATGATCGCCCCGGTGATCGCCGCGATCATGTGGAAGCTGATGCTCCAGCCGTCGGTGGGGGTGGTGAACCACCTGCTGAGACCCTTCGGTCTGGGCGGGGTCCAGTGGACCGACACCCCGACCGGCGCGCTGCTGTCGTCCATCGCCGTGGACGTGTGGGTGTACACGCCGTTCGTGGCGATCCTCGCCCTGGCCGGGCTGCGGTCGCTGCCCACCTCGCCCTTCGAGGCGGCGGCCGTCGACGGCGCGGGCTGGTGGTACACCTTCCGGCGGCTGACCCTGCCGATGCTGTGGCCGTACGTGCTGGTGGCGGTGATCTTCCGGTTCATGGACTCGCTGAAGGTGTTCGACATCATCTACGCCCTCACCGAGGGCGGGCCCGGTGACTCGACCGTCGTCCTGCAGATCCGAGCGTACCTGGAGGCGATCCGCTTCCAGCGGTACTCCTTCGGGATCAGCTACACGATCGTGCTGTGGGCCGTGGTGTACCTCGCCGCGATGGTGCTGGTGCGGCATCTGGGGCGGATCCAGCGGCGGGCCGCGGAGGTGGCTGCCACGTGATGTCTCGCAAGCGGTTGTCGGGGTGGCTGGCGGACGCCGCCCTCGTCCTCTACTTCGTCTTCGCGCTGTTCCCGATCGCCTGGATGGTGATCCTGTCCCTGAAACCCGCCGACCAGCTCTTCAGCACGTACTTCTCCTTCTCCCCCACGCTCGACGGGTACCGCACGGTCCTCGGTGACAGCGAGGGCGTCCCGTTCGTGCGGTTCTTCGTCAACAGCCTGGTCGTGTCGGTGGGCGCGGTGGCGCTGTCGCTGGTGGTCGGGCTGCCGGCGGCGTACGCCTCGGCGCGGTGGCGGTTCAAGGGCTCGGACAACCTGATGTTCACGCTGCTGTCGTTCCGCTTCGCGCCGGAACTGACCGTAATCATCCCGCTGTTCGTGCTGTACCAGCAGCTCGGCCTGTTCGACACGTACGTCGGCATGGTGTGGGTGCTGCAACTCGTCACCCTGCCGCTGGTGGTGTGGATCATGCGGTCGTACTTCGCCGACCTGACGCCCGAGCTGGAGCAGGCGGCGCTGCTGGACGGCTACACCCGCAAGCAGGCCTTCTTCAGGGTGGCGCTTCCGCTGGTCAAGCCCGGTATCGCGGCCGTGTCGCTGCTCGCCTTCATCTTCGCCTGGAACAACTTCGTCTTCCCGCTCATCCTCACCTCCAACGAGGCGCAGACGGTGACCGTGGGCGCGCTGTCCTTCCTCGGCGGGGACCGGCCGAAGTACCACCTCACGGCCGCGGCGGCCCTGGTGTCCGTCGTGCCGCCGCTGCTGCTCGCGCTGACGATCCAGCGGTATCTGGTGCGGGGGCTGTCGTTCGGGGCGGTGAAGTCGTGATCCGGCTTCAGGGCGTCCGGAAGACGTACGGGAAGGTCACCGCGCTGGACGGGCTCGACCTGGAGGTGCGCGAAGGCGAGTTCTTCTGTCTGCTCGGGCCGTCCGGCGCCGGCAAGACGACCACCCTCAAGACCGTCGCCGGGCTGGAGCGGCCCGACTCCGGGACGGTCGCCCTGGACGGGCGGGACATGGCGGACGTCGAGCCGTACGACCGGGGCGTGGCCATGTGCTTCGAGAGCTACGCGCTCTACCCGCACCGCTCGGCCTACGACAACCTCGCCTCGCCGCTGCGCTCACCCCGCCACCGCCTCCCCGCCGACGAGGCGCGTCAGAGGATCGGCGCGGTCGCCGAACTCCTCGGCATTTCCGGCCTGCTGGACCGGCCGGTGGGCCGGCTGTCCAACGGTCAGCGGCAGCGTGTGGCGCTGGGCCGGGTGCTGGTCCGGCCCGCCCGCGCCTTCCTCCTCGACGAGCCCCTCTCCCACCTGGACGCCAAGCTGCGCCAGCAGATGCGGGCCGAGCTCAAGGCGATCGGCGCGATGCAGCGCACCACCACGCTGTACGTGACGCACGACTCCGTGGAGGCGCTGGCCCTCGGCGACCGGATCGGGGTCGTCCGGCAGGGGCGGATCGTGCAGACGGGCACCCGGGAGGAGATCTGGTACGAGCCCCGCGACACGGAGGTCGCGCGGGCCTTCGGCCGTCCCCGGATCAATCTGCTGCCGGGGACGGTGACGGACGGCGGCGGTTTCCGGTCGGCGGACGGGCGGGTCGAACTGCCGGTGCGGGCGCAGGCCTCGCCCGGCACCGACGTCCTGGCCGGGATACGGCCCCGCGACCTCGCGCTGCGCGGCGACGGGCACGAGCTGACCGGCACCGTGTACGTCACCGAGGTGCTCGGCCGGTCCGTCGAGGTGACCGTGCGGCTCGGCGGGCAGCGGGTCTCGCTGGTCGCGCCGCGCGCCGACGCGGCGCGCCTGCGGCCCGACGAGACGGTACGGCTGTCGCTGCGTCCTGAGAACCTGCTGCTGTTCGAGGCCGACCGGCCGGAGCGCCCAGGACGACGGATAGAGACACAGCGATGAGCAGCAGCAGCGCGCAGCAGGGACCCGCGGCCCGGCAGGCCGCGATGGCCGAACAGGTGCTGGCCGAGGGCTCGGCGACGGCGGCCGAGCTCGCCGAGCGGTTCGGGGTGAGCCTGATGACCATCCACCGCGACCTCGACGAACTCGAACGGCAGGGCATCGTACGGAAGTTCCGGGGCGGGGTGACGGCGCAGCCGTCGGGGGTCTTCGAGTCGAACGTGCAGTACCGGCTGAAGACCATGCGGGCCGAGAAGGCCGCGGTCGCCGAGCAGGCGGCGGCGCTGATAGAGCCCGGCATGGCGGTCATGCTCGACGACTCGACCTCCACCCTGGAGATAGCCCGCAGGCTGCGCCTCGGCGACGTCACCCCGCTGACGGTCGTCACCAACTTCCTGGAGGCGATCAACCTGCTGTCGGACCAGCGGGGCATCCATCTGATGGCCCTGGGCGGCGATTACGACCCGCTGCACTCTTCCTTCCTCGGGGTGTCGTGCGTGGAGGCGATCGAGCAGCTGCGGGTGGACGTGTGCTTCACGTCGACGTCGGCCGTGCACGGGGGGTACGCCTACCACCAGGAGCAGCACATCGTGTCCGTGAAGCGGGCGATGCTCGACGCGGCGGCGCGCAACGTGCTGCTGGTCGACCACACCAAGCTGGGCCGCGTCGCCCTGCACCGGGTGGTGCCGCTGTCCCGTTTCGACCTGCTCCTGGTGGACGACGGGGCGTCGGCCGAGGCACTGCGGGACCTGGACGAGCACAAGGTCGACTACCGAGTCTGCGCGACGAAGGGCCGTGATGACCGAGCTGGAGCTACGTGATCTGCGCAAGTCCTACCGTTCCCGGGGCCGCCCCGCCGTGGACGCGGTGCGCGGCCTCGACCTGAGCCTGCGCTCCGGGGAACTGCTCGGGCTGCTGGGCCCGTCCGGGTGCGGAAAGTCCACCACCCTGCGGATGATCGCCGGGCTGGAGACGGTGACCGGCGGGGACATCCTGGTCGGCGGGGCGTCGGTGGTGGACCGGCCGGCACAGCGGCGGAACATCGGGGTCGCCTTCGAGAACTACGCGCTGTATCCGCCGCTGACGGTCGCGGAGAACCTGGCGTTCGGGCTCCGGGCGCGGGGCCGCAAGGCCCGTGGCGACGTGGAGCGCACGGTGGCCGGCATCGCCGAGCGGGTCGGACTGACCGGCCTCCTGGACGCCCGCCCGGCCGGCCTGTCCAGCGGCCAGAAGCAGCGCGTCTCCCTGGCCCGCGCCCTGATCCGCGAACCGGACGTCCTCCTCCTCGACGAACCCCTGTCCCACCTGGACGCGGCCGAGCGCGACACCACGCGCCGCGAACTCAAGCGCATCCAGAAGGACCTGGGGCACACGACGATCCTGGTCACCCACGACCAGGAGGAGGCGCTCTCCCTCGCCGACCGGATCGCCGTGATGAGGGACGGCGTGATCCAGCAGCTCGGCACCCCGTACGAGATCTACGACAGCCCGGCCAACGTCTTCGTCGCGGACTTCGTCGGCGAGCCCGCGATCAACCTGCTGCCCGGGATCGGGGACGACGACGGCCACGCCCGGCTGTCCGGCTCCGTACGGATCGCGCTGCCGGTGCCGGTCGCGCCGGGGCGTGAGGTGGTCGTCGGGATCCGCCCGGAGGACCTGCGCCTGGCGCCCGACGGCCCGCCCGCCCGGGTCGTCGCCCACGAACCGCTGCTGGAGGCGGGCATCGCGACCCTCGCGCTCGACGGCGTGGAACGGCACCTGGTCGTCCTCACCGACCCCGAGGTGCGCCTCGCGCACGACGACCGCGTCCACGTCACCGCCGACCTCGACCACACCCATGTCTTCGACGCCGAGACGGGAGACTCCCTGCGATGACCGATGCGTTGACCGGTCCGGTCCATGTCGTGGCCGCCGGTGACCACTTCGTCCTGCCGTCGCTGATCACGCGCGCGGTGGGCGACGAGCTGCGCGACCGTCCCCACGCCGTGCGGGAGGTGACCCTCAGCTGGCCTCTGGAGCCGTTCGGGCCGGTGGCCGAGGTGCGTGAGGCCAGTGACGCCGAGGACGAGCTGATCGAGGCGCTGACGGGGGCGCAGGTGCTCGTGACGCAGATGGGGCCGGTCACCGAGCGGGTGCTGGCGGCCTGCCCGCAGCTGCGGCTGGTGGTGGTGTGCCGGGGCGGCCCGGTGAACGTGAACCTCGACGCGGCGAAGAACCGTGACGTGCGGGTCTGCTTCGCGCCGGGCCGCAACGCCGCCGCGACCGCCGAGTTCACCCTCGGCCTGCTGCTGGCCGTGCTGCGCCGCATCCCCCAGGCCCACGATCTGCTGGCCCGGCAGGGGAGTTGGGAGGGAGCGGCGTACTACACGTACGAGCGCAGCGGTCTGGAGCTGGAGGACCTGCCCGTCGGGCTGGTCGGCTACGGGGCCGTCGGCAGCAGGGTCGCGCGTGTGCTGTGCGCGTTCGGCGCTCGGGTGATGGTGTACGACCCGTACGTGCACGGCGACATCCACGGACTGCGCGTGCCGTCGCTGGAGGACCTGCTGCGCGCCTCCCGGGTGATCACCCTGCACGCCCGGCTCACCGACGAGACCCGCGGGCTGATCGGGGCCCGTGAACTGGCGCTGCTGCCGCGCGGGGCGGTGGTGGTGAACGCGGCCCGCGGTCCGCTGCTGGACGAGGACGCGCTGTGCGACGCGCTGGAGGGCGGGCAGGTGTCGGCGGCGGCGCTGGACACGTACGCGCGGGAGCCGCTGCCCGCGGGGGCGCGGCTGCTCGGGTTCGCCGACCGGGTGGTCCTCACCCCGCACCTGGGCGGGGCGAGCCGCGCGGTGGCGGAGAAGGCGGCCCGGATCGCCGCCGAGGAGGTCGGGCGCTGGGCGCGCGGGGACCGGCTGGCGCACTGCCTGACCTGAGGAGCCGTACGAGCCCGGAGGAGGGCGTCATGTACGTCGGTATCGATGTGGGCACGTCCATGGTCAAGGCGGCGGCCTTCGACGGCACGGGCCGGGAACGGGCCGTCGCCGCGCGCCCGGTGGGCCTCGCGCTGCACGGCGGGGTGGTCGAGCAGGACATGGAGAAGGTGTACGCGGCGGTCGTCGCCGTGCTGGAGGAGCTGACGCGGCGGGTGCCGGAGCCGGTGGAGCTGGCCGGGCTGACCGGGCAGGGCGACGGGGTGTGGCTGGTGGACGGTGAGGGCCGGCCGGTGCGGCCCGCCGCCTCCTGGATGGACGGGCGGGCGCACGAGCTGGTCGGGCGGTGGCTGGCGGACGGCACGTTCGAGACGGTGTTCCGGCGCACCGGCAGCGCCATGTTCCCGGGCTGCCCGGGCCCGCTGCTGGCCTGGCTGGACCGGCACGAACCGAAGGCGCTGGACACCGCCGAAGCGGCCCTGTACTGCAAGGACATGGTGTTCCGGCGGCTGACCGGCGCTCCGGCGACGACGGATGTGTCGGACGCGTCGATGCCGTTCCTCGACCCGCGGACGCGGACGTACGACAACCGGGTCGTGGAGCTGCTCGGCCTCACGCACCGCCGGCGGCTGCTCGCCCCGGTCAGCGACCCGGTCGCGACGGCCGAGACGCGCGGTGAGGGCCTGCCGGCCGGCACCCGGATCGCGAACGGGCCGTACGATCTGCCGGCCTGTGCGCTGGGCGCCGGGGTGACGGCTCCCGGTGACGGGCTGCTGATCGTCGGGACGTGTCTGGCCAGTCTGGTCGCCACGACGGAGCTGGACCTGAGCGGCGAGCCGGCCGGTCTGTACATCTCCACGGACCGGCCCGGCCACTGGCTGCGCGCCATGCCCGCGATGGTCGGCACGGCGGCCCTGGACTGGGTGCTGTCCACGACGGGCGTGCCGCACGCGGAGGTGGACGGGCTGCTGGCGGACACCCCGCCCGGCGCGCACGGTGTGCGCGTCCTGCCGTACTTCGCGCCCTCCGGGGAACGCGCCCCCTTCGTCGAGCCCCGGCTGCGCGCCGAACTCACCGGCGTGTCCCTGGAGTCCAGCAAGGGCGACCTGGTCCGCGCCACCTGCGAGGGCATCGGTTACGCCGCCCGCCACTGCCTGGACGCCGCCGGGCTGACCGGGAGCCTGGCCGTGTGCGGCGGCGGGACCCGCTCCGCCGCCTGGATGCGGCTGCTCGCCGACGTGCTGGGCCGGCCGCTGCGGGTCGTCGAGGGCGAGGTCGGCGCGCGGGGAGCGGTACTCGCGGCAGCCGAGCGGTACGGCATTCCGCTGGACGCGAAGGCCTGGACCGAGCCCACGGCAGTCGTCGAGCCGGACCCCGGCCGGGCCGCGTACTACGCGAAGGGATACCGGGAGCACTTGACCCGCCTGGACCAGGCGCGGGCACGGGCGCGCGCCTGACCGGCCTCTCACGAAGGGGAGTTGTATGCAGCTCGGACGGAGATCGCTGCTGCTCGCGGCGGCCGGTGGTGCGGTGGGCGCGGCCGTGCCCGGGACGGCGGCCGGGGAGGCCGGCGGGAGACGGGTCCCGCTGGTCATCGGCCATCGGGGCGCGGCCGGCTGGCGCCCGGAGCACACGGCGTCCTCGTACACGTACGCCGTGCAGACGGGCGCCGACTGGATCGAGCCGGATCTGGTGCCGACGAAGGACCATGTGCTGGTGGTCCGGCACGAGAACGAGATCTCGCAGACGACGGACGTGGCCCGCCGGCAGGAGTTCGCCGACCGCCGCACCACGAAGACGGTGGACGGGCGGCCGGTGACCGGCTGGTTCACGGAGGACTTCACGCTGGCGGAGCTGAAGACGCTGCGGGCGGTGGAGCGCCTGCCGCTGGTCCGCAACCGCAACACGGTCTTCGACGGCCGCGAGGAGGTGCTCACCTTCCAGGAGGTGGTCGACCTGGCACGGAAGCTGTCGGCGGCACACGGCCGGACGGTCGCGGTTTTCCCGGAGACCAAGCACCCGACGTACTTCCGTTCGATCGGCCTGCCGTTGGAGCCGAAGCTGGCGGCCGCGATCCGCCGCAACCGTCTCGGCCCCCGCGAGTGCGTCGTGCAGTCCTTCGAGCCGACGAGCCTGAAGCGCATGACGGGCCTGGGCGTGCCGCTGTGGCAGGCGCTGGGGACGACGGGCGGGCCGTACGACGTGCCGTCGGTGACCTACCGGGACATGATGACGCCGGCGGGCCTGACGCGGATCGCGCGGTACGCGGACTGGATCGGCCCCGACAAGTCGTCGCTCGTCGGCACCTCCCTCCTCGCCGACGCGCACGCCTCGGGCCTGCGGGTCGGCCCGTACACCTTCCGCGCGGAGAACCAGTTCCTGCCCGCGGACCTCCGGCGCGGTAGCGGACCGGCCGATTTCGGGGACGCGTTCGCGGAGTGCGCGCTGTACTACCGGCTGGGAGTCGACGCAGTCGTGACGGACTTCCCGGATCTGGCGGTGCTGGCGAGGAGGGACTGATGAGGACACGCACACTGTCGTGCCCCACCTGCGGGACCATGCAGGAATTCCGGCTGCTCAACGACGAGGAGAGGGCGGCGCTGCGCGCGGAGCACGGCGACCGGTACTACGTGGACTGGTACTGGCGCTGCACCGCCAAGGGCTGTCTGTCGTACTACCGCCACCTGAAGATGAGCGACGGGGGTCTCCTCCCCGAGAGGTTCCGCGAGGAGGAGCAGGAGGAGACCGCCGGCCCTCGTTGATCTACAGGTTGCTGAAGTCCGGGCCCTTGGTACGGGTGCGCTTGATCTCGTAGAAGCCGGGGACCGAGGCTACGGCGAGGGCGCCGTCCCACAGGCGGGCGGCCTCCTCGCCCTTGGGGGCGGGGGTGACGACCGGGCCGAAGAAGGCGATCTGCTCGCCGTCGGGGCCGGGCACGGCGATGACCGGGGTGCCGACGTCCTGGCCGACCTTCTCGATGCCTTCCTTGTGGGAGGCGCGCAGCTGCTCCTCGTACGGGGTGTCGTCCCAGTGGTCCATCAGCGACGCGGGCAGGCCGACGTCCTTCAGGGCGGCGGCGACGGTGTCCTTCCCCGGGCCCTGGCCCAGGTTGTGGATGCGGGTGCCGAGCGCGGTGTAGAGGTCGCCGAGGACTTCGGCGCCGTGCTCCTCCTGGGCCGCGATGACGATCCGGACGGGACCCCACGCCTTGGTCTCGAGCAGCTCGCGGTACTCCTCGGGCAGTTCGTCGAGCTTGTCCTCGTTGAGGACGGCGAGGCTCATCACATGCCAGCGGACCTCGATGTCCCGCAGCTTTTCCACCTCCAGCACCCAGCGCGAGGTCATCCAGGCCCAGGGGCACAGCGGGTCGAACCAGAAGTCGACCGGGGTGGCGGGGGTCTTGTCCGACATGTCTCTCCTCATGGGTCAGGGTCTCTGAGGAGAACACCGCTGGTCGGCCCGGCCATTCCCGGCTGCCCCAGGTCAGGGGCGCATGGCAGGATCGGTGCTGTTCAGCCGTAGCGACGACATCCACGACGTATGAGGGAGCGCGCCCGTGCCCGGTGAGAATCTGTCCCGCGACGAGGCCCGGGAGCGGGCCGCCCTGCTGTCCGTCGACGGGTACGAGGTGTCCCTCGACCTCAGGTCCGCGGTCGGCGAGGACAGCGGTGACGGGCCCCGTACGTTCCGCTCCGTCACCACGATCCGCTTCCGCTGCAACGAGCCGGGCGCGGCCACCTTCGCGGACCTCGTCGCACCGAGCGTGACGTCCGTCACCCTCAACGGCCGGGATCTCGACCCCGGGCAGGTCTTCGACGGCTCCCGGATCCTGCTGGAGGACCTGGCCGCCGACAACGAGCTGGTGGTCGACGCCCGGTGCGCCTACTCCCGCACCGGCGAGGGCCTGCACCGCTTCGTCGACCCGGAGGACGGCGAGGTGTACCTGTACACGCAGTACGAGCCGGCCGACGCGCGCCGGGTGTTCGCCAACTTCGAGCAGCCGGACCTCAAGGCCCCGTTCCGCTTCGAGGTGCGGGCGCCCGGGGGGTGGACGGTGTGGAGCAACGGCGTCGGTGAACGCGCCGACGGGGTCTGGCGGTTCGCGGAGACCAAGCCGATCTCGACGTACATCACGTGCGTGGTGGCGGGCCCGTACCACTACGTGACCGACACCTACGAGCGGACCCTCCCGGACGGCACGCGGCTGGAGATCCCGCTCGGCGCGCTGTGCCGCAAGGGTCTCGCCCCGCACTTCGACGCCGACGACGTCTTCCTGGTCACCAAGCAGGGCCTGGACTTCTTCCACGACCACTTCGACTACCCGTACCCGTTCGGCAAGTACGACCAGGCCTTCGTGCCCGAGTACAACCTGGGGGCGATGGAGAACCCGGGTCTGGTGACCTTCCGGGAGGAGTACATCTTCCGGGGCAAGGTGACGCGGGCCTCCTACGAGGGCCGGGCCAACGTCGTGCTGCACGAGATGGCGCACATGTGGTTCGGCGACCTGGTCACCATGGAGTGGTGGGACGACCTGTGGCTGAAGGAGTCCTTCGCCGACTTCATGGGCGCGTTCTCCCTGGTCGGTGCGACACGGTTCAAGGACGGCTGGATCACCTTCGCCAACCGGCGCAAGGCGTGGGCGTACCGCGCGGACCAACTGCCCTCCACGCATCCGATCACCGCGGACATCCGCGACCTGCAGGACGCCAAGCTGAACTTCGACGGCATCACCTACGCCAAGGGCGCCTCCGTGCTCAAGCAGCTGGTGGCGTACGTCGGCCAGGACGCCTTCCTGGAGGGCGCCCGCCGCTACTTCAAGCGGCACGCGTACGGCAACACCCGGCTCGGCGACCTGCTGTCGGTGCTGGAGGAGACCAGCGGGCGGGACATGGGGGCGTGGGCGCGGTCCTGGCTCCAGACGGCCGGTGTGAACTCCCTGACGCCGCAGGTGCTGCTGACCGCCGACGGCCGTGTCGACGAGCTGGCGGTGGTGCAGGAGGCCGCCGAATCGCACCCCGAGCTGCGGCCGCACCGGGTCGCAATCGGCCTGTACGGGCTCACGGACAGCGGGACGCTGGAGCGGTACGCGCGCGCCGAGGTGGACGTCGACGGTTCGCGGACGGTGGTGGCGGAGCTGGCCGGCACCCGCGCGCCCGAGCTGGTGCTGGTCAACGACGACGACCTCACCTACTGCAAGACGCGCTTCGACACGACCTCGCTGGCCACGCTGCGCGAGCACCTGGGCTCGACGACCGACCCGCTGGCCCGCGCCCTGTGCTGGTCGGCGCTGTGGAACATGACCCGGGATGCGCTGCTGCCGGCGCGGGACTTCGTGGACCTGGTGCTGCGGTTCGCGGGCCGCGAGTCGGACATCGGAGTGCTGCAGATGCTGCACGCCTGGGCGAACTCGGCGCTGGTGCACTACGCCGCCCCCGAGTGGCGTGCGACCGGCGAGCGGCTGCTGGCGGAGGGCGCGCTGCGTGAGCTGCGGGCCGCCGAGCCGGGCAGCGAGCAGCAGCTGGCGTGGGCGCGGTTCTTCGCGACGGTGGCGTCGGCGCCCGCCGACCTGGAGCTGCTGCGGGGGCTGCTGGACGGCACGGCGAAGGTCGACGGGCTGGAGGTGGACCAGGAGCTGCGCTGGGCGTTCCTGGAGCCGCTGGCCGCGCACGGGGTGGCGGACGAGGCCGTGCTGGCCGCCGAACTGGCCCGCGACGACACGGCGTCCGGCAAGCGCCACCAGGTGCGCTGCCTGGCGGCCCGGCCGTCGCAGGCGGTCAAGGCACAGGCGTGGGCGCAGGTCGTGGAGTCCGACCAGCTCTCCAACGCGCTGGTGGAGGCCACGATCGCGGGCTTCGCGCAGTCCTCGCAGCGCCAGCTGCTCGCGCCGTACACGCAGAAGTACTTCGCGGCGATCGAGCGGGTGTGGACCGAGCGGTCGATCCAGATCGGCATGGACGTGGTGCGCGGGCTGTTCCCGGCGCTCCAGGACTCGCCGGAGACGCTGGCTGCGACGGACGCGTGGCTGGCCGCGCACGAGGACGCGGCGCCGGCGCTGCGCCGCCTGGTCCTGGAGGCGCGGGACGACCTCGCACGGGCGCTGCGCGGACAGGCGTGCGACGCGGCGGCCGTCTGACCAGCAGCTTTGGCCTGAGCTTGGGCCGCTGGTGACCGTTACGAAATTCAGGCAATGAGGCCGTAACCCCTGGTCCCCACCCGATCGGACCAGGGGTTTTCGGCATCCGAACACGCGTCCTTTAGTGCGGGCTTGTCCGCCTTTGTCGACAGGCGTGTAACAGGGGTTAAAAGAGGGATCGAGTGCGGGAAATGCCGGGACATGAACCACAACACCCCGCTCTCCCCCCGCCCCCTCCACCACCTGCCCCACGGCCTGCGCCGTGTGATGACCGTGGCGCAGCTGCGTTCGCACGGCGTCCCGGCCGCGGAGACGACCGATCGGTGCCGTCCCGGCGGGCCCTGGCAGCAGCTCCTCCCGGGCGTCGTCCTGCTCCATCCGGGCCCGCCGGTCAGTGATGAGCGGCTGCACGCGGTCCTGCTGTACGCGGCGCGGGAGCGGGGCACCGGGGTTCCGGCGCAGCCCGGCGCGGACGAGGCGCCCGCCCCGGCCTACGCCGACGCCATGATCACCGGGCTCGCGGCGCTGACGCTGCACGGTTTCGCCTCGGCTCCCCCGCTGCCGTCCCTGGACACGATCGACGTCCTGGTGCCACGGCTGCGGCGGCTGCGCTCGACGGGCTGCGCGCGCATCGTGCGCGCTCCGTCGCTGCCGGCCCCGGAGCAGGTCACCGGCCTGCCGGTGGCTCCGGTGCCGCGTGCGCTGGCCGACGCGGTGGCGGAGCTGGAGGACGCGGGCACGGTGCACCGTCTGCTGACGGAGGCGGTGCGCGGCGGACACTGCGAACCTACGGCGGTGGTGCGTGAGTTGACGCAGGCGCGGCTGCTGAGCCGTCCGCACGTGGTGGACGCGGTGGACTCCCTGCTGGCCGAGGGCCGGGCGATCGCGGAGGACCGGCTGTACCGGATGGTGCGCGAGTACGGTCTGCCCGACCCGCTGTGGAACGTCGAGCTGCGGCTGCCCGGCGGCCCGTGCCTCGGCGGTCTGGACGCCTACTGGCCGGAGCAGGCGGTGGCGGTGGAGCTGGACGTGCGGGCGCCGCGTCCGCAGGACGACGAGCGGTGGTCGGAGTACGTCCGCAAGCGCGAGCACCTGGAACGGCTGGGCATCACGGTCGTCCACATCACCCCGAGGAAGCTGCGCGACGCGATGGAACAACAGGCCGCGGTGGTCCGTACGGCCCTGATGGCGTCCGACGACCGGGAGCCCGCCGCGTACGTCGTGGTGCTGCCCCGATAGTGACGGGCGGGAGGGCGTCAGGAGGGGAGCGGAGGGGCCGCCACCGGTTCGGGGCGGCCCCTCCGCGTGGGTCTGCCGCCGGGGGCGTCGTCCGGGTAATGTCCGGCAATGCGACAGGAGTTGAGGGTGGCGGCCTACGCCGTGTGCGTGCGCGACGGACAGATCCTGCTGGCCCGGTGGGTGGCCCGGGACGGCACCAGGCGCTGGACCCTGCCGGGTGGGGGCATGGAGCACGGTGAGGATCCGTACGACACGGTCGTCCGCGAGGGCGAGGAGGAGACCGGCTACGCGGTCGATCCGGTCGCGCTCCTCGGCGTCGACTCCGTCAAGCGGCTCTACCCCCGCCGCTTCGGCGCCCCCGCCGACCTCCACGGCCTGCGCCTGTTCTACGAGGCCCGCATCACGGGCGGCGAACTGCGGTACGAGACCGACGGCTCCACCGACATGGCCGCCTGGCACGACCTGGCCGCCGTCCCCGATCTGGACCGGGCCGGACTGGTCGACGTGGGGCTGCGGCTGTGGCGCGAGCGGCCCGCCGTGGGACGCGTGACGGACCTCGGGGAACACAGGTAGGAACGGCTGCCGAGCGGTTCCGGTACCCCGCCAGGTGAACGCGGAGCAACCGGCTCCCGGACGCTTCGGGAGCGACCGACGACACACCGGGTGGCCCAAGATCCACGTACGGTGATCGGCGCTGCGCGTTGCCGCCGCGTTCACGCACAGGTCATTCCCGATGCCAACGATCCAGTACGAGCGGGACGTTCGCCCGGCGGGCGGCCCGCGACCACTGCCGACGCGTTTCGCACTCGGGGAGACAAGCGCATGTCGCGCACACGCTCAGTCGCCGGCTCCGCACTCGGGATCCACCGTCGTTCCGTCCTCGCCGCCACCGGAGCGGTCGCCCTGTCCGCGGGCGTCGGGCACGCGCTGCGGCCCAGCGACAGCCAGGCCGCCACCAACACCGCCGCCACCGAGGCGCACGGGTCCGTGCTCGCCTCCTCGCGGCAGGCACCGGCCGCGCCGCTCGCCCCGTACACCAAGGGCACCACCCTCGCCTCCGTCGCCGCCCCGCGCGGCAGCGCCGGCTACCGCCGCCTCGGTGACGGTCCCGGCTGGGAACGGGTCGTGCGCGCCGAACTGGCCGCGCCCCGGTCGGGCCGCGCGGGCCGCCGTACGGCGCTCGCCGCGTTCGTGCAGCTCACCGACCTGCACATCATCGACGCGCAGCATCCGCTGCGCCTGGAGTACCTGCGTTCGGCCGACGCGCACGCCTGGCGGCCGCAGGAGGCGCTGACCGTGCAGGGCGCGATCGCGCTCGTGGAGCGGATCAACGCGCTGCGCGGCGCCCCCGTCACCGGTTCCCCGCTGCACTTCGCCATGACCACCGGCGACAACACGGACAACAACGCCCGGTCCGAGCTGGAGTGGTTCCTGACGGTCATGAGCGGCGGCCGGATCACCCCCAACTCCGGGGACCCGCGCCACTACGAGGGCGTCCAGAACAGCGGCCTGAAGCTGTACTGGCAGCCCGACGCGGCCGTGCGCGACGCCGACAAGCAGCTCGGCTTCCCGCACCTGGACGGTTTCCTGCGGGCCGCGATCCGCGAGGTCCGCAGCCCCGGTCTCAACCTGCCCTGGTACTCGACGGTCGGCAACCACGACTCCCTGCCGCTCGGCTGCTACGCCTCGCACGGCGACTCCTACCTCACCGAACTCGCCATCGGCGGTAAGAAGCTGATGAGCCTGCCCGCGGCGGAGGCGAAGAAGCTCCAGGACGCCATCAAGAACGCCACGGACCCGCGCGGAGTGCGGTACGCCGACTTCCTCAGGGCACACGCCCGGAACATGCGCTCGGTCACGCCCGACGAGAAGCGCGCCCCCTTCACGCCCGCCGAGTACCTCAAGGCCCATCTCGACCCGGCTCACCGGGGCCTCGGCCCGGTCGGCCACGGCTACTCCTCCGCCAACCTCGACGCGGGCACCCAGTACTACGCCTTCCGCATCGCCGACGACGTCCTCGGCATCAGCCTCGACACCACCGACCCGGGCGGCCACTACGAAGGCTCCGTCGGCACCGCCCAGCTGAGGTGGCTGGAGAAGACGCTGCGGCTGAACAAGGACGCGTACGCGGTGATCTTCAGTCACCACACCAGCAAGACGATGCGCAACACCCGGCCCGACCCGGCCCGCCCCGACGAGCGCCGGCACAACGGGCAGGAGGTGCTCGCCCTGCTCGGCCGGCACCGCAACGTGCTCGCCTGGGTGAACGGCCACATCCACCGCAACGCCATCACCCCGCACACCGGGCCCGGCGGCCGCTCCTTCTGGGAGATCTCCACGGCCTCCCACGTCGACCACCCCCAGCTGGCCCGGGTCATCGAGATCGCGGACAACAAGGACGGCACGCTGTCGCTGTTCACCACGCTCGTGGAGTCCTCGGCCCCGCACCGCACGGACTTCGCCGACCTCTCCCAGACCGGCCTGGCGGCCCTGTACCGCGAGCTGTCGTACAACGCGCCGGGCGGCAGCACCGGGCTGGGCGGCGACCCGGAGGACCGCAACACCGAGCTCCTGCTGAAGAAGAGCTGAAAGCAGCTCAACCACCACAGGGCACCTCAACCCCCGCACCACACGGCGGGTCTCTCCCCCCGACCACGCTCAACGGGAGCGATCGGAGCAGGGGGAGGACGACATGACCGTACGGGTGCGAAGAGCGCTGGTGGCGGTGACGGCCGTCGCGCTGTCGGCCGCGCTGGCGGGTCCGGCCGGCGCGGCCGGACCCGCCGCCGGACAGGGCGGCCACGAGGCGACCCGGCAGGCGATGAAGGCCGCCGTCGAGGACGGTGTGCCCGGCGTCACGGCGACCGCCCGCGACGCGCGGGGCACCTGGTCGGCCACCGAGGGCGTCGGCGACGTCAGGACGGGCGAGCCGCGTTCGGCGCGGGACCGCTACCGCGTCGGCAGCATCACCAAGACGTTCGTGGCCACCGTGCTGCTGCAACTGGAGGCCGAGGGGCGCCTCTCGCTGGACGACACGGTGGAGAAGTGGCTGCCGGGAGTGGTGCGCGGCAACGGCCACGACGGCAGCCGGATCACCCTCCGCCAGTTGCTGAACCACACGAGCGGCATCTCCAACTACACGGCGGACGAGGACTTCGGCCGCAGGTACTTCCTCAAGGACGGCTTCTTCGAGCACCGCTACGACACGCTGTCGCCCGAGGACCTGGTCGGGATCGCCATGTCCCACAAGCCGGACTTCGAGCCGGGCACGTCCTGGAACTACTCCAACACCAACTACGTCCTGGCCGGTCTGGTGATCGAGAAGGCCACCGGCCGGCCGTACGGAGAGGAAGTGCGCCGCCGCGTCATCGCCCCGCTGGACCTGGACGCGACCTCGGTCCCGGGCACGCGGGTCACCGTCCCGCGGCCCAGCAGCCGCGCCTACTCCAAGCTGTCGGAGACGACGACGGGCCCGACGTACGACGTCACGAGACTCAACCCGTCGCTCGCCTACGCGGCCGGCGAGATGATCTCCAACTCGTCCGACCTCAACCGGTTCTACACGGCCCTGTTCCGCGGCCGTCTGCTGCCCGCCAAGCAGCTGGCCG
The DNA here is from genome assembly GCF_042657145.1 of Streptomyces bullii. Taxonomy (NCBI): domain Bacteria; kingdom Bacillati; phylum Actinomycetota; class Actinomycetes; order Kitasatosporales; family Streptomycetaceae; genus Streptomyces; species Streptomyces bullii. The sequence continues at coordinate 506,812 of NZ_JBHSNY010000001.1, forward strand.
AGATGACGGACACGGTGCCCCTGGACAAGGACAACGCCTACGGTCTCGGCCTGCAAAGGACCAGGCTCAGCTGCGGCGTGAACGTCTGGGGCCACGGCGGCGGCATCCACGGCTCCATATCCGACGCGGTCACGACCCGGGACGGCCGCCACTCGCTGGCCTTCAACTTCAACGGCGACTGGTCCGGAGACACGGCGGCGGTCATCGAGGCGGAGTACTGCGGCAGCAGGTGAGCCGTGCGTCAGCCCGGCGGGTCCGGGTTGGCGGGCGAGAACTCCGGCGGGGACCAGCGCAGCGGTACGGCGGACGGGGTCTCGACGACCTCTTCGACGGTGAAGCGGACCCGGCGCTCCCCGTCCGCCCCGAACTCCGTGCGCGCCTCACCGGTGAGCTGAAGGGCCGTGCCCGTCGCCCAGTCCAGGAACAGCAGGCCCGCGCGCGGGTCCGCCGCCAGGTTGCCCAGGGTGAGAAACATGGCGTTCCCCGCGTAGTCACGCCAGCTCAGCTCACGCGGGGAGTCGACGCGGACGAAGCCGGGGTTGCCGCCGCGGTGGCTGGCGTCGGCGCCGCCGTCGTGCACGGAGGCGACGAAGAAGGTGTCGGCGGCCCGGACGAACGCGGCCTGGGCCGCCGACAGTTCGCCGCCGCGGCCGGGCTGCCCGGGGGTCCGCTCGACGGTCTCGTACGAGTGTCTCCTCTGGAGGTACTTGGGACAGTTGGAGAACACCTGGTCCGCCTCGACGGCGAAGCCCCGGGCCGTGCGGCGGAGCCGGCCGTTGAGGCGCATACGGCGGCGGGTGCGCGGGTCCAGGGCGATCGTGCCGACGGAGGTGCCCGGCGTGGTGAGGGCTGCGGCGAGCGGGTCGGTGGGCCGCGTCCCGCCGGTCACCGACATCTGCCGGGGTCCCGTGGCCCGTACGAAGCCGGGTGTGCCGGTGAGCGCGGAGGCCCACACCCGGCCCGTCGCCGGGTCGGCGGCGCCGACCACCAGCAGGGGCTGGAGTTCCAGGAAGGCCGCGGCCACGGGTTTGATGCCCTGGCCGATGGAGCGGCCGACGTGGTCGGCGGCCGCGCGGACGCCGACCCGGTCCTGCACCGCGCGCGAGCCCCTGTGGTAGACGCCCACGATTAGAAGAAGCCGCAGGTCGGAGCGGACTGGCTGGGCGCCGGCGCCCCCTGCGCGCCGCTGTGCACCGAGATCTCCAGGCGGGTGCCGTCGGGGTCGTGGAAGAAGATGCCGCCGGAGGCCGCGCCCTCGTGGTGGGCGACCACACCGTCGTACGCGAAGTCGACGCCGTAGGCACGCAGGGCCGTCTCGTACTCCCGGACCCGGTCCAGCGAGTCCGCCGCGAAGGCGAGGTGGTGCAGCCCGGCGCGGTCGGCGGCGTACGGCTCACCCGCCTGCTGCCAGAGCGTGAGCAGCAGGTGATCGCCGTCGCCGAGGAACGCGTACCGCCTGTCCTCCTCCTTGCCCTCGCCGATCAGCGCGAAGCCCAGCACGTCCCGGTAGAAGGCGAGCGAGCGGTCGAGGTCGGTGACGTTGAGGCCGATGTGGCCGGTGCGCAGGGTCATGACTGCTCCTGGAGGGTCGGTCGGTGGATGTGGAGGTCTGCGAATCTAACCGGTGTCATGCACGTTAGAGGTTAGGTCCCTGGCGAGTCAACCGGTCACGTACCCTTGAGTGGTTAGCCCCGAAGGGAGTCCGCATGCCCGCCCCGCAGGACCCGCGTCCGCTCACCGGTGAACCCCTCGCCCTCGACCTGCTCAACACGCGGTGGATGAGGGAGGGCGCCGCACAGGACCTGCTCACGGACACCGACGGGCTGGCGGTCTGGCTGCGCACCAACGGGCTCGACGGCCGCTTCACCGCCGACGCGACGACCCTGCGCCACGTCCTGCAGGCGCGGGACGCCCTGCGCAGGGCCGTGGACGGGTCCCTGGAGGAGGGCGCCGGGCCCGTGGACGCCGTGCTCGCGCACGGGCGCATCCGCGCCACCCTCACCGCCGACGGGCCGGGCGAGGAGGCCGAGTTCGACGACGACTCCTGGGGGCCGGCCTGGCTCGCCGCCCGCGACTACCTGGACCTGCTGAGCACCGCGCCCGACCGGATCCGCGCCTGCGCCCACGAGGCGTGCGTCCTGCACTTCTTCGACACCTCGCGCAACGGCACCCGCCGCTGGTGCTCCATGGCGGCCTGCGGCAACCGCGCCAAGGCGTCCCGGCACTACGCGCGCACCAAGGACGCCTGACGGCGAGGACGGCGCTTTACCCGGCTACGGCAGCCGTGGGCGACTTGCCCGCTTCGGGGCTCATCTCCCCCAAGGGCATAGGGGGTTTTCCCCATACATCCATTTCGATTCGGCCAACTCTCCCCAAACAATCGCCCCTTGCGTAAAGCTGAGCGATCGTCCGGGGCCACGTCCCGGACCGTTGCGGCCAGGACCGATCGGCCCCGGTCGCTCACCGCTCGTTCCTTTACCAACAAGGGATGCCGATGACCCTCACCCCCCAGCGCGACCCGATACCGGGCGCGAGACGCGTGGCGCGCATCGCCGTGGCCGCGGGTCTCGTCGCCGCGCTCAGTGCGGCCGGGCCGATACCGATGGCCTTCGCCGCCGACGCCCCGGCCGCCGCCCCGGCCGACGGGGACGTCAAGTCCGCGCACGACAAACTCGGTTCGGACGACGCGGACCTGCTCGCCGAGGCGAAGGCCGAGGGCGAGAAGAACGTCACGATGATGATCGCGACCGCGCCCGGGAAGACCGAGCAGGTCGCCGAGCAGCTGGACGCGGTCAAGGGCGGCTCGGTGGGCCGGACCTACGACCAGCTCGGATACGTCCGCGCCACCGTCCCCACCGCCAAGGCGGACGCGGCCATCGCCGCCGCCACCAAGCTCTCCTCCGTGCACGGCATCGACCTGCGCGAGGAGATCCCGCTGGACGACCCGGCACCGAGCGCGGACACCGCCAAGGGCGCCGGCGCCACCGGCAGCACCGGCTACCCGGCGCCGGGGAAGAACACGCCCGCCGAGAACCCGTACAACCCGTCCTTCGAGACGGGCGCCGTCGACTTCGTCGAGGACCACCCGAGGGCGGACGGCCGCGGCATCACCATCGGCATCCTCGACTCCGGCGTGGACCTGGGCCACCCGGCGCTGCAGAAGACCACGACCGGCGAGCGGAAGATCGTCGACTGGGTGACGGCGACCGACCCGCTGGTCGACGGCGACCGCACCTGGCGCCCGATGCTGGACTCGGTGTCCGGGCCGACGTTCACGCACAGCGGCCAGACCTGGACGGCGCCGGCCGGCTCCTACCGGGTCAGCGTCTTCAAGGAGTCGTACACCACCGGCGGCGACGCCGCGGGCGACGCCAACCGGGACGGCGACACCACCGACGACTGGGGCGTCCTGTACGACGCGGCGGCCGGCACGGTCCGCGTCGACCTCAACGACAACCACGACTTCGGTGACGACACCCCGATGAAGCCGTACAAGGACGGCTTCCAGGTCGGGTACTTCGGCACCGACAACCCCGCCACCGACGTCGCCGAGCGTCAGCCGTTCGTCGTCGAGATCCGCAAGGACGTCGTCTACAACGCGGCCGGCGCCAAGGCCGACTTCGTCAACATCGGCGTCATCGAGTCCGAGCACGGCACGCACGTCGCCGGCATCACCGCCGCCAACGGCCTGTTCGGCGGCAAGATGGACGGCGCCGCCCCGGGCGCGAAGATCGTCTCCTCCCGGGCCTGCACCTGGTCCGGCGGTTGCACCAACGTCGCGCTCACCGAGGGCATGATCGACCTCGTCACCAAGCGCGGCGTCGACATCGTCAACATGTCCATCGGCGGCCTGCCGGCGCTGAACGACGGCAACAACGCGCGCGCCGAGCTGTACACGCGCCTCATCGACGAGTACGGCGTGCAGCTGGTGATCTCCGCGGGCAACTCCGGCCCCGGCGCCAACACCATCGGCGACCCGTCCCTGGCCGACAAGGTCATCTCGGTCGGCGCGTCCGTCTCCAAGGAGACCTGGGCCGCCAACTACGGCTCCGTCGTGGAGAAGAAGTACGCGCTGATGCCGTTCTCCTCGCGCGGTCCGCGTGAGGACGGCGGCTTCACGCCGACGCTGGTCGCGCCGGGTGCCGCGATCAACACCATCCAGACCTGGCTGCCGGGCGCCCCGGTCGCCGAGGCGGGCTACTCCCTGCCGGCCGGCTACGGCATGCTCCAGGGCACCTCGATGGCCTCCCCGCAGGCCGCGGGCGCCTCGGCGCTGCTGCTGTCCGCCGCCAAGCAGAAGGGCATCGCCCTGCCGCCCGCGAAGCTGCGCACGGCGCTGACCTCGACCGCCGACCACATCAAGGGTGTGCAGGCGTACGAGGAGGGTGCGGGCCTCATCAACATCGAGGACGCCTGGGACGCGATCAAGGACGGCGCCGACGCCCACGGCTACACGGTCAAGGCGCCGGTCGACACCGCGATCGACCAGTTCCTGAAGACCCCGGGCTACGGCACCGGCATCTACGACCGTGAGGGCGGCCTGAAGGCCGGTGTGAAGAAGACCTACGAGGTCACCATCACGCGCACCTCCGGCCCGGACAAGGCGCTGCGCCACGAGCTGCACCTGGAGAACAACGCCGGCGGCACCTTCCGCATCGCGAGCTCCGACGAGGTCTCGCTGCCGCTGAACAAGCCGGTCACCGTGAAGATCGCCGCCAAGGCGCCGTCCGCCGGCATCAAGAGCGCGATCCTGGAGGTCGACGACCCGCGCACCGAGGGCATCGACAAGCAGATCCTCAACACCGTGGTCGTCTCCGCGCCGCTGAAGTACACCTTCTCGGCGTCCGGCACGCAGCAGCGCAACAGCTCCACCTCGTACTTCGTCACCGTGCCCGAGGGCACGAAGACGCTGGAGGTCGCGCTGAGCGGGCTGCAGGACAAGAGCCAGACCCGGTTCATCGCCATCCACCCGTACGGCGTCCCGGCCGACCCGACGTCGACGATCAACTGCTACCCGAACTACAACAACCCCGCCAACACCTGCCGCCCCGACCTGCGTTCGTACGCGAGCCCGCAGCCGGGCGTGTGGGAGATCGAGGTCGAGTCGCGCCGTACGTCGCCGCTGCTCGACAACCCGTACAAGCTGGACGTCGCCGTCCTCGGCGCGTCCTTCGACCCGGAGACCGTGACCGTGCCCGAGGCGAAGGTCGGCACCCCGGCCACCGCCTCCTGGAAGGTCACCAACGCCTTCGCCGCCCTCGACGGCAAGCTGGTCGGCGGCCCGCTCGGCTCGGCGAAGACGACCCGTCCGTCCATCAAGCAGGGCGAGACCCAGACCACCACGGTGGAGGTGCCCGAGGGCGCCAAGTCGCTGGACGTCGTCATCGGCGGTGTCTCCGACGCGGCGGCGGACCTGGACCTGGCCGTGTACGACGCCGCCGGCAAGGAGGTCGGCAGCTCCGCGGACGGTGACTCGGAGGAGTCGGTCTCCGTCCGGTCCCCGGCCGCCGGTACCTACACCGTCGAGGTCGTCGGCTACTCGGTGCCGGCCGGCACCACGGCGTACAACTATCGCGACGTGTTCTTCGCGGCGACGCTCGGCAGCGTCACCGTCGACGGTGCCACGCCGGTGAAGCTCGGCACGGGCGAGTCGGCCACGGTCTCCGGCAGCGTGACCGCCACGGCGGCCGCTCCCGAGGGCCGTGAGTTCTTCGGCCGGGTCCAGCTGGTCAACGCGCGCGGCACGGTCGCGGGCGTCGGCAGCGTGAAGATCGAGAAGGTCGTGCCGTAACACCGGCGGGACCGTTGGGGGCGGGCGTCCGTACGGCGCCCGCCCCTTGCTTTCCCCGTTCCTCAGCAGGTGAGGGTGCGGGACTCGGGCAGGGACGCGGTGAGCAGGGCCCGTTCGCGGGCGATCTCCTTCTCCCCGAGGAACAGGGCGTCCGGGACGGATCCGTGCCGCGGCAGTCCGACGAGGACCTCGTCACCCCGGCGGAGCCGGGGGTGGACGCCCTCCTCCCGCACGAAGGTGACCTCGTCCGCACCCTTCTGCGGCTGGTACGACCGGGTCACCCGCAGGGTCACCCGGTCCTGCTCGCCCCCGGGCAGCGGCCGCACCGCGACGACGGTGCCCTCGGCGACGACCCGGGCGCAGGCGAGGTAACGGGGACTGCCGAAGAGCTGCCCGGCGGCCTCCTTGGCACCGGCCTGGGAGGAGTCACCGGCCGAGGTCGTGCCGGCCACGCCCCCGCCCTGGGCCACGAGCCAGCCCATACCGACCACCACGGCGGCGGCCGTGGCGGCGGCGAGCGCTCCGAGGACGACACCGACAGGCCGGCGCCTGCGCCGCCCGGACAGCGACGGCACCGCCCCGGCACCGGGCGCTGTCGACGACCGCACCGGCGCGTGGGAGCCGACCCCGGACTCGACACCCGCAGAGAACCCCACCGGCGCATCCGAACCCACCCCGGACTCGACACCCGCAGAGAACCCCACCGGCGCGTCGGTAGCGTCCGCGGACCGGCCGTCCGGCCTCCGCGACGGGCCCACCGGCGACACGGGCGCCGCCCCGCCACCGGCTTCGGCACCCGCATCGGGCGCAGGCCCCACCCGCGCGGCAGAGGCCGCCGCAGAGCCGGGGTCCGGCGTGGGCCGGGAGTTCAGCGGCGCGGCTGACGGCGTCGTGGGCCGGCTGTTCAACGGCGTGGCGGAGGGCGTCCCGGGGCCGGTCTTCCGCGCGGGCCCCGTCCCGGCCGGGGGCCGCGCGGCCTCGTCTCGCCCCGGCGGGGGCGAGCTCCCCGCCCCGGCTACGGCGCCGGTGCCCGTCTCTCCCCCGGTACCGGTCGCCGTCTCCGCCGCCGCCTCGATCTCGCCGCGGCCCGCCAGCGCCTCCCCGATCCGCCCCAACTGCTTCCTCAGCAGGGCGACATCCGCGGCGGCGGCGCGGCGGGCGGCGAGGAAGTCCGGGTCCCGCAGGGCTTCCGGCGGCAGGGGATCGTCCGTGAGCGCCGCCATCAGCGCGTCCATGCCGCCGTACACGGCACCGTCGTAGGTCGCACCTTCGCGCGCGTCACCGTCGGGCCCGGCCTCGCGCCGGTCGTCCTCGCGGGCGGTCACGTCACACCACCTCGTCCTCGTGCAGGCGGGCGCGCAGGGCCCGTACCGCCGTGTGCAGCCGGCTCTTGACCGTGCCCTCCGGGACGCCCAGCTGCTCGGCGATGGAGCGCACCGGCAGGTCCGCGTAGAAGCGCAGGACGACGACCTGGCGCTGGGCGTCGGGCAGCTCGTCCAGGCCCTGGGCGACGGCGAGGGAGAGCAGGCGGGTGTCCTCGCCGGAGGGGACGTGCTCGGGCTGCCGCAGGGAGGCCAGCCGCTCCCCGAGCCGGTCCCGGCGGCGTTTGGCCCGGTGCCAGTCCATGGCGAGGTTGGAGGCGACGACCGCCGCCCACGCCGAGAGGTCCCGCGGCGCCTCCTGCCCGCGCGCGGCACGCTCCAGCAGCCGCAGGCGGACCTGCTGTACCCCGTCCGGCAGGTCCGCCTGCGGCACCCCGCCCAGCGCGAGCACCGCCCGCACCCGGCGTTCCTGGGCCGCGTCCAGCGGATCGTCGCCCGCCCCGGCGTACGCTCCGCCGCCGCGCCGGGTCCTTCCCCGCAGCACAAGCCACCCCCCTCACCGTGTTTCTCCTACGACGCCGCGACGGGCCGATTCGTTCGGACGGCTCTCCGGCCGAAACAGAGGTGTACGTCACACCGCCGTGTGGCGGGCTGCACACCGGGCAGGCGAGCTTGCGGTGCGGAGCCCCGCGTGGGTGCAATTCCTGCAGCTCAGCGGAGCGGACGCCGGACGTCCGCAACCGTCGGCCGGGGCGGGCCGTCCCATTCCCCGGGCACCCCGCCCAAAAAATTGGACAGGCGGGCCGTGGTCGGCCGCATGATGGAAAAGCCTCGGTCGAGCAGCACAGACACAGCAAGGACAGAGAGGGAGTCGCCGTGAGGGTCGGAATCGTCGGAGCCACCGGACAGGTCGGCACGGTCATGCGCAGGATCCTCACGGAGCGGAACTTCCCGGTCGAGGAGCTGCGCCTGTTCGCCTCCGCGCGCTCGGCGGGGACGGTCCTGGACGGCGTGACGGTGGAGGACGCCTCCACCGCCGACTATTCCGGCCTGGACATCGTGCTGTTCTCGGCGGGCGGCGCCACCTCCCGGGCGCTGGCCGAGAAGGTCGCCTCGCAGGGCGCCGTGGTGATCGACAACTCCTCCGCCTGGCGCAAGGACCCCGAGGTCCCGCTGGTCGTCTCCGAGGTGAACCCGCACGCGATCGCGAACCGCCCCAAGGGCATCATCGCCAACCCGAACTGCACCACGATGGCCGCGATGCCGGTCTTGAAGCCGCTGCACGAGGAGGCCGGCCTCGAAGCCCTGGTCGTGGCCACGTACCAGGCGGTGTCCGGCTCCGGCCTCGCGGGCGTCGCCGAGCTGCACGGCCAGACGCAGAAGGTGATCGCCGACGCCGACAAGCTCACCCACGACGGCGAAGCCGTCGACTTCCCCGAGCCCGGCGTCTACAAGCGCCCCATCGCCTTCAACGTGCTGCCCTTCGCGGGCAACCTCGTCGACGACGGTCTGAACGAGACCGACGAGGAGCAGAAGCTGCGCAACGAGTCCCGCAAGATCCTGGAGATCCCGGAGCTGAAGGTGTCCGGCACCTGTGTACGTGTCCCGGTCTTCTCCGGTCACTCCCTCCAGGTCAACGCCCGCTTCGCCCGCCCGATCAGCCCGGAGCGCGCGACCGAACTGCTGTCCGACGCGCCCGGTGTCGTCCTCACCGACATCCCGACCCCGCTCCAGGCGGCCGGCAAGGACCCCTCGTACGTCGGCCGCATCCGCCGGGACGAGACGGTGGACAACGGCCTGGCGCTGTTCCTCTCCAACGACAACCTCCGCAAGGGCGCGGCCCTGAACGCCGTGCAGATCGCGGAGCTGGTGGCGGCGGAGCTCGCCGCGCAGTAGGACGTCGGCTGTCGGGGCGGTCACCTTCGCCGAGGTGACCGCCCCGAACGTTTCTCCGACTGTTTCCGGACCGTATGGAACTGTTTCCGGACTGTACGAATCCGGCCCGCGGCCTGTGGCGTCCGTGTGAAGATCTCGCCATGACGCAGATGGTGAACGGCGGCGGCCTGCCCGTGCCCTCAGCGCCCCTCCGGGTGGCCGTGGCCTGGCGCCAGGGGCCCGGAGTCCCGGACGTGGACGTCTTCGCCCTGCTGCTCGACACGGCGGGCCGGGTCCGTTCGGGCGCCGACCTCGTCTTCCGCCACCGGCCCGCGCATCCGTCGGGGACCGTGCGCCACCTCGGCACGGACCAGGAGGCGGGCGGCACGGGCTCGGACCGGCTGTGGCTGGATCTCGCCGCCGTCGAGCCCGGTGTGGGCCGGGTCGTGGTGGTCGCCGCCTCCGTCGCTGCGGAAACGTTTGGGCAGTTACCGCCGCTGGACGTCCGGGTCGATCTGCCGACCGGTCAGGCGCTGGTGTCCTTCACGCTCGGTGACAGGGCCAGGGAGACGGCCCGCGTGATCGGCGAGTTCCGCCGCGGGGACGGCGGCTGGACGTTCCGCGCGTACGGCCGGCACCACCGCTCGGGACCGGCCGGGCGGGCGACGGACCCCTGCGGCACGGTGGTCGAGGCCGGTCACCGGCCGACGGCGGCCCATCCGTCCACCGTCGGGCAGGCCCCCTCGTTCCCGCCCTTCGAGCACCGCGGTTCGGGCCGGCAGCGTGTCACCTGCCCGCCTGACCTGCCGCCCGGCGCCCGGGTGGTCGTCGAGATCGAGTGCCGGAACAGCATCTCGGTCCACATCGACTCCTGCGACGCCCACGGCCGCGGCGACCGGGACCTGCTGTCCGCGTACGAGGACGAGGTGCACGGCCGTACGGTGGCCGCCGTCCCGGCGGACCGCCCGCTGTCCCTGCTGGTGTGCGCCGACACGCCCTGGACGCTGCGGGTGCTGCCGCTCGCCCGCGCCCGGCGCCTGGTGCACGGCCTCCCCGGCCGGGGCCCCGACCTGCTGGTGTACGAGGGTCCTGCGGCCGTGCTGTCCTTCGCGCACCGGGGCGAGAGCAACTTCGCCGTCTGGCACTACGTCCTCTCCCCCGGCCCCGACCGCCCGGAGGACGACGAGGACCTCCTCGTCAACGAGGTCGGCCGCATCGACGTACTGGCCCCGGTACGGGTCCCCGGAGTGCTGCGCATCGAGGCCGACGGCGCATGGCACGTCGGGGTGGTCGGCTGAGTCCGCGCCCGTCAGGGCCTGCGCACCTCGTACAGGAAGCAGCCGTACTCCACCGCCCGGACGTGCACGAGGGCGACCGCGGGACCGGCGAAGGCCTCGTCGAAGGCCGCCTCGAACCCGGCGGCGTCCTCGACCAGCCGTCCGCCCATGATGCGCCCGTCGGCGGAGTAGCGGCGCACCGTGCGGTGGGCGTGGGTGAAGGGCAGCTCCTCTCCCTCGGGACCCGCGCACTCCTCGGCGTGGACGAAGACGGGGCCCTGCTCGTCGTACGCGCCCGGGTCGGCGCCCGTCTCGGCCGCCCAGCGGCGCAGGGGCGCGTAGGAGACGAGCGCGATCCGCTCGCCGGGCTCACTGCGGCGCAGACAGCAGCGCAACGGGGCGCCGACCTCGTCGTCGACGACGGGCACCACCGGCCGGCCCGAGTCGTCGGCCGTCCGGAGCTCTTCGAGGACCGGACCGGGGATGGGTCGTGCGATGTATGCGGTCATGCGTCCCAGGCTCACGCCCACCGCTCGCATGGACCGGCGGATTCCGGACGTCGCGTTGCCCGCGCCGACCGAACGACCGCCCCCGGCAACGCGAGAAGCACCGACTCGCGCCGACGCCGGGCGTCGCGGGGGTGGAGCGACACACTCGGTGGAGCGCCGCGGGCGGCTAACCGGCGCGGGCGGCAGACCAGCACGGGCGGCAGAGCGTCATGCTCGACGGCTCGGCGCGGGCGGCGGAGCGTCGGGGCCGGCCGAGGCTCTCGTGGTTCGGCTCCCCGGGCTGACGCGCCGTGAGTACGGCGGCAGTGCGTCAGTGAGGACAGCGGCGGCGCAGGCACCTGCGCCCACGCCGGCAGCACGCGCGCCGACGCAGACAGCGCTACCACCTTGCGCCAGTGGGCACCGCAGCAGCACGCGCGCCGGCAAGCACGGCGGCGGCGCGCCGCCGCCGAGGACAGCCGCACCACACGAGCCGACAGGCGCAGCAGCAGCACACGCGCCAGCGAGGACAGCCGCACCACTCGCGCCGGCAGGCCCGGCAGCGGCGCACGCGCCGACCACGGGCATGGCGGCGGCGCACGCGTCGTCAGGCACGGTCGCCGTACAGACACCGACAGGGCGGGTGACGGTCACCCGGCCGAGGGTTTCCCCTCCCGTTGCCCGGGGTGGGACGCGGACCAGCCCGGATCAGGCGATGCGCATGGAAGGATGACCAGACCGACACATACGAGGTGTACCGAGGAGATGACCGCGTGCCTGGCACAAACCTGACTCGCGAAGAGGCGCAGCAGCGGGCGAAGCTGCTCACCGTTGACTCGTACGAGATCGATCTCGACCTCTCCGGCGCGCAGGAGGGCGGCACCTACCGGTCCGTGACCACGGTGCGCTTCGACGTCGCCGCCGAGAACGGTGCCGAGTCCTTCATCGACCTGGTGGCCCCGACCGTCCACGAGGTGGTCCTCAACGGGGACTCCCTCGACCCCGCCGAGGTCTTCAAGGACTCCCGCATCGCCCTGCCCGGCCTGCTCCGGGGCCGCAACATCCTCCGGGTGACCGCCGACTGCGCGTACACCAACACGGGCGAGGGTCTGCACCGGTTCGTCGACCCGGTCGACAATCAGGCCTACCTCTACACACAGTTCGAGGTGCCGGACGCCCGCCGGGTGTTCGCGAGCTTCGAGCAGCCGGACCTCAAGGCCACCTTCCAGTTCACCGTGAAGGCGCCCGAGGGCTGGACCGTCGTCTCCAACTCGCCCACCCCCGAGCCCCAGGACAACGTCTGGGTCTTCGAGCCGACGCCGCGCATCTCGACGTACATCACGGCCCTGATCGTCGGCCCGTACCACTCGGTGCACAGCGTGTACGAGAAGGACGGGCAGAGCGTGCCGCTGGGCATCTACTGCCGTCCGTCGCTCGCCGAGTACCTCGACTCCGACGCGATCTTCGAGGTGACCCGGCAGGGCTTCGCGTGGTTCCAGGAGAAGTTCGACTACGCGTACCCCTTCGAGAAGTACGACCAGTTGTTCGTGCCGGAGTTCAACGCGGGCGCGATGGAGAACGCGGGCGCGGTGACCATCCGCGACCAGTACGTGTTCCGCTCGAAGGTGACGGACGCGGCGTACGAGGTGCGCGCCGAGACCATCCTGCACGAGCTGGCCCACATGTGGTTCGGCGACCTGGTCACCATGGAGTGGTGGAACGACCTGTGGCTGAACGAGTCGTTCGCCACGTACACCTCGATCGCCTGCCAGGCCGCCGCGCCGGGCTCGAAGTGGCCCCACTCGTGGACGACGTTCGCCAACTCCATGAAGACGTGGGCGTACCGGCAGGACCAGCTGCCGTCCACGCACCCGATCATGGCGGACATCCGCGACCTGGACGACGTGCTCGTCAACTTCGACGGCATCACGTACGCCAAGGGCGCCTCCGTGCTGAAGCAGCTCGTCGCCTACGTCGGTGAGGACGAGTTCTTCCGGGGCGTGCAGGCGTACTTCAAGCGCCACGCGTACGGCAACACGCGCCTGTCCGACCTGCTGGGCGCGCTGGAGGAGACCTCCGGCCGCGACCTGAAGACCTGGTCGAGGAAGTGGCTGGAGACGGCGGGCATCAACGTGCTGCGCCCGGAGATCGAGACGGACGCCGACGGGGTCGTCACCTCCTTCGCGATCCGGCAGGAGGCCCCGGCGCTGCCCGCCGGCGCCAAGGGGGAGCCGACGCTGCGCCCGCACCGCATCGCGGTCGGCCTCTACGAGCTGGACGACGCGAACGGCAAGCTGGTGCGCGAGGAGCGCGTCGAGCTGGACATCGACGGCGAACTGACCGCCGTACCGCAGCTGGTGGGCAAGCGCCGCCCGGCCGTGGTGCTGCTCAACGACGACGACCTGTCGTACGCGAAGGTCCGCCTGGACGAGGCGTCGCTGAAGGTCGTCACCGAGCACCTCGGGGACTTCGAGGCCTCGCTGCCGCGCGCGCTGTGCTGGGCGTCGGCCTGGGACATGACCCGGGACGCGGAGCTCGCCACCCGCGACTACCTCTCCCTGGTGCTGTCCGGCATCGGCAAGGAGTCCGACATCGGTGTCGTGCAGTCGCTGCACCGCCAGGTGAAGCTGGCGATCGACCTGTACGCCGACCCGGCCGCGCGCGAGACGCTGCTGGCCCGCTGGACCGAGGCGACGCTGGCCCATCTGCGGTCCGCCGAGCCGGGCGGCGACCACCAGCTGGCGTGGGCGCGGGCGTTCGCGGCGACGGCGCGCACACCGGAGCAGCTGGACCTGCTGGAGGGTCTGCTGGACGGTTCGCAGACCATCGAGGGGCTGGCCGTCGACACGGAGCTGCGCTGGGCGTTCGTGCAGCGGCTCGCGGCCGTGGGCCGCTTCGACGAGGCGGAGATCGCGGGCGAGTACGAGCGGGACAGGACGGCGGCGGGCGAGCGTCACGCGGCGACCGCCCGGGCCGCGCGCCCGACCCCGGAGGCCAAGGCGGAGGCCTGGGCGTCGGTCGTCGAGTCCGACAAGCTCCCGAACGCCGTCCAGGAGGCGGTGATCTCCGGCTTCGTCCAGACCGACCAGCGCGAACTGCTGGCGCCGTACACGGACCGGTACTTCGAGGTGGTCAAGGACATCTGGGAGTCCCGCTCGCACGAGATGGCCCAGCAGATCGCGGTCGGCCTGTACCCGGCCGTCCAGGTCTCCCAGGAGACGCTGGACAAGACGGACGCCTGGCTGTCCTCCGCCGAGCCCAACGCGGCCCTGCGGCGGCTCGTGTCGGAGTCCCGGGCGGGCGTGGAGCGCGCGTTGCGGGCGCAGCGCGCGGACGCGACGGCCTCGGCGGCCTCCGCGGAGTAACCGACCGTACGACGACGAGGGGCGCCCGGTGCCGGAACCGGGCGCCCCTGCGTACGTACGCGTCATCGCGCGGGTAAGGAGGTCTGGCCCGCCATCGCCCCGGACGACCGCCGCGCCCGGCCGCCGTGTCCCGCGACGTCCCGGGGGGTCTGCCCGCCGCGCGGCCCTTCTCCGCCCCCGTGCCGCGGCGCGATCTGCCCCGCCACCGTCGCCCCGAACGCCAGCACCATGCCCGCGACCTGCACCGGGGTCAGCGCCTGCCCGAGGGCGGCCCAGCCGACGATCGCGGCCGTCAGCGGTGACAGCGGGCCGAGGAAGGTGACCTGGGTGGCGGTGAGCCGCCCGATGCCGCGGAACCAGAGCCAGTACGCCACCGCCGTGTTGGCGAGGGCGAGGTAGAGGTAACCGCCGACCGCCCGGCCGTCCAGCGCGGGCGGGGCCCCCTCGACGAGGAAGGCGAGCGGGGCGATGAGCAGGCCGCCGGCGGTCAGCTGCCAGCCCGTGAGGGCCAGCGGGCCGACCCCCTCGGGACGCCCCCACTTCTTGGTCAGCACCGTGCCGGTCGACATGGAGGCGGTGGAGGCGAGGGCCGCCAGCACACCGAGCGTGTCCAGCGCCCCGGCCGCCTTCAGGACGACGAGGCTGACCCCGAAGGCCGCCACGACCCCGGTGATCAGCGTGCGGGCCGTCGGTCGCTGTCCGAGCAGCAGCGCCGACAGTGCGGCCACGAGCAGCGGCCCCACCGAGCCGACGACCGCCGCCATGCCGCCGGGCAGCCGGTACGCGGAGAGGAACAGCAGCGGGAAGAAGGCGCCGATGTTCAGCGCGCCGAGGACCGCCGCCTTGCCCCACCAGGCGCCGCGCGGCAGCACCCGGGCGAGGGCGAGGAGCAACAGACCGGCGGGCAGGGCGCGCACGAGCCCGGTGAACAGCGGGCGGTCGGCCGGGAGGAGCTCGGTGGTGACGGCGTAGGTGGTGCCCCAGGAGATCGGGGCGAGGGCGGTGACGGCGATGAGTGTGGCGCGGTTCGCGGCCGTGGGAGGCATGGGTCGCACCCTTCGAAGGGGTCAATGGAAAGTAGCTTAGTACTAAGCAACTTTTCGTCAAGCTACTTTCTTGCAGGCGACCGAGGCGCGGCGGATACTCGTGCCATGAGCGAACGCCCCGAGCAGCGCAAGGACCCCGTCGACGCGATCATCGACCAGTGGGCGGCGGTCCGGCCCGACCTGGACACCGCCGCGATGGAGGTCTTCGGCCGCATCTACCGGCTCTCACGCGCGATGGGCGACCGGATGGACAGGGCGTACGCGAAGTACGGCATCTCGCGGGGCGAGTTCGACGTCCTGGCGACCCTGCGCCGCTCCGGCGAGCCCTACACGCTCTCGCCCCGCCAGCTCTCGGCCACCCTGATGCTCACCACCGGCGGCATGACCGGCCGCCTCGACAAACTGGAACGCGCGCAGCTCCTGCGCCGCTCCCCCGACCCCCACGACCGCCGCGGCCTGCAGGTCACGCTCACCCGGAAGGGCCTGGACCTGATCGACGAGGCGGTCGGCGCCGGCCTGGCCGCGCAGACGGAGGCACTGTCGGCCCTGGACGACGAGCAGGCCGGCCACCTGGCCGGCCTGCTGCGCGAGTTGCTGTTCGCCACCGAGAGGTAGCCGGCGGCGCCGAGGCGCCCCGCCGCCTCAGCCCACGTGCGTGGCCAGCGCCGTCTCGATCGCCCGCGCGTCCGGCGCGTCGGCCGCCCACGCCACGTACCCGTCCGGCCGCACCAGCACGCTCGTACGACGGTCGCTCGCCCAGCGTTCCACGGCCAGCCGGTCCTTGCGCTCGGCGCCCGTGCCCATCCCCTCCGGGCCCGGGGTGATCAG
Organism: Streptomyces bullii; assembly: GCF_042657145.1. Taxonomy (NCBI): domain Bacteria; kingdom Bacillati; phylum Actinomycetota; class Actinomycetes; order Kitasatosporales; family Streptomycetaceae; genus Streptomyces; species Streptomyces bullii. The sequence goes on from NZ_JBHSNY010000001.1 coordinate 522,804, forward strand.
CACGAACCGGCCGCCGCGCAGGGACTCGTACAGCCGGCCCCCGCCGGCCAGGGCGACGTCGGGGGCGCGCAGGCCGGTGAAGCGGTGGGAGCCCCGGGGCCTGGCGTACCGGTAGCCGATGCCCGTGACCTGACCGAGCGCCCTGCGCTGCGCCGGGCCGACGGTGTCGACGAGGGTGGCGACGGCGGTGCGCAGGGCGATCGTCCAGGGCCGCTTGGCCATGGCGGCGCGCACGATGCCGCCGCTGCTGAGCAGCACCGTCCTGCCGACGGGGTGACGTTCGGCCTGGTAGGTGTCGAGGAGGCCGTCGCCCGCGTGCCCCCGCACGACGGCGGCCAGTTTCCAGCTGAGGTTGGCCGCGTCCTGCAGGCCGGTGTTCATTCCCTGGGCGCCGGCCGGGGTGTGGACGTGCGCGGCGTCCCCGGCGAGGAAGACCCGGCCCGACCGGTAGGCGGGGGCCTGCCGCTCGTCGCTGTGGAACCGGGACATCCAGCGCGGGTCGTGCATGCCGAAGTCACGGCCGAGGGCACGCCGGGTGGCCTCCTTGATCTCGTCGAGCCCGAGGGGCGCGTCGTCGGGGAGCTCACGCCGGCGGTCCCAGCAGATCACCCGGTGGTAGCCGTCACCGAAGGGCACGAGGAAGGCGAAGGCGTCGCCGACGGCGTTGAAGGTGAGCAGCTCGCCGGGCTCCTCGGCCACCCGGACGTCGGCGAGCATCACGGACCGGATCACCGAGCGCCCGGGGAACGGCAGCCCCACCGCGTCGCGCACGGTGCTGCGCATCCCGTCGGCCCCGACGACGTACGCCGCGCGCAGCGACCGCGCGCCCTCGCCGGGCCCGCGGACCTCGACGGTCACGCCCTCGTCGTCCTGCGTCAGCCCGGTCACCTCGCTCTCGTACCGGAACTCCGCCCCGGCCTCGGACGCCCACCGCTCCAGGACCTTCTCCACCTCGTACTGCGGCAGGACGAGGATGTGCGGGAAGCGGGAGGGGAGCGAGGACAGGTCGAGGGAGAGACGGCCGTAGAGGCGGAACCGGTCGAGTCGCCGGCCCACGCGCTCCAGTTCCCCGGCCAGGCCCCGGGCGTCCAGCTGCTCCAGGGTGCGGGCGTGCAGGACGAAGGCGCGGGAGAGGTTGCTGACCTGGTGCGGGCGCTTCTCGACGACGGTGACGGGGACGCCGGCGGTGGCGAGGTCGCCGGCCAGGAGCAGACCGGTGGGGCCGGAGCCGACGACGATCACGGAGCGGGCGGTGCCGTTCATCAGGGCCTCCCTGGGGCCAACGTACGGGGATCTGCGCTGCTGGGCGAACGGGTGTGGTCAACGGGCGGTGCCACCGGTGCCAACGGGTGGTGGCGTCCGGGAGGTCAACAACAGCTGTTCGCCTGCATGTGTTGGCCTACAGCCGTTCGCCGACCTCCGTGGGCCGACCACCCTCGGCCGACGCGCGCCTGCCAACGAATGTTTGCCAACACCCGTTGGCCACCACTCGTTGACCAACGTAAAGGCGAGGGAGGGCTGCGTCAACAGTTGTTGGCCAACGCTCGTTGGCCTACGCTCGTCGGCATGCCCGACAGCACGCCCCTCAGCACATCCGCCACCCCGTCAACCGACAGGGCCAGCGCTCCCGCGCGCCGCTCCGACACCACCCGTGCCGCCATCCTCCACGCCGCCCGCGAGCGTTTCGCGGCCGACGGCTACGAGCGGGCCACCATCCGCGCCATCGCCAAGGACGCCCGGATCGACCCGTCGATGGTGATGCGCTACTTCGGCAGCAAGGAGGGCCTGTTCGCGTCCGCCGTCGCCGTCGATCTGCAGCTGCCCGACCTGAGCGCGGTGCCCAGGGACGAGGTCGGCCGGACCGCGGTCACGCACTTCCTCGCCATGTGGGAGGAGAACGAGGTGCTCACGGCCCTGCTCCGGGTCGGCGCCGCCAACCAGGCCGGGGCCGAGCGCATGCAGGGCATCTTCCGGGACCAGCTGATGCCGGTCGCCCGGCAGGTGTGCCCGGACCCCGAACAGGCCCCGGCACGGGCCGCGCTCAGCGCCACGCAACTGCTCGGGATGGCGCTCACCCGGTACGTCCTGCGCTTCCCGCCCGCCGTCGCGCTGACCCGCGAGGAGATCGTGGCGTGGCTGGCCCCGACGGTGCAGCGCTATCTGACGGCGCCGCATCCGTGAGCACGGCGCTGCGCCTCGGGGCTCCGGAACACATCCCGAGCTCCGGAACACCTCCCTGAGTGCCGGAACAGGCGAAGGCGTCGAAGGCGAGCAGCGCGAGGGCGCCAAAACAGGCAAGGGCGCCGTCCGGGCCGTACGCATGGCCGTGTGCGTACGTACGCCCCGGACGGCGCCCTCGAAAAACCGTGCGGACCCGCAGCGGGCCCCGCGTCAGGCCGCCAGGCCCCGGTCAGGCCTTGGCGTCGGCCTCGGTCCTGATGTTGGAGCTGGTCACGTCCTTCTTCTTGTGCGACCTGTCCCCGACCATCACCAGGCCCGCGATGACCGCGAAGAGCACGAGCGGGGCCACGACGAACAGACCCAGCGTCTCGATGACGCTCAGGCCCGGGCCGGGGTCGTCGCCGTCGTCGCGGGTCAGCGCGAGCGCGGGGGACGACATGAGCAGCATCATCAGCGTCGTACCGGCGGCCAGGGCGCCGGCGCGCAGGGCGTTCTTCTTGTCCACGGTGCCAAAAGTATCAACGCCGGGTGGGGGTGCGCGCCCGGGGGTGCCCCAGGGCGCCCGGTGTCGTGGGCGAGACCGCTGGGGCCACTGGGGGCTGCCCCTCCCAAACCCCGCTTCGGCCGGGAACGGGCCTCGCCCTCAGGTTCCGCCCGGGCCCCTTGATCAGGCGCCGGACGTGCCGGTGCCGCGCCGCCCGCCAGCGGAGCGCAGCACTTCCACCAGCGCGTGCAGCCTGGGCGACGCCGCCAGCTCCTCCAGCGTCACCGGCCGGCCCTCCGCGTCGGCGACCGGCAGACGCCAGTTCGGGTACTGGTCCCACGTGCCCGGCAGGTTCTGCGGGCGGCGGTCGCCGACGCCGTCCGGGAGCCAGACGCCGATCATGCGGGCCGGGGTGCGCAGCAGGAAGCGGTGCACGGCCTGGATCTCGGCCTCCTCGGAGGAGACGTCGGTGCCGCCCGCGCCCTGGAGCAGGCCGAGCCGGGTGAGCACGGCCAGCCACTGCGCCGTGTCCGCGGCGGCCTCGGCCCGTTCCTCCTCCAGCGGGCGGGTCAGCAGGCCCAGGCCGTCGCGCAGGTCGACGTGTTCGCCGGTGAGCCGGGCCGCGGTGGGCGGCAGGTCGTGAGTGGTGGCGGTGGCCAGGCAGTCGGCGCGCCAGCGGTCGGGGGGCAGGGGCTGCCCGTCGCCCTCCCAGTCCCGCTCGAACCACAGCACCGACGTGCCGAGGACCCCGCGCTCGCGCAGCGCCTCGCGCACGCCCGGTTCGACCGTGCCCAGGTCCTCCCCGATGACCAGCGCCCCGGCCCGGGAGGCCTCCAGGACGAGGACGGCGAGCATGGCCTCGGCGTCGTAACGGACGTAGGTGCCCTCCGTCGGCGGATGGCCCTGCGGCACCCACCACAGCCGGAACAGGCCCATCACGTGGTCGATGCGCAGGGCTCCGGCGTAGCGGAACAGGGCGCGCAGGAGGTCGCGGAAGGGGGCGTAGCCGGACTCGGCGAGCCGGTCGGGGCGCCAGGGCGGCAGCCCCCAGTCCTGGCCGCGCGCGTTGAAGGCGTCCGGTGGTGCGCCCACCGACATCCCGGCGGCGAAGTACCGCTGTTGCGCCCAGGCGTCGGCGCCCGCGGGATGCACCCCGACCGCGAGGTCGTGCACGATCCCGACCGGCATCCCGGCCTCGCGTGCCGCGCCCTGGGCGGCGGTGAGCTGGGCGTCGGTGAGCCAGGCGAGCCGCGACCAGAAGTCGATCCGGTCCATCAGGCCGGCGCGGGCGCGGGCGGTGTCCGCCGAGCGCGGGTCGCGCAGGCCGGTCGGCCACCGGTGCCAGTCCGGCCCGTGCACCTCGGCGAGCGCGCACCAGGTGGCGTGGTCCTCCAGGGCCTGGCCGTGCTCGGCGAGGAAGTCGCAGTAGGCGGCGCGTCTGCCGGGTCCCAGCGGCACCTGGAGCACCAGTTCCAGCGCCTGCCGCTTGAGCTCCCACACCGCGTCCCGGTCGATCAGAGCGCCCTTGTCCAGCACGGCCTCGCGCAGCCGGCCGGCTCTCTCCAGCAGCGCGTCCAGCCGCTCGCGGTCCTCGGCGTAGGCGTACTCCGGGATCTCCTCCACGCGCAGGTGGATCGGGTCGGGGAAGCGGCGCGAGGAGGGTCGGTAGGGGGAGGGGTCGGTGGGGGCGCCGGGTACGGCCGCGTGCAGCGGGTTGACCTGGACGAACCCGGCGCCGAGTGCCCGCCCGGCCCAGGCGGCGAGTTCCCCGAGGTCACCGAGGTCGCCCATGCCCCAGGAGCGGCGGGAGAGGAGGGAGTAGAGCTGGACGAGGAGTCCGTAGGAGCGGCCGGCGGGTGCGGGCAGCCGGGGCGGGGCGACGACCAGATGGGCGCGGGCGCTGCGGCCGTCGGGGGCCGTGGCGGTCAACCGGTGGACCCCGGGCGGGAGTTGTCCGGCAAAGGCGCGTGTCTCGCCCTGCTCGGTCTCGATCCGCAGCCGGGTGCCGTCGGGCAGGGCGGCCAGCGCGGCCGGGGTGCTTGCGCTCCAGCCGACGACGGTCGGGGGCAGCAGCCGCTCACCCAGTTCCCGCTCGCGGGCGGCGAGCGCGGCACGCACGGCCTGCGGGGTGCTCGCGTCGACGCCGAGGGCAGCCAGGGTCAGGGTGACGGCGGTGGCCGAGGCCGCGACCGTGCGGTCCGGGGACGGGCTGTAGGAGGTGGCGACGCCGTGCAGGCTGGCGAGACGGGTCAGGTCCTCGGAGGGGGGTTCGGCCGGCCGGGGCGTGGTCATCAGGGCCTCGTGAAGTCCGGGATCACCGCCGAGGGCTCGCTGGTGAGCGGCGCGGCGTCGGAGAGCGGCGGCTCGCTGGTGAGGGGTTCGGCGTCGGGCAGGGGCGGCTCACTGGTCAGCGGGGCCTCCACGCAGGCGCCCTCGGCGCTGAAGACGCAGAAGTGAGGGGTGTCGGGCTGGGCGGACAGGTCCGCCCTGCGTTTGGACGGGGCCTGGAGCGGAAGGTGGGCCGATACAGCCACGGGGGCCTCCTGGTCGGGTTGGGCTTCGGTGGGCTATCGCAGCCCTACCCAGCGGGCGCGACGGCAGACGCCCCACGACCGACAACGTAGTTCTGGTCACAATCCGTCCCCATCTCCTCTCCCCGGATTCCGGCAATTCAGTCACAACGGCCACAGTCGTTGACATGTTCCCCGGGCAGATGGTGGGCTCGATCCCTGAAGATAACGAGTCGGACACGGACGTCGAGCCATCAGGAGGGGGCCTGTGCAGCCGCGGCGCGGGAAGAGGGCAGCAGCTCTCGCGTTCGCCGTCGTCGCCGGAACCCTGGGCACCGCTCCCGCCGCGGTGGCGGCCCCGCCCGTCCCCGGCACGGCCGGCAGTCGCACCGAGGCGACCGACACGGCCGGGGCCGACGCCTCCGTCTGGCCGCGCCCGCAGTCCCTGCGTGCGAACGGCGCCCCCGTGGCGGTCACCGACGAGGTCGCGCTGCTCGCCGACGCGACGGCCGACCCGTACGCCGTCGACGCCCTGCGCGAGCTGCTGCGGCAGGCCGGGGCGCGCCGCGTCACATCCTCCGCGCGGCCGGGCGCCCTGGTCGTACGCGCCCGGACGGACGCCCCGCACGGGGATCCCCGGCACGCCCTGCCCGCCGGCGGATACCGGCTGACAGCCGGCCAGGGCGCCGTCTCCCTCACCGGAGCCGACGGGGAGGGCCTGTTCCACGCCGTCCAGACGCTGCGTCAGCTCCTGCGGCCGGACGGGACGATCCGGGCCGTGGACGTGCGCGACTGGCCCGGTACCGCCGTGCGCGGCGTCACCGAGGGCTTCTACGGCACCCCGTGGACGCACGGGCAGCGTCTGGCCCAGCTGGACTTCATGGGCCGCACCAAGCAGAACCGTTACCTGTACGCCCCCGGCGACGACCTCTACCGGCAGGCCCGCTGGAGGGAGCCGTACCCGGCCGGGCGGCGTGCCGAGTTCCGGGAGCTGGCCGAGCGGGCGCGCCGCAACCACGTCACGCTCGGCTGGGCGGTCGCGCCGGGCCAGGCGATGTGCTTCGCGTCGGACGCCGACCTGCGGGCACTGACGCGCAAGCTCGACGCGATGTGGGCGCTGGGCTTCCGCGCCTTCCAGCTCCAGTTCCAGGACGTCAGCTACAGCGAGTGGCACTGCGAGGCGGACGCCGACCGGTTCGGTTCCGGTCCCGGGGCGGCGGCGCGGGCCCAGGCCCGGGTGGCCGACGCCGTGGCCCGGCACCTGGCGGAGCGGCACCCCGGTTCCGCCGCCCTGTCGGTGATGCCGACCGAGTACTACGAGGACGGCACCACCGCGTACCGGCGGGCGCTGGCGGCCGCCCTGGGCGAGGACGTCGAGGTGGCGTGGACCGGTGTCGGCGTCGTGCCCCGGACCATCACGGGACGCGAACTGGCCGAGGCGCGGGCGGTGTTCCGGCACCCGCTGGTCACCATGGACAACTATCCCGTCAACGACTACGCCCCCGGCCGGATCTTCCTCGGCCCCTACCAGGGCCGCGAACCGGCCGTCGCCGCCGGCTCGGCCGCCCTGCTCGCCAACGCGATGGAGCAGGCGGAGGCGTCCCGCATCCCGCTGTTCACCGCCGCCGACTACGCCTGGAACCCGCGCGACTACCGGCCCTGGGAGTCGTGGCGCGCCGCGATCGCCGACCTCGCGGCCGGTGACGCCCGACGCGAGGAGGCGCTGGCGGCCCTCGCCGGCAACGACGCCTCGTCGGTCCTGAACGAGGAGGAGTCGGCGTACCTGCGGCCGCTGATCGAGGCGTTCTGGCGGGACCGGGCGAGCACGGACGGCAGCCCCACGGCCCCCACATCGGGCCGGGCGCCGGACGACACCGAGGCCGCCCGGCGGCTGCGTGCCGCGTTCACCGTGCTGCGGGAACTGCCCCGGCGCCTGTCCGGCACCGCCCTGGCCGCCGAAGTCGCCCCCTGGAGCGAGCAGTCGGCGCGGTACGGCGAGGCCGGGACGACGGCGCTCGACATGCTGCGCGCCCAGAGCGCCGGCGACACGGCGGCGGCGTGGACGGCGTACCAGGCGCTGGGCCGGCTGCGGGCGCGGCTGGAGAAGGCCCCGGCGACGGTCGGCCAGGGCGTGCTGGACCCGTTCCTGCGGCGGGCGCAGAAGGCGTACGAGCAGTGGGCGGGCATCGACCACGAGCCGCCCGCGCCCCGTGGCGACGCGGCCGGCGCCCGCACGCTCCGCTTCCCGCGGGCCCGCCCGCTGGCGGCCGTGACGGTCCTCACCGAACCCGGCACCGGAGGAAGCGTCGAGGTGCGCGCCGTCGGAGAGGGCTGGCGGCGTGTCGGCGAGCTGACCAGGGCGGGCGCCACGGAACTGCGCGTGGCCCGGCGCGTGGACGCCGTCCGCGTCACCGGCCCCGCCCCCACCCGGGTACGGCACCTCATCCCCTGGTTCGCGGACTCCCGCGCCGGCTCGCTGATCATGGCGCGCGACCGCACGGACGTGGAAATCGGCCGCACCGAGCGCCTGACGGCCCGGGTCGGCTCGCAGCGGCCCTCCGACGCCCGCGGCCGGCTCTCCGTCGAGGCCCCCGAGGGCGTACGGGTCCGTGTCCCGCGCGCCCCGCTGACGGTGCCCCGGGGCACGACGGTGGACGTCCCGGTCGAGGTGACCGTGCCGGAGGGGACCACGCCGATGCGGTCGTTCGAGGTACGGCTCGGGTTCGGGGGGACCACGCGGACGCTGACGGTCCGGGCCGTCGCGCGCACCGGCGGCCCCGACCTGGCGCGCGCCGGCCGGGCGAGCTCCTCGGGCGACGAGACCCCCGACTTCCCGGCGTCGGCGGCGAACGACGGCGACCCGCACACCCGCTGGTCCTCCCCCGTCGACGACGGCGCCTGGTGGCAGGTGGAGCTCGCCCGGCCGGCGCGGCTGGGCGAGGTCGTCCTGCGCTGGCAGGAGGCGTACCCGTCGGCGTACCGGATCCAGGTCTCGGCGGACGGCCGCCGCTGGCGCACGGCGGCGGCGGTGCGCGACAGCCGGGGCGGGCGGGAGACCGTGCGGATGGACGAGCGGGACGTGCGGTACGTGCGCGTGCAGGGTGAGCGGCGGGCGACGCCGTACGGGTATTCGCTGTGGTCGGTGGAGGCGTACTCGGTGGAGGCGTAGTCCGTCTCCCGTGCAGCCGGCCGGTAAACCCGGCGCGTGAGCGGGTGTGACGCACCCCACTCTGGATACAGGCCCAGGCCACTATTCACTCAGTACATGTACTGAGTACATAATGATCGCCATGAGCACCCGCCACATCCTGCTGGGGCTGCTCGCCTCGGGTCCAAGCCACGGCTACGACCTCAAGCGACGCCATGACGAACGTTTCCCGCAGGCCCGCCCGCTGGCCTACGGGCAGGTCTACACGACCCTGCAACGCCTGGTCCGCGACGGCCTCGCGCAGATCGAGGGCACCGACGCGGACGGCGGCCCCGAGCGGACCCTGTACGGCTCGACCGACGCGGGGGCGCGCGAACTGGCCCGGTGGGCGGCCGAGATCGCCCCGCCGGCGCCCTTCGTCACGAACGAGATCTTCGCCAAGGTCGTCGTCTCGATCCTGGCGGGCGGCGACCCGGAGGCGTATCTGCGGGCCCAGCGCGCCGCCCACATGGAGCGGATGCGTGAGCTCACGGCGGTGAAGTCCGCCCCGGGCGCGGATCTGGCGACCGTGCTCTCGGCGGACTTCGCCCTCAACCACCTCGACGCCGACCTCCGCTGGATGACGACCACGGCGGCCCGGCTCACCACTTTGACCGCGGAGGTCGACGCAGCATGAGCAACCCAGTGCCCCTTCTGGCGGCCCGTGGCCTGACCAAGGCGCACGGCAGGACCCCGGCCCTGCGCGGCGCCTCCGTCGAACTGCGCCCCGGCGAGATCCTCGCCGTGACCGGCGCGAGCGGCAGCGGCAAGTCGACGCTGCTGCACTGCCTGGCCGGCATCGTCCGCCCGGACGAGGGTTCGGTGACGTACGGCGGTGAACGCCTGGAGGAGCTGTCCGAGAAGCGGCTGAGCGAGCTGCGCCGCACCGAGTTCGGTGTGGTGTTCCAGTTCGGGCAGCTCATCCCCGAGCTGACGGCGCTCGACAACGTGGCGCTTCCGCTGATGCTGGGCGGTGCCGCCCGCGCCGAGGCCCGGGCCCGGGCGGCCGAGTGGCTGGAGCGGTTCGGGGTGCGCGGCCAGGAGGGGCTGCGGCCGGGTGAGATGAGCGGCGGTCAGGCCCAGCGCGCCGCGCTGGCCCGGGCCCTGGTGACCGGCCCGAAGGTGGTCTTCGCGGACGAGCCGACGGGGGCGCTGGACTCGCTGGCGAGCGAGCAGGTGATGACGGCCCTGACGCACACCGCCCGCGAGTCGGGCACGGCGGTGCTGCTGATCACGCACGACGCGCAGACCGCCGCGTACGCGGACCGGGAAGTGCAGCTGCGGGACGGCGCTGTGGTCCCGCTGGGGGTGTCGGCATGACGTTCCTCACGTCCCTGCGCTCCGACCTGCGTCTGGCCTGGCAGCTCACCCGGGGCTCCGACCGCGGCGAGTGGTGGCGGATCACGCTCACGGCGGCCGGCGCGGCCCTGGCCACCGGTTTCGCGCTCGCGGCCGTCACGCTGGCCTCGATGCGGGGCAGTTACTCCGTGTCCCTGGCCGCCGGCCTGCTGGACGAGCCCGGCACGCGCGCCGGGGTGATCGCCGGTCTGCTGCTCCTGCTGGTCCCGGTGCTCGGGTTCCTCGGGCAGTGCGCCCGTATCGGGGCCGTGCACCGCGACCGGCGGCTGGCGGGGCTGCGGCTGGCCGGGGCGTCGCCCTGGCAGGTGCGCAGGATCGCCGCGCTGGAGACCGGGCTGGCCTGTCTGCTCGGCTCGGTGGCGGCCATCGTCGTCGCGGTGCCGGTCCTGCTGCGCCTGTGGGAGCGCCCGGCCGCCCTGGCCTGGGTGGGGATCGCGCTGGTCGCCGTCGCGGTGCCGGTGCTGGGCGCGGCGACGGGCGCGCTGGCGCTGCGCCGGGTGGTGGCCTCGCCGCTGGGCTGGGTGCGCCGCGTCGGTCCGCGTACCGGGCGGGGGCCGGCGCTGCTGTTCCTGGCGGGGGCGCTGCTGACCGGGGTGGTGGCGCTGCTCGCGGTGACGGCCGCCTCCACGGGCACTCCCTACCGGCCCGACGGCAAGCCCCCGCTGGCGATGTCCGGCCTGGTGCTCGTGGCCGGCGCGGGCGCGGTCTGGCTCGCCGGGGCCACGGCGAAGCTCACCGGGCGGCTGCTGGCGGCCCGGGCCCGGTCGGCCGCGACGCTGATCGCGGCGGAGCGGCTGCGCGACGACCCGTGGGCGGCGGCCCGTACGCACGCGGCGGTGCTGCTGGCGACCCTCGTGGGGACTGGCTTCATGGGGATCCGGCACACGCTGCTGGAGGTGCTCGACTCGCCGAAACACCTGTACGAGAGCCGGGCCTTCTACACGACCGGCCTGGACCTGACGGCCGCCGCCGTCGTGGTGGGCCTTCTCATCACGCTGTCCGGTCTCGCCGTCGGCACCGCCGAGTCGCTGGCCACCCGCCGCCGGGGCCTGGCCGCGCAGAGCGCCGCAGGGGTGCCCCGTGCGGTGCTCGGCCGGGCGCTGCTGCTGGAGACCGCGCTGCCGCTGGCTCCGGCGGTGCTGCTCGCGGGCGCCGCGGGCGCGGCGCTCGGCTTCGGCTACGCCACGCTCACCGACGACGGCGAGGTGTCCCTGCCGTGGGCGTCGCTGCTGGTGCCCGTCACGGTCTACGCCGCGTGCCTGCTGGCGGCGGCCACCTCGCTGCCGCTGCTGCGCCGCTCGGTGCGCCCGGCGGAGCTGCGCTACGCGTGAGCCCGCCCTGACCGGCCGGCCCCGGGGAACGGAGGGGATCCCCGGGGCCGGCTCGCTCCCGTACGGCGCGGATCACCGCCGACGGGGGCGGGTTCACCGCGGGCGGGTATCACCACGGCCGGGCGGCATCAGCACCGCAGGGACGGAGACCACCGCAGGGACGGAGACCACCGCCACCGGGACGGGGAACACAACCGGGACGGGACGACCACCGCCACCGGGACGGAGACCACCACCGGGGCGGGGATCACACCGGGACGGAGACCACCGCCACCGGGACGGAGACCACCACCGGGGCGGGGATCACACCGGCACGGAGACCACCGCCACCGGGACGGAGACCACCACCGGGGCGGGGATCACACCGGGACGGAGACCACCGCCACCGGGCGATGTGCCGCTGCGACGCCTGCTCGGTACGACCGCCGAGTCGGCGTCCACGGTGATCAGCACCGCTGAACGGAGGCCCCCGCCGTACGGCCCAGACGAAGGCCCGGATCGTCGTCAGGCGGAGATGCCGTCGATCCGGGCCAGTGCGTCGTCCGCGCCGTACGGCTGCAAGTAGGGCAGCCAGCGCGGGTCCCTATGGCCGGTCCCGATGATGCGCCAGGCCAGCCCGGTGGGCGGGGCCGGTTTGTGGCGCAGCCGCCAGCCCAGCTCGAAGAGGTGACGGTCGGCCTTCACGTGATTGCAGCGGCGGCAGGACGCCACCACGTTGTCCCAGACGTGCTTGCCCCCGCGGCTGCGCGGGATGACGTGGTCGACGCTGGTTGCGACGCCACCGCAGTACATGCACCGGCCCCCGTCACGGGCGAACAGCGCCCGCCGGGTCAGAGGAACGGGTCCCCGATAGGGAACCCGGACGAATCGCTTGAGCCGGACCACGCTGGGTGCGGGGACTGTGACGGTCGCGCTGTGCAGATAGGCGCCGGACTCCTCGAGGCAGACGGCCTTGTTCTCGAGGACGAGGACGAGCGCGCGGCGGAGCGGTACGACGCCGAGTGGCTCGTACGACGCGTTGAGGACCAGGACATGCGGCACGGATGCCTCCTTGGACGCCGGCGGCGCGTGGCTCGCGCCGGGACGATTCGTAGCCAGTCTCCCCTCATGCCTGGTGGTGGCGCCACCATGTCCCCGTAACGGGCTGGGAGTGTTTTCGACCACACCCTGATTCATCCCCCGGATCATGGCCTGTTCAAGCCCAGGTGAGCCCGGTCTCTCCTTCACACATCGGGCGGGGGCACACACAATGCCCCGTTAGTGTGGTGGTTCTGCCCGTACGGTGACCTTCCTGTGATCTCGACGGACTTGACCGCTGCACCGTGCGGGGCAGACCGCTGCACCTGGAGGTACCTGCCGTGTCCTTGTCCGCCGTCCTACTGGCCGCCGGCGCGTCGCCGTCGCCGTCTCCCTCGGAGACCGAGGCGCCGTCGGTGCCCACGCTCCAGGACGCCCAGGAGAGCGCGACGAACGCCGCCGGCTGGATCGAGCAGAACTGGTCGACCTGGCTCGCGATCGGCCTTCGGGTGCTGCTCATCCTGGTGATAGCGGCGGTGCTGAGAGTGGCCGTGCGGCGGGCCATCACCAAGCTGATAGACCGCATGAACCGCCCCGCCGACGCGACGAGCACCACGGCGCTCGGCGGACTGCTGGTCAACGCCGAGCGTCGCAGGCAGCGGGCGGCGGCGATCGGCTCGGTGCTGCGTTCGGTGGCGAGCTTCCTGATCTTGGGAACCGCGGCGCTCATGGTCCTTGGCACGTTCCAGATCAACCTGGCCCCGCTGCTGGCCTCGGCCGGAGTCGCCGGTGTCGCGATCGGTTTCGGCGCCCGCAACCTGGTCACGGACTTCCTCTCCGGCGTCTTCATGATCCTGGAGGACCAGTACGGCGTCGGCGACACCATCGACGCGGGCGTCGCCTCCGGCGAGGTGATCGAGGTCGGCCTGCGGGTGACCAAGCTGCGCGGCGACAACGGCGAGATCTGGTACGTGCGCAACGGCGAGGTCAAGCGCATCGGCAACCTCTCCCAGGGCTGGGCGACGGCCGGCGTCGACGTCACGGTCCGCGCGAACGAGGACCTGGACCGGGTGAAGGCCACCCTCGACGAGGTCGCCGAGAAGATGGGCAAGGAGGAGCCGTGGAACGAGCTCCTGTGGAGCCCGATCGAGGTCCTCGGCCTCGACTCCGTACTGCTGGACTCGATGGTGGTCCGCGTCACCGCCAAGACGATGCCGGGCAAGTCGCTGTCCGTCGAACGCGAGCTGCGCTGGCGCATCAAGCGGGCCTTCGACGCGGCGGACATCCAGATCGTCGGGGGCGCCACCGCCCCCGCCCTGGACGAGCCGGCCGCCGACCCGACGGCGTCGGTGGCGCCCCCGTCGGCGTACGCGAACACGGGCTCGCCGCAGTCCGCCGCGGCCTCCCCGCTCACCCCGCCCACCACGAAGTGACGCGCCCAAGCTCCCGCTGAAGCACCCGCGCCACCACGCCCCCGCAGGTAACGACTCCGTTGCCGCGGGGGCGCGCTCTTGACGCCTCCTTCCCGCCGGGCCTACCGTCCCCCCAACCCGATAGGAAACCTTCCTAACAGTGGAGGGGGCACTCGGGCCCTGAGAAGCTGGGCAGTCCGAGGAGAGGCAGGTGTCGACCGTGGCAGGAACCGCCGGTACGCCGGGCACCCCGCGCGTCCTGCGCGCCATGAACGACCGTGCCGCGCTCGACCTGCTGCTGGAGCACGGGCCACTGTCCCGCACGCGGATCGGCAAGCTCACCGGCCTGTCCAAGCCGACCGCGTCCCAGCTGCTGGCCCGTCTGGAGGCGGCAGGGCTCGTGCTGGCCACCGGCACCACCGAGGGCCGGCCGGGCCCCAACGCCCAGCTGTACGAGGTCAACCCGGCCGCCGCGTACGCCGCCGGGCTCGACGTCACCCCCGAGCGCGTCCTCGCCGCGGTCGCCGACGTCACCGGCCGCACGGTCGGCCGCTACGAGCTGCCCACCCCCGGCAGGCGCACCAGCACCCCCGTCGTCCAACAGGTCACCGACGCCCTGGACGGCGCCGTGAAGGCGGCGGGGCTGGCCCGCGACGACGTCCACCGCCTCGTCATCGGCACACCCGGCGCCTTCGACCCCAACACGGGCCGCCTGCGCTACGCCTCCCACCTGCCGGGCTGGCACGCGCCCACCCTCCTCGACGAACTCGCCGCCGCCCTGCCGATGCCGGTCGAGTACGAGAACGACGTCAACCTCGTCGCCATCGCCGAGCAGCGCCTGGGCGCCGCCCGCGGCCACGAGGACTTCGTCCTGCTGTGGAACCAGGAGGGCCTGGGCGCCGCCCTGGTCCTCGGCAGCCGGCTGCACCGCGGCTGGACGGGCGGCGCCGGCGAGGTCGGCTTCCTGCCCGTGCCCGGCACCCCGCTGGTCCGCCAGGTCAGCAGGGCGGGCAGCGGCGGCTACCAGGAGCTGGCCGGTTCCCAGGCCGTGCCCCGGCTCGCCCGCGAGCTGGGCGTCGAGGACGTCCCGCAGGGCCCGTACGCGGAGGTCGCGGCGCGGCTGGTGGCCCGGGCGGCGCAGTCCGACGACGACCGCCACCGCGAGCTGCTCCAGACGTACGCCACACGGCTGGCGACCGGTTTGGCCTCACTCGTCTCCGTCCTCGACCCCGAACTCGTCGTCCTGAGCGGCGCCGCCCTCACCTCGGGCGGCGAGACGCTGCGCGCCCTCGTCCAGGCCGAACTGGAGGAGCTGGCCGCCTCCCGCCCGCGCCTGGTCGTGGGCGGCGTCCGTGAACACCCCGTGCTGCGCGGCGCGTTGGAGAGCGCGCTGGCGACCACCCGCGACGAGGTCTTCGACACCTCGCGCTGATCACCGGGTGCGGTCCCTCCGCCCCGCCCCGCACCCGGTCCCCCGCACCGGTACCCCGGCACACCCTTCCCGTCCCACCGGAGAGTCCGCCATGCCCGAAAACCGCCGCCGCGCCGCCGCGGCCGCCGCCCTCGCCTCGATGTGCCTCCTCGTGACGGCGTGCACCGGCCAGTCGCAGACCGGCGCCACCGACGACCCCGACGCCGAGACCACGATCACCTTCTGGCACGGCTGGAGCGCCCCGGCCGAGGTGAAGGCGGTCCAGGACAACATCGACCGTTTCGAGAAGGCGCACCCGAACATCGAGGTGAAGGTCGTCGGCAACATCAACGACGACAAGCTCAACCAGGCGCTGCGCGCGGGCGGTTCGAACGGCCCGGACGTGGTGTCGTCGTTCACGACCTCCAACATCGGCAAGTTCTGCTCCTCGGGCGCCTTCCTCGACCTGAAGCCCTTCATCGAGAAGTCGAAGCTCGACCTCGACAAGACCATCCCGAAGCCGATGCTGGACTACACCCGGTTCGAGGGCACCCGCTGCGCCCTGCCGCTGCTGGGCGACGCCTACGGCCTGTACTACAACAAGGACGCCTTCGAGAAGGCGGGCATCACGTCCCCGCCGAAGACCTGGTCGGAGTTCGCGAAGGTCGCCAAGAAGCTCACCGTCACCAAGGGCGACAGCTACGAGCAGCTCGGCTTCATGCCGAACTACCACGGCTACGAGACGGTCGTCAGCCACTACATGTCCCAGTGGGACCACGCCTACTTCGACGAGGACGGCAAGTCGAACATCGCCAAGGACCCGGCGTTCGCCGAGATGTTCACGTACCAGAAGAGCCTCGTGGATTCCCTCGGCGGCTTCGCCAAGCTGGAGAAGTACCGCACCACCTTCGGTGACGAGTGGGGAGCCAAGCACCCCTTCCACACCGGCCAGGTGGCCATGCAGCTCGACGGCGAGTGGCGGCTGGGCATGGCCCAGGACGCCGGCGTCGGCTTCGAGATCGGCACCGCCCCCATGCCCGTCGCCGACGACGAGGTCGACGAGTACGGCAAGGGCTTCCTCTCCGGCACGATCATCGGCATCGCCCCGCAGAGCGAGAAGCAGAACGCGGCCTGGGAACTGGTGAAGTACCTGACGACCGACACCGATGCCGTCGTGTCCTTCGCCAACGCCATCCACAACGTGCCCTCCACGTTCGCGGCCCTGAAGTCCCCCGACCTCAAGGTGGAGCCCGGGTTCAAGACCTTCCTGGACATCGCCCAGAACCCGCACTCGAACACCCCGCCGGCCTCCGTCAACGGCTCCACGTACCAGACGACGCTGCAGGACTTCGGCTACCAGTACGAGTCCGGCAAGGTGAAGGACCTGCGGGCCGGTCTGGAGAAGACCGCGAAGCAGATCGACACCGACATCGAGCAGGCGAAGTAGCGCCGTCGATGTCCTCGCAAACCTCCCGCGCGAAGCGCCGCAGGTCGGCGCTTCGAACGGTGGCCTTCCTGTCACCGTGGCTCATCGGGTTCGGCGTCTTCTTCGCCTATCCGCTGGTGTCCACCGTGTACTTCTCCCTGATGAAGTACGACGGCTTCGGCACACCGGTCTTCCGCGGCCTGGGCAACTGGGCCTACGTCTTCGAGAACTACCCGCTGTTCTGGCCGGCGCTGCGCAACACGCTCTGGCTGGTGCTGGTGATGGTGACCTGCCGGGTGGTGTTCGGCCTCGGCATCGGCCTCCTCATCACGAAGATCAAGACCGGTACGGGCGTCTTCCGGACCCTCTTCTACCTGCCCTACCTGGCCCCGCCGGTCGCCGCGACCCTGGCCTTCGTCTTCCTCCTCAACCCCGGCACCGGCCCGGTCAACTCGATCCTCGACGGCCTGGGGCTGCCGACACCCGGCTGGTTCACAGACCCCACCTGGTCCAAGCCGGCCCTCACCGCGCTGGCGTTGTGGGGCGTGGGCGACCTGATGGTCCTCTTCATGGCCGCGCTGCTCGACGTACCGAAGGAGCAGTACGAGGCCGCGGAGCTGGACGGCACGTCGGCCTGGCAGCGCTTCCGGTACGTCACCCTGCCCAACATCTCGCCGATCGTGATGTTCGCCGTCGTCACCGGCGTGATCCAGACGATGCAGTACTACACGCAGCCGCTGGTGGCCGGGAAGGTCGCCTCCGGCATCATCGGCGGCTCCGGCCAGCAGTTCGAGCCCGGCTACCCGGACAAATCCACGCTGACCCTCCCCCAGCTCGTCTACAACCTCGGCTTCCAGCGCTTCGACTACGGCTCGGCCTGTGTGGTCGCGCTCGTGCTGTTCGCCCTCGCCATGGCGTTCACCGCGCTGCTGATGCGGCGCCGGGGCGGACTGATCCAGGCAGGTGACTGACGATGACCCAAGTACTGGGTTGGCCGGTCGACTTGAACACACCGACGGTCGCCGAGCGTACGGCCCGCCGCAGGGCGCTCCTGGAATGGATAGCGATCCACTCCCTCGGCATCGCGGCCGCGCTCTTCTTCACCCTGCCCTTTGTGTTCGTCGTCCTGACCTCGCTGATGAGCGACCAGCAGGCACTCACCCGCGACCTGGTCCCGGACACCTGGGAGTGGGCCAACTACACCAAGGTCTTCGACACCCCAGGCTTCCTCACCTGGTGGCGGAACACGCTGGTCTACGCCGGCCTGGGCACGGTCCTCACCGTCGTGTCGTCCGTCCCGGTGGCGTACGCGCTCGCCAAGTTCCGCTTCCGTGGCCGGAACCTGTCCCTGATGCTGGTCATCTCGATGATGATGCTGCCGCCCCAGGTGATCATCATCCCGATGTACCTGTTCTGGGCGAAGCAACTGGATCTGTCGGGCACCTTGTGGCCGCTGGTCATCCCGATGGCTTTCGGTGACGCGTTCTCGATCTTCCTCCTGCGCCAGTTCCTCATGACCATCCCGAACGAATGCCTGGACGCGGCAAGGGTGGACGGCTGCGGCGAATTCCGCACACTTCTGCGCGTGGTCATCCCCATGGCGAAACCGGGAATTGCCGCCGTGGCCCTCTTCCAGTTCTTCTACGCCTGGAACGACTACTTCGGGCCGCAGATCTACGCCTCAGAGAACCCGGGCGCCTGGACCCTCTCCTACGGCCTGGAGTCGTTCAAGGGCGCCCACCACACCGACTGGAACCTGACCATGGCCGCCACCGTGCTGGTGATGGCCCCCGTGATCCTCGTGTTCTTCTTCGCCCAGAAGGCGTTCGTAGAGGGAGTCACACTCACCGGAGTGAAGGGCTGAACCATGCTGCATCTCCCCCGGGGACGCCGTGCCCCCTTGTCGCCGCGCGGCGGGCCGGCCTCCCGGCCGAAGACGACCATCACCGGTGCCTGAGAGCGAGGAACGCACAGTGAAACTCACCGTGGTCGGCGGAGGCTCGACCTACACCCCCGAACTCGTCGACGGCTTCGCCCGCCTGCGGGACACCCTCCCCCTCGACGAACTCGTCCTGGTCGACCCGGCGACCGACCGCCTGGACCTGGTGGCCGGCCTGGCCCGCCGCATCTTCGCCCGCCAGGGCCACCCCGGCCGGATCCGCACCACCGCCGACCTGGACGCGGCCGTGGACGGCGCCGACGCGGTCCTCCTCCAACTCCGCGTCGGCGGCCAGGCGGCCCGCGAGCAGGACGAGACCTGGCCCCTGGAGTGCGGCTGCGTCGGCCAGGAGACCACGGGCGCCGGCGGCCTGGCCAAGGCGCTGCGCACGGTCCCCGTCGTCCTGGACATCGCCGAACGCGTGCGCCGCCGCGCCCCCGGCGCCTGGATCATCGACTTCACCAACCCGGTCGGGATCGTGACCCGCGCCCTGCTCCAGGCGGGCCACAGGGCGGTCGGCCTGTGCAACGTGGCGATCGGGTTCCAGCGCAGGTTCGCCGCCCTGCTCGGCGTCGCCCCCGCCGACCTCCACCTGAACCACGTCGGACTGAACCACCTCACCTGGGAGACGGGGGTACGCCTCGCCGGCCCGGAGGGCGACGACGTCCTGCCGAAACTCCTCACCGACCACGGCGACGAGATCGCTGCCGCGCTCCGCCTCCCCCGCCCCCTCCTCGACCACCTGGGCGCGATCCCCTCCTACTACCTGCGCTACTACTACGCGCACGACGAGGTCGTACGAGAACTGCGCACCAAGCCCTCCAGGGCGGCCGAGGTGGCACGCATGGAGAAGGAACTGCTCACCCTGTACGCGGACCCGGCCCTGGACGAGAAACCCGCCCTGCTCGCCCGGCGGGGCGGCGCCTACTACTCGGAGGCGGCGGTGGACCTGGCCGCCGCCCTCCTGGGCGCGGCCGCCTCCCCGTACCAGGTCGTGAACACGTACAACAGGGGGACGCTCCCCTTCCTCCCGGACGACGCGGTGATCGAGGTCCAGGCGGCGGTGGGCCAGAAGGGCGCGACCCCGCTGGCGGTCGGCCCCGTGAACCCGCTCTTCACGGGCCTGACGGCGAACGTCACGGCCTACGAGCACCTGGCCCTCGAAGCCGCCCTGCACGGCGGCCGGGACCGTGTCCTGACCGCACTCCTCGCCCACCCCCTCATCGGGCAGTACGAGTACGCCGACGCCCTCACCGACCGACTGATCGCACACAACCGGGAGCACCTCGCGTGGGCGTGACGGCCGCCGTCCTCGCCGTGGACGCGGGCAACAGCAAGACCGACGTCGCGGTCGTGGCCGCCGACGGCGCCGTCCTGGCCACGGCGCGCGGCGCCGGCTTCCGCCCGCCCGCCATGGGCATCGGCACGGCGGTCGACACCCTCGCCGCGACGGTGAGCCGGGCCCTCACCGCCGCCGGCGTCACCTCGGTCGGCCATGTCTCGGCCTGCCTGGCGAACGCGGACTTCCCCGTGGAGGAGGAACAACTCGCCGCCGCCCTGCACGCACGCGCGTGGGGCACCACGACCGAGGTCCGCAACGACACGTTCGCGCTCCTGCGCGCGGGCGTCACCGAGCCCCGCGGGGTCGCCGTCGTCTGCGGCGCCGGCATCAACTGCGTCGGCATGCGCCCCGACGGCCGCACCGCCCGCTTCCCCGCGCTGGGCCGTATCTCCGGTGACTGGGGCGGCGGTTGGGGCCTGGCCGAGGAAGCCCTGTGGCACGCGTCCCGCGCGGAGGACGGCCGCGGCTCCCCCACGGCGCTGGCCTCCGCGCTCCCCGCCCACTTCGGCCTCCCCTCGATGCTCGCCCTCGTCGAGTCGCTGCACCTGGGCCGCATCGACCCCGCCCGCCGGCACGAGATGACCCCCGTCCTCTTCACCACGGCGGCGGCCGGCGACACCGTCGCCCGGGCGATCGTCGACCGCCAGGCGGAGGAGGTGGTGGCCATGGCGACGGTGGCACTGACACGGCTGGACCTGCTCGACGAGGAGACACCGGTCCTGCTGGGCGGCGGGGTACTGGCCGCGCGGCACGCCCGACTGAACGACCGCGTCCACCGGTTGCTGACCGAGCGGGCGCCGAAGGCGGTACCGCGGGTGGTGACGGCGAGGCCGGTGCTGGGTGCGGTGCTGCTGGGGCTGGACCGTATCGGGGCGGATGCGGGGGCACACGCGCGGGTGCGGGCGTATTTCGAGGCCTGAACGCGCGGCCGGGCGCTCCAGCAGGCTCCACGCAAGTCGCGCAGGCCGCCGCGGGCGTCGCCCCCCGGCCCCACCGTCACCCGCACGGGGGAACCGAACAGATTCCCCCGACGTGTTCCTGGGCAGAGGTGATGCGGCGCGGGCGTCGATCCGATCAAGATGCCGGTAACGCCGGTGCGGATGTCGGTCCCGGCAGTGATACTTGCGGCGACGGATGGCCATGGGGGAGGTCAGCAGTGACACAACCGCCGACGAGCAACGCGGCACCACCACCCGCCCCCACGGGCGTGCCCACCCTGCCGGCCGTCCCACCACAGCCCACCAGGGCAGCCCACGGCGCCCCGTCCGCACCACCCCCTGCGCCCCGCCGCACCGCCTTCGCCGAGGGCCTCGACCAGCTCCGCGCGGCGGCCACCACCGAACCCGGCCGCCTGCGCGTCATCGGCGCCGTCCTCGCCCTCCTCGTCCTCGCCTTCGGCGCCGTCGCCGCCTGGCAGATGACCGACCGCACGGCCGCCGCCGACGACGTCCTCACCAGCAGCCAGCCCCTCGCCTCCGACGCGGCCGACATCTACCGCTCCCTCGCCGACGCCAACACCGCCGCCTCCAGCGGCTTCCTCGCCGGCGGCCAGGAGACCAGGGAGAGCCGCGACCGCTACGAGAAGAACATCCGCACGGCCGCCGCGAAACTCGTCAACGCCGCCGCCAACTCGGACCCCGGCTCCCCCTCCGCGGCGACCATCGCCAAGCTCAACCGGCTGCTGCCCGAGTACAAGGGCCTGGTCGAACGCGCCCGCACCTACAACCGCCAGGGCTTCCCCGTCGGCGGCGCCTACCTGCGGTACGCGAACGACAAGATGCAGAACCAGATGCTCCCGGCGGCGGAGGACCTGTACAAGAAGGAGAACCAGCGCCTGCGCGCGGACTACGCGGACGCGACCCCGTACCCGTGGGCGGCCATCGCCCTCGGCGTCGTCGCACTCGCCGCGCTCGCCTGGGCCCAGCACCGCAACTACGTACGAACCAACCGCGTTCTCAACCACGGCCTGGTGGCCGCCACGGCGACCGCCACCGTCGTCCTCCTCTGGCTGGTCGTCGGCCACAGCGTCGCCCGGGCGGGCCTCGACGACTCCTACGAGCACGGCGTCCGCTCGCTGAACGTCCTGCACGACGCCCGTATCGCCTCCCTTAAAGCCCGCGGCAACGAGAACCTGACGCTGGTCGCCCGCGGCGCGGAGACCACGAAGTCGGGCGACGACCTCTACGACGCCGCCTTCGCCGCGGACATGGACGCGCTCGGCCAGGGCCTGGCCGCCGCCGGGAGGCTCGCCGACGACACCGCGGGCGAACGGCCGGTGACCCAGGCCGTCGGCAACATGAAGGAGTGGCGCAAGCGTCACGAGGCGGCCCGCGAGGAGGACGAGAACGGCAACTACCAGGAGGCGCTGGACAAGGTGATCGGCGCCGAGGGCGCCACCGGCGAGTGCTTCGACAGCGTCGACGAGAATCTCCGCGTGGCACTGGCGCACGAGGAGAAGGAGTTCGAGCGGGCGGCCGACGA
Organism: Streptomyces bullii; assembly: GCF_042657145.1. Classification (NCBI taxonomy): domain Bacteria; kingdom Bacillati; phylum Actinomycetota; class Actinomycetes; order Kitasatosporales; family Streptomycetaceae; genus Streptomyces; species Streptomyces bullii. Next base: position 544,884 of record NZ_JBHSNY010000001.1, read on the forward strand.
CGGCCGTGACGCGATGACCGGCCTGCCGGCGGGCGCCGCCGTCCTCGCGGTGCTGGGAGCGGCCGGCGCGGTGCTCGGCATCGGACGCAGGCTGTCGGAGTACCGGTGAACCGGGCCGAGACGAAAGGGGGCGTGACGATGCGAGCACGACGACTGCGGGCCGGCCTGAAGGGCTGGGGCGGTGTGGGTGCGATGGCGGTCGTCTGCGCCCTGGCGGTGGCGTTCGCCCTGCTGCTGCCCCTGGCCCAACCGGCCGCCGTGGACGGCGCGGAGAGCGGCGCCCAGCGCGTGGCCCGGGCCACCCAGGTGAAGGCCGACGCGGACTGCGACGACCCCGAGAAGCAGACCCTGTCCCCCTCCTCAGCGGACGGGCCGACGATCACGAAGATCAAGAACCGCGAGGGCGAGAAGCGGAAGCTGGTCGTGGGCGTCGATCAGAACAGCTACCGGTGGGGCTACCGCAACCCCAACAGCGGCTCGTCCGGCGACCTGGAGGGCTTCGACATCGACCTGGTCCACCGGATAGCCGAGGACATCCTCGGCGACCGGGACGCGGTCCAGTTCAAGGCCATCCCCACCAACCAGCGCATCCAGGCCATCGAGGACGGCCGCGTCGACATGGTCGTCCGTACGATGACGATCAACTGCAAGCGGCTGCTCGACGTCGCCTTCTCCGCGCCGTACTTCAAGACGGGCCAGCAGGTCCTGGCCCCCAAGTCCTCGCCGATCACGGGCTACGACGACACGCTCGCGAACAAGAGGATCTGCACGGCTGCGGGTTCCACCGCGTACACGACCCTGGAGGAGGGCAGGAAGAAGGGCGACCTCCCCGACTCCGCCGACATCTCCACCACCGTGCCCAACCAGCTCGACTGCCTGGTGCGACTCCAACTCGGCGAGGTCGACGCCGTGGTGACCGACGGCGCGCTCGCCGCGAGCCAGGCCGCTCAGGATCCGACGGTCCGGCTCAAGGGCGAGCCGTTCACGACCGAGTACTACGGCGTGGCCATGAACAAGAACGCGGACGATCTGGTACGCCGGGTGAACCAGATCCTGGTGGACTACCGCGACGACACCGCGAACGGCTGGCAGGCGTCGTACGACAGGTGGCTGTCGGCGACACTGGGGGACGACGCGGCGAAGTCGGCACCGCCCCGGCCGGAGTACCTCCGCACGAACTGACCGACGTCGTAGCCGTCAACGGACCGAACGCAGCGAGAGGTGATCGATGGGCGTCACGGGACCCGCCGGGCCGGTTCTGGACCGGGACGAGGTGGACCGTGCGCTGGCGCGGCTCGGGGCGGAGCACGAGGCGATCGAGACCTCGCTGCTCGCCCTCCAGGACCACGCGGGCCGCAGACTCCTGGAGGGCGCCGAGCTGACCGGCGTCACCAAGGAGCGGTGGACGGCCACGGAAGCGTCGATCACGCTGCTGTGGACGTACTTCGACGCGTACACCGACGCGTTGCGCACCGCCCGTGAGATCCGCGCCCGGCGCCGCTGGTCCAGCCGCGAGGACCTGGTGGAGCTGACGGAGCTGCTGCGCGGCGAGTCCGTCACCGTCGCGGGCTCCGCGGCCGCGACCGCCAACGCACCAACCCTCGCCCACGCCCCCGGCAGACTCAGCGAACGCTACTCGCTCACCACCCTCGTGGAGCGGATGAACGAGCTGTACGCGAGGAGTCTGGACATGGTGGTCGCCGCCGACGCGGTCTGGTCGGCGCTGCCCGCCCGTATCGACTTACTGGCCGCCGAGCTCCAGCGCACCCGCCGGCTCGCGCATTCGGTCGGCGTACGCCCCGGTGAGCACCCGGCGGGCGACGACCTGGAGCGCATCACGCGCACGCTGACGAAACTGCGCGAGCAGGTGATCTCCGACCCGCTGGCGTTCTGGCTGCCCGCCGAGGGCAGCTCCGCCCCGGGCGGGGGCAAGCCGGACACCAGGATCTACGACCGTGAGGCGCGCGCCCTGGAGGACGTACGCCGGGAGATCGACGCGGTACTGACGGTCCGTCAGGACGCGGAGCAGCGGATCGTGAAACTGCGGGACCTGCTCTCCCGCGCGGACCGGACGCTCGCCGAGGCCCGCACCGCCCGCGGCGAGGTGCTCGCGAAGATCGCCGCTACGGAGGTCCCGGTCGTCAGCGGACCACCTACCGCGCTGCAGGAGCAGCTGGCGACGGCCGCCGAGTACCGCAGACAGGCCCAGTGGCACCGTCTGTCCCCGCTCCTGGAGTCCCTGGAGCAGAAGGCGGAGGACGAACTGCTGCGCGCCCGCGAGTCGCTGACGGCGGTCACCGCGCCCCTGGCGGTCCGCGCCGAGCTGCGCGGCCGTCTCGACGCGTACAAGGCGAAGGTCGCGCGGCACGGATTCGCGGAGGACCCGCTGCTGGTGGAGCGGTACGAGAAGGCGCGCCGCATGCTGTGGAGCGCGCCCTGCGATCTGCGCGCCGCCGAACAGGCCGTGCTGCGCTACCAGCAGGCGGCGGCCGAACTGCTCGGCACGGCACCGCGGGTGCCCGGGCCGAGCGTGTCCGAGGACCGCGGGGGGCCCGGCGCATGAGCGACAAGGGGGAGGCAGCGTCATGAGTCAGGCACAGAACCCGCCGCGGAATCCGGCGTCGGGCGACGCGCCGGGCCAGGCGCGGCGCAGCTGTCAGCGGCCGGGCTGCGGCGGCGCGTACGAGGACGTGGGCGGCGGCGAACTGTACTGCGACACCTGCGGTCTGGCCCCGGTCGTCTCGGCGAACGGCATGGTCGGCTCGCCCCCGACCGGCGTCACCGTCGGCGGCAGGGGCGGCTCCCACGGCTCCGGCGGTTCGTCGGGCAGCGGCAGTTCCGGTTCCAGCAGCCGCAGTGCGCGTACGTCGTCGCAGTCGTCGAAGTCACGGCGCTCGGTGTCGGGACGGCTGTCGCGTTCGCTGTCGGGCACGTCGACGGGCCGTTCGGTGTCGGTGCGCAGCTCCGGTTCCGGCACCGGTTCCTCGGCCCGCGGGCGGCTGGGCGCCGGACTGGTCCAGGTGCCGCCGATCCCGCGCCCCGACCCACGCGCGATGGTGCTGGACAACCCCGAGGTGCCCGAACGGAAGCGGTTCTGCTCGCGCTCCGACTGCGGGGCGCCCGTGGGCCGGGCCCGGGCCGGCCGGCCGGGCCGCACGGAGGGTTTCTGCACCAAGTGCGGCCACCCGTACTCGTTCGTCCCGAAGCTGAGGACCGGCGACGTGGTGCACGGCCAGTACGAGGTGGTCGGCTGTCTGGCGCACGGCGGGCTGGGGTGGGTCTACCTCGCCGTGGACCGGGCGGTCTCCGACCGGTGGGTGGTGCTCAAGGGCCTGCTGGACACCGGCGACCAGGACGCGATGGCCGCGGCGATCTCCGAGCGGCGCTTCCTGGCGGAGATCGAGCACGCCAACATCGTGCGGATCTACAACTTCGTGGAGCACCTGGACCAGCGCACCGGCTCCCTCGACGGCTACATCGTCATGGAGTACGTCGGCGGCAAGTCACTGAAGGAGATCGCCAACGCCCGCCGCACCCCTGAGGGCAGGCGGGACCCGCTGCCGGTGGAGCAGGCATGCGCGTACGGCATCGAGGCCCTGGAGGCGCTCGGCCACCTGCACAGCCGCAACCTGCTGTACTGCGACTTCAAGGTCGACAACGCCATCCAGACCGAGGACCAGCTCAAGCTGATCGACATGGGCGCGGTGCGCCGCATGGACGACGAGGAGTCGGCCATCTACGGCACGGTCGGCTACCAGGCGCCGGAGGTCGCCGAGGCCGGCCCGTCGGTGGCGTCCGACCTGTACACGGTGGCCCGCACCCTCGCCGTCCTCACCTTCGACTTCCAGGGCTACACGACCGTCTACGCGGACTCACTGCCCGACCCTGACCACATCGAGGTCTTCCGGCAGTACGAGTCGTTCTACCGCCTCCTGGTGCGCGCCACCGACCCGGACCCGGCCCGCCGGTTCGCCTCCGCGCAGGAGATGAGCGAGCAGCTGACCGGTGTGCTGCGGGAGGTCGTGTCCCTCCAGACGGGCCGCGCCCGGCCCGCGCTGTCCACCCTGTTCGGTCCCGAACTCAAGGTCACCGACACGGAGTTGTTCCCGACGCTGGACGGGGAGGTGTCGCGGCTGGGCGCGCGGCCGGTGCCGGCCAGGAGAAAGGCCGCCGCCGCTTCCCCCGCCCCCGCCTCCGCCTCCGCGGCCCTCACCGGGGGGCCGGGGATCGTCAGGCCCGTCCCCGCGCCCGCCGCCGCCCTCGCCCTGCCCGTGCCGCACGTCGACCCGTCCGACCCCAACGCGGGTTTCCTCGCGGGCCTGATGACCTCCGCGCCGGCCGAGCTGATCACCGCCCTCGCGGCGGCCCCGGCCCCGTCCGTCGAGACCCGGCTGCGGCAGATCCGGGCCTGGCTGGAGACCGGCGACGCGGCCGCCGCGCTGCGGGCCCTGGCCACCCTGGAGGAGGAGCGGCCCGACGACTGGCGGGTGGTCTGGCACCGGGGCGTGGCCGCGCTGGTGACCGGCGACCACGAGGGAGCCGCGCTCGCCTTCGACGCGCTCTACGACGCCTTCCCCGGCGAGATCGCGCCCAAGCTGGCGCTCGGCCTGTGCGCGGAGGTTCTGGGCCAGCTCGACAACGCCGCCGAGTACTACCGTCTGGTGTGGTCGACCGACCCGAGCTTCGTCAGCGCCGCGTTCGGCCTGGCCCGTGTGCGGCTGGCGACCGGCGACCGGCGCGGTGCCGTAGGGACGCTGGAGTCGGTGCCGGAGTCGTCCATCCACTACACGCCCGCGCGCGTGGCCGCCGTACGGGCCCGGCTCAGGCAGCGTACGGCGACCGCCTCGGACGGGTCGTTCCTGGACGACCTGACCGCCGCCGCGGGGCAGGTGGAGGCGCTGGAGGCGTACGGGCTGGATCCGGCGCGGCGGGAGCAGTTGTCGGCCGAAGTCCTCGGATGCGCGCTGGACTGGGTACTCTCCGGGGGCCAGGGTTCCGCCCCGACCGCCGCCGGGGGACGGACGCTGCTCGGCAGCGGCCTGGACGAGCGGGGCCTGCGTTTCGGCCTGGAGCGTTCGTACCGCACGCTGGCCCGGCTCGCGCGGGGCGGCGAGGAGAGGATCGACCTGGTGGAACGTGCCAACCGTTACCGCCCCCGGACGTGGGTGTAGTTGATGTCGCAGATGCCCCAGTTGTCCGCCTGCCCGAGCTGCGAGGAACCCCTCGAGTCGGGTGACCGTTTCTGCGGCGCGTGCGGATACGACCTGTCCGCCGTGCCCGCACGGCCTCAGGACAACCCGACGATCGCCATGAACGGCTCCGTGCCGCCCGCGGGCCCGCCGGGCCGGGGGTATCCGGAGCCCCCGTCGGCACCGCCGACCGACGTGGCCTGGCCCGCCGCCGTCCCGGACGGCTCCGCCGGCCCCGCCCCGGCGCATCTGCCGACGGACCTGCCCGGCACGGACTCGGGCGGCTCCGCCCTGCCCCCGCAGGCCCCCTCGCCGGCCCTGCCCCCGCCGGCCCCGTCGCCGGTGCCGCCTCAGGCCGCGCCGCCCGCCGTCGTCCCGCGGCAGCCGCCCCTGCCGGGCGCCTCCCCGTCCCCGGCGCAGGGCACCCCGCTCCCGCCGCCTCCGGGCGCTCCGCAGCAACCCCCGGCCGTGGACGCCCCCGTGCCCCCGCCCGGCGCCGCACCGGCCCCCCCGGCCACCGGCGTGCGCTTCGACCGGCCCGCTCAGCCGGACGACCGCCGGCCCGACGGGCCCCCGGCACACCACCACGCGCACCCGGCACAGCCCGAGGTGCACCCGGCACAGCCCGACGCGCGTCCGCGGCAGCCCGACGAGTACCCGCTGCAGGCTCCGGACCCGCGCGTCGCCGCGGACCTCGCGGCGCAGGCGGCGGCAGGCGGCAAGGTGTGTGTGGCCTGCCGTGCGGGCCGGGTGGACAGCGACGGCTACTGCGAGAACTGCGGCCACGCACAGCCGCGCGAACGGGACCACATGGAGCAGGAGTCCGGTCCGGTCGCCGCGGTCAGCGACCGCGGCCTGCGCCACCACCGCAACGAGGACGCGTTCGCCATCGGCTGCACCGCGCTGCCCGACGGCTCCCCCGCCGCCGTGGCGATCGTCTGCGACGGCGTGTCGTCCGCGACCCGCCCGGATGACGCCTCGGCCGCCGCCTCGAAGGCGGCCGGCGACGCGCTGCTCGAGGCCCTGCCGCGCGGCACCCACCCGCAGCAGGCGATGCACGACGCGATCGTCGCCGCCTCACGCGCCGTCAACGCGCTGGCGAACGAACCGGCCACGGCCCGCGAGCAGGCCCCGCACCAGAACGCCCCGGCCTGCACTCTGGTCGGCGCGGTGGTGATGAACGGCCTGCTGGTCGTCGGCTGGGTCGGCGACAGCCGCGCCTACTGGGTGCCGGTGGACCGCGGCGCTCCCGCGGCCCGGCTCACCGAGGACGACTCGTGGGCGGCGCAGATGGTCGCCGCGGGCCTGATGAGCGAGGCCGAGGCGTACGCCGACGAGCGCGCCCACGCGATCACCGGCTGGCTCGGCGCGGACGCCTACGAACTGGAGCCGCACACCGCGTCCTTCAAGCCGGACCGGCCGGGTGTGGTCGTGGTCTGCACGGACGGCCTGTGGAACTACGCCGAGGCGGCCGAGGAGATGGCCCGGGTCCTGCCCCTGGACGCCGCCGTCCACCCGCTGCACAGTGCCCGGGTGCTGGTAGGTCACGCCCTGGACGGCGGGGGCCACGACAACGTAACAGTGGCCGTCGTGCCGTTCCCCGCCGTGCCGCAGGGGGCAGGATCGGCCTGAGGCCGCGCACGGGGACGCCTCAGCGGACCGGAGGGGACCGGTCCGCACACTGTCGTCGCCCCGCTCCGGTGGGGGCTTTCCAAGGGGGAGCGAAGCAGGCATGGCCAATTTCTCGAAACCGAGCGTGCCGCAGTTCTCGGTGGACGTGTACCAGAACGAGTACCTGCCGGAGGGCGGCCGTGAGGTCAACGCCATCGTCACGGTGACCGCGAGCGGAGGCGGCACGGTCGGCAGCGCGGTCACGGCGCCCCACCTCTACGCGCCGGGCCGGGGCCCGTCCGCGGCCGTGGCGATCATGGTGGACTGCTCGGGGTCGATGGACTATCCGCCCACCAAGATGCGCAACGCCCGCGACGCCACGGCCGCCGCGATCGACACCCTGCGCGACGGCACGCACTTCGCGGTCATCGGCGGCACGCACGTGGCCAAGGAGGTCTACCCGGGCGGCGGTCGTCTCGCGCTCGCCGACACCACCACCCGCGAGCAGGCCAAGCAGGCGCTGCGCCGGCTCAGCGCGGGCGGGGGCACGGCCATCGGCACCTGGCTCAGGCTGGCCGACCGGCTGCTGTCGTCGGCGGACGTCGCCATCCGGCACGGCATCCTGCTCACCGACGGCCGCAACGAACACGAGTCGCCCGAGGACCTGAAAGCGGCGCTCGACTCCTGCGCCGGGCGCTTCACCTGCGACGCGCGCGGCGTGGGCACCGACTGGGAAGTGAAAGAAGTCACAGGGATCGCCTCCGCCCTGCTGGGCACCGCCGACATCGTCGCCGACCCGGCCGGACTCGCCGCCGACTTCACGCGGATGATGGAGACGGCGATGGGCAAGGAGGTCGCGGACGTCTCCCTGCGGCTGTGGACCCCGGTCGACACCACGGTGAAGTTCGTCAAGCAGGTCGCGCCCACCGTCGAGGAGTTGACCGACCGGCGCACCGAGGCGGGCCCCCGCGCCGGGGACTACCCCCTCGGTTCCTGGGGAGACGAGTCCCGCGACTACCACGTCTGCGTGGAGGTGCCGGCCGCGCACATCGGCCAGGAGATGCTCGCCGCCCGGATCTCGCTGGTGATTCCGCAGTCCGACGGCAGCGTCCAAAACCTCGGCGCGCAGGGCCTGGTGCGGGCCGTGTGGACGGACGACATGGCGGCCTCGACGTCGATCAACCCCCAAGTCGCCCACTACACCGGCCAGGCCGAACTGGCACAAGCCATCCAGCAAGGGCTCGATCTGCGCAAAGCGGGAGACTTCGACGGAGCAACGGCCAAACTGGGCCGGGCCGTTCAGCTCGCCAGTGCCTCCGGGAACGCGGATACTGCGAAACTCCTTGCGAAGGTGGTGGACGTGGTCGATGCCGCGACAGGTACTGTGCGACTGAAGGCGAAGGTCGAGGAGGCCGACGAGATGACGCTCGAGACCCGGTCCACCAAGACTGTTCGTGTGAAGAAGTGACGTAGAGAGGGAAGCGCCGACATGCCGACCTGCCCGAACGGACACCAGTCGGGCTCCGACGACTGGTGCGAGGTCTGCGGTCACCGCATGGCCGGTGCCGTGCCTCCGCCCCCTCCCCCGCCGCCCCCGCCCGGTGGCGGCGGTTACGGTTTCCCGCCGCCACCGGGCGGCCCGGGTGGTCCCGGCGGTCCCGGGGGCCAGCCCGGCGGGCGTCCGCACCTGTCCGCCGTACCGGACCCCGCGCCGGAGCTGTGCCCGCAGTGCCGTACGCCGCGTGAGGGCGGCGCGCCGTTCTGCGAGGAGTGCCGGTGGAACTTCCTGACGAACACGGCGACCTCGTACACCCCCGCCGCGCCGCGCCCGTCGGCGCCCGGCCCGGGCGCGCGCTTCCAGCCGCCGGGCCCGGGCGGCCCGTCGTACGGCGGTGGCGACTCGTACGAGTACCAGGCTTCGCGTCCCTCGCAGGTGAACCGGCCCGCCGAACCGATCCCGCCGGGCCCGCCCTTCGGCAACGAGCCCTCCGGACGCCCCGGGCCGCCCGGTCCGCCGCCTTTCGGTGCCGACCCCTCGCGGCCCGTTCCGCCGCCGCCCGGCCCGGGCGGTCCCGGTGGCGGCCCGCAGGGCTACCAGCAGTCCCCTCCGCCGGCCCCGCCCGGGTTCCCGCAGGAGACCCACCGGCCCCAGCCGGGCGGCCCGCCCTACGGCGGCGGTGACGACGACTGGGTGATCTCCCCGCCGTCGTCCACCGGCCCCGGAGGCCCCGGTGGTCCCGGACGTCCCGGAGGCCCCGGTGGTCCGAACGGGCAGGGCGGCGGCTACGGATACCCGCAGCCCGGCGCGACCCAGGCCCCGCCCGGCCCGGGCCCCGGCGGCTTCCCGCAGCGGCCGGCGACCTGGACCGCGACGATCGGCCCGGACCGCGAGTACTTCATGGCGATGATGCAACGCTCCGGGCCCGAGGCCGCGGGCCTGAACCTGCCCGCGTACTCGCCCGAGCAGCAGCGCACGCTCACCGGCAACCAGGTCACCATCGGCCGCCGCCGGCACTCCACCGGCGACACCCCCGACATCGATCTGTCGGTGCCGCCGGAGGACCCGGGCGTCTCGCACCAGCACGCGGTGCTGGTGCAGCAGCCGGACGGCAGCTGGGCCGTCGTCGACCAGAACTCGACGAACGGCACGACGGTCAACGGCTCGGAGGAGCCCATCACGCCGTTCGTGCCGGTGCCGCTGCAGGACGGCGACCGGGTGCACGTGGGCGCCTGGACGACGATCACCATCCGCAGGGGCTGAGCACCCGGGCAAACTCAGGCCGGGAGGGGCCAGGCGTACGGCCCCTCCGGGTCGTCCAGCCACGCCCACTCCCGGTCGCCACTGACCGTGATGCCGTACCGCTCCCGCTGCGGCATGCCCTCGCGGTCCCACAGCGCGTACGCCTCCTGCGGGTCGAGGCTGCCGCGGGTCAGCGCCAGCAGGAACCGGAACACGTCGCTCTCCCTGGCCCGGTGCGGCACTCCGCCCAGGGCCGGCGCCGGGGCCCCGGAGCGGTCGGAGCCGCGCAGCGGCACGAAGTAGGCGGGCGTGTGCAGGAAGCGGCCCTCGGCGTGCTCGGCGTCCTGCACCGTGAGCAGGACCAGCCCCGTGGCCAGCGGGGTGAGGATCCGGCCGCCCGGGCGGCACTGGGCGAGCCAGGCGCGCGGGATCGAGGGCAGGGCACACGTCGCGACGATCCGGTCGAAGGGGGCCCGGGCGGGCACGCCGCGCGCGCCGTCACCGGTGACGACGACCGGGTGGTACCCGGCGGCGGCCAGGTGCCGGCGGGCCGACTCGGTGATCTCCGGGTCGAGGTCGACGGTGGTGACCTGCTCGTCGCCGAGCCGGTGGGCGAGCAGGGCGGCGTTGTAGCCGGTGCCGGTGCCGATCTCCAGGACCCTGTCGCCGTCCTCGACCCGCAGCTCGGCCAGCATCGCCGCCATCAGGGACGGCTGGCTGCTGGAGGAGAGCAGCTCGCCGTCGCGCAGCCGCGTCGCCAGCGGGGCGTCCTGGTACGCGCCGCGCACCCACCGCTCGCGCGCCGGCCGGTCGGGACTCTCGCCCCAGCGGCGTTCGAAGCCTGCGACGACGCCGACGTAGTAGTACGGCACGAAGAGGTGACGGGGGACCGCGGCGAACGCCTCCCGCCACACCGGGTCGGCGGCCCAGGCGCCGCTCGCGTCGATCTCCCGCACCAGCGCGGCCCGCGCCGAGGCGGCGAGAGCCTCCAGGTCCTTGTCGATCGCGTGCCCGCCCATGTCTCCACGGTACGGGCGGCCACCGGCGCCCCGGGGCGATCCGGTGGTCCTACGCCTGGAGTCCTGGTTCCCCGCGTCTGAGACCATGGACGGCGTACTGCATTCCCCGGGGACGTCCCCCGGGCCCCCGGCCGAACAGCCTCGGGGCGGACCGCATGAGATTGGTGAGGCAGACCCACGTGAAGGAGATCCGGCGCGGCACGCTTCAGGAGCAGACCTTCTACGAGCAGGTCGGCGGGGAGGAGACCTTCCGCCGGCTCGTTCGCCGGTTCTACGAGGGAGTCGCCGAGGATCCGCTCCTGCGGCCCATGTATCCCGAGGAGGACCTGGGCCCCGCCGAGGAGCGCCTGACGCTGTTCCTCATCCAGTACTGGGGCGGCCCGACGACGTACAGCGAGAACCGCGGCCATCCCCGCCTGCGGATGCGTCACGCCCCGTTCACCGTGGACCGGGCGGCGCACGACGCGTGGCTGAAGCACATGCGGGCCGCCGTGGACGATCTCGGCCTGTCCGAGGAGCACGAGCGGACGCTGTGGAACTACCTGACGTACGCGGCGGCGTCCATGGTGAACACCCCGGACTGACCTCCCCGGATCCGGCGCCCTCCGGATCCGGCTCGCGCGGCCGGAGGGACCGTGGGCGCGGTCAGCGCGGTGAGCACACGGTCAGCGCACGCTGAGGCCCAGCGCCCCGGCTCCGGCCCGCCGCACCGCGATCGATCCGTACGGGGTACGCAGCCGCAGCCACGCCCCGGAGGAGACCAGGCCGAGCCCGCCCTCGCTCTCGGGACGCAGGAACCCCAGCGACTGGGCGGCGTGCACCGCCCGCACCGGCAGGTCGGTGTCCCCCACCGTGCGGGACCAGATCTCCCGTCCGATCCGGTCGAGTTCGGCACGGGTGCGCCGCTCGGGCGCGAGCTCCCCCGTACGGGACCGGAACTCGGTGACCGCGGCGGTCACGAGCGCCCGCAGGGCCTGTGGCGCCGGCAGCCCGGGCTCGCTGCGCCAGCCACCGCGCGGCGGCAGCACACCCGCCCACGGCGGACCGGTCACCGCGCCCGGCACGACGGCCGTCGCCGCCGTCTCGTCCACCGACTCCAGGAGCTCACCGGCGGACACGGTCACGTCGAGCGTGACCTCCAGCCCGTTCTCGTACGGCTTCACCAGCCGTACCGCGCGCACCGCCAGCACCTCGAAGGACGGCGGCCGCCCGAAGACGGCGAGCGCCGTGCCCGCCGCCTGCAGACGCACCGCCGCCCCACGGTCGTAGTGGAGCAGCCGGGAGAGGAAGGCGGCGAGGTCCGCTGCCTCCCCCTCGTCGGCGAGGTGGAGCACCGTCATGCGGCGACGGCCTCCCCCTCGTCGGCACCGTCGGCGGAGTCGGCCTCGTCCATGTACTCCTCGAGGAACTCCCGTTCCTCCGCCGTGATCCGGCGCGGCCGCTGCGCCTCGAAGTCGAACGGCACGATCACCGTCGAGGCCCGGACGTAGATCTGGTCGCCGTCCTTGACCTCGTAGGTGAGCGTGAACGACGCCGCCCTGATCTGCGTCACCCACAGCTCGATGTCCACCGGCGCGTGCCGGTGGACGAGCTGCCTCTTGTAGTCGATCTCGTGACGCGCCACCACAGACCCCTGCTGGAAGTCCTTGTCCGGGCGGAACAGGAAGTCGATACGGGCTTCCTCCAGGTAGCGCAGGAACACCACGTTGTTGACGTGGCCGTACGCGTCCATGTCCGCCCAGCGCAGCGGGCAGCGGTAGATGTGCCGCAAGATCAGCCCCGGGTCAGCTTCTTGTAGGTGGCACGGTGCGGACGGGCCGCGTCCGGGCCGAGCCGCTCGATCTTGTTCTTCTCGTACGACTCGAAGTTACCCTCGAACCAGAACCACTTGGACTCGCCCTCGTAGGCGAGAATGTGCGTGGCCACACGGTCGAGGAACCACCGGTCGTGGGAGACGACGACGGCGCAGCCCGGGAACTCCAGCAGGGCGTTCTCCAGGCTGGACAGCGTCTCCACGTCCAGGTCGTTGGTCGGCTCGTCGAGCAGCAGCAGGTTGCCGCCCTGCTTCAGGGTCAGCGCCAGATTCAGCCGGTTGCGCTCACCGCCGGAGAGGACCCCGGCCGGCTTCTGCTGGTCCGGGCCCTTGAAGCCGAACGCGGACACGTACGCCCGGGAGGGCATCTCGACCTGGCCGACGTTGATGTAGTCGAGCCCGTCGGAGACGACCTCCCACAGCGTCTTCTTGGCGTCGATGTTCTCGCGGCTCTGGTCGACGTAGGAGATCTTGACGGTGTCGCCGACCTTGATGGCGCCGGAGTCGGGCTGCTCGATGCCCTGGATCATCTTGAACAGGGTGGTCTTGCCGGCGCCGTTCGGACCGATGACACCGACGATGCCGTTGCGCGGCAGCGTGAAGGAGAGGTCGTCGATCAGGACCTTCTCGCCGAAGGCCTTGCTGAGGTTGTTGACCTCGACGACGACGTTGCCCAGTCGCGGCCCCGGCGGAATCTGGATCTCCTCGAAGTCCAGCTTCCGCATCTTGTCGGCCTCGGCGGCCATCTCCTCGTACCGGGCCAGACGCGCCTTGGACTTGGCCTGCCGCCCCTTGGCGTTGGAGCGCACCCACTCCAGCTCTTCCTTGAGGCGCTTCTGCCGCTTGGCGTCCTTCTGCCCCTCGACCTTGAGGCGGGCAGCCTTGGTCTCCAGGTACTTGGAGTAGTTGCCCTCGTAGCCGTGCAGACGGCCGCGGTCGACCTCGCAGATCCACCCGGCGACGTTGTCGAGGAAGTACCGGTCGTGGGTGACGGCCACGACGGTGCCCGGGTACTTGGCCAGGTGCTGCTCCAGCCAGTTCACCGACTCGGCGTCGAGGTGGTTGGTGGGCTCGTCGAGCAGCAGCAGGTCCGGCTGCTCCAGCAGCAGCTTGCACAGCGCGACGCGGCGGCGCTCACCACCGGAGAGGGTGGTGACGGGCCAGTCGCCGGGCGGGCAGCCGAGGGCGTCCATGGCCTGCTCGAGCTGGGCGTCGAGATCCCAGGCCTCCGCGTGGTCGAGCTCCTCCTGGAGCTTGCCCATCTCCTCCAGGAGCGCGTCCGAGTAGTCGGTGGCCATCAGCTCGGCGATCTCGTTGAACCGGTCGAGCTTGGCCTTGATCTCGGCCACACCCTCCTGGACGTTCTCCAGGACGGTCTTCTCCTCGTTCAGCGGGGGCTCCTGCAGCAGGATGCCGACGCTGTAGCCGGGGGTGAGGAAGGCGTCACCGTTGGACGGCTGCTCCAGCCCGGCCATGATCTTGAGGACGGTGGACTTACCGGCACCGTTCGGACCGACGACGCCGATCTTGGCACCCGGCAGGAAGTTCAGGGTGACGTCGTCGAGAATCACCTTGTCGCCGTGCGCCTTGCGCGCCTTGCGCATGGTGTAAATGAACTCAGCCAAGAGAAACCGTCCGGCAGCTTGAAATCTGGCAGTGGGCAGATACACCCCATCTTGCCGTACGGCTAGGCCAGGGTGGAAACGCGTATGCTGCTGGGCTTCTGACCTGGGATTTCTCCGCTGATGGCTGTGGCTCGTCTGTCACTGCCGGTCGCCGTTGGTCGGCTTCGGGCAGCCTCGCACGGCCCAGGGACGGCCCAGAGATGATCGGCATGTGCAGTCGCCAAGGATCCGTGCCGCACGGCGCCGCCCAGTCCCCCGGTGCCCGCGCAGTCCCGCAATGCCGCTCAGCCCCACGCGCCGCTCAGTCCCGCGGCGGCGTCTGCCTGCGGCGGACGATCAACAGGGCCGCTCCACCGATCACGACCAGGGCGATCGCCGTGCCGGCGATGAACGGGGTGGCGCTGGAGGAGCCGGTCGCGGCCAGGTTCGTGGGCGAGGTCGGGCCGGCGACCGTCGCCGGGCTCGGCTCGGTGAGGGTCTGGGTCGTGGCGCCGCCCTGTGGGCCCTGGGTGCGGCAGTCGAGCATGCCGGTGAACCGCTGCTCGAAGCCGCCGGGCCCCTGGACGGTGAAGTCGTACCCCTGGTCCTCCGGCAGGGGCAGCGTCACCGTCAGGGTCTCCCCGGCGGCGACGGTGTGCTTCGTGCCGGCCAGCTCGAAGGTGTACGGCTCGTCGCCCTCGTTGACGGCCGTGAGGTCCACCCCGCCCTCGGCGCAGTTCTTCTCCGCGGACAGTGCGGTCAGCGCCCCGCTCTCGCCCCACGTCGCACTGGCCGCCGCCGAGACCGTCGACGCGCTGGAGCCGGCCAGGATCTGCGTTTGGCTGCGGCCCTCCGACGCGAAGGCCCGGCCGACCGGGACGGTCGTGGAGGCCTGCACGGTCAGCTGCGCCGTCCCGGCCGGCGCGTCCTTCGGCACCTCGAAGAACAGCTGGCTGCCGTCCCGGGCCGACGTGACCGCCCTGCCGGTCCGGTCGACGATTCGTACGCCGCTGGTGGCGGCGTCCGCCGGCGGTGACACCGTCACACCCCTCGCGTTGGTGCCCACCGTCACCGGGCCGAGCCGCTCCCCGGGGCGGCCGGAGACCGCGGCCGGGGAGAGGGTGAGCGACGCCCTGGGCTCGGGCAGGTCGCGGGCGTTCTTCTCCAGGTAGTCCGCGAGCCGCTCGGCCTGCGGGTCGACGGCGTCGACGTCCGCGTCGTCGGAGTAGCGCCAGATGGCCACCTGCGTACCGGCCGCGGCGTCCTGTTCGGTGAGCGCGCCGCGCACCCCCGCCTTCTGGGCGAGCGCCGCGAGGTCGTTCACCTGCGGGTAGGAGTTCTGCAGGATCCAGCGGATCCGGCCGGCGTCCTTGTTGGCACCCAGCGAGGTGCCGTCCCAGGCGGTCTCGTGATACCTGGCGTCCTTCTGCGTGGGGTTGTGCATGTCCACGCAGTACGTCTGCAGGGTGCCGCCGCCCTCGACGGACATCTCGAACAGCCCCGCCGACACCTGCTGGTCCCCGGGCTCGCCATGTATGACCGCGGCGCCGTACGTCTTGAGCCCGCCTATGGTGGCGGTCGCCCCGCTCTCGCTCCGCGCTGTCTCCTCGGCGCCGGCCGTGCCGGCACCGGCCATCACCCCGGCCGTGACGAGCCCGGACACCAGCGTCGCGGCACCGAGGCCGACGGCCCCTCGCCTGCGCGCGGACAACGCAGAGAACGCAGCAATCACCAAATTCCCCTTCGAGCAGGACCCGTTGACGTGGGGGGACGGTCCCACCAGCAGAATCTCCCAGCTCCGAGAGCTATGCCCGGCATCCTAGGGACGCCGCGCAGCCCGCTTCCCGGGGATGCCGCCGGGCGCCCGATCCGACTCGGAATCGTTATCGCGGAGACCACCGCTGAACAGGGCTTATCGACAATTCCACCCCGGTTGGTCCGGTACGCGCCCGCCGAAGAGCCGCGGGCCCACCACCGTCGCCCGGGCAGCTGACGTCACGTCACTGCCGCTGGCTCCCGCCGCGGTTGGGCCTCGTTTGCGCCGGAATCCGCGGGGGTCTCCCAGTCGGGCTCGGGCTGCGCCGGCGCGGACGCCGTCTCCGGCCGGCCCGCGCGCCGGAAGGCCGACGTGCCCCAGGTCAGGTCGTGGCCGATCGCCACCGCGTCGATGTCCGCCGAGGTCCAGTTCTGTCCCTCGCGCACGTCCGTACGCACCTTCAGCCTGCCCTGCACGATGACCGGTTCCCCCACCGACAGGGACGCCTGCACGTGCGTGGCGAGCTGCCGATTGGCCCACACCGTGAAGAAGTTGGTGTGCCCGTCGGCCCACGTGTTCTTCTCGCGGTCCCAGTAGCGCGAGGTCACCGCCAGCCGGAACCTCGCCGACGGACCGGACACCGGCTCCCGGTACACCGGCGGCGTCGCCACCCGGCCGACCGCGCAGACCATCGTCTCGTTCATCGCGAATCCCTCCCTCGCCCGGTTCCGACGCCGGGCTGACACGCGTACGGGCCCGTCCCGTACGGCTGCGTCCGACGCGGCGGCCGTGCATGACGCACCGACCGCCGCCGACACGGCGATCGCGTTCGTCGCGAGCGCCGTGACGCCAGACTGCCTCCGCCGGGCCGAGCCCGCCGAGCCCTGTGGACCACCGCCCACCTGGGGAAAACTCCGCCACTCGAACGAGTGAGTCACCCCACCGTCGCACCGCTCATCCGCGGGCACCCACCCCGATGACCCGCCCGTACTGTTCCCGCACCTCCCCGTACCGGAGCAGCTCCGCCGCCACGGGATCGAGTACCCGGGCCCGGCCGCAGCCCGCCGCCGCCTCCCGCAATCGCCGCTCCGCCTCCTGCCCGTACCGCCTCGCCGGGCCGCGGGCCGCCATCCGGCAGCTCCACTCGATGAGCGGCCCGCCGACGATGCCGATCACCATCAGCAGCACCGGCACCCCCAGGTTCGGCGACATGAACCCGATGATCTGGCCCAGCAGCCACAGCCCTCCGAGGAACTGAAGGATCGTCATGGATGCCTGGGCGAGCACGGCCACCGGCCACCAGCCCGGCCGCGGCGGCCGCCCGGGCGGCAGTCCCGCGCGCGTGGCGAGCTCGTCCAGCGCCTCGGGCAGCCCCTGGGAGCCGCGTGCGGCCGCCTCCCGCACCGCCTGCGCCCACGGCGCCGGCAGCCCGGCCGACGCCCGGTCGGCCACCATGCGTACGGCCTGTTCGACCCGCTGCCGGGCCGTGGCCTCCTCGTCCGCCTGGGTGCGCAGCGGGAACCGGCCGGTGGGCGCTTCGCGCCGACCCTGGTACCAGCGCCACAGCCGCAGCCAGGGGGTGCCGCAGGCGCGGTTGGCGTTGCGCAGCCACGCGCGTTCGGCGGCCTCGCCCGCGGCCGTGGCACCCACGGCGTCCGCGAGCAGGGCCGAGAACTCCTCCCGCGCCTCCTCGCTGAGCCCGGTCCGGCGTCGGGTCGCGTACACGGGCCACAGCCGCGCGGCGGCGAGATCGACGTCGGCCGAGATCCGGCGTGCGGCGGCGCCGCGTTCCGCCACGAACTGGCCGAGCACTTCGCGCAGTTCCCCGACGCCGTCCCCGGTGAGCGCGGACAGCGCGAGCACGGTCGTGCCCGGTTCGCCGTACTCGCCGAGGGCGATGCCGTCCTCGTCGAGCAGTCGCCGCAGGTCGTCGAGGACCTGCTCGGCGGCCTCGCCGGGCAGCCGGTCGATCTGGTTGAGGACGACGAACATGACCTCGGCATGAGCCGCCATGGGCCGCAGGTAGCGCTCGTGGAGCATGGCGTCGGCGTACTTCTCGGGGTCGACGACCCAGATGACCGCGTCGACGAGCGCCAGGACGCGGTCCACGGCCTCGCGGTGCTGTACGGCCGCCGAGTCGTGGTCGGGCAGGTCGATCAGGACGAGCCCGCGCAATTGCCCGTCCACCTCGCTCTGCAGCGGACGCCGCCGCAGCCGGGGCGGGATGCCGAGCCGCTCGATGAGGCCGGCCGCCCCGTCGCTCCAGCTGCAGGCGATGGGCGAGGCGGTGGTCGGCCGGCGTACGCCCGTCTCCGAGATGGCCACCCCGGCGAGCGCGTTGAACAGCTGGGACTTGCCGCTTCCCGTCGCGCCCGCGATGGCGACGACGGTGTGCTGCCCCGACAGTCTGCGCCGCGCGGCCGCCTCGTCGAGGACCCGGCCGGCCTCGGCCAGCGTCCTGCTGTCGAGCCGGGTGCGGGAGAGCCCCACCAGTTCGCGCAGCGCGTCGAGCCGCGAGCTCAGCGGACCGTCGTACGCCAGAGGGCTCACACCCGGCGCGACCGGCGCTCGGCTCTCCATGACGGGGTAGGGCCGCTCGGTGACGGTCTCGTTGACACGCCGCGCGATCAGCCCGTCGTCCCACGCACCCGCGGAGTCCGTACGACCGCCCGCGCCCGGGCGGATGGAGGCGTCGGCGTCCGCCACGCGCGCGTGGGCGTCGTGCGCGCGTCCCTCGCAACGCACCTCGGCGTCCCGCTGCCGCCCGCCCTCCGTCGCAGGGCCCTCGGAACTGCCGGCGGAAGCGGCCTCCCCGGGTGAGCCGCTTTCGGGAGCGTCCTGTTCATGGGCCCGTTTCCCGGCCTGATCGCCCCGCTGCTCCTCCACGGCGCCCGCGTCCGCCTTGGGGTCACCGAGGTCGCTCGCATCACGGGTCTGGCCTGAGTCACAGCCATCACGAGCATCTCGGGAGTCCTCACAGTCCCGGGAACCCCGGGAGTCCCGTTGGTCGTGGTGCTCGGTGTGGTCCTGGTCAGTGACGGCGGTCACCGGTCACCTCTCCTTCTGCAGTACGGACAGCGCGGCAATCAGTTCGGCCTGGGGCTCCGGATGCACCTCCAGTGCGTCGAGCGGGGCGAGACGGCGTTCGCGCTCGGCGTGCATGACCCGGTCGACATGCTCGACGAGCAGCCGCCCGGCCCGCTCGCGCAGCCGCAGCGCCCGGTGCGCGCCGATCCGCTCGGCCAGCCCTTCTCCCGCCGTGCGGCCCCGGCGGCCGCCGAGCAGCGCGGTGGCGACCAGGGCGGCGACCGTCTCGGGGTCGGGCGCGAGGCTCCGGTCGAGCTCACGCATCTCTTCCTCGGCGTACTCCTCCAGCTCCCGCCGCCACCGCCGTACGGCCAGCTCGATGCGGTGCTCGGCGCTCTCCGGGGCGCAGTCGCGGTCGGCGAGCTCCGGGGCGGCCGCGGCCGGTTCGCGCCGCCAGGCGTCGTTGACGCGCTCGTCGGCGGCGGTGACCGCGCACAGCAGCACCGCGCTCAGGCTCTCCACGAGGGCGTCGAGAAGCTCGCCGGCGGTGCAGTCGAGCGGGAAGGCGCGCCACCGTTTCAGCGCGTCCCCGGCGAGTACGGCCCCGGCCTGCAGCCGGCCTCGCACGCGCGTGTTCTCGCTGTCGTACGCCGAGTCGACGGCGGCGGTGAGCCGCATGGCGGCCGCGTGCTGCGCCGCGGCGGCGCTGGCGAGCTCGGGCATCCGGGACTTCAGGGACTCCAGGACGCCGTACGCCGTGCGGGCCATGACGTGCTGCCGGGCCGCCGCGTCCTGCGCCTGGTGGACGAGCCAGGTGCGCAGCTGCGCGACGGCGCTGCCCGGCAGCAGCCCGCCGCCCCACACCGACTCGGGCAGCTCCGGCACGGTGAACCGCGGTACGTGCCCGAGGCCGGCCTTGGTGAGCAGGGCGCCGTACTGCCGCGACACCTCGGTCGCCACCTGGTGGGGCACGCGGTCCAGCACCGTGACCAGGGTGACGTCGTACTCCTTGGCGGTGCGCAGCAGGTGCCAGGGCACCGCGTCGGCGTACCGGGCGGCCGTGGTGACCATCACCCAGATGTCGGCGGCGCAGATCAGCTCGGCGGCCAGGATCCGGTTGTCGGAGACCAGGGAGTCGATATCGGGCGCGTCGAGGAGGGCGAGGCCGGGCGGCAGCGTGTCGGCGGTCTCGATGCGCAGCACGCGCGCGGGGTTCTCGCCGGGCAGCAGCAGGTCGTCCGTCGGCTCCCGTTGAGGCCCCCACACGCGGGTGAGGTCGGGCAGCACCCGCATCCCGCTGAACCAGTGCTGGTCCTCCGGATGGCAGACCAGCACCGGCGTCCGGGTCGTCGGCCGCAGCACGCCCGCCTCGCTCACCCGCCGACCCACGAGGGAGTTGACGAGCGTCGACTTCCCGGCCCCCGTGGAACCTCCCACGACGGCCAGCAACGGCGCTTCGGGCTCTTTGAGGCGGGGCACCAAATAATCGTCGAGCTGCGCGAGCAGTTCGTCGCGGTTGGCACGCGCGCGTGGAGCCCCCGCCAGGGGCAGCGGGAAGCGTGCGGCGGCGACACGGTCGCGCAGGGCGGAGAGTGCGTCGAGCAGCTGAGGCCTTACGTCCAAGGTCACCACATGTGAAGAATGCCCAATTTTAGGGGAATTCTGAAGCATATGAGCATGTCTGCGCGCCGAGGGAACAGAAGGGACGGAAGGGACTACTGGGACACGGGCGCGGTCCTGGCATAACGAGTGCACAACACCCGCTGCGTGAGAGGCCGAAAGCGGTGCACGATTCGTACCTGCCTGCGATTATCAGGACCGCTTCACCGAACCTCCACATCGAGCCACGGAGGCGAAGCAACAGGGGCAAGGATGCGGGAGCCCTATCCTTGTCCCCGGCACGTCACGGATCAGCCCACACCCGGGCACCACGACAGAGGCCACCACACCAGGCCCCCGTAGCTCAGTGGATAGAGCAGGCGCCTTCTAAGCGCTTGGCCGCAGGTTCGAGTCCTGCCGGGGGCGCCACTGACAGCCGTCCGAGGCTTGGGGCCGCGAAGAAACACCCAGGTTTCTCGGCGTCGGCCGCACGCACGCCGTAACCGGTGCTGAGCCACGTCACTTCGCCGGACACCCCTTCACACCGCACTCCACAGGCCGTTGCTCGCCCTCTGGCCCTTCCTCGTCCCCTCGAGGCCCGTCATAGAGTCGGTCTCGCCGCCCCGTACCGAGCCCCGGAGCGCCGGGAGCGTCGGAACGGGTCCGAGCGGGCACCGGAGAGAGGGGACGACGTGCGGCTGCGCTGCGCTGTGCTGGACGACTTCCAGAGGGTGGCCGCGGAGGCCACGGACTGGTCGCCGATCGCGGACGACGTGGAGGTCGTCTCCTTCGACACCCACTTCGCCGACGAGGACGCCCTCGCCGCGGCCCTCGGCGGGTTCGACATCGTGGTGACCCTGCGGGAGCGCGTCCCCTTCCCCGGTTCCCTCATCGCCCGGCTGCCGCGGCTGAAGCTGCTCATCGCCTCCGGCATGCGCAACTCGGTCATCGACTACGCGGCGGCCGAGGCACACGGCGTCACCGTGTGCGGCACGGCCAGTTCCTCCACGCCGCCCGTCGAACTCACCTGGGCGCTGCTCCTCGGACTCGCCCGGGGCATCGTCGAGGAGAGCACCGCCCTGCGCACCGGTGGCCCCTGGCAGTCCACCGTCGGCGCCGACCTGTACGGCCGCCGTCTGGGATTGCTCGGCCTCGGGAAGATCGGCAGTCGGGTGGCCCGGGTGGGCCTCGCCTTCGGCATGCGGGTCAGCGCCTGGAGCCAGAACCTCACCGGGGAACGCGCCGACGAGGTCGGCGTCGAGCTCGCCGCCGACAAGGAGGAGCTCCTCGCGACCAGCGACTTCGTGTCGGTCCACCTCGCCCTCGGCGACCGCACCCGCGGGCTCCTCGGCCCCGCGGAACTCGCCCTCCTGAAACCGACCGCCTACCTGATCAACACCTCCCGCGCGGCGATCGTCGACCAGGACGCCCTCCTCGCCGCCCTGCACGAGGGCCGGATCGCCGGCGCCGGCGTCGACGTCTTCGACATGGAGCCGCTGCCCGCCGGCCATCCGATGCGCACGGCACCACGCCTGCTGGCCACGCCCCACCTGGGCTATGTGTCGCGGGCCAACTACGAGACGTACTACGGCCAGGCGGTCGAGAACATCCGCGCCTACCTGGCCGGGTCGCCCGTACGGGTCCTCCCGTCCCCCTGACGCGCGCGGCCCGGGTGACGTCCTGAACGGCGTCGGCCGCCGCCTGCCCCCGAGCAGCTCGACGGTACGCCGACCGGGAACTGACTAGGCGTACCGGTAGATCTCGCTGTGGTCCTCCAGCTCGTCCGGTGTGACGTCCCACGGCGGCATCTTCTCGTGCCGTGCGATGACCCGGCCGTGCTGGTCGTTCCCTGGGGCGGGTGGCTTCGCCGGGAGATAACGGGCATTGGGGTGGCGCCGCTGCCAGCTGGACCAGATGAGGTCGACGAAGGCGTGGTGCATCCAGAAGACGGGGTCGTTGACGGATGCGCCGCCCACCATGTGGCCGCCGACCCAACGGTGCACCCGGTTGTGGGTGAGCCACGACGCGGGTCCCGACCCGGGCCCCCACCCCTCGAGCTTGTTGCGGAACCCCTTGGCCGACGTGGAGCCCCAGGGAGACGTGTCGTAGACGGTCTCCTGCATGACGCGCCCCAGATCCCTGGACGTGGGCAGCGTGAGCGGGTCGCGGGTGCGGCCCAGGTCACGCATGAGGTACTCGGTGTCGGTGACCCCCACCTTGATCGTCCACCGGCCGTGACGGTAGGCGAAGGGGCCGGACATCACCTGCCGGTCCGACCGCCGCCCGGTGCCGCCGAGCAGGTCGTCGGTCCACGGCACGGCGGTCGGTGTGCGGTCGCGCGTCCAGTCCCAGTACGGCAGGGTCACCGACTCGTCCACGCGGCGCAGCGCGTTCTCCAGGTCCAGCAGGAACTTGCGGTGCCAGGGCAGGAAGGACGGCGCCATGTGGGCGACGCGCAGCCCGCGCTCGCCGTCGGCGGTGTAGTACTGGATGTGCGTGCGCACGAATTCGTCGTACTCGCCCCGGCGTTTGACCTCCAGCAGCGCGTTGACGAAGCGTCGCCGTTCGGACGGCGTGAGCGTGCTGACGTCCTTACGGATGTACACCATGGCGATGCTCCCTCTCGGCTCCCCTGGCCCCACTCGGCGTATGACCGTCCTGCGGGTGACGGCTCCTGCCGCCGGGCGTGCCCGGCCGTGCGACGGGGCCGAGTTCGTCGACGGCGGCGCGCGCTGCGGCGAGCGGGGTGGCGTACGACTCGTAGTGGTCGATCATGCTCAGCCAGCTGCCGTCCGCCCGGCGCATCAGATGCAGCGGCCGACCGTCCACGGTGACGTGCCACGTGCCGGAGCCGCCGCTCCCGCACCGCCCGCCGCATCTGACGCCGGTGATGCGGCGCCCGCGATAGGTCTCGTCGAACCGCGCCTTCTCCGCGCCGGCCGACCTCGACGCCGCCAGGAACGGCGCGGCCATCACGCCGAGGGCCGCCGCGAACGCTCCCCGCACCACTCGCCGGCGTGCCGTCGTCGTCCGTCTGTGGCCGGCGCCGGCCGACATGCGGTCGTCGACGGGCAGGGGCTCACTGTGTACCGGTGCACACCGGGGTGGTCTGTTGCTCGCCAACGGTCTGTCTCCTCCTCGTCACGGGTCGGTCCCGCCCTTGCGCGGAGCACGGTCGAAAAGGGCCGATCCCGCGTGCGGCGGAATCGGCCCAGGGGCGGTCGCAGGCGCCCGAAGCACGGTGCGCGAAAAGCCCGGTAGAGGTCCGGCGAAAGCCTCGGACAACAGGGCGCCCGGACCGCTCAGTTCGGAGCGGGCACTCAGCTCGTCAGCTTGATGTTGCCCTGCTTGCCGAGGGCGCCGGTGGCCTTCTGGACGCCGTTGGGCGCCAGCGCGTTCTCCGAGCCGAGCAGGTCCGTCGCGTCCGACCCTCCCACCTTGACGCCCTTGACGGCGTTGTTCACCGCTCCGCCGAGGTCGGCGGGCTTGACCCCCGCGCCGTCCAGGGCGAGAGCGGGCGTGGCGAAACCGGCCACGAGCAGAGACCCGGCAACGACGGCGGCAGCCTTCAGAGACTTCATCGTGTTCCTTTCTTCGGCAACCCGAAAGTCACCAGCGGTAATTGCTACACCTCCTCCAACGAGCCCCCCGCGCCGTGGAAACCCCGAACGCGGAAAACCCCTGTCCTCCGCAGGAAAACTCACCCGAATGAAGGGCATGTCTTATCCGTGTTTCGCATCCTCCTATGAACGCGAGGCGAGAGCGGACGGGCGGGCGAGGCGACGTCCGTCACGCGAACGGACGTCGTACCGTCCCGCGCGAGGGTCGGTACGACGTCCGGAGAAGGGGACGAGTTGTGCCCGCTTCGCCACGCGCACAACTCCCGTTCTCAGGAAGGCGTGTCCACCGGCAGGCCGGGGATGGGCGGAACGGGCAGGCCGGTGCCGCCGAGGATGGCGGCGACGACGGCCGCGAGCTTGTTCGCCACGTCCGTGACGGCGGCGATGGCGCCGGCCACGTCACCGGACTGGGCGGCGACGACCAGGGCGTCCACGGACTCCTGCAGTTCGGCGAGCGCCTCGATCAGGGTATCGGCGCGCACACTCGCGTCGTGACGCGACGCGCTCCCCGCCGGCGGCGGCACGGACGCGGGGTTCGTCGACGTCGTCGGAGTGCTCGGCACCGCGGGCAGGGGCGCGGGGAGCGTGGTGCCGGGCGTAGCGGGAGTCGTCGTGCCAGGGGTCGTCGGCGTCGCGGGAGTTGTCGCACCAGGGGTCATGGGGCTCGCCGCGACTCTGGCGATGGCGATCCTGGCCGCGTCGCCGAGCCTGGTCGCCTCCGTGGCGGGCAGCCGGTGGTTCTGGGCCTTGAGCACGGCGTCCATCAGCGTGGTGACCGGCGGTACCACCGCGCCGATGTAACCCAGCTGCTGCACCTGGCTCTGCAGGGTGGCCGCGTCGGAGGCAGGGGCCGACTCACGAGTGCGGTCGCGCGCCGTGTCGGCCGCCACGGCGGCCGGAGCCGTGATGCCGAGCAGGAACGTGGCGCAGAGCGCGGAGGTCGCTATGCGCCGTGCCGAGAAAGCAGGCATGGGGGTCCTTTCGCAGGGAGGCGTAGGTCTTGGGGCCACCCTCAGTTCGGCGACAGCCCTCCGCAACCGAGCGGGCACAACGGGTGACGTCCGGCCTGCCCAAGGACCGGATCTCCGCTGGTGAGAGGCCCTGTCACCCCCTCCGGGAGCGCCACCCCGTTCGGCGCAGCACCCACGACGTGACGCTCGCGTCGGCCAGAGGCCGGGCGGGGTCGCCCGACCACGATGCGGGAAGTTTCGACCCTCTCATCCCTCTTGCCCGATATGAGAGAGATTCCGGGATAGAGTGACTCGTCACGAATCGTCAGAAACCCTAAGGTTCTTCGCGAAAGGGCAACGCCGGTCATGCGTAACGCCCGGGGTCTTTCCACTGCGGCACGCACGGGGATCCGCCTGTCCGACAGCCCGTCAGGCCGGAACGCCGGCCTTTCAGATCGTTCCGCGCGGTGATGAGCAGCCACCCCTCCGGATCGTTGCTCAGCGCGACGCGGCGGGCGGCTTCGCCCCACATCCTCCATGTCACCCAGCCGGTGGACGGCGGCGTCGCCCGTGTGGTCGCCGATCTGGTGCGTTCACAGCGTGCGGCCGGTCTCGACGTCACCGTCGCCTGTCCCGACGGCGACCTGGCACAGGCGCTGCGGGAGCTGGGCGCGGGCGTACGGCACTGGCCCGCCACGCGGGCGCCGGGACGGTCGCTTCCGGATGAGGTGCGTCGGCTCGCGCGCGTCGTCGGCGAGGTCCGGCCCGACGTGCTGCACGCACACAGCGCCAAGGCCGGGCTGGCCGCCCGGCTGGCAGTACGGGGGCGGTTCCCGACGGTGTTCCAGCCGCACGCCTGGTCGTTCGAGGCGGTCGGCGGTCTCGCGGCGGCGGCTGCCCTGGCGTGGGAGCGGTGGGCGGTGCGGTGGACCGCCCGCGTGGTCTGCGTCAGCGAGGCGGAGCGCGCGCTGGGCGTACGCGCCGGAGTCCGTGCCCCTTGCCGGGTGATCCCGAACGGGGTCGACCCGGAGCGTTTCCGCCCCACCGCCGGCACCGCTCCACGAGCCGTTCCGGCACCGCTCGCCGGCCTCGATCCAGCCGCTGCGCTGGTGGTGTGCGTGGCGCGGCTGTGTCGGCAGAAGGGTCAGGGCGTGCTGCTCGACGCGTGGCCCTCGGTGCTGCGGCGGGTGCCCGGGGCCCGGCTGGTGCTCGTCGGGGACGGGCCGGACGAGGGGCGGCTGCGGCACCGGGCGCCCGAGGGCGTGCTGTTCGCCGGTGCCGTCGCCGATGCCGCGCCCTGGTACCAGGCCGCCGACCTGGTGGTGCTGCCGTCCCGCTGGGAGGGCATGGCGCTGGCACCGCTGGAGGCGATGGCGTGCGGGCGGCCCGTGGTGGTCACGGACGTGGCCGGGGCCCGCGAGAGCCTGCCGCCCGGCCACCGGGCGCACTGTCTGGTTCCCGCCGGCCGACCGCGCCCGCTGGCCGACGCGCTCACCAGGCTGCTGCTCGATGCGCCGCTGCGCGAGTCGCTCGGCCGCCAGGGGCGCCGCCACGTACTGACCGCGCACGACGTGCGGCACTCGGCCGAGGCGGTCGCGGCCCTCTACCGCGAACTCCTCGGCTCCGGGCGCACGGTCACCCACGGCGCGGAACACACCGAGTGCAGGGAGTCCATCCGCTCGTGACCGTCGAACGTACCGTCCCTCCGCCCGCAGGCCAGCCGACGAAACCGGGATTTCCGCCCCTCTCGGTCCTCCCCCCGCGCGGCGCCCCCGGCGGCTACCGGTTCCCCGCCCGGCAGCGAACCGCGGCGCGGGGCGCACCCGCGCTGCCCCTGCTCGTCGCGGACGCGGTCGCCGCGCTCACCGCCGCGCCGGCCCTCCCCCACCCCCTGCTGACCGCGCCCCTGCTGCTCGCCGTCCTCTGGCTGAACGCGCAGGCGGCGCTGTACCGGCCCGTCGCCGTACCCGCCGTCATGGACGAACTCCCCGCCGTGTGCGCCCGGATCACCCTGAGCTGGTGCGCGCTCGCGGCCCTGGTGGCGGCGCTCTCCCCGGCGCACGCGCTGTCGGCCGGCACGCTGCTGACCGGCTGCGCCCTGCAGGCGGCGGTCGGTTGCGCCGGTCGCGGCGCGGTGCACTGGCGTCGCCGCCGTACCCTGGCCCGCCACCCCGCCGCGGCCCTCGTCGTGGGCCCGCCCGCCACCGCCCGGCGCGTGGCCGCCGCCTTCCTGCGCCGCGCGGAGTGCGGTCTGAGACCGGTGGGCATCGTCGCCGACGACGCGGCCGACGGTGAGGGGCTGCCGGTGCTTAGCACGCCGGAGGAGGTGCAGCGGGCCGTCATCCAGAACGGCGTACGGGCCGTGCTCGTCGTGCGGCCCACCAGCGCCCAGGACCCGCGGGTACGGGAGCTGGCCCAGGCGGGCTGCGCGCTGTGGGAGGTCGACGCCGACGTACCGGCGGCGTACGACCGGGCCGGGAGCCGCGCGCCCCGGCCCTCCGCCGCGCGGGAGCGGATCGCCGGCTTCTCCTGCCACCGCCTGGACTTCCGCCGCCGCTACGACAGCCCCGCCAAGCGCGTCTTCGACGTGCTGGTCTCCGGGGTGCTGCTCGTCCTCGCCGGCCCGGTGCTCCTGGTCTGCGCCGTCGCGCTGCGGATCAGCGAGGGGCCGGGCGTCGTCTTCCGTCAGGAGCGCGTCGGCAAGGACGGCCGCCCCTTCACGCTCCTGAAGTTCCGCACCCACCGCCCGGCCGACGTGCACGAGGCCGCGACCCGCTGGAGCGTGGCGGGCGAGCGGAGCATGAGCCCGTTCTGCCGCTTCCTGCGCCGGTCCTCGCTCGACGAGCTGCCCCAGCTGTGGAACGTCTTCCGCGGCGACATGAGCCTCGTCGGGCCGCGCCCCGAACGCCCGTACTTCGTCGCCGGGTTCAGCCGCACCCACCCCGGTTACGCCGCCCGCCACCGCATGCGCACCGGCATCACCGGGCTCGCCCAGGTCCACGGGCTGCGCGGCGACACCTCCATCGAGGACCGCGCCCGATTCGACAACGCGTACATCGACGACTGGTCGCTGTGGCTGGACATCCGCATCCTGCTGCGCACGGCCGCAGCGCTGACCCGCCCGACGGGGAGCTGAACGCCGGTGAGACACGCACGCGCCCTGCCGGCCGCTCGCGGGCTGATGCCCGTCCTGCCGGTGATCGCGGTGATCGCCCTGCTGGCGCTGCCCGTCGCGCCGGGCGGCGAGGGCGGCTGGACTCCCGCCGACGCCGCCTCCGGTGCCGTCGTGCTGTGCTGCGCCGTACGACTGCTGCACCGCCGGCGACGCCCCCTGTCGCCGACGGCCGCCGTGGTGCTGGGCCTGCCCGTGGTGGGGATCGCGGTCGCGGCGGCGGGAGCCGGGGAGCCCGGCGCGGCGGTCACGGGATTCTCGCGCTACCTGCAGATCTTCGTACTCGTGCCCGCGGCCGTCATGCTGCTCGTCCGCGACCGGCGCGACGTGCGGCTGCTGGCCTGGTCGGTGGTGGCGCTCGCGGTGTGGCAGGGGGCCGTCGGGGTGCACCAGTACGCGACCGGGACGGGCGCCTCGTACATGGGCCAGGAGATCCGGGCGGTGGGCACCTTCGGGCCCGGGGACGTCACGGGGATGGCGACCGTGGTCGGGTTCGGACTGGTGTGCGCGGTGGGTCTGGCGCTGGTACCGGGGCCCGTGCGGCAGCGGGTGTGGGCCGTGGTGTGCGCGGTGCTGCTCCTCGTGCCGCTGGCCGTGTCCTTCAGCCGCGGCGCGTGGATCGCGACGGCCCTCGCCTGCGCGGCGCAGCTGGTGCTGGCGGGCCTGCGGCGGGCCGTGGCGGTGGGCGCGGCCGTGGCCGCCGCCGCCGTGGTTCTCGTCGGGGGGTTCGGCATCGGGTCCGCCCTGCTTCAGGAGCGGTTGAGCAGCATCGGACAGGTCGCCGACGCCCCGGACCAGTCGGTGACCGACCGGTACACGATGTGGGCGGCGGCCTCCGACATGTGGCGCGAGCGGCCGCTCACGGGCGTCGGCCTCAAGGGCTTCCCCGACCACCGCGACAGCCACGCCTCACTGGCGCTGTCCTCGGGCAGCGACGTCGAGGGCGCGGGGATGGAGTACCGGAAGCAGCCCCTGCTGTCGCCGCACAACATGTACCTGCTGCTGCTCGGTGAGCAGGGCCTGACCGGGCTGCTGGCGCTGGCGGGGAGCTGGCTGGCGCTGCTGGTGCTGGGGTTGCGGAGGCTGGTCCGCGCCCGCAGGGCGCGGGACGCCGGTCTCGACTGCGGGCTCGTCGCCTGCGGGCTGCTGGTCTGGCAGCTGACCGACTTCGCGTACGCCGACATCGGCGGGCCCTCGACCGTCCTCACCGCCGTCTGCCTCGGGCTGACGGCGTGGTGGGCGCTGGCCCGTCCGGAGCCGGCCGCATCCGGTCTCTCCGGGGAGGCCGCGGCACGATGACGCTCACACCCCCGCGGGCAGAGGACACCACGGTCGCCCCGGCACGCCCCGGCCCGGACACAGCCGGCCCCCCGAACACCCAGGAGACCGCAGGCACCACCTGTGTCTCGCGCGGCTTCCTGGCCAGGGCCGCGTTCGTCACCGTCGTCCTCTCGCTGGCCGGTGCCCTGCTGGGCCTCGGCCGGGACCAGGCGCTGGCCCATCTGTTCGGGGCCGGGACCGAGACGGACGCCTTCCTGGTCGCCTGGACGGTGCCGGAGTTCGCGTCGACGCTGCTGATCGAGGACGGCCTCGCCTTCGCCCTGGTACCGGCGTTCAGCGCGGTCGTGGCCCGCCGCGCGCGGGGCGGCCCGGGCGATCCGGTGCGCGCCCTGGTCCGCGCCACGCTGCCCCGCCTGGCCCTGGCGTGCGCCGTGGTGTCGGCCTTGCTCGTCTGGGGGGCGCCGTACCTGGTCCAGGTGCTGGCGCCGGGGCTCCCGGACCCCGGGCTGGCGGTGGACTGCACCCGCCTGACCGGCACCTGCGTCCTGACCTTCGGTCTCGCCGGCTACTGCAGCGCGGCCCTGCGCGCGCACCGCCGTTTCGTCGCGCCCGCGGCCATCTACGTCGCCTACAACACCGCTGTGATCACGGCGATGTTCGTCCTCGGCGGCCGGTGGGGCGTACGGGCTGCGGCGGTCGGCGTCGCGGTGGGCGGGGCGCTGATGGTCGCCACCCAACTGCCTTCTCTGCTGCGGGAGTTGCGTCGCAGGCGGACGCCCCCAGGGAAGCAGGTGACGGACTCCCCGGCGGTGGACCGGCGCGCCATGAACCTGGCCCTCGTCGTCACCGTCCTGCTGTTCGCCCTGTGCCGCCAGTCGCAGGTCCTCATCGAGCGCTTCCTGGCCTCCACGCTCCCCGCCGGCGCCATCTCGCATCTGAACTACGCCCAGAAGGTGGCCCAGATGCCGATGGTCGTCGCCCTGATGCTGTGCACGGTCACCTTCCCGGTGGTGTCGCGGGCACTGGCCGAGGGCGACACCGAGCGGGCCCGTGACCGCGTCGAGCGCGATCTGCGGGCGGTGTCGGGTCTCGTGCTGCTCGGCACCGCGGCCGTCGTCGCGTGCGCCCCGCAGCTCGTCCACCTCCTGTTCCAGCGGGGCGCTTTCACCGCGCAGGACACCGCGGCCACCGCCGCCGTCATGCGGGTGTACGCCCTCGGCCTGCTGGGGCACGCCCTGGTGGGAGTGTTCGTCCGGTCCTACTTCTCGGCGGGGCGGCCCACCTGGTACCCCGTGGCCGCGATGGCCGCCGGGATCGTCGCCACCGCGTGGATCGGCGCGGGGGCGGTCGGCTCGTGGGGCGTGCTGGGAATCGCCGCGGCCAACGCGGTCGGCATCACCCTCACCGCCCTGATCCTGCTGCACGGCATGGAGACACGCGGCGTGCCGGTCCGCGTCCGGCCGCTGCTGGCCGCGTTGGGCAGGCCGCTGCGGGCGGCGGTGGCCGCCTGCGGCGTGGGCGCGCTCTGCGCGAGCCTCGTCGACTCCCCCGTCCTCGGGCTGGCGGCCGGTGGCACGGCCGTGACCGTCGTCTTCCTCCTGCTCGCCCGGAAGCCGGGCGGACAGCGCCTGGCACCCGCACTCCACACCGTCACCCGGAGGCTCTCCCATGCTCGTTTCCGCTGACCGCGGCCCCTCGGCCGCCCCCGCAGCCGGCACATCCCGGCGCCGAACGGGCCCGGCGCCCTGGGTGGCGATGTACCACTCCGTGGACGACTGCTCCGACGACCCGTACCGCATCACCGTCTCCCCCGGCCGCCTCGACCGGCAGCTCGGCTGGCTGCGCCGCCGGGGCCTGCGCGGCGCCGGGGTGCACGAGCTGCTCGCCGCGCGCGCCCGGGGAGAGGGACAGGACCTGGTGGGCCTGACCTTCGACGACGGGTACGCCGACTTCGTCACGCACGCCCTGCCGCTGCTGCGCCGCCACGGCTGCGGCGCCACGCTGTTCGTGCTGCCGGGCCGGCTCGGCGGCGAGAACGCCTGGGACCCGTGCGGCCCGCGCAAGCCGCTGCTGTCGGCCGAAGGCATCCGGCAGGCCGCCGCCGAGGGTGTCGAGATCGGCTCGCACGGCCTCACCCACGTGGACCTGACCCGGGCCGACGACGCCCTGCTCCGCGCCGAGGTCAGGGACAGCAGAGCAGCGCTCCGCGACGTGCTCGGCACGGACGTCCACGGCTTCTGCTACCCGTACGGACGGGTCGACCACCGCGCCGTCGACGCCGTGCGGGATGCGGGCTACAGCTACGCCTGCGCCACCGAACCCGGCGACCTGTCCGGCGTTCTCGCCCTTCCCCGCGTGCATGTCGGCGAACGGGACACGGCCTGGCGGCTGCGGCTGAAGCGCCTGCTGCGCCGCCGCCCCGTCGAGGGAGTGTGAGTCCGCGCGATGCCCGGGTGGAAGGCCCTGCACATCATCACCGGCCTCGGTGTCGGCGGTGCCGAACAACAACTCCGGCTGCTGCTGCGCCACCTGCCCGTCGACTGCGACGTCGTGACGCTCACCAACCCCGGGCCGGTCGCCGAGGGCCTGAGGGCGGACGGCGTCCGTGTCGTCCATCTGGGCATGGCCGGTAACCGCGACGTGTCCGCCCTGCCCCGCCTGGTGCGCCTGATCCGGTCCGGCGGCTACGACCTCGTCCACACCCACCTCTACCGCGCCGGTGTGTACGGCAGGGTCGCCGCGCGCCTGGCGGGCGTCCGGGCCGTCGTGGCCACCGAGCACTCCCTCGGCGGCACCCAGTTGGAGGGCCGCGCCCTGACCGCCGGCGTGCGCGCGCTGTACCTGGCCAGCGAGCGGCTGGGCCACGCCACGGTCGCGGTCTCGCCCACGGTGGCCGACCGGCTCCGGCGGTGGGGTGTGCCCGAGCCGCGCATCGAGATCGTGCCCAACGGCATCGACGTGGCACGCTTCCGCTTCGACCCGGTCGGCCGCGAACGCACCCGCCGCCGGCTCGGGCTGCCCGAGGGCGCGTACGTCATCGGCGGCATCGGCCGGCTCACCGCGGGCAAGCGGTTCGGCGTCCTGATCGAGGCGCTCGCCCGACTGCCCCCCGATCACAGGCTCCTGCTGGTCGGCGGCGGCCCGGAGGAGAACGTCCTGCGGCGCACCGCCCAGCGGGCCGGGGTGACCGACCGGGTGCTGTTCACCGGCGAACGGCCCTACGACCCCGAAGGTTCCCGCGGCCTCGATCTGCCGTCGCTGACCTCGGCCATGGATGTGCTGGCCTCGCCCAGCCCGGAGGAGTCCTTCGGTCTCGCCGTCGTGGAGGGCCTGGCGGCGGGGCTGCCGGTGCTCTACAGCTCGTGTCCGGCCGTCGAGGACCTCCCGCCGCACCTGTCCGCCGGGGCCCGCCGGGTGCGGGGCGGTGCGGAGGCGTTCGCCCGCGCCCTGGCCGAGACCCGCGCCCTGAGCGAGACCCGCGCCCCCGACGAGGCCGGGCCGGGTCGCCCACCGAGCCGCCCGGTCTCCGCCGCCGCCCGCCACTACTGCATCACCCGCACCGCCGCACGGCTGATGGACGTGTACGCGTCCGCCGTCTCCTGCTCGTCCCCGTCGCCCCTGGGAGTGACTCCACGATGACCTCCGACACCGAGACCCAGACGACCCTGTCGAACCCGGCGAACCCGGCGAACCCGGCGACCCCGGCGCCGCCGACCCGTCGGCACCCCGCACGCAGCCGCATGAGAGCGCTGCCGCCGTGGTCCCTGCTCGCGGCCGGCACGCTGGCCGGTGCCCTGGCCGGCGGCGCGTACGGCGCCCTCACACCGCCCGCCTACTCGGCCACGGCGTACGTCGTCGCCGTACCCACCAAGAAGTCGGACCCCCAGGCGGCGCTCGGCTTCGCCCAGGCGTACGGCCGCGTCGCCACTCAGCTCGCGGTGCTCGGGGACGCCCAGGAGGGGGCGGGCGTGCCGGTGCGGACGCTGCTCGAGAACGTGCGGACGGCGACCTCCCCGGACGCCCCCATGGTCGCCGTGACGGCCACCGCCGCACGCCCCGGCCTCGCCGTCGACATGGCCGACGCGGTCAGCCGCGCGCTGACCCGGCACGCCGACCGCGCCAAGGACGCCACGCACGTCGAACTCACACGGTTCTCCCGGGCCGTCAGGCCCACGGAACCGTCGTCGGCGTCCCCGGCGCTGACCGGCCTGGTCGGCGCGAGCGCGGGCGGCCTGCTCGGCGGCCTCGCGCTGCTGGTCCGCCCGCGCCGCGCCCCCGCCGGCGGGGCGCATCCGGCCGTCGTGCCCCACCCGGCCGCCGCCGACGCGCACGGACAGCAGTGAGCGGGGTGCTGCGGGCCCGCGAGGGCACTCTGCGGGTCGAACTGTGCACCGACGACCGGGAGTTCGCGGCACTGGCCCCGGCCTGGGAAAGGCTCTACCGAAGCTGCGACGCGGCGACCCCGTTCCAGAGCCACGCCTGGCTGCACTCGTGGTGGACCTCGTACGGCACACCCGGCCGACTGCGGCTGCTGCTCGTGCGGGACAGCGACACCCCCGGGGAACAGGGAGAACTCCGCGCGGCCGCGCCGCTGATGCTGGTGGTGCGCCCTGTGCCCCGGCTCGTCCCGCTGGGCGGGGCCATCTCCGACTTCGGGGACGTACTGCTCGACGACGGGCACGCCGGCCCCGCGGCGGCCGCCCTCTCCGATGCCCTGTCGGCGGCCGCCGGCACCGCGCTGATCGACTTCCGCGAAGTGCGGCCCGGCAGCGCGGTCGAGCGCGTCTACGAGCAGTGGCGGGGACCCCGTCTGCGCGTGCGCGACTCACTCTGCCTGGACCTGCCCGCCGTGCCGATGGAGCAGTTGGTGGCCCGGCTGCCCGGGGCGAAGGCCCGGCGGGCGCGGGCCAACCTGCGCAAACTGACCGCGCTGGGCGTGACACGCCGGACCGCTCCCCCCGACGAGGTGGGCGCGGCGCTGCGGCGGCTCCTCGCCCTGCACCGGCTGCAGTGGCAGGACCGCGGGGTGACACCGGAGCACCTGCGGGAGCGGTTCGCCGCGCATCTGGTGCGCGGGGTCGGCTCGTTGGTGCGTTCCGGTGACGCCGTGGTCACCGAGTTCCTGCTGGACGGCGAGGTGGTGGCCGTCGACCTGACGCTACTGGCCCCGCGCCTGGCGGCCTGCTATCTGTACGGCGTCCATCCGCTGCTGCGGGAGCGGAAGGCGGACATCGCCGTGATGCTGCTGGACGCCTGTGCCCAGCACACCGTCACCGGCGGGTGCGGTGCGCTGAGCCTGCTGCGCGGCGACGAACCGTACAAGCGCCGCTGGCGCCCCGAGCCGGTGGTCAACCAGCGGCTGCTGCTGGCCCGGCGACGCACCGTCCCGCTGCTGTCGGCGGTCGCCTGCGAGGTCGCCGCACGCAACCGGGGCCGGGAACTCGTGCGCGGGTGGAAGGAACGGGGCGGCGGGAAGGCGTGAGCCGCCCACCGCCTCCGTTCGTCGCGCGGTCACCGGTTGCGCGGCCACCAGTCGAAGCGGACGCAGAGCCGTCCGCCGAACAACTGCTCGACCCAGTCGCCCAGGTTCAGCGATGAGCACTCCGAGCGGAACAGCGGCGCCGACGGGGGCTGGGGCACCGGTGTGGGCAGCGGTTCCGACGTCGGCTGGGGCAGCGGCAGCGGACCGGTCCCGGGCTCGGTACGGCCGAAGAGCGCGGCCCGGTACACCTCGGCCGCCTTCGGGTTCTGCCGGCACTGCCACACGCCGTGCGGGCAGTAGTCGGTGAGCGTGTGGTACAGCGGCTTGTGCTGGTCGATCCAGGCGAGCATGCGCCGCATGTACTCCGCGTTGTCGCCGTTGCGGAACAGGCCCCACTCCGGGAACGAGATGGGCTTGCCGTGTTCCTTGGCGAAGTCGACGTGCTTCTGCAGTCCGTACGGCTCCGTCACCTGCCCGTCGAACGACAGGCCCTGCGGCTGGTCGTAGGTGTCCATGCCGATGATGTCGACGGTGTCGTCACCCGGATAGCACTCCGTCCACGGAACGGCGTCCAGTCCGCGGCTCGGCGTGAAGTCGAACCGGAACTTCTGCCCCGGCACCGCGCGCATGGCGGTGACGATCCTGTTCCAGTAGGCCTTCCAGGCCTGCGGGTCCGGGCCGCACCGATGGGTGTACGTCGTGCCGTTCATCTCCCAGCCGAGTACGAGCACGGTGTCCGGCACCCGCAACGCGATCAGCCGCTCGGCCAGGCGGCGGAAGTGCACGTCGAACTCCCCGGCCGCGCCGCGGCGCAGCAGGGAGCGAACCTCGGCGTCGGAGAGGCGCTCCTCGTTGCGTTCCAGCATGGGCACGTTGAGGACGAACATCCGGTCGGCCTTCTCCCGACGCCAGGCGGCCCAGTAGTCGAGGAAACCGGGGGCACCCTCGATGTTGCTCCAGCGGTCACCCGGCAGGTACGTGTGCCCGACGCGCAGTTCGGTACCGCCCAGCCACTGACTGAATCCGGCCATCAGGGCGACACCGTTGGACCCGTAGTCCAGGTAGGCGCCGAAGGCGGGTTGCGGGGCGAGGGGGACGGGCGGCGCGGACGGTACGACCGTGCCTGCCGTCGCGGACCCAGCGGGCGCGGGCGATGTCGGTACGGGCGATGCGGATACGGGGGCTGTCACCTGGGGCGTCGGCGGCACGGGCGGCGTCGGTACGGCCGCTGCGGGCGCGGGCGACGTCGAGACCGGCGCTGTCGGCACAGGCGTCCGGGCGGCGTTCTCGGTCTCGGCGCCCACGGCGTGCTCCAGTCCGGTCGACAGGGTGGCCGACGCGAGAAACCCGGCCGCGATGTACACAGGCCATCTTCTGCGGCGGCGTTTCTGAGTCGCCATGGCTGCCCCTTTCTCGCCGGCGGCAGCAGCCGCAGCGTGCGCGCTGCCACCCGTTTATCCGTATCCGCTCCATTGACCAGTCCTATATATGCCCGTATGACTAATGTGGTTCTCTGCCTGAGCTCACTGCGACCACTCGCACGAGTGAGCCAGGGCCGAGGAAAATGAGGTGAATTCGCTGTGCCCCGCGCATTTCACCGCGGGGTGGCCTGCGGGAACGCACTCGGGTGCCGGACGTGGCAACGTCCGGCACCCGGAGTACAGCACTACCGACGGGACGCGGCTCGGCCTCGTCGATACAGGATGACGCCACTGGTCAGCAGCAGCGCGGCCGCGCCCGAGGCCGCGATCGCCTGCTTGCCCACGCCGGTTTCGGGGAGGTGGGGCGGCTCCACCGGGGGCGAGGCCGGCGGCTTCGCCGGTGGCTCGGAGTGCGAAGGGGGCGGCGTCACCGGCGGCTTGTGGGTCGGCGGTGACGTGGTGGGCGGCTTCGCCGGCGGCGTGGTGGGCGGCTTGGTGGACGGTGTGTCGCCGTAGCCGCCCGGTTCCTCGCCGTACCCGGAGTCATCGCCGTAGCCGGAGTCCTCGCCGCGCCCCGAGTCTGCACCGTAGCCGGAGTCCTCGCCGTAGCCGGGGTCTTCGCCGTGGCCGGGGTCTTCGCCATGGCCGGAGTCCTCGCCATAGCCGGAGTCACCGTCGTAGCCGCCGTCGTGCTCGGCACCGGCGTCCTCACCGTAACCGTCGCCGTGCTCGGCACCGGCGTCTTCGCCATAGCCACCGCCGTCCTCGGCGCCGGCGTCCTCACCGTAACCGTCGCCGTGCTCGGCACCGGCGTCTTCGCCATAGCCACCGTCGGCCTCGGCGCCGGCGTCCTCGCCGTAACCGGACTCCTCATCGGAGCTGACGTCCTCGTCATAGCCGGGGTCGGCCTCGGCGCCGGCGTCCTCGCCGTAACCGGACTCCTCACCGGAACCGAAGTCGCCCTCGGTCCCGGCCTCTTCGCCATGGCCGGCGTCACCGTCGGCACCCACATCCTGGCCGTAGCCGGAGTCCTCTTCGGAGCCGGCGTCCTCGCCATAGCCCGAGTCGGCCTCGGCCCCGGCGTCCTCGCCGTAACCGGCTTCCTTCTCAGAGCTGACGTCCTCGCCGTAGCCGGAGTCACCCTCTGCTCCGGCTTCCTGGCCGTAGCCGGCGTCCTCGGCAGAACTGACGTCCTCGCCATAGCCGGAGTCGTCGCGAGAGCCGACGACCTCGCCGTGGCCGGACTCACCGCGGGAGGCGACCGTCTCGCCGGACCCGTTGCCCGCGGCCTGACCGGTCCCGCCGGCACCAGCCGCGGAACTGTTGCCGCCCTGACCCACGGGCCGACGGCCCTCACTGCGGCCGGAGTCGCGGGAGGCGGCGGACGACACCTGCGGCTTCGGGCCGCTGGTGCAGGAGTTTCCGTAGGACGGGGCGGTCGCGGCATCCTTGCCGAGGGACTTGTCACAGGCGTTGACGGACGCCTCGGAGTGCGAGTCCGCGAACGCCGTGATTCCGTACAAGGGCAGGATGCTCGTGGCGGCGGCAGCCACGACAATTCCCCTACTC
The DNA here is from genome assembly GCF_042657145.1 of Streptomyces bullii. Classification (NCBI taxonomy): domain Bacteria; kingdom Bacillati; phylum Actinomycetota; class Actinomycetes; order Kitasatosporales; family Streptomycetaceae; genus Streptomyces; species Streptomyces bullii. Next base: position 582,737 of record NZ_JBHSNY010000001.1, read on the forward strand.
AGGTTCTTTCGCAATCTCGTCGTCTTCCTGTTCGAAGAAAAGGGAAAGGGCCGGTTGTGCCCGAGGGATCGAGTCCTGAGCCGGCCGGTGCCACAGGCCGGGACCGGGTGGGAGTGCAGGCCACACGCACACCGCAGCATCGCCAGTCATGTACGAGCCATGCAGACTGCCTCCTGCGTGGTGACGAGAGGGCTGGCGCTCTCGTCAGCGTTTCCTCCTCTTCTTACGGCTGTGTCCCGAGACGGCTTCCCGCCTTCCGTAGTTCCGCCTCCGCTTGATCTTCTGGCTGGTCCAGTGATGGGACCCGGTGAAATGCCAGTACTGACAGTCAGAGCATCGGTAGATACGGTCGGGGATTTTCTCCAGTAGCGGCTGCTTGACCAGCCAGAGCCTCGCCTCGGATTCACTGCGGAACGATGCTTTTCCGGTCTCCGGACAACGCGGCAGGATGAGCGTATCAGTCATATTCTCTCCGAAGCGTGATCGACTCACACCCCCCTTGGAGAAGGATGGAGGGATGGGATCGATACTGCATGAGCAGTAATCCTCGGCCAAGAAGGTGACACCCTTACGGGCGAGCAGACATCGGATTTCATCCGAACGGCCTCGTTTGGCGATTGATATGAATGGGACCTGCCGGACGACAGGCGAGCGAACCACCCGAACGGCGGTTCGCGAGTTATCCCCCCACGGAAACACGGCAGCGACCATCAATGAGATGGCCGCTGCCGGTATGTGATCGACTCTGCATCACGGACCCAGGGTGAGTCGGTCGGACTGCTCACTTCTGGCGGCGGCCGTCTCCACCTGCAGGGGATCGTCCCCGAACCAGCCGCCGGAAGAAATGGGCCGATCAGCCGCGCGGGGCGGCCTGCGTGCAGAAGTTGCCGATGTTCGTGATGCTGTCGCCCAGGACGCTGACCGACGGGGCGATCGTGATCGTGGATGCGCGGAACTGCTGCTCGCATTCCAGAGCCTGCGCGTTTCCGACGGTGGTGTCGGAGCCACCGTCGTCGGCAGCCTGGGCGGTCCCGGCGCCCGTCAGGCCGATGCTGCCGACAACGGTGGTCACCAGCATGACCTTCTTGAACCTGCGCATACGGATCTCCATTTTTTCACTCTCGGCCACTACCAACGTGTGGCCACAACCAGCGCAAAAAGGGGAGGTCGAGCTCCAGCTGCCTCGACATCCCCTTGCGCGAGTTTCGGACTCTCCGCCCCGCGGTCCCCTGGCGAACGACATTCGATCAGGGACACAAACGGGGAGAGGGGCCGGGAAGCGGGTCTCGTACCGCGGGTACGAGACCCAGCTCTTCACGGCGTCTTGGAATCAGCCCGTGAGGGGCTCAGTCACCGATCACCGTGCAGAAGTTGCCGGTGTCCGCGTCCAGGTCGCCGGTGCCCGGGGTGACGGTGATGTCGCCGGCTTCGAACGACTGCTCACAGTCCACGACCTGCAGGTTGTCGACGAAGACATCGCCCGGGTACGGACCGTCGTAGCCATTGGCCTGGGCCACGCCGCCACCGACGAGACCCATGCCGCCGACCAGGGCTGCAACAGCCGCGGCCCTCTTGAGCTTCTGCATTCGCATCTCCGATTTCTCCACGCACACGACCCTCCTTACGGACCGTGCCCGAACAATCACTGACGATAACACACACCTCCCTAAACGCCGCATTCCTGACACACCCGAATGAGTGAGATGAATACTCCTATATACGATTTATAGGTATCGAAATCACTGGATCACACCCACGCCCCGCCAAACACCGAAGGCCAGTCGCCGACGAGTTGGGCAGCAAAAAGGACGGCAAGAAGAATCGAGGGGCGGGCTCGCGCCTCCGCGCGAGCCCGCCCCTCAAAGCGTCTTGGAATCAGTCCTCGACAGACCCGATCACCGTGCACTGGTTGCCGGTCTCAGCCTCGAAGTCACCAGCACCCGGCGTGAGGGTGATGTCGCCAGACTCGAACGCCTGCCCGCACTCGACGGCCTGCAGGTTGCCGATGGCGACTGCGCCCGGGTACGGGTCGCCGTCCTTTTCGCAGGCCTGGGCAACGCCGCCGCCGACAAGGCCCATGCCGCCGACCATCGCTGCTACGGCTGCGGCCTTCTTGAGCTTGTGCATCGCATCTCCGATTTCTCCACGCACACGACCCTCCTTACGGACCGTGCCCGAACAATCACTGACGATAACACACACCTCCCTAAACGCCGTATTCCTGGCACATCCGAATAAGCGTCCTCAATACACCCTTTTTAGTGACACGAGAATCACCGGACCACAGAAAGCCGACACGACTAAAACGCAAGGGGCGGGTTTCGCACCTCAGCGCGAAACCCGCCCCTCAAAGCGTCTTGGAATCAGTCCTCGACGGACCCGATCACCGTGCAGAAGTTGCCGGTGTTCGCCTCCGTGCTGCCCTCACCGCCGCCGATGGTGATGGCGCCAGACTCGAACGACTGCTCGCACTCGACGGCCTGGACGTTGTTGACGAAAACGTCGAACGGGTCGTCGTAGTCGTGGCCGCCGGCGTGGGCAATGCCGCCACCGACAAGACCCATGCCGCCGACCATGGCTGCCACCGCCGCGGCCTTCTTGAGCTTCTGCATAACATCTCCGTTTTCTCCACGCACACGACCCTCCTTACGGACCGTGCCCGAACAATCACAGACGATAACACACCCCCCACTAAAGCCGCATTTCTGACACACCCAAATGAGTGTTTCCAAAAGCGCCTCTTTCAGTGATGCGAAAATCGCCTCACTGAAAGCCGGCACGACGAAACTTGAGGGGCGGATTTCGCACCTCAGCGCGAAACCCGCCCCTCAAAGCGTCTTGGGATCAGTCCTCGACAGACCCGATCACCGTGCAGAAGTTGCCGGTGTTCGCCTCGGTGTCGCCCAGGTCCCCGGTGACGGCGATGTCGCCAGACTCGAACGACTGCTCGCACTCGACGGCCTGGACGTTGTTGATGAAAACGTCGAACGGGTCGTCGTAGTCGTGGCCGCCGGCGTGGGCGATGCCGCCGCCGACAAGGCCCATGCCGCCGACCATGGCGGCGACGGCTGCGGCCTTCTTGAGCTTCTGCATAACATCTCCGATTTCTCCACGCACACGACCCTCCTTACGGACCGTGTCCGAACAATCACAGACGATAACACACGCCTCTCTAAACGCCGCATTCCTGATGCACCCGAATGAGTGGCATCAATATTGCTATATATGCTTTAGCGATATGGGAATAACCGAACCGCGTCCGATCGGGTGCGCCCGAGAAAGGAGGAAGGGGCGGTCAGGGGGTGCAGAGCGTGGTGGTCTCACTGTCGGCCTGCAGCGTCGCGCAGGCCTGCGTGACCTTCGGAACGGTGAGAGTGACGCTCTGCTGAACGCCGGCCTGGACGGTCTGCTGCCAGCTCAGAAGTACGGCGCCGTCCGCGCTGAGGCTCACTCCGACGGTCCGCGACGCAGCGCAGCTGATGCTGAGGCTGATTTTGCTGTTCGCCGTGTCGCTGATCTTCTGGATGGCGACCGTACAGGGGAAGGCGCGCTGCGGAGCGGCGTGTGCGGGTGCGGGTGCGGCGGCGACGACGAGCGGTGCGCAGGTCAGCAGCACGGCGGCGGCCGAACGAAGCATGCGGTGAGGCATGGGTCCTCCCGGGCGGTACGGGGACCGACCACGCGCGAGGCGGACGGCACCCATGAGTGCGGCGCCGGAAATGTCCCCTCGGCGCCTTTCGGGAAGATGTGATCACGAGTGGGCGCACTCCGCAACGCACGTGCGCCGACCGGTTGATGACTTCGCCTCAGTGACGGGCGTGTGCGTGTGCCTGTCAGCCGCGGTACAGCGCGTCGATCTCCTCCGCGTACGCCGCCGTGACCGCGTGGCGTTTGATTTTCAGGGACGGGGTGAGCAGGCCGTTGTCCTCGGTGAAGTCGCCGTCCAGCAGACGGAACGCGCGGATGGACTCGGCGCGGGAGACCGCCTGGTTGGCGTAGTCGACGGCCTTTTGGACCTCGGCGCGTATGCGCGGGTCACGGACGACCTCGGACATCGGGGTGCCGGAGGGCAGTTTGCGGACCGCGAGCCAGTGGGCGACGGCCTCGGGGTCGAGGGTGATCAGGACGCCGACGTAGGGCCGGTTGTCGCCGACGACGAGGCACTGGCCGATGAGCGGGCGGCTGCGCAGCCGGTCCTCCAGGACGGCCGGGGAGACGTTCTTGCCGCCGGACGTGACGATGAGGTCCTTCTTGCGGCCGGTGATGGTGAGATAGCCGTCCTCGTCCAGGGCGCCGAGGTCGCCGGTGGTGAACCAGCCGTCGGTGAGGACCGCGTCCGTGGCGGCCGGGTCGTTCCAGTACGAGCCGAAGACGATGCCGCCGCTGACGAGGACCTCGCCGTCGTCGCCGATGCGGACGGCGGTGCCGGGGACCGGCAGGCCCACGGTGCCGGGGCGGGGTGTGAGGGGCGGGACGATGGTGGCGGCCGCGGTCGTCTCGGTCAGGCCGTAGCCCTCGTAGACGAGGATGCCGGCGGCGTAGAAGAAGAGGTTGAGGTCGCGGTCGAGCGGTGAGCCGCCGCTGATGGCGTAGCGCATGCGGCCGCCGAGCTCCATGCGGATACGGCGGTAGACGAGCAGGTCGTACAGGGCCCAGGCGGCGTACAGGCCCGGTCCGGGGCCCTTTCCCCTGCCCAGGAACCTGTTCAGGTGCGCCTCGGCGAAGCGGACGCCGATGCGGTGGGCGCGGTCGAAGGAGGCGCCGCGGCCCATCTTCTCGGCGGTGGCGCGGCCGGTGTCGTGGATCTTCTCGAAGAGGTACGGGACTCCGACGAGGAAGGTGGGCCGGAACGCCTTGAGAGCCGGGCGGAGTTCGTCGGGCTTGATGCTGGGGCAGTGGCCGATCTCGATGCGGGCCAGCAGGCAGGCGATCTGGAGGGTGCGGCCGAGGATGTGGGCGAGCGGGAGGAACAGCAGGGTGGAGGCGGTCTGGCCGGTGACCTCCTTGAAGATGGGGTGGAGCAGTTCGACGGTGTTGGCGGCCTCGGCGTGCAGGTTGGCGTGGGTGAGGACGCAGCCCTTGGGCCGGCCGGTGGTGCCGGAGGTGTAGCAGACGGTCGCGACCGTGTCGGGGGTCAGGGCGGTGCGGCTCTTGGTGACCGCCTCGTCGGGGACGTCCCGGCCGAGGGCGGTGAGGTCGTCCAGCGCGCCGCCGTCGAGGTGCCAGATCCGCGGGGGCTGGGGGTGTCCGGCGGTACCGGTGGTCACGGTGGCGGCGTTCTCGGCGGTCTCCGTGACGACGTACCGGGCGCCGGAGTCGCGGACGATCCATTCCACCTGGTCGGCCGAGGACGTGGCGTAGACGGGCACCGTCTGGCCGCCGGCCGACCAGATCGCGAAGTCCAGCACCGTCCACTCGTAGCGGGTGCGGGACATCACCGCGACCCGACCGCCGGGTTCCAGGCCTGCGGCGATCAGGCCCTTGGCGACGGCGGTGACCTCCTGGGCGAAGGCCGCCGCGGTGACGGGGTGCCAGGTGCCGTGCCGTTCGCGGCGCAGGACCACGGCATCGGGGGCCTGCACCGCGTTGGTGAACGGGATGTCGGCGGTGCTGCCGGTCGTCGGCCGGGGGGCGAGAGGTGCGGCGCGCACCTCGCGTACGGCGCCGTGTGCGTCCCTGACGGTCTCGATCTTCGTGCGGGTGGCCAGATCGGTGCGCTGTTTCGCCCGCTTCAGATCCCTGCGTACGCCCATGACGGCTCCCGGTCGCGGCTGAGGTGACGTGCTGCCGTACTTACTTACTCCAGGGTCAACTTACTCGCGCGTAAGGAAAGGTCAATGGGGCCGGTTCACTTCAGTCGGCTCGCCGTCTCGATCGCCTGGGCCAGCCGGCGCACGTCCCGGTCCTCCGTCCTGGCCGCCAACGCGTCGGCCCGCTCGGTGAGTTCGGACAGGCTCGGGGCGCCCGGGAGGGTGCGGCCGGTGGTGCGGAGGTGGTCGGCGAAGTAGGCGGCGGTGGCGGTGACCTGGAGGCCGCGGCCGGCGGTCCAGACGGAGTCCTGCAGCTCGCCGGTCTCCAGGGCGCCGGTCTCCTCGTGGGGGGCGCGGGTGCTCGGGTCGAGCCAGCGGACGGTGGCGGTGGCGAGGTGGCCGTGGGCTCCGGACTTGGTGCGGACGGCGTACAGGGCGGTGACGATGTGGCCGGGGCCGACCTCGCCGCCGTCGACGCGGTCGTCGCGGAAGTCGTCGTCGGCGACACGGCGGTTGTCGTAGCCGATCAGGCGGTACCGGGTCACGGTCGCGGGGTCGAAGGCGACCTGGGCCTTGGCATCGCGGGCGGTCAGCTCCACGTGGCGCGGGAGCTGCTCGCAGAAGACCTCGCGGGCGTCGGCCGCGTTCGACACGTACACCGTGTGGCCGTCGCCCTTGTCGGCGAGGCGTTCCATCAGGGCGTCGCCGTAGTCGCTGCCGACGCCCACGCCGAAGAGGGTGATGCCGTGTTCACGGCGTTCGCCGGCGATCCGCTCCAGGATCGTGTCGGGGTCGGTGTCGCCGGTGTTGGCGAGGGCGTCGGAGACCAGGACGACCCGGTTGGTGGCGCCCGCGCGCAGGCCCTCGACGGCGGTGGCGTAGCCGGTCGCCACGCCCGCGCCGAGGTTGGTGGAGTCGGTGGGCTTTAGGCCCTCGATGGCCTCGTGGATCTCGTCGCGGTGGCCGTCGAGGCGGGTCATGGGCAGGACGGTCTCGGCCTCGTCGCTGAAGGTGACGATCGCGACGGAGTCGTCGTCGCGCAGCCGGTCCGTCATCACGGACAGGGACTGCTGGGCGAGGTCGAGGCGGCCCGGCTCGGCCATGGAGCCCGAGATGTCGATGACGAAGGTCAGGGCGGCGGGCGGACGTTCGCCGGAGTCCCCGGCGGGCCGGGTGGCCAGGCCGACGCGGACCAGGGACCAGTCCTCGTCGTCGGTGCGGGCGCCGTCGACGGTGACCGTGAACCCGTCGCCGTCCGGGCGCACGTAGTCCTGACGGAAGCTGTTGACGAACTCCTCCGGGCGGACCGTCGACGGCTCGGGCAGCCTGCCCTCGGCCAGGGCACGGCGGGCGTAGCCGTAGGAGGCGGTGTCGACGTCGAGCGCGAAGGTGGAGAGGTGGTCCTGCGACGGGCGGGTCCGGTCGCGGTTGAGGTCCTCGGGGCCGGCCGGGGCCGGGAGACCCGAGTGGTGATCGCCGCGGTCCACCGCGGAGTCGTGGCCGCCGGTGCCGCTCGCGCCGCAACCGGTGAGCAGCAGGCCGCCCGCCGTGGTGAGCGCGAGCAGCGTGCCGCGCAGCCTCCGTGCCGGGTGCGTCGTGCCCCGCTCTTGTCGCTTCATCGTCCGTAGCCCCCTGGTCCGTTGACTGGTCCGTCGACGTGACTGTGACGCCGTAGGGGGCCGAAACGTGCGGCACGGACCGTTGCGGATGCGTCTCGAAGAGGGCACGGAGGCGGCCCGTCGAGACCGGAGGGCGATCCTCCGTCGACCTAGGACACCACGTCCTTGCGGGCGAAACCCCTGAAGGCCAGGGCGAACAGCACGAGGGCGTACGTCACGGACAGGGCCGTGCCCTGGATCATGCGGGACCAGTCCATCTGCGGCTGCACGGCGTCCAGCCAGGCGTACTGCCAGTGCGCGGGCAGGAAGTCGCGCCAGTCGCCGAGGGCCGTCACCTCGTCGAGGACGCTGCCGATGATGGTCAGGAACACCGCGCCGCCGACCGCGCCCAGCGGCGCGTCCGTCCGGGTGGACAGCCAGAACGCCAGCGCGGCGGTGACCAGTTGGGACACGAAGACGTACGCCACCACGATCAGCAGGCGCTGGGCGGCCGTGCCGGTGGGCAGGGTGCCGCCGGTGGGCAGCTCCAGCGGACCCCAGCCGTACGCCGCCGTGCCGACGGCGAGGGCGACGACCGGCAGCAGCACCAGCGCGGCCAGGCTGAGGGTGAGGCCGACGACGAGCTTGGACCACAGCAGGCGGGCCCGCGGCACGGGCGCCGCCAGCAGGTAGCGCAGGGAGGACCAGCCGGCCTCCGAGGCGACCGTGTCCCCGCAGAACAGGGCGACGGGGATGACGAGCAGGAAGCCCGCGGAGGCGAAGAGGTTCACCGCGGCGAAGTTCGCACCGGACGCGGTGGCCGTGTCCATCAGGTTCACCCGGTCGTTGCCGGCGCCCGGTTCGCCGCCGATCCGGAAGGCGACGAGGAGGACGATCGGCAGGGCGAACAGGACCGCGCCCATGACGAGCGTGCGGCGCCGCTTCAGCTGCCGGACCAGCTCGACCCTCAGGGGCAGCGTGCGGCCCGCACGGTACCCGTCGGCCACTGCGGCGCGGTCGGCGAGCGTGCTCATGCTTCAGCTCCGATCAGGGTGAGGAAGGCGTCCTCCAGGCGGCGGTGGGGGCCGATCGACTCGACGGGCACCTCCAGGCGGACGAGTTCGGCGATCAGGCGCCGGGTCGTGCCGTCGGCGCCGAGGCGGACCAGGAGTCCGTCGTCGGTGCGCACGGCCGAGGCGACGCCCGGCAGCGCGGCGACCTTCTCGACGACCGCGTCCTCGACGGGCTCGGCCGTGCCCACCAGGAGGGTGTCGCCCGAGCCGACGATCTCCGCGACCGGGCCCGCCTGCACGAGTCGGCCGTGGTCCATGACCACCAGGTGGGTGCAGGTCTGCTCGACCTCCGCGAGGAGGTGGCTGGAGACGATGACCGTGCGCCCGGCCGCCGCGTACCGGATCATCACCTCGCGCATCTCGCGGATCTGGGGCGGGTCGAGGCCGTTGGTCGGTTCGTCGAGGATGAGCAGGTCGGGCAGGCCCAGCATGGCCTGGGCGATGGCGAGGCGCTGGCGCATGCCCTGGGAGTAGGTGCGGACCGTGCGGGCCAGCGCGTCGCCGAGCCCGGCGATCTGCAGGGCCTCGTCCAGGTGGGCGTCCTCGGGCGGGCGGCCGGTCGCGCGCCAGTACAGCTCCAGGTTCTCGCGGCCCGACAGGTGCGGCAGGAAACCCGCGCCCTCGACGAAGGCGCCGACCCGGGACAGCACCGGGGCGCCGGGGCGGATGGCGTGGCCGAAGACGCGGATGTCCCCGCCGTCCGGCGTGATCAGGCCCATCAGCATGCGCAGGGTCGTCGTCTTGCCCGCGCCGTTGGGGCCGAGCAGGCCCAGCACCTGGCCCTTCTCCACGCGGAAGGACAGGTCCCGGACCGCGTACCGGTCGGACGACTTCGCGTACCGCTTGGTCAGACCGGTGATCTCCAGGGGGACGTCGGCCAGCGCCGGGTCGGGGGCGGGTGTCGCCGTGCGGCGCCTGCTCGTCAGCAGCAGTGCCAGCGCGATGCCCGCGCCGGCGAGCGGCATCCAGAACACCCACGCGGGCAGCGGGCCGTCGGTGGCCGTGCCGGCCAGTGCCGTCGGGATCGCCAGGTCGCCCTTGAGGGAGACCGTGTACGTCGCCGGGGCCGTCGGGGAGGCGTAGCCGAGGTCCGTGGAGGACAGGACCAGGCGCAGCCGGTGGCCGTCGTCCACCTCATGGTCGATCGCCGGGAGGGTGATGCGGACGTCCCTGCCGGCCTTCGCGCCCTCCACCCTGACGGGCGTGACCGACTGCGAGGGCAGCACCGGCTGGGTGCGGCCCGGGCCGACGTCGTACACCTTCGCGAAGAGCACGGCGTCGTCGCTCGTCGACTTCACGTGCACCGTGACCGTCGGGGAGCCGGTGATCTGCACGTCGTCCCGGAACGGCGCGGACTCGAAGGCGGCGAACTGGCCCGGGAAGTCGAGGGACACGCCGATGCCGAGCGAGGAGAGCCGGCTGAGGCCCGCCGCGCTGCCGAGGCCGGGCAGGGCCGAGACGGCGGGCGGTGAGGCTCCGGCCGGGTTGTCGAAGCGCTGCTCGCGCCCGGTCAGGGGGATGGCGCGCGGGTCGCTCTCCAGACCGGGGTAGCGATCCGCGGTCACACCGCTGAGCCGGGGTTCGCCGTCGCCGGAGCCGGTGCCGAGGGTGCGGGTGACCCGGAAGGCGGGGCCGGTGTCGGTGCCCTTGTCGTCCTTGAGGTAGCGGTCGAACCACGCCTGTGCGCGACCCTGGACGCGGCCGGTCTCCAGGTCGCCGCCGTCGTGTCCGCCGGCGATCCAGTCGACGTCGACCGGTGCGCCGTTGGCGCGGATGGCCTTCGCCGCCTGGTCGGCCTGGTCGAGCGGGAAGAGGGAGTCGGACTGGCCCTGCACGAGCAGCGTGGGCACCTTGATGCGGTCGGCGACGGCGGACGGCGAGCGCTCCCGCAGCAGTTCGCTCGCCTCGGGGTACGGGGTGCCCGACTCGGCGACCCGCTCGTACATCCGGCACAGCGCGGGCTCGAACCGGTCGCAGCCGCCGCCGGTGTTGACGAAGATGCCGGCCCACAGCTTCTTGAACACGCCGTTCGGGAACAGCGCGTCGGCGAGGTTCCAGTACGTGATCGCGGGGGCGATGGCGTCCACCCGGCTGTCGTGGCCCGCCGCCAGCAGCGCGATCGCGCCGCCGTAGGAGGCGCCGGTCACGCCGACGCGCGGGTCGCCGGGCTTGTCGAGCTCGACCTGGGGCTGTTTGGCGAGCCAGTCGATCAGCTTGGACACGTCGGCGACTTCGCCCCGGGGGTCGTTCAGGCCGATCTTCCCCGTCGACCTGCCGAAGCCGCGCGCCGACCAGGTGAGCACCGCGTAGCCGTCCCGGGCCAGGTCCTCCGCCTGCCGGCGCACGTCGTCCTTGCTGCCGCCGAAGCCGTGGCCGATCAGGACGGCGGGGCGGCGGCCGGCCGCGCCGGAGGTGAAGTACGAGGTGTCGATGCGCACCCCGTCCCCCAGGGCCATGACCCGGTCGGTGCGCCGCACCGGGGGTGTGTCGTCGGAGGCGACGGCCGACCCCACCGTCCAGGTACCGGCGCCGGCGAGCACCACGACGGCGGGCCCGGCGGCGAGCAGCCGCCGGGGCCTTCGCAGCAGCGCCCGCCATCCGGGCAGTCGAAGATCCATGCGTCAACGGTACGGGGTGAAGCTGTCGGGAAGTTATCGACCGGAGGCCGAACTCCGGACCCTCCCTGGGAGGTACACGACCGCTGTGGCGTACCGCGGTCGTGGTACGGGCGGAGCCGCGATACAGCCCGCGCCCCGGTGAGGGCGCCTACGCCTCAGGGATCGACACGAGCCACCGCGTCTCCCGGCGGGGACGGAGGTAGAGGGCCCAGTACAGGGTGGCCGCCGCGGTGATGCCGCCCGTCCACAGCAGGTGGCTCGTCTCCTGTTGAGTGAGGATGTACGTGAGGACGACGATCAGCAGGGCCGGTGCCGCCGGCCACAGCGGCATGCGCCACGCGCGGGTGTGCCGGTGCGCGCCGCGCCGGGCGAGCAGGGCGGCGACCGCCACGAGCAGGTACATGCCGGTGACGGAGACCCCCGTGACGCCGTACAGGGTGTCCAGGTCGACGAAGCACAGGGCCGCGCCGGGCACGCCCACCGCGAGCGTCGACACCCACGGGGAGCCGAGGCGGCCGAGCTTGGCGAGAAGGTGGTTCACCGGCTCGGGCCAGGCCTTGTCGCGGGCCGAGGCGAAGAGCACGCGCGAGTTCTGGATGACCATGACGATGCCCGCGTTGACGATGGCCAGGGCCACGCAGAGGCTGACGAAGGTGCCGACGGCGGAGTTGGACCAGGCGGTGACCATGGTGCCGATGTCGCCGCCGGTCAGCGCCCGGAGGTCCGGGGCGCCGAGCGTGATGGCGGCGACCGGGACGAGGATGATCACCGCGGAGATGCCGAGGGTGGCGAGCACCGTGCGGGCGACCGTGCGGCGCGGGTTCTCCAGTTCCTCGGAGAGGTACACGGCGGTCGAGAAGCCCTGCGTGACGAAGAGCGCGATGGCGAGCCCGGAGACGACCAGCAGGGCCGTGACGGTGTCCGTGCCGCCGTCCGCGCCGGCGACCTTCATCGAGACCAGGGTGCCGGGGCCGCGCTCGGCGTGCGCGAAGCCCAGGACCGCGACCACGGCCGCGGCGACGACCTCCAGGACCAGGAAGACGCCGGTGATCCAGGCGTTGGCGCGCAGGTCGAGCAGCCCGGCGAGGGTGGCGAGCAGCATGACGCCGGCGCCGGCCGTCGACGCGTCGAGGTGCACGACCGGCGCGAGGTAGTCGGCCGTGCCCATCGCGATGACCGGCGGGACGATCATCACGACCAGCAGCGACAGCACGAACACCAGCCAGCCGGCCAGCCGCCCGGCCAGTGTCGAGACCATGGCGTACTCGCCGCCCGCGCTGGGGATCAGCGTGCCGAGCTCGGAGTAGCAGAACGCGACGGCGACGCAGAGCAGCGAGCCGATGGCGATGGTGAGCGCGGTGGCGGTGCCGAGCGAGCCGAACAGGTCGGGGACGACCACGAACAGCGTGGAGGCGGGCGTCACGCACGACAGCGTGAGCAGGGTGCCGCCGACCACGCCGATGGAACGCTTGAGCTTCAGGGGACTGCCCGGCGGCTGCGGGACGGCGGTCTCGACAGGGCGGAGCGTGTCGGTCATGCGGCGGTTCCGATCGACTCGTACGGCGCGTGCAGCGGGGATTGCGCTGCATGGAACCCCGACGGAAACCGTCACGTCAATAGCCGTTTACCTACGAAATCCGAAGCTACAAGCCGCTCTTCCTGTCCATTTGGTCACAACACCTCAGTCGGCTCGGGTTGCTTGGCGCCCTGCGGGAACCGCAGGGCGCCGCCCGGAAAAAACCTCAGTGGTTGCGCGGGAAGCCCAGGTCCACGCCCGCCGGAGCGTCCGCCGGGTCCGGCCAGCGGGTGGTGACGACCTTGCCGCGGGTGTAGAAGTGCGTGCCGTCGTTGCCGTAGATGTGGTGGTCGCCGAAGAGCGAGTCCTTCCAGCCGCCGAAGGAGTGGTAGCCGACGGGGACCGGGATCGGGACGTTCACGCCGACCATGCCGGCCTCGACCTCCAGCTGGAAGCGGCGGGCCGCGCCGCCGTCCCGTGTGAAGATCGCCGTGCCGTTGCCGAACGGCGAGCCGTTGATGAGGTCCAGCGCCTCCTCGTACGTCTCGGTGCGCAGCACGCACAGCACCGGGCCGAAGATCTCGTCCTGGTAGGCCTTGGCGGTGGTCGGCACCTTGTCCAGCAGCGAGATGCCGATCCAGTGGCCGTCCTCGTGGCCGTCGACGGTGTAGCCGGTGCCGTCCAGGACGACCTCGCAGCCCTCCTCGGCCGCGCCCGTCACGTACGACGCCACCTTGTCGCGGTGGGCCTTGGTGATCAGCGGGCCCATCTCGGACGCCGGGTCGTCGCCCGGGCCGATCTTGATCTTCTCGGCGCGCTCGCGGATCTTCTCCACCAGCGTGTCGCCGATCGCGCCGACCGCCACGACCGCCGAGATGGCCATGCAGCGCTCGCCGGCCGAGCCGTAGGCCGCCGAGACGGCCGCGTCGGCCGCCGCGTCCAGGTCGGCGTCGGGCAGGACCAGCATGTGGTTCTTCGCGCCGCCCAGGGCCTGGACGCGTTTGCCGTTGGCGGAGGCGGTGGTGTGGATGTAGCGGGCGATGGGGGTGGAGCCTACGAAGGAGACGGCCTTGACGTCCGGGTGCTCCAGCAGCCGGTCCACGGCCACCTTGTCGCCGTGCACGACGTTGAAGACGCCGTCCGGCAGCCCCGCCTCGGCGAGCAGCTCGGCGAGACGGACGGACGCCGACGGGTCCTTCTCGCTCGGCTTCAGCACGAAGGTGTTGCCGCACGCGATGGCCATCGGGAACATCCACATCGGCACCATCGCCGGGAAGTTGAACGGCGTGATACCCGCGACGACACCGAGGGGCTGCCGGATCGCGGCCACGTCGACCCGGTTGGCGACCTGCGTGGACAGCTCGCCCTTCAGCTGCACGTTGATGCCGCACGCCAGGTCGACGATCTCCAGACCGCGCGCGACCTCGCCGAGAGCGTCCGAGTGCACCTTGCCGTGCTCGGCGGTGATCAGCTCGGCGATCTCGTCGCGGTGCGCGTCCAGCAGCGCGCGGAACCGGAACAGGATGGACGTGCGCTGGGCCAGGGACGACTGGCCCCAGGTGGCGAAGGCCGCCTTGGCCGCCGCGACCGCCGCGTCCACCTCCTCGACCGAGGCGAACGCGACCTTCGTGGTCACCTCGCCGGTCGCCGGGTTCGTCACCGGCCCGTACGCACCCGAGGCGCCTTCGGCGGTCCTGCCGCCGATCCAGTGGTTGACGATCTTCGTCATGCCGGGGAACTCCTTCACAGATGGCGGCGTCGGGTGGCGACGTGCCGTTCGTACAGCTCACGTGCCTTGACCGCGGACGGCCGTGTCGCGGTCTCGGCCACGGGAACATCCCACCAGGCCTGGGCGGGCGGCGCGCCCGACACAGTGTCTGCCGTTTGGGTCTCCACGTAGACACATGTGGGAGTGTCCGCGGCCCGGGCCTCCGCCAGCGCCGCCCGCAGGTCCCGTACGGTCTTCGCGCGCAGCACCCGCAGGCCGAGGCTGGCCGCGTTGGCGGCCAGGTCGACCGGCAGCGGGGCGCCCGTGAACGTGCCGTCGTCGGACCGGTACCGGTAGGCGGTGCCGAACCGCTCGGCGCCCACCGTCTCCGACAGGCCGCCGATGGACGCGTACCCGTGGTTCTGCACGATGACCACCTTGACGGCGATGCCCTCCTGCACGGCCGTCACGAGCTCCGTCGGCATCATCAGGTACGTGCCGTCGCCGACCAGCGCCCACACGGGACGGTCGGGGGCCGCCAGCTTCACGCCGATCGCGGCGGGGATCTCGTAGCCCATGCAGGAGTAGCCGTACTCCAGGTGGTACTGGTCCGACGACCGGGTCCGCCACAGCTTGTGCAGGTCGCCGGGGAGGGAACCGGCCGCGTTGACGACGATGTCCGACTCGTCGACCAGCGCGTCCAGCATGCCCAGGACCTGCGGCTGGGTCGGCCGGATGTCGGGTTCGTCCGCCTCGTAACAGGCGTCGACGCGCTGCTCCCAGCGCTCCTTGTCCTCGGTGTACTCGCGGGCGTAGGAGTCGGTGACCCGGTAGGCGTGCATCTCCAGGGCCTCGGTCAGTTCCTCCAGGCCGCTGCGGGCGTCCGCGATCAGCGGCATCCCGGCGAGCTTGTGGCCGTCGAAGGGGGCGATGGTGAGGTTGAGGAAGCGGACGTCCTCGCCGGTGAACAGGGTGCCGGAGGCCGTGGTGAAGTCGGTGTAGCGGGTGCCGACGCCGATCACCAGGTCGGCGGTGCGGGCCAGTTCGTCGGCCGCGGCCGTGCCGGTGTGGCCGATGCCGCCGACGTCCTGGGGGTGGTCCCAGCGCAGGGAGCCCTTGCCGGCCTGGGTGGAGGCGACCGGGATGCCGGTGGTCTCGGCGAACTCGGCGAGCGCTTCCTCGGCGCGGCTGTGGTGCACGCCGCCGCCCGCGACGACCAGGGGCCGCCGTGCGGCCCGGACGGCCCGTACGGCCTCGGCGAGCTCCGTCGGGTCGGCGCCGGGACGCCGTACCACCCAGACGCGCTCGGCGAAGAACTCCTCCGGCCAGTCGTACGCCTCGGCCTGCACGTCCTGCGGGAGGGCGAGCGTGACCGCGCCCGTCTCGACCGGGTCGGTGAGCACCCGCATGGCCTGCAGGGCCGAGGGGATCAGGGCCTCGGGGCGCGTGATCCGGTCGAAGTACCGGGACACCGGGCGCAGGCAGTCGTTGACGGACACGTCGCCCGCGTACGGCACCTCCAGCTGCTGCAGGACCGGGTCGGCGGGCCGGGTGGCGAAGACGTCGCCGGGGAGCAGCAGCACCGGGAGGTGGTTGATGGTCGCGAGCGCGGCTCCGGTGACGAGGTTGGTGGCGCCCGGGCCGATGGAGGTCGTCACCGCGTGCGTCGACAGGCGGTTGGACTGGCGGGCGTAGCCGACCGCCGCGTGCACCATGGCCTGCTCGTTGCGGCCCTGGTGGTAGGGCATCACGGGGGATGCGGGGGAGGTCCCCCCACTGGGCACGGTCGCGTACTCGACGAGCGCCTGGCCGATCCCGGCGACGTTGCCGTGGCCGAAGATGCCCCACGTCGCGCCGATCAGCCGCCGCCGTACGCCGTCCCGCTCGGTGTACTGGGCGGCCAGGAAGCGGACGAGTGCCTGTGCGACCGTGAGCCTCGTCGTTGAGGTCATCGGTAACCCCCTGGGTTTCTCCGTGGTCCGGGTGGAAGCGGATCCGGCGGAGGCGGATCCGTCACTCCCGTACGGCTCCACCGTGCCGTATGACTCGACGGCGCGCGCACGGAAGGCCGGTGGACCCCCCGCCGCACGCGGCGTGACGCGGGTGGGGAACCTCCGGCGCGGGACCGTGGCGGGCGGGGAGTCGTCGCTCGCACTTCGCTCCTGCCAGGGCGAAGCGGACTCCCACGCCGGAGGCGATCGGGGGCCGGGCGGCGCGGTGCCCGCCCGGCAGGGGGACGGTGCCGGTCATACGGCGGCCCTCACAGCAGTCCTACGGCGGTGTCCACCGCGGCGGCCACGTCGCCGTCCGCCGGATACAGCAGCGAACGGCCGACGACGAGGCCGCGCACGGTGGGCAGTTGCAGGGCGCCGCGCCACTTCTCGTACGCGGCGGTCTGGTCGTCGCCGACCTCGCCCCCGAGGAGGACGGCGGGCAGGGTCGAGGCCGCCATGACCTCGGCCATGTCGTCGGGGTTCTCGGTGACCGGGACCTTCAGCCAGGTGTAGGCCGAGGTGCCGCCCAGCCCGGAGGCGATGGCGATCGACTTGGTGACGGCTTCGGCGGACAGGTCGTTGACGACCCGGCCCGTGGTGCTGCGGTGGCTGAGGAACGGCTCGACGAAGACCGGGAGGCGGCGCGCGGCCATGTCGTCGATGGCACGGGCGGTGGACTCCAGGGTGGTCAGCGAGCCCGGGTCGTCGTAGTCGACGCGCAGGAGCAGCTTGCCGGCGTCGAAGCGGAGACGCTCGATGTCCTCGGGGCGGTGGCCGGTGAAGCGGTCGTCGAGCTCGAAGCTGGCGCCCTGCAGACCGCCCCGGTTCATGGAGCCCATGACGACCTTGCCGTCCAGGGCGCCGAGCAGGAGCAGGTCGTCGAGGATGTCGGCGGTGGCCAGCACGCCGTCGACGCCGGGGCGGGACAGCGCCAGGCAGAGGCGTTCGAGGAGGTCGGCGCGGTTCGCCATGGCCAGGCGCCGGTCGCCGACGCCGAGCGCGCCGCGCGCCGGGTGGTCGGCGGCGACGATCATCAGCCGGCCGGAGTCGCCCAACAGCGGCCTGCGCACGCGGCGGGCGGCGGCCTCGGCCACGGCCTCGGGGCGGTGGACCCGCAGCCGGACGAGTTCGCAGACGTCGACGGTCACCGTACGGCCCCCGCGGTGAGCGCCGCCCGGACCTCGTCCGGGGTCGGCATGGCGGACGAGCACTCCAGGCGGGAGGCGACGATGGCGCCGGCGGCGTTGGCGTGCCGCATGGTCGTCTCCAGGTCCCAGCCGGCCAGCAGCCCGTGGCACAGGGAGCCGCCGAAGGCGTCGCCGGCGCCGAGCCCGTTGAGGACGCGCACGGGCAGGGGCGGCACCTCGGCCTGCTCGCCCTCCCGGTTGACGGCCAGGACGCCCTTCGGGCCCTGCTTGACGACCGCGAGCTCGACGCCGGCGTCGAGGAGGGCGCGGGCGGCGGCGTGGGGTTCGCGGACTCCGGTGGCGACCTCCACCTCGTCGAGGTTGCCGACGGCGACCGTGGTGTGGCGCAGGGCCTCCTGGTA
Source organism: Streptomyces bullii (assembly GCF_042657145.1). NCBI lineage: Bacteria > Bacillati > Actinomycetota > Actinomycetes > Kitasatosporales > Streptomycetaceae > Streptomyces > Streptomyces bullii. The sequence goes on from NZ_JBHSNY010000001.1 coordinate 600,543, forward strand.
GAAGGGCCGGGCCGCGTCCGGGTCCGTCCAGAACATGGGGCGCCAGTCGAGGTCGAAGACCGTCGTGCCCGACTTGGCGCGATGGGCGAGGGCGGCGAGGGTCGCCGTACGGCTCGGCTCCTCGCTCAGGCCCGTGCCGGTCATCCAGAAGATGCGGGTCTCACGGATGGCGTCGAGGTCGAGGTCGTGGGCGTCGATCTCCAGGTCGGGCGCCTTGGGCTGCCGGTAGAAGTACAGCGGGAAGTCGTCCGGCGGGAAGACCTCGCAGAAGGTGACCGGGGTCGGCAGGCCGGGCACCGCCGTGACCCAGCGGTCGTCGACACCGAAGTCGCGCAGGGCCTCGTGCAGGTAGGTGCCGAAGGGGTCGTCGCCGGTACGGGTGATCACCGCCGTACGGCGTCCGAGGCGGGCCGCGGCGACCGCGACGTTGGTGGCGGAGCCGCCGAGGAACTTGCCGAAGGACGTGACCTGCGGCAGCGGGACACCCGTCTGGAGCGGGTAGAGGTCCACTCCGATCCGCCCCATGGTGATCAGGTCGTACGCCATCGTGGTCCCTTCGGTATTGGCTCTCCCCGGCTTTGTAGTCCCGCACGCGAAGCCCTGTCAATGTTTTGTCCGGACATTCGGACCACACTTTGACAGCGCTTTCCGGGCTGTCCGGGAATGCGGGATTTCCTGCGGGGCGCACCTCCGGGGGGTGGGGCGGGTCCGGTGGCTCGCCGGCGTTCACGTGGCGTCCAGGCACGGGCCCCGCTGCTCCCGGGGGTTCGTGTCACGTCCGGGGACGGGCCCCCCGCCTCCCAGGAGTCGGCGGCCGGGGCCGCTGGGCGGCCCGCAGCGGGCCCGTACGGACGGCGGCCGGGCGTTTGGCGGGAGGGGGCCCGGGCCGACAGGCCGCCGCCGCGCACCGTGAGTCCACGGTCGTGGCGAGCAGCGGTCTTGGTGAGCCGTCCGCGTGCCCTCGCGTCAACGCGCCCCGCCGTCGGACCGTCGGGCTCGTTTGCCTCATCCGTGTCACAAAAGCCCGCTTCGTGTCACATGTGTCGCATGTACGCGGGCCTTCCGTCACACCCGTCGCACAGGCCCTGCCCTGTGATCACCGTGCGTCGTTGACCGGGCACATGGCTTGGTGATCGCCAGCGCACCCGGCTCCCCCGGACGGCCGCTTCCGGCCGCCGCCGCGGTGCGCGCAGGGAGGTGCAACTCATGACGGACCGAAGGCTCTGGTCCTACAAGGAGATCGCTGCCCACATCCGGGTGCAGCCGGACACCGTGCGCTCCTACCGCAAACACGGCTTGCTGCCCCCGCCGGACCACGTGGAGGGCGGCAAACCGTTCTGGTACGCGGACACGGTCCGGGCCTGGGTGGCCTCCAGGCCCGGCAACCGGGGGCGCAGAGCGGCTGAGGAGTCCTGACGGTCGCCGTGGGCCCGTCAGCCCGTCAGCCGTCGGCCCGTCAGCTCCAGGGCTCGGCGACCGTCACACCCGCCCCCGGCGCCGTCCCCATCGCCGCCAGCGCCGAGGGAACCGCGTCCAGCGTGATCGTGGACGTCACCAGGAGGTCGGGGCGCAGCACACCCGCCCGGACCAGCTCCAGCATCGGCGGATAGGTGTGCGCGGCCATGCCGTGGCTGCCGAGGAGTTCGAGCTCCAGGGCGATCGCGCGGGCCATCGGAACCGGCGTCGTACCGGCCGGCGAGGGCAGCAGACCGACCTGGACGTGTCGGCCGCGGCGGCGCAGGCCGTCGATGGAGGCGGCGCAGGTGGCTGGCGAGCCGAGAGCGTCCAGGGAGAGGTGGGCACCGCCGCCGGTGAGGTCACGGACCGCCGCCGCCGTGTCCTCGGCGCGCGAGGCGTCCACACACCGCGTCGCCCCGAACGTCCGCGCCAGGTCGAGCGCCTGGGGTGAGACGTCGACGGCGACGACCCGCGCCCCCGACGCCGCCGCGATCATCACCGCCGACAGGCCCACTCCCCCGCAGCCGTGCACCGCGACCCACTCCCCCGCCGCGACCCGCCCCTGCTGCACCACCGCCCGGTACGCCGTGGCGAACCGGCACCCCAGCGAGGCCGCCGTCGCGTACGACATCTCCTCGGGTACGGCGACGAGGTTCACGTCGGCGTGGTCCAGCGCCACGTACTGGGCGAAGCTGCCCCAGTGGGTGAAGCCGGGCTGAGTCTGCCGCTCGCAGACCTGCTGGTCGCCCGCCGCACAGGCCGGGCAGGTGCCACAGGCGCACACGAACGGCACGGTGACCCGGTCACCGGGGCGCCACCCGGTCACCCGGGCGCCCGCCTCCTCGACGACACCGGCGAGCTCATGCCCGGGCACGTGCGGCAGCGCGATGTCCGGGTCGTGCCCCTGCCAGCCGTGCCAGTCGCTGCGGCACAGCCCGGTGGCCTCGACCCGCACCACGACCCCGTGCTCGGCGGGCCGGGGGTCCGCCACCTCGCGCACTTCGGCCGGTTCCCCGTACTGCTCGAACACCACGGCCCGCATCCGCCGCCCTCGCCCTTCTGCTCGATGGCTCGCTCCGGCGGAACGCTATCCGCCCACCTCCACTCTGTCCCGCGCGCCCCGGCCCTCCTCTGTCTCGGCGACCGCCGGCCCCGCCTCCCCCTCGCTCATCCCGAACCGCTGATGGAAGCGCCGCAGCGGCCCCGGTGCCCACCAGGTCGCCCGTCCCGTGAGGCGCATGACCGCGGGGACCAGCAGGCTGCGGACGATCATCGCGTCCATGAGGACCGCCAGGGCGATGCCGAGGCCGAGCATCTTGGTGTTGGTGACGCGGGAGGTGCCGATGGCGATCATGACCACCGCCAGGATGACCGCCGCGGCGGTGATCAGACCGCCCGTGCGCTGCAGGCCGTGCCGGACCGCCTGATCGTGGTCGCCGGTGTGGTCGTACTCCTCCTTGATGCGGGAGAGGAGGAAGACGCCGTAGTCCATGGAGAGGCCGAAGGCCACGCAGAACATCAGGACCGGCAGTGTGGTCTCGATGGAGCCGGGACTGGTGAAGCCGAGCAGGCCGGAGAGGTGGCCGTCCTGGAAGACCCAGACGACCGCGCCGAACATCGCCGTCAGGCTCAGCGCGTTGAGGACCACCGCCTGGAGGGGGATCAGCACGCTGCCGGTCAGGAGGAAGACCAGGAGCAGGGTGACCAGGGCGATGAAGACGGCGGCCTCCGGCAGGCGTTGCGCTATCGCGTCCTTGGAGTCGACCAGGACGGCCGCCGCGCCGGTCACCTCGGTGTCGAAGGGGGCGTCCAGCGCCCGCAGTTCGCCCACCAGGCGCTGGGCGGGCTCGTCGACGGCCTCGCCCTCGGGCAGCACCGTGAAGTAGGCGGACTCGCCCTTGACGAGGGGCCCGTCGACCCGCAGGACGTCGGGCAGGCCGGCTATGCGCTGCTTGTAGGCGGTGTACTGCGCCTGGGTCGCGCGGCCCTCGGCGAGGACTTCCAGGCCGCCGCCGGGGCTGCCGGGAAAGTTCTCGCGGATGTGCTGCTGCACGGTGTGGGACTCGGCGGTCGAGGGCAGCTGACGGTCGTCGGCGGTGCCGAACCTCACGCCGAGGAACGGCAGTCCGAGCAGCACCAGCACGGCTGTGGTGCCGAGCGCGAAGAACGGGGCGCGGCGCATCACGAGCGTCGCCGCGCGGGCCCAGCCCCTGCCCTGCGCGTCGGGAGCCCGCGCGGGCCTGTCGCGGCGGAACAGGCGGCGCAGGTCCAGCGCGTTGACCCGGTGGCCGAGGAGCACGAGGGCCGCCGGGAGCAGGATCAGTGCGGCTGCCGCTGCCAGCAGGACGACGGCGATGCCGGCGTAGGCGAAGGAGCGCAGGAAGTACTGCGGGAAGAGCAGCATCGCCGCCAGGGAGACCGCCACCGTGAGGGCGGAGAAGAGCACGGTGCGGCCGGCCGTGCGCAGGGTCGTGGCGACCGCCGTCGACGGGTCGGCGCCGGCGGCGAGTTCCTCGCGGAAGCGGCGGACGATGAAGAGCGCGTAGTCGATGGCGAGGCCGAGGCCGAGTGCCGTCGTGAGGTTCAGCGCGAAGACGGACACGTCCGTGAGTTCGGTCAGGCCGCGCAGTACGGCGTTGGTGCCGAGGATGGCGACGATGCCGATGCCGAGCGGGAGCAGCGCGGCGATCGCGCTGCCGAAGACCATCACCAGCAGCACCAGCGTCACCGGCAGGGCGATCAGCTCGGCCCGGGTCAGGTCCTCCTGGATGATCGTCTGCATCTCGTGCCGCACGGCGACCGGGCCGCCGACGGCGACCTCCACCGGGCCGTGTCCGCCCCGGTAGCGGGGTGCGATGCGGTCGAGGGTCTCGCCGGCCTCCTTCTCGTCGCCCGTGAGGCGGGCGGCGATCAGCGCCTCGCGGCCGTCCTCGGCGCGCAGGGCGGGGGCGCCGGACTGCCAGTAGGAACCGACCCCCGTGACGCCCTTCTCGCCGGACAGGCGGGCGGCGAGGCGCCTGGCCTCGGCGGCGACCGCCGGGTCGTCGACCGAGGCGCGGCCCGCGTCGACGAGCAGCAGGAAGTTGGGCTGGGAGCCGGGGAACTCGCGCTCCAGTGCCTTGGTCGCGTACGTGGACCCGGCGTCCGGGTCCTCCCAGCCGCCGGCGCCCAGGCGGTCGGCGACCCCGCTGCCCGCCAGCACGGCGAGCACGGTGAGCACCAGGGCCGCCAGCAGCGACAGCCGGGGGCGGGCGGTGACGAGACGGGTCCACCTGCCCGCCCGGGGCGGCTTGTTGACTTCGGTCATCGTGCGGTGTCCCCTTCACCGTGAAGCCGTGCCCGACGCCTTTGCGCAGGCGGAAGGCATGGATCTGCCGTTGCCATAGACTGGCGAACACGAGAGATCGCTCGCGTTTCACAAGAATGCGAGCGGTCGCTCGCGTTTGTCAATCGCGTCCGAGGACCTGGGGATAACGCGTGCCCGACACGACCGAGAAGAGGCCCGAGAAGGAACCGGCGGCCGACGCCCGCCCACGCCGCCGCCAGGCGCGCGGCGAGCGGCGCATCGCGCAGCTGCTGGAGGCGGCCGCCTCCGTCTTCTGCACCACCGGCTACACGGCCGCCAGCACCAACGCCATCGCCCGCGAGGCGGGCGTCTCGCCGGGCACGCTGTACCAGTTCTTCCCGAACAAGGAAGCGATCGCGATCGAGCTGGGTGAGCGGCTCATGCACGAGATGCGGGAGACGTACAGCGAGGCCCTCGCGCCGATGGACCCGGCGACCCCGCTGGAGGAGGCCGTCGCCGCCGCGGTGGACCGCTTCATCGACTTCAACTGCCGCCATCCGGTGTTCTTCGCGCTCATGCACGGCCCCGACATCCCGGGCCGCATCGCCGAGGAGCACGACGCGCTGCACGCGACCCTGGTGAGCCGGGTCGAGGCGCTGCTGTCGCCGTACCTGCCGGACACCCCCGGACCGGACGTCGCCCGCACCGCGCGGATGTGCGTGGGCCTCTACAAGGCCGGCCTGGAACTGGTCCTCGCCCACGAGGGCGAGGAGCGGGAGGCGTACATCCGGGAGCTGAAGAACGTGCTCTACCGCTACCTCGAACCCCTCGTCATGGACTAATACCCCCTAGGGGTATACCCTGGTGACATGGCCCCTAGGGCCCCCTCAACCCCAACGGCCTCGATGAGGAGTAACGACATGACCGGCCAGACCGACACCCAGGGCCCCGTCACCACTGTCTACAAGGTGAGCGGAATGAGCTGCGGACACTGCGAGGGCGCCGTCTCCGGCGAGATCTCCCAGATCCCCGGCGTCAGTGCGGTGAAGGCCGTCGCCTCCAGCGGCGAGGTCACCGTCGTCTCCGCCGCCCCGCTCGACGAGGAGGCCGTGCGCGCCGCCGTCGACGAGGCCGGTTTCGAACTGACCGGCAAGGCCTGATCCACGCCCGAGCCGGGCACCCGCGACCCCGGGGCCGTGCCGCCGCCACCGGCCCCACGTCCCTGCGGCCCACACAGCCCGGCCCTCCCCGGCGAGGACTTACTGGAGTACGGACATGACCAGCACCACCGACCGGGCCCCGGCGGACACGACGCCCCGGGTGCGTGAGGTCGAGCTGCTCATCGGCGGGATGACCTGCGCCTCCTGCGCGGCCCGCGTCGAGAAGAAGCTCAACCGCATGGACGGCGTCACCGCGACGGTCAACTACGCCACGGAGAAGGCCCGGGTCACCTACCCCGCGGACACCGAGGTCGCCGACCTCATCGCGACGGTCGTGAAGACGGGGTACACCGCCGAGGAGCCCGCCCGGGAGAAGGCCCACGAGGAGAGCGCGGAGGAACCCGAGCTGTCGGCCCTGCGCCGGCGCCTCGCCGTCTCGGTGCTCCTCGCCCTCCCCGTCGTGCTGCTGGCGATGGTCCCCGCCCTCCAGTTCGACAACTGGCAGTGGCTCTCGCTCGCCCTCGCCGCACCCGTCGTGGTCTGGGGCGGCCTGCCCTTCCACAGGGCCGCCTGGACGAACGCGCGGCACGCCGCGGCCACCATGGACACGCTGGTCTCCCTCGGCACGCTGGCGGCGTTCGGCTGGTCGCTGTGGGCGCTGTTCCTCGGCGACGCGGGCATGCCGGGCATGCGGCACCCCTTCGAACTGACCGTCTCCCGCGCGGACGGCGCCTCGACGGTCTACCTGGAGGTGGCCGCCGGCGTCACCGCCTTCATCCTGCTCGGCCGCTACCTGGAGGCCCGTTCCAAGCGCCGCGCCGGAGCGGCCCTGCGCGCCCTCATGGAACTGGGCGCCAAGGACGTCGCCGTGCTGCGCGACGGACAGGAGGTGCGCATACCGGCGGACCGGCTGGCCGTCGGCGACCGGTTCGTCGTACGGCCCGGCGAGAAGATCGCCACCGACGGGACCGTGGTGGACGGCACCGGCGCGGTCGACGCCTCCATGCTGACCGGCGAGTCGGTGCCGGTGGACGTGACCGTCGGCGACGCGGTCACCGGCGCCACGGTCAACGCCGGCGGCCGGATCGTCGTCGAGGCCACCCGCGTCGGCGCCGACACACAGCTCGCGCGGATGGCGAAGCTGGTGGAGGAGGCGCAGAACGGCAAGGCCGAGGTGCAGCGACTGGCCGACCGGATCTCCGCCGTCTTCGTGCCGGTGGTGCTGCTGATCGCGGCCGGCACGGCGGGGGCGTGGCTCGGCCTGACCGGTGACGCGGTCGCCGCGTTCACCGCCGCCGTCGCGGTCCTGATCATCGCCTGCCCGTGCGCCCTGGGCCTCGCCACACCGACCGCGCTGATGGTCGGCACCGGGCGCGGCGCGCAGCTCGGCATCCTGATCAAGGGCCCGGAGGTGCTGGAGTCCACGCGCCGGGTCGACACGGTCGTCCTGGACAAGACCGGCACCGTCACCACCGGCCGTATGACCCTCCAGGAGGTGTACGTCGCCGAGGGCACGGACGAGAAGCAGGTGCTGCGGCTGGCCGGCGCGCTGGAGCACGCCTCCGAACACCCCGTCGCCCGGGCCGTCGCCGCGGGCGCGGCGGAGCGCGTCGGGACGCTGCCCGAGGCCGAGGGCTTCGAGAACGTTCCCGGCCGGGGCGTACGCGGGTGCGTGGAGGGCCGTGAGGTGGCCGCGGGCCGCCTCTTCGACCGCCTTCCGGAGGAGTTGGCCCGGGCCCGCCGCGAGGCCGAGGAGAACGGCCGTACGGCCGTCGTGGTCGGCTGGGACGGGGCGGCGCGCGGTGTGCTCGCCGTGGCGGACGCGGTCAAGGAGACCAGCGCCGAGGCGGTGCGCGAGCTGCGGGCGCTGGGACTTACGCCGGTGCTGCTGACGGGGGACAACCGGACGGTGGCCGAGGCGGTGGCCCGGGCGGTCGGCATCGACGCCGGCGACGTGGTCGCCGAGGTGCTGCCGGAGGACAAGGTCGCCGTCGTACGGCGGCTCCAGGGCGAGGGCCGGCGCGTGGCCATGGTGGGCGACGGCGTCAACGACGCGGCCGCGCTCGCCGCCGCCGATCTGGGCCTGGCCATGGGCACCGGCACGGACGCGGCGATCGAGGCCGGTGACCTCACGCTGGTCCGCGGCGATCTGCGGGTGGCCGCCGACGCGATCCGGCTGTCGCGCCGGACCCTGGCGACGATCAAGGGCAATCTGGTGTGGGCCTTCGGCTACAACGTGGCCGCGCTGCCGCTGGCCGCGGCCGGGCTGCTGAACCCGATGATCGCGGGGGCCGCAATGGCGTTCTCGTCGGTGTTCGTGGTGACGAACAGCCTCCGGCTCCGGGCGTTTCGCTGAGTTCGCAGCGCGTTCGCGGAGGTTTGCAGGGGGAGTCCCTCTGGAGTCCGGTACGACCCTCACATAAGCTCTTCACAAGCCTCGCGCATCTTCCTTACGCTTGGGTCTCGTTCGGTGTATCCGGGCTCTTGCGTACCTAAAGGACATATGCAAGAGACGCAGATCACAGTGATGTGAACGTAACCATCGAAGGGGTTCGAAGGTCTAAGTTGGCGATGTCGGGCAGCGTCTTGGGGGGCGCTTCCTGGCATCTGAGGATGTCTTGGGGGACTTCCTCAGAGATGCGTTGCCGGGACACGTACACCGGGAAGCTTTGAGCGGCCCTCCCGACGTGCGCTGTCCCGGCAGACCGCACAGCGGTACCCGAGTGCGACGAGTTTTGCTCGTTTCGCTCACACAGCGATTCAGGCGCTGTCCTCACAGACGCCCGGCCGGATCCCGTGGGGGGAATCCGCACCGGGACATGGGAAGGCGCCCTGGTCGTCGGCCCGTGGGGGGACCGGCGCCGGGGCGCCTTCTTTTTTCCGCTGTTCCCGAGGCCCGCCTCGTCCGCTGCGCCAGGGGGCCCGCCTCGCGGTCAGGCCCCCGGTGGCGGTCAGAAGGTCAGCGCTCCTCGACCGGAACGAAGTCGCGCTCCACCACGCCGGTGTAGATCTGGCGCGGGCGGCCGATGCGCGAACCCGGCTCCTTGATCATCTCGTGCCACTGGGCGATCCAGCCCGGCAGCCGGCCGAGGGCGAACAGGACCGTGAACATCTCGGTCGGGAAGCCCATCGCCCGGTAGATCAGGCCGGTGTAGAAGTCGACGTTCGGGTAGAGGCTGCGCGAGACGAAGTAGTCGTCGGAGAGCGCGTGCTCCTCCAGCTTCAGCGCGATGTCCAGCAGCTCGTCGGACTTGCCGAGGGCGGACAGCACGTCGTGCGCGGCGGCCTTGATGATCTTGGCCCGGGGGTCGAAGTTCTTGTAGACCCGGTGGCCGAAGCCCATCAGGCGGACGCCGTCCTCCTTGTTCTTCACCTTGCGGATGAAGGAGTCGACGTCGCCGCCGGAGTCGCGGATGCCCTCCAGCATCTCCAGCACCGACTGGTTGGCGCCGCCGTGCAGCGGGCCCCACAGGGCGTTGATGCCGGCGGAGATCGAGGCGAACATGTTCGCCTGCGAGGAGCCGACCAGGCGGACCGTGGAGGTCGAACAGTTCTGCTCGTGGTCCGCGTGCAGGATCAGCAGCTTGTCCAGCGCGGAGACCACGATCGGGTCGAGCTCGTACTCCTGCGCGGGGACCGAGAACGTCATGCGCAGGAAGTTCTCGACGTAGCCGAGGTCGTTGCGCGGGTAGACGAACGGGTGACCGATCGACTTCTTGTACGCGTACGCCGCGATCGTCGGGAGCTTGGCGAGCAGGCGGATCGTGGAGAGGTTGCGCTGCCGCTCGTCGAACGGGTTGTGGCTGTCCTGGTAGAAGGTGGACAGCGCCGAGACGACCGACGAGAGCATGGCCATCGGGTGGGCGTCGCGCGGGAAGCCCTTGTAGAAGTTCTTGACGTCCTCGTGCAGCAGGGTGTGCTGCGTGATGTCGTTCCGGAACGCGGTGAGCTGGTCGACGGTCGGCAGCTCGCCGTTGATCAGCAGGTAAGCGACCTCCAGGAACGTGGAGCGCTCGGCCAGCTGCTCGATCGGGTAGCCGCGGTACCGGAGGATGCCGGCCTCGCCGTCCAGGTAGGTAATAGCGGATTTGTAGGCGGCGGTGTTGCCGTAGCCGCTGTCCAGTGTCACCAGACCGGTCTGGGCGCGGAGCTTGCCGATGTCGAAGCCCTTGTCGCCGACGGTGCTGTCGATCACCGGGTAGGTGTACTCGTTGCCGTCGTACCGCAGTACTACAGAGTTGTCGCTCACGTCTTCCCTCACCGACGTTGTGCCTCATCTTCGAGGTGCCCTGACTGTCTCTACCATCCCCCACTTGGCTCAGGAGAGTGCACTCGGGGTCGGGCATTGGGCTTACTGGCGGCACTCAGTGCCGCCAACTTGCTCATCCTGCCCGCTGTGTTCCCCAACTGGAAGTGCCTTGTGACCTTTGCGACTCGTTTGATCGATCATTTTTTGGGATGTCCGTCGCGAAGGGCCCGTGAGGCCTGTCTCCCAGGGTGTTTTCAACCCTCCAGAGCGCGGGGTGCGAGCCGGAAGTCGAGTGCCGTGCAGCGCCGGCCCGCCGACACCGTGCGCACCGCCTGTCCGATCGCCTTGCGTGAGCCGACGAGGACGACCAGCCGCTTGGCGCGGGTGACCGCCGTGTACAGCAGGTTCCGCTGGAGCATCATCCAGGCGCCCGTGGTGACCGGGATGACGACCGCCGGATACTCGCTGCCCTGGGAGCGGTGGATGGTCACGGCGTACGCGTGAGCCAGCTCGTCGAGCTCGTCGAACTCGTAGGGAACCTCCTCGTCCTCGTCCGTCAGCACCGTCAGACGCTGGTCGACCGGGTCGAGCGAGGTGACCACGCCCACGGTGCCGTTGAAGACACCGTTCTTGCCCTTCTCGTAATTGTTGCGAATCTGAGTGACCTTGTCGCCGACACGGAACACACGTCCACCGAACCTTTTCTCGGGCAGGTCGGGACGGCCGGGGGTGACGGCCTGCTGGAGCAGGCCGTTGAGGGTGCCCGCTCCGGCCGGGCCGCGGTGCATCGGGGCCAGCACCTGGACGTCCCGGCGCGGGTCCAGCCCGAACCGGGCCGGGATACGGCGGGCCGCGACGTCCACGGTGAGCCGTCCGGCGGCCTCCGTGTCGTCCTCGACGAAGAGGAAGAAGTCCTTCATGCCGTCGGTGACCGGGTGCTGTCCGGCGTTGATGCGGTGCGCGTTGGTCACCACCCCCGACTGCTGGGCCTGGCGGAAGACGCGGGTGAGACGGACGGCGGGGATCGGACCGCCGTCCGCCAGGAGGTCCCGCAGCACCTCGCCCGCGCCGACGCTGGGCAGCTGGTCCACGTCCCCGACGAAGAGCAGGTGCGCGCCCGGGGGCACGGCCTTGACCAGCTTGTTGGCGAGCAGCAGGTCCAGCATGGACGCCTCGTCGACCACCACCAGGTCGGCGTCCAGCGGGCGGTCCCGGTCGTAGGCGGCGTCGCCGCCGGGCTTCAGCTCCAGCAGGCGGTGGACCGTGGAGGCCTCGGCGCCGGTGAGCTCCGACAGGCGCTTGGCGGCCCGGCCGGTCGGGGCGGCCAGCACCACCTTCGCCTTCTTGGCGCGGGCCAGCTCCACGATCGAGCGCACCGTGAAGGACTTGCCGCAGCCGGGGCCGCCGGTGAGGACGGCCACCTTCTGGGTGAGGGCGAGTCTGACGGCCGCCTCCTGCTCGGGGGCGAGATCGGCCCCCGTACGGCCCCTGAGCCACCCCAGGGCCTTGTCCCAGTCCACCTGCCGGAAGCCCGGCATACGGTCCTCCTCGGTGCGCAGCAGGCGCAACAGCTGGGCGGACAGGGAGAGTTCGGCACGGTGGAAGGGCACGAGGTACACGGCGGTGACGGGCTCCGGGCCGCCGTCCGGGCCGGGCACCTTCTCCCGTACGACGCCGGGGTCCTCGCCCTCCTCCGCCGGCTCGGCGAGCTCGGCGAGGCACTCGATGACGAGGCCGGTGTCGACCTGGAGCAGCTTGACCGCGTCCTTGATCAGCTGCTCCTCCGGCAGGAAACAGTGGCCCTGGTCGGTGGACTGCGACAGCGCGTACTGCAGGCCTGCCTTGACGCGCTCCGGGCTGTCGTGCGGGATGCCGACGGACCGGGCGATCTTGTCGGCGGTGAGGAAGCCGATGCCCCAGACGTCGGCGGCCAGCCGGTAGGGCTGGTTCTTCACGACGGAGATCGAGGCGTCGCCGTACTTCTTGTAGATGCGCACCGCGATCGACGTGGAGACCTCGACGGTCTGGAGGAAGAGCATGACCTCCTTGATCGCCTTCTGCTCCTCCCAGGCGTCGGCGATCTTCTTCGTGCGCTTGGGCCCGAGCCCGGGCACCTCGATGAGCCGCTTCGGCTCCTCCTCGATGATCCTCAGCGTGTCCAGGCCGAAGTGCTGGGTGATGCGGTCGGCGAAGACCGGGCCGATGCCCTTGACCAGGCCCGAGCCGAGGTAGCGGCGGATGCCCTGGACGGTGGCGGGCAGGACGGTCGTGTAGTTCTCCACGTGGAACTGCCTGCCGTACTGCGGGTGGGAGCCCCAGCGGCCCTCCATGCGCAGGGACTCACCGACCTGGGCGCCGAGCAGCGCGCCGACGACCGTGAGGAGGTCGCCGCCTCCCCGGCCGGTGTCGACGCGTGCGACCGTGTAGCCGTTCTCCTCGTTGGCGTACGTGATGCGTTCCAGGACGCCTTCGAGGACGGCCGGTCGTCGCTCCCCGTTCCCCGCGCGTGGGGAACTCCCCGCCTGGTTGGACATGATCCGACCGTACCGCCCGGGTCCGACAGTGGCGGCGGCCTGTGGAAGACGGGGTGCCCGTACGGCGCGCCCGGCACGGCGGGCTCGGTCACCCGGCCTGCGCGACCACGTGGTTGATCACCCGCTCGAACTCCTCGGTCGGCGAGAACTCCACGATCTCGCAGTCCTCCAGGATCACCGGGACGTGGCCGGGCGGCCAGTAGTACGCCTGCCCCGCCTCGTAGAACTCCTCGCCCTGGGCCGTGAGCAGCCGCAGGCGGCCCTTGAGCACGTAACCCCAGTGCGGGCACTGGCACGCGTCGTCGGGCATGCCCTTCAGGGCCGGGCCCATGTCCGTGCCCTGCGGGAAGGCGAGGTAGCCGACGGACATGCCGCCGCCGATCGGCTTCATGCGCAGTTCGGCTCCGTCTCCTTGCAGGGCGACGGGGACGTCGTTCCGAGTGGCGGACGTCATGACTCCTCCGCTTCCGGCCCGGCAAGGCCTTCGAGGAAACCACCCCGTACGTCCAGCCTGGCCCGGCCCCGATCGGCACGCGACCGGTGGGCGGGGTTCATCACGATCCGGTCTCGGGAGGGGGCCGAGGGCTTGCCGCAGGCCCGTGTAATCGATTCCAATCCTCCGTGGACCGTGGATGTAATCGATTCCACGCGCTGAGTCCGCAGGAGCTTCCCGGGCTCCACGAGTTCCACGAGGAGGTGGGGCGACGATGGCGAGCATCAAGGACGTCGCCGCCGAGGCGGGTGTCTCCGTCGCCACGGTCTCGCGCGTCCTGAACGACCACCCGTCGGTCAGCGCCGACGCACGCACGCGCGTGCTGGCCGCCGTCGAGGCCCTGGGCTACCGCCCGAACGCCGTCGCCCGCTCCCTGCGCACCGACCAGACCCACACCCTCGGCCTGGTCATCAGCGACGTGATGAACCCGTACTTCACCGAACTGGCCCGCTCCGTCGAGGAGGAGGCACGCGCCCTCGGCTACAGCGTCATCATCGGCAACGCCGACGAACGGCCCGACCTCCAGGACCACCACGTGCGGACCCTGCTCGACCGCCGGATCGACGGCCTGCTGGTCTCCCCCACCGACGGCGGCTCGCCGCTGATGCTGGACGCCGCGCGCGCGGGGACGCCGATGGTGTTCGTCGACCGGTGGATCCCGGGCGTCGACGTGCCGGTCGTCCGCGCGGACGGGCGGGCCGCCGTCCGGGACCTCGTGGCGCATCTGCACGGGCTCGGGCACCGACGGCTGGCGATCATCGCGGGCCCGGCGGCGACCACGACCGGCCGGGAACGCGTGGAGGCGTTCCGGGAGGCGCTGGCCGCGTACGGGCTCGTCCTGCCGGCCGCGTACGTCGGCCAGGGCGACTTCCAGGCCGAGAGCGGACGCCGGGTCACCGAGGGCTTCCTCGACCTGCCCGAGCCGCCCGAGGTCGTCTTCGCCGCGGACAACCTGATGGCCCTCGGCGCGCTGGACGCCGTCCGCGCGCGCGGGCTGCGGATTCCCGGCGACATCGCGCTGGCCGCGTTCGACGACATCCCGTGGTTCGTGCACACCGATCCGCCCGTCACCGCGATCGCCCAGCCCACGGGCGAGTTGGGGCGCGCCGCCGTGCGCGCGCTGGTCGACCGCGTCGAGGGGCGGACCGGCGAGTCCGTCACCCTCCCCGCCCGTCTCGTCGTACGCCGCTCGTGCGGCGAGCCGGCCCCCGAACAGTCCCCCGTACGAAGGAGTACGACGTGAGCGACCCGGACGAGTTGCTGCGCATCGAGGGCATCCGCAAGACGTTCCCCGGCGTGGTCGCGCTGGACGGCGTCGACTTCGACCTGCGCCGTGGTGAGGTGCATGTGCTGCTCGGCGAGAACGGCGCGGGCAAGAGCACCCTCATCAAGATGCTGTCGGGCGCCTACACGCCCGACGCCGGCCGGATCCTGGTCGGCGGCGAGGAAGTGCGCATCCAGGGCGCGCAGGACTCCGAACGCCTCGGGATCGCCACCATCTACCAGGAGTTCAACCTCGTTCCCGATCTGACGGTCGCCGAGAACATCTTCCTGGGGCGGCAGCCGCGCCGCTTCGGGATGATCGACCGGAAGACGATGGAGGAGCGGGCCGCCGCCCTGCTGGAGCGGGTCGGCGTGCGGGTGTCGCCACGCGCGCGCGTGCGTGAACTCGGCATCGCCCGCCTGCAGATGGTGGAGATCGCGAAGGCGCTGAGCCTGAACGCGCGCGTGCTCGTCATGGACGAGCCGACCGCGGTGCTCACCTCCGAGGAGGTGGACAAGCTCTTCGCCATCGTGCGCCGACTGCGCGAGGACGGCGTGGGGATCGTGTTCATCACGCACCACTTGGAGGAGATCGCCGCCCTCGGCGACCGGGTCACCGTCATCCGGGACGGCAGAAGCGTCGGCCAGGTGCCCGCCGCCACGCCCGAGGACGAGCTCGTGCGCCTCATGGTGGGGCGGTCGATCGAGCAGCAGTACCCCCGCCGGCGGCCGGAGACCGGCGAGGCGTTGCTCCGGGTCGAGGGACTGACCCGGGACGGCGTCTTCCACGACGTCGGCTTCGAGGTCCGCGCCGGTGAGGTCGTGGGCATCGCGGGGCTGGTCGGGGCCGGCCGTACCGAGGTCGTACGGGCGGTGTTCGGCGCCGATCCGTACGACGAGGGGGTCGTGGAGGTGGCGGGCGCCCCGCTCCGGCGCCATGACGTGAACGCCGCCCTGGAGGCGGGCATCGGGCTGGTGCCCGAGGACCGCAAGGGCCAGGGGCTGGTGCTGGACGCCTCCGTCGAGGAGAACCTCGGCCTGGTGACGCTGCGTTCGGCCACCCGCGCGGGGCTCGTCGATCTCAGGGGGCAGCGGGAGGCCGCCGCCCGGATCGCCGAGCAGCTGGGCGTCCGCATGGCGAACCTGGGCCAGCACGTGCGGACCCTGTCCGGCGGCAACCAGCAGAAGGTCGTCATCGGCAAGTGGCTGCTGGCGAACACCAAGGTGCTGATCCTCGACGAGCCGACCCGCGGCATCGACGTCGGCGCCAAGGTCGAGATCTACCAGCTCGTCAACGAACTCACCGCCCAGGGCGCCGCCGTCCTGATGATCTCCAGCGATCTGCCCGAGGTGCTCGGCATGAGCGACCGGGTGCTGGTGATGGCGCAGGGCCGGATCGCCGGCGAGCTGCACGCCGACGAGGCCACCCAGGACGCCGTGATGGCACTCGCCGTGAGCACCCCTACGACCGGAACGGAGGCCCCCCGTGGCCACTGACACGCTCAAGAGCACCGCGGGCGCGGGTGGCGCCTCGGGCGGTCTGCGCCGCCTGCTGCTCGACAACGGCGCGCTGACCGCGCTCATCGTCCTCGTCGTCGCGATGTCGGCGCTGTCCGGCGACTTCCTGACGGCCGACAACCTGCTGAACGTCGGCGTCCAGGCGGCGGTCACCGCCATCCTGGCCTTCGGCGTCACCTTCGTGATCGTCTCGGCGGGCATCGACCTGTCGGTCGGTTCCGTGGCCGCCCTGTCGGCCACCGTGCTGGCCTGGAGCGCCACCTCCGAGGGCGTCCCGGTCCTGCTCGCCGTCCTGCTGGCCGTCGCGACCGGCATCGCGTGCGGCCTGGTCAACGGCTTCTTGATCTCGTACGGCAAGCTGCCGCCGTTCATCGCGACGCTGGCGATGCTGTCGGTGGCGCGCGGCCTGTCCCTGGTCATCTCGCAGGGCTCCCCCATAGCCCTGCCCGACTCGGTCGCGCACCTGGGCGACACGCTGGGCGGCTGGTTGCCGGTGCCGGTGCTCGTGATGGTCGTCATGGGCCTGATCACGGCGTTCGTGCTCGGCCGGACGTACATCGGCCGCTCGATGTACGCGATCGGCGGCAACGAGGAGGCCGCCCGGCTGTCGGGTCTGCGGGTGAAGAAGCAGAAGCTCGCCATCTACGCGCTGTCCGGACTGTTCGCGGCCGCCGCGGGCATCGTGCTCGCCGCGCGCCTGTCGTCGGCGCAGCCGCAGGCCGCGCAGGGCTACGAGCTCGACGCGATCGCCGCCGTCGTCATCGGCGGCGCCTCGCTGGCGGGCGGCACCGGCAAGGCGTCGGGGACGCTGATCGGCGCGCTGATCCTGGCCGTGCTCAGGAACGGACTCAACCTGCTGTCGGTGTCGGCCTTCTGGCAGCAGGTCGTGATCGGTGTCGTCATCGCGCTGGCGGTGCTGCTGGACACCGTGCGCCGCAAGGCCGGTGCCACCACGGCGCCCGCGGGCGCCTCCGGAGGCGGGAAGGGGAGGCAGGCAGCGACGTACGTGATCGCGGCCGTGGTCGCGGTGGCGGTCGTCGGCGCGATGTCCTTCCTGCACGGCGGCTCGTCGGCGGCGAAGACGCAGAAGATCGGCCTGTCCCTGTCGACGCTGAACAACCCGTTCTTCGTGCAGATCCGGGCCGGTGCCGAGGCCGAGGCGAAGAAGCTGGGCGTGGACCTGACGGTCACGGACGCGCAGAACGACGCCTCGCAGCAGGCCAACCAGGTGCAGAACTTCACCAGCGAGGGTCTCGGCTCGATCGTCGTCAACCCCGTGGACTCGGACGCGGCCGGCCCGTCGGTCCGCTCGGCGAACACGGCGGACATCCCCGTCGTCGCCGTCGACCGGGGCGTCAACAAGGCCGACACGGCCGCCCTGGTCGCCTCCGACAACGTCGCCGGCGGCAGGCTCGGCGCGAAGGCGCTCGCCGAAAAGCTCGGCGGCCAGGGCACGATCGTCGTCCTGCAGGGCCAGGCGGGCACCTCCGCCAGCCGGGAGCGCGGCGCGGGCTTCGCCGAGGGCCTGAAGGCCTACCCGGGCATCAAGGTCGTCGCCAAGCAGCCCGCCGACTTCGACCGCACCAAGGGCCTGGACGTGATGACGAACCTGCTGCAGGCCCACCCCGACATCGACGGTGTCTTCGCCGAGAACGACGAGATGGCGCTCGGCGCGATCAAGGCGCTGGGTTCCAAGGCCGGGAAGTCGGTCCAGGTGGTCGGCTTCGACGGCACGCCTGACGGGCTGAAGGCGGTCCGGGCGGGCACGCTGTACGCGTCGGTCGCCCAGCAGCCGAAGGAGCTGGGCCGGATCGCGGTGGCCAACGCGCTGCGGGCGGCCGAGGGCAAGAAGGTCGAGGAGATGGTGAAGGTGCCGGTGAAGGTGGTCACGCGGCAGAACGTGGCCGGCTTCGGCGGCTGACGTCGGACAGCCGGGTCACCTGGCCGGGGAGCCGGGTCACCTTCTGTGGGAAGCCGGTTGATGTGGGGAGTCGATCAATGAACGACTACGACCTCCTGGTCGTGGGGTCGGCCAACGCCGACCTGGTGATCGGTGTCGAGCGCCGGCCGGCCGCCGGGGAGACCGTGCTCGGCTCCGATCTGGCCGTCCACCCGGGCGGCAAGGGCGCGAACCAGGCGGTCGCGGCCGCCCGGCTCGGGGCCCGTACGGCCCTGCTGGCCCGGGTCGGCGACGACGCGTACGGCCGGCTGCTGCTCGACTCGCAGCGGGCGGCCGGCGTGGACACGGTGGGCGTCCTGGTCGGCGGTGCGCCGACCGGCGTCGCGCTGATCACCGTGGACCCGTCCGGGGACAACAGCATCGTGGTCTCGCCAGGCGCGAACGGCCGTCTGACGCCCGAGGACGTCCGGGCGGCGGGAAGCCTGTTCCACGCCTCCCGGGTGGTCTCCACGCAGCTGGAGATCCCGCTGGAGACGGTCGTGGAGGTCGTACGGAGCCTGGCGCCGGGCAGCCGCTTCGTGCTGAACCCGTCACCGCCGCGCCCGTTGCCGCAGGAGGTGCTGGCCGCCTGCGACCCGCTGATCGTCAACGAGCACGAGGCGAAGGTGATCCTGGGCGGCGCCGCCGCCGTGGGGGACACCCCCGAGGACTGGGCGCGGATCCTGCTGGCGAAGGGGCCGCGCTCGGTGGTGGTGACGCTGGGCGCGCGGGGCGCGCTGGTGGCCTCAGCGGAGGGCGTCTCGCGGGTGCCGTCCGTGACGGTGCGCGCCGTGGACACCACCGGCGCGGGCGACGCGTTCACCGCGGCGCTGGCCTTCCGGCTCGGCACGGGTGAGTCGCTCGCCGAGGCGGCGGCGTACGCGGCCCGGGTGGGTGCGGCGGCCGTCACCAAGGAGGGCGCACAGGAGTCCTTCCCGACCTCGGAAGAGGTCGCGGCCCTGTGAAGAAGAGCGGGATCCTCAACCGTCACCTCTCCGGTGCGCTGGCCGAACTGGGCCACGGGCACGGCGTGCTGGTGTGCGACGCGGGCATGCCCATACCCGACGGGCCGCGCGTGGTCGACCTGGCCTTCCGGGCCGGGGTGCCGTCCTTCGCCCAGGTGCTGGACGGTCTGCTGGCCGAGCTGGTGGTCGAGGGGGCGACGGCGGCGACGGAGGTACGGCGGGCCAACCCGGCGGCGTCCCGGCTGCTGGAGGACCGCTTCCCGGAACTGGGCCTGGTACCGCACGAGCGTCTCAAGGCACTGTCGGCGAACGCCCGGCTCGTCGTGCGGACCGGGGAGGCACAGCCGTACGCCAACGTGCTGCTGCGCTGCGGGGTCTTCTTCTGACGACCTCCACTGGAGCCCCCGGCCCGCGGGATCTGAATGCTTCGAGGGGGCCCGGTCCGTCGACCGGGCCCCCTCGGCTTTTCCCTCCCCCTCAGAACCCCCGTGATCCCCCGGATCCCCCTCCGAGAAGTTCTGATGCCCTGTACGACATGCCGGGCGGGGGAAGGGTTGCACGGCCCTGGGAGAATTTCTCGCCGGTTTCTTTCCCGCCCCCGCTCCCTACGATGTCCCGTGGGCAGAACGAGTCCGTGCGGTGCGCGTTGGGGGGCGTGTGGCCATGCTGGTGACGGAGTTCCGGACCGAGGTCGTACCACCGGCGGAGCGGTGGGACCTGTGGCAGGACATCGCCGGGCGGACCCATGTGCCCAACCTGCTGCGCAGTGAGCGGACGGAGGACTTCCGGGCCACCATGCGTGTGCTGCCGCTCGGTGACCTGCAGGTCGCCGACCTGAGCTTCCCGCAGATGGACACCGTGCGCACACCGCGGATCATCCGGCGGTTCGACCCGGAGGTCTACCAGATCAACTGCCAGTTCACGGGCGACGGCGGCATCGCGCAGGACGGACGCCAGGCCGTGTTCCGGGCGGGAGACCTCGTCCTCGCCGACAGCAGCCTCCCTTACGACGTGCGGCTCAACCGGACCTCCGAGCGGACGTCGGCGGTGGTGGTCACCGTCCCCCGGGCGCTGCTGCCGCTGCCGCCGCGCACGGTCCGGCGGTTGCTGGCCGTGCCGATCCCGCTCGGCCAGGGCCTGGGCGGGGCGCTGTACCGCTGGCTGGCCGACCTCGCCCACCGCGCCGACGAGTTCACCGCGGCCGACGTGCCGACGCTGGCCACCGTGACCACCGACCTGCTCGGCTCCGTGCTGGGCAGGTGCCTGGACGCCGAGGACGTGCTGTCCCCGGAGTCGCGGCGCCGCGCACTCCACACCCGTATCCGGGACTTCATCGACCAGCACCTTGGCGATCCGTCCCTGTCGCCCGCCACCGTCGCGGCGGCCCACGGCATCTCGGTGCGCCGGCTGCACCAGCTGTTCGCGGCGGAGGGCGCGAGTCCCGCGGCCTGGATCCGCCACCGCCGCCTGGAGCGCTGCCGCCGCGACCTCGCCGACCCGCGTCTGAGCGGCCGGTCCGTCCAGTCCATCGCCGCCCGCTGGGGGTTCACCGACCCGGCGACCTTCAGCCGGGTGTTCCGGCGGGCGTACGGGATGACGCCGACCGATCACCGTCACCATGCCGGCCCGCCTCCGTCCTGAGCGGGGGCTGCCGAAATCGACAAAACGCCTGCACGGACGGTCAAGGACGCGTGCGCCCGGTTCTCCCATGCTGGTGTCCGTGCACCGTTGGGGGGCGTGTGCACAGCGGGGATGAGGGGGGAGGCGGCGTGCGGTGCCGGAACGGTCGGGGCCTGTCCGGCGCCGCACGCCGACGCCCGCGACGGTTGGGAGACCGCGTTTGCGGGGGTACGGGGGGTACCACGGAAGGGCGGGTGGATACGTCGTCCCCCTGCCGCCTGGACGACCCGCCGGTCACCCGCCGGTGGGGTGGGCCGCCCCGCGACGGGAGCGGCCCACCCGGCACGTCACGCCGCGTGCTCCGCGAAGCGGCGGGCGGTCTCCGCCAGCACCTCCCGTCCGTCGCGGGCCCACAGGCCGGCGTTGAAGAGTTCCACCTCGATCGGGCCGGTGTAGCCGGCGGCCTCCACGTAGCCCTTCCACTCGCGCATGTCGATCGAGCCGTCGCCGAGCTGGCCGCGGCCGGTCAGGACGCCCTCCGGCAGGGGGGTCGTCCAGTCGGCGAGCTGGAAGGTGTGGATGCGGCCGCCCGCGCCGGCCCGGGCGATCTGCCGCGGGGCCGTGTCGTCCCACCAGATGTGGTACGTGTCGACCGTGACGCCGACCTGGTGGGCCGGGAAGCGCTCCGCGAGGTCGAGGGCCTGGGCCAGGGTGGAGACCACGCAGCGGTCGGAGGCGTACATGGGGTGCAGCGGCTCGATGGCGAGCCTCACGCCGTGCGACTCCGCGTACGGCCCCAGCTCGGCCAGCGCGTCCGCGATGCGTTCCCGGGCGCCGTGCAGGTCCTTGGAGCCGGCGGGCAGGCCGCCCGAGACCAGCACCAGGGTGTCGGTGCCCAGCGTCGCCGCCTCGTCGATCGCGCGGCGGTTGTCGGCCAGGGCCTCGGCCCGTTCGGCCGGGTCGATCGCCGTGAAGAAGCCGCCCCGGCACAACGTGGTCACCGTCAGACCGGCGTCCCGGACCAGCTTGGCCGTGGCCTCCAGGCCGTAGGACTGGACCGGCTCGCGCCACAGGCCCACGTTGCGGATGCCCAACTCCCTGCATGCCTCGACCAGTTCGGCCAGCGGTAGCTGCTTCACCGTCATCTGGTTGACAGAGAGGCGTTCCAGGCGTTCCGACGCCGCGCTCACCGGGTCACTCCGTACACGCTCAGCAGGGTCTTCATCCGCTCCTCCGCCAGCTTCGGGTCCGGGAACAGGCCGAGGCCGTCTGCGAGTTCGTAGGCGCGGGCGAGGTGGGTCAGGGAGCGGGCCGACTGCAGGCCGCCCACCATCGTGAAGTGGGACTGGTGGCCCGCCAGCCAGGCCAGGAAGACCACGCCGGTCTTGTAGAAGCGGGTCGGGGTCCGGAAGAGGTGGCGGGACAGCTCGACCGTGGGGTCGAGGAGGGCGCGGAAGCCCGCGGTGTCGCCCGTGTCCAGGACCCGCACCGCCTCCGCCGCCAGCGGGCCCAGCGGGTCGAAGATGCCGAGCAGCGCGTGGCTGAAGCCCTGCTCGTCGCCCGCGATCAGCTCGGGGTAGTTGAAGTCGTCGCCGGTGTAGCAGCGGACGCCCTGCGGCAGCCTCCGCCTCAGGTCGATCTCGCGCTGCGCGTCCAGCAACGACACCTTGATGCCGTCGACCTTGTCGGGATGGGCCGCGATCACCGACAGGAAGGTGTCCGTCGCCGCGTCCAGGTCGCTCGACCCCCAGTAGCCCTCCAGGGCCGGGTCGAACATCGGGCCCAGCCAGTGCAGGATCACCGGCTCGGCGGCCTGGCGCAGGAGGTGGCCGTAGACCTCCAGGTAGTCGTCCGGGCCCTTCGCCGACGCCGCGAGGGCCCGGGACGCCATCAGGATGGCCTGTGCGCCGGACTCCTCGACGACGGCCAGCTGTTCCTCGTACGCCGCCCGGACCTCCTCCAGGGTTCCGGCGGCGATCTGGTCCGTGCCCACACCGCAGGCGATCCGGCCCCCGACCGACTTCGCCTCCGCGGCCGACCGGCGGATCAGCTCGGCCGCGCCCGCCCAGTCCAGGCCCATGCCGCGCTGCGCGGTGTCCATGGCCTCGGCGACGCCCAGCCCGTGGGACCACAGGTGGCGGCGGAAGGCGAGGGTGGCGTCCCAGTCGACGGCGGCGGGCGAGTCGGGCGACACGTCCGCGTACGGGTCGGCCACCACGTGGGCCGCCGAGAAGACCGTGCGGGAGGTGAAGGGGGCCCCTGGGGCGAGGGCCAGCGGCTCGGTGCGGGGCTCGTACGGCCGCAGCCGGCCGGTGGCGTCGGGCAGGTGGATCGTCACAGCGTGATCTCCGGTACGTCGAGGCGGCGGCCCTCGGCCGAGGACTTCAGGCCCAGCTCGGCGAGCTGGACACCGCGGGCGCCGGCGAGCAGGTCCCAGTGGTAGGGGGCGTCGGCGTAGACGTGCTTGAGGAACAGCTCCCACTGGGCCTTGAAGCCGTTGTCGAACTCCTGGTTGTCCGGGACCTCCTGCCACTGGTCGCGGAAGACCTCGGTGGCGGGGATGTCCGGGTTCCAGACCGGCTTGGGGGTGGCCGAGCGGTGCTGGACGCGGCAGTTGCGCAGGCCCGCGACCGCCGAGCCCTCCGTGCCGTCCACCTGGAACTCGACGAGCTCGTCGCGGTTGACGCGGACCGCCCAGGAGGAGTTGATCTGGGCGATCGCGCCGCCTTCGAGTTCGAAGACGCCGTACGCGGCGTCGTCGGCGGTGGCGACGTAGGGCTTGCCGTTCTCGTCCCAGCGCTGCGGGATGTGGGTGGCGGTCAGGGCCTGGACGGACTTCACGCGGCCGAACAGCTCGTGCAGGACGTACTCCCAGTGCGGGAACATGTCGACGACGATGCCGCCGCCGTCCTCGGCGCGGTAGTTCCAGGACGGGCGCTGGGCGGGCTGCCAGTCGCCCTCGAAGACCCAGTAGCCGAACTCGCCGCGCACGGAGAGGATCCGGCCGAAGAAGCCGCCGTCGATGAGGCGCTTCAGCTTCAGCAGGCCCGACAGGAAGATCTTGTCCTGGACGACGCCGTGCTTGATGCCGGCCTCGTTCGCGAGGCGGGCGAGTTCCAGGGCGCCCTCCAGGCCGGTGGCGGTCGGCTTCTCGGTGTAGAGGTGCTTGCCCGCGGCGATGGCCTTCTTGAGGGCCTCCTCGCGGGCGGAGGTGACCTGCGAGTCGAAGTAGATGTCGACGGCCGGGTCGGCGAGGACGGCGTCCACGTCGGTCGAGATGTGCTCCAGGCCGTGCTGCTCGGCCATCGCCCTGAGCGCGTGCTCACGGCGGCCGACCAGGATCGGCTCCGGCCACAGCACGGTGCCGTCGCCGAGGTCGAGGCCGCCCTGCTCGCGGATGGCCAGGATGGAGCGGACGAGGTGCTGGCGGTAGCCCATGCGCCCGGTCACGCCGTTCATGGCGATACGCACCGTCTTGCGTGTCACGTCATTCCCTTCATAGGCGCCACCGGCGCCACCGGCGGCACGGGCCTCCCCGATCCCTCCGGTTCACTGGTGAGCGATACAGCAAGCGCTTTCTATGTGTAAGAAGCTAGCCTCTGCACAGCGGTCTGGACAAGACCAGTGCGGGGAGGAGTTGTTCGAGGGGGCGAACAACAGGGGCTACGGGCCGTAAGGTCTCCTCGGAACCATGGCCATGGGCCTGTGTGTGTACGAGGGCGTACGACGAGATGCGCGACCGGAGGACGACGAGATGACGGTGACCCTGGCGGACGTGGCGGCCCGCGCGCAGGTCTCGCCCGCGACGGTGTCGCGCGTGCTGAACGGGAACTACCCCGTGGCCGCCTCCACCCGTGAGCGGGTGCTGAAGGCAGTGGACGAGCTGGACTACGTGCTCAACGGGCCCGCGAGCGCCCTGGCCGCCGCCACGTCCGACCTGGTGGGAATCCTGGTGAACGACATCGCCGACCCGTTCTTCGGGATCATGGCGAGCGCCATCCAGGCCGAGATCGGGGGCCCTGGCGGGCGCGCGGGCGGGGAGAGACTCGCGGTCGTGTGCAACACGGGCGGCTCCCCCGAGCGCGAACTGACCTATCTGACCCTGCTCCAGCGGCAGCGGGCGGCCGCGGTCGTGCTGACCGGCGGGGCCATCGAGGACGCCGCGCACCAGGCGGCGATGGCCGCGAAGATGCGGAAGCTGGCGGACGCCGGGACGAAGGTGGTGCTGTGCGGACGGCCGCCGGCGCAGGACACCGGGGCGATCGCGCTGACCTTCGACAACCGCGGGGGCGGACAGGAGCTGACCGAGCACCTGATCGGGCTCGGGCACCGGCGGCTCGGCTACATCGCGGGCCCCGAGGAACGGACGACCACGCGGCACCGCCTGGAGGGCCACCGGGCGGCGCTGGCCGCGCACGGCATCACGGAGGACCCGCGCTGGACCGTGCACGGGCGCTACGACCGGCAGTCCGGCTACGAGGCCACGCTGGAGCTGCTGCGCCGCGACCCGTCGCTCACGGCCGTCGTCGCCGCGAACGACTCGGTCGCGCTCGGCGCGTGCGCGGCCCTGCGGGACTCCGGGCTGCGCATCCCCGAGGACGTGTCGGTGGCCGGCTTCGACGACCTCCCCTTCAGCGTCGACGCGGTGCCCTCCCTGACGACGGTACGACTGCCCCTCGCCGAGGCCGGCGCCCGCGCCGGCCGCATAGCGATGGGCCGCGAGGAGCCGCCGCCCGGGGGGATCGCGTCGGTGCGCGGGGAGTTGATGGTGCGGGGGTCCACGGGGGCGCCGCGAGCCTGACGAGGCGGTGACCGACTGGGGCGGGGCCGCAGGCCACCGCCCGCTGACCCGGCTCGGCCTCGGCGGCCGGCTGCTTCCTTCGGTCGGCCGGACGACCGCCGCGTGCCGGCTCGGTTCGGTCTCGGTGGCCACCTGCTTCGTCGGGCGGGCCGGATGATTGCCCGCCCCCTGGCTCCACGTTCCGCCTCAGCGGGCGCCTGCTTCACCGGGGCGAGCCGGATGACCACCCTGCGCCACGTTCCGCACGGCGGGCGCCTGCTTCACCGGGCGAGCCGGAACCGCCGACCCCGGGTCGGCTCGGCGGTGTGGGCGACCGCTCAGTCGCCGGGCGTGTCGGAGACGTACTGCTCCTGCCCGTAGCCCAGTGACCAGTCCGCGGACGTGTTCTCGGTGAGGGCGATGAACACGTTCCGCGGTTCCGTGCGGGCGTACCGCTCGGCCAGCTCGGCGATGCGGTGGTACAGGGTCTGCTTCTGTTCGGGGGTGCGGCCTGCGCGCAAGGTGATCGACACG
This sequence comes from Streptomyces bullii, assembly GCF_042657145.1. Classification (NCBI taxonomy): domain Bacteria; kingdom Bacillati; phylum Actinomycetota; class Actinomycetes; order Kitasatosporales; family Streptomycetaceae; genus Streptomyces; species Streptomyces bullii. The sequence goes on from NZ_JBHSNY010000001.1 coordinate 626,342, forward strand.
TAGACGATTCCGGCGTCGTGGGGGACGCCGAGGTAGTCGCCGTGGCGCAGGGTGCCGCTCGTCCCGTCGTGGCCGGTGAGGATTGGAAGCAGTCGTTCGGTGGGATGCCGAGCGACTCGACCAGGGCCTCCTGGACGGCTCGGCCGAGCGCCCGAACCGGTCGGTGTCCGTTGTGAGCGCGTCGATGCGGACGAGCGGCATGGCGGCGGTTCCCCTCTCCGGGTGTGGTGACGGCTCCGACGGCGAGCGTACATACCAGTAGGTACAGAAGGTGGTGGCGCCGGGGATGAAGTTTTCCGAGGTTTCTCCGCGGTGCGCGATGATTTTCGGGCGGGGCGGCGGTCTTCTTAGGCGTACAGCACGCCCGAACGAGGGAAAACAGGAGCCGGCCCCATGCGCATCATGATCAGCGAGTTCATCAGTCTCGACGGTGTCGTGCAGGCCCCCGGCGGGCCCCAGGAGGACACCGACGGCGGTTTCGCGCACGGCGGCTGGAGCCACGCCTTCTTCGACCCGGAGGTCGTCGGTGGGGCCTTCGACGCGGCACTGGAGGAGGCCGACGCACTGCTGTTCGGGCGTCGTACGTGGCAGGCGATGGCGGGGGCCTGGCCCGAGCGGGCCGGAGATCCGTTCGCCGACCGGATGAACGCCATCCAGAAGTACGTCGTCTCCGGCACCCTCGGCGACTCCGACCTGACGTGGGACAACACCACCCGCATCCCGGGCGACGACGCGGTGGCCCACCTGCGCAAGCTGCGCGAGAGCGACGGCGGCACCCTCCTGGTGATGGGCAGCCCCACGCTCGCCCGCACGCTCCTCAGCGAGGGCCTGGTTGACGAACTGCGGCTCATCGTCATGCCGGTGATCCTCGGCGGCGGCAAGTCGATCTTCCCGGACGACGGCACGAAGGCCGCCTTCGAGCTGGTCTCGACCACGACCGGACCGGCGGGCGCGCAGGTGTGCGTCTACCGGGCCGCCACGGCGTAACAGGCACCGGGAACGGGCGCCGCACCACCGTGGACGGGCGGCGCCCTCCGGCCTAGGCTCGGTTCCGGGGGATTTCTGACTGAGTCAGAGATCGTGGCCTGATCCCGCACGCGCCGAGTCGACGACCGGAGGCGATCATGACCGTCCAGGACGTCCGCGCCTTCAACCGCTTCTACACCAACGTCATCGACGCGCTCGACTACAGCCGCCGGCTGTACGCCCCGTACACCCTCACCGAGTCCCGGGTCCTCTACGAGCTCGCGCACTCCCCGCACACGGACGTGGCCGACCTGCGCGCGGAACTCTCCCTGGATGCCGGGTACCTGAGCCGGATCCTGAACAGGTTCGAGCGGGACGGGCTGGTCGAGCGGGTGCCCTCGCCCCGCGACCCCCGGCGCCGGCGCATCACGCTCACCGCACGCGGCCGGGAGACCGCTGACCTGCTCGGCGAGCGGTCCGGCCAGGCCGTCGGCGCTCTGCTGTCGAAGGTGCCCGCCGCAGACCGGTCCCGGCTAGCCGAGGCCATGCGCACCATCCGCGAGATCCTCTCCGACCCGCGTCCTCCCCGCGCGGAGGACGTCGTGCTGCGCGAGCCCGGCCCCGGCGACCTCGGCTGGATCGTGCAGCGCAACGCCGCGCTCTACGCCGCCGAGTACGGCTGGAACGCCGACTACGAGGGCCTGGTCGCCAGGATCGTCGCCGACTTCGCCGGGGACCACGACCCGCACCTGGAGCGGGTGTGGATCGCCGAGTCGGAGGGACGGCCGGTGGGGTGCGTGATGTGCGTGCGGGACGAGGTGCCGGGGGCCGCCCGGCTGCGGCTGCTGCTGGTCGAACCGGACGCCCGCGGACTCGGCATCGGGGACCGGCTGGTCGGGGCCGTCGTCGACTTCGCGCGCGGCGTCGGCTACCGGGAGGTCGTCCTGTGGACCAACGACGTCCTCACCGCCGCCCGCCGCATCTACCAGCGGCACGGCTTCGTCCTGGTGGCCGAGAAACCCCACCGCTCCTTCGGCCGGGACCTGGTCGGCCAGGACTGGCGGCTCGACCTGCGCGCAACGCCCGAGTGACGAACCCGAGTGACGAAGAGGAGTCACCGGCCGGTGTGCCGGGTAGGGTCCGTCCACATGAAGCTGGCGTTCTCCACCCTCGGCGTCCCCGGCCTGCCCCTGACCGACGTGCTGCGGCTCGCGACCGCGCACGGCTACCACGGCGTCGAACTGCGCGCCCACCCCGAGGAACCGGTGCACCCCGGCCTCGGCCCGGGCGAACGCGCCGACGCGGCCGCCGCGTTCAAGGCGTCCGGCGTCGAGATCCTGGGCGTCGCGGGATACGCGCGGGTCGCCGCGCCCGGCGACGACGAGCCCGTCCTCACCGAGATCCGTGACCTGCTCGACCTCGCCCGCGACCTGGGCGCCCCGTACATCCGGGTCTTCCCCGGCGGCGATCCGGCGCAGAGCCCCGAGGAGGCCGACGCGACGGCCGCCCGGCGTCTGGGCACCGCCGCCGAGTACGCCACCGACGCCGGCGTGCGCATCCTGCTGGAGACCCACGACTCGCACCGCACCGCCGCCGACGCGATCCGCGTCCTCGGCCTGGTCGGCCACCGCCAGGTCGGCGCCCTGTGGGACGTCATGCACACCTGGCTAGGCGGCGAGCAGCCCTCGGAGAGCTACGCGGCGCTCTTCCCCTACCTCGGCTACATCCAGGTCAAGGACATCGCCTCCGCCGACGACACGACCCCGCTGGCACTCGGCACCGGTGTGCTGCCGCTGACCGAGTGCGTGGAGGTCCTGTCCCGGCACGGCTGGGACGGCTGGCTGTGCTGGGAGTACGAGAAGCGGTGGTACGAGGCCGCCGCCCCGCTGCCCGGCCTGCTGGACGCCGGACGCGAGCACCTGTCCCGGCTGCTCAACGACTCGGCGTGACCCAACAGCTCGGTGTCCCCCACCGGGTCGGCGCCGTCCGGTAAATCATTGGCCCGGGCGGCGGGCGGCCGGATAGCGTTCCGCGCCGTGACCCAGCCCGCGCCGCGCTCCGCCGTCTTCTCGTGAGTCTCACCCGCACGTTCGTCGACGTGCGCCCCTTACGGACGTCCCCGGTGTTCCGGCGGCTGCTGGTCGGCCGCACGGTGTCCACGCTGGGCAGCTTCATGACCATGGTCACCGTGCTGTACCAGGTCTGGGACATGACGCACAGCGCGGTGTGGAGCGGCGCGGTGGGGCTGGCCCAGGCGTTGCCCCTGGTGGTCCTCGGCCTGTTCGCCGGCGCGTGGGCGGACCGGGGCGACCGGCGGCGCATCTTCCTGTTCGCCACGGTCGGCCAGGCGGTCTGCGCGTCGCTGCTGGCGGTGCAGGGCTTCACCGGGCACGTCCCGGTGGCCGGGGTGCTCGCCCTGGTCGCCGCGCAGTCCTCGTTCGGCGCGGTCGCCGGGCCGGCGGCCGGGGTGTTCGTACCCCGGCTGCTGCCCAAGGAACTGGTCGCGTCCGGCCTGGCCCTCCACCAGGTCACCGGTCAGGCGATGATGCTGCTCGGGCCGGCCCTCGGCGGCCTGTTCCTCGGCTGGTTCGGGATCGGCGTCTGCTACCTGCTGGACGCCGTCAGCTTTCTCATCGCCTTCTACGGCGCCTTCGGCCTGCCCGCGCTGGCACCGGAGGGCGAGCCGTCCCGCGCCGGGTTGCACGGTGTGCTGGACGGCCTGCGCTTCCTGGCCGGCCACCGGGTGGTGCGCGGCGCGCTCGTCACCGACCTCGCCGCCACGCTCCTGTCGATGCCGGTCGCCCTGTTCCCGCTGGTCAACGCCGAGCGCTTCGGGGGCGATCCGCGCACGCTGGGCCTGTTCCTGTCGGCCCTCGCCGTCGGCGGGGTCACCGCGTCGGCGCTGTCGGGCACGGTCACCGGGCTCGGCCGTCCCGGTCTGGTCATGCTGTGCGGCGCGGGCACGTGGGGCGCGGCCCTCGCCCTCTTCGGCCTGATGACCGACCCGTGGGCGGGCCTGGGCCTGCTCGCGCTGGCGGGCGCAGCCGACTCCGTGTCGGTCCTCTCCCGCACCACGATCGTGCAGACCCGCACCCCCGACGCCCTGCTCGGCCGGGTGACGGCCGCCGAGCAGATCGTCGGCCAGGCCGGTCCCCACCTCGGCAATCTGCGCGGGGGCGTGCTGGCCGGCTGGACCTCGGGCGCGACGTCCCTGGTGACGGGCGGTCTGCTGTGCCTGCTCGCGGTGGTGTACGTCGGCACGAGCACACCCGAGCTGCGCGACAAGGCACCCGCACCGGACGAACGGTGAACCGCGACGCCCACCCAACCGCACCGCCCGCCCCGGCACCGCGCCGACGAACAGTGAGCCGCGACGCCCACCCGGGCACCGCACCGGACGAACGGTGAACCGCGACACCCGCCCGGGCACCGCTCCGGCCCACCCGCCTCACCGGCCCCTGGACCACCGACTTCGGGAAATCCGGCCCGACCCGGGAACCCCACCCCACCCCCGCCCGTCCAATGCGCAGGTTGCCGGATGAGTCACCGTGGTGCGGTGTCGGCCCTCGCTGCTGGCTGCGATCGCTGACCACCCTCTCCGCCGTGCCGCGGCCGGCAGCACGCCGCCATCGGCGCGCCCCCCTCCAACTGCGCCGATGGCGGCCCCCGTTCGGTTACTGTGCATTCCCTTGACCGGCAGAAACTTCCCGGTTATTGGTGACGTCCTGGAAGTTTCCTTCAGCGGTTCTCCTCCGGAAGGAGCGCACGTGCCCGACACCAGCACGGGAAGCACAGGAAACACCGCGACCCCCTCCAGACGTTCCGTCCTCGCCGCCATAGCGGCCGTCACCACCGCCCTGGCCGTGCGTGGCACCGCGCACGCCGGCGCCGCCCCCGACGACGCCCGGCTCCGCGCCCTCGTCTCGCGCATGACGCTCGAGGAGAAGGTCGGCCAGCTCTTCGTCATGCGGGTGTACGGCCACTCCGCCACCGCCCCCGACCAGGCCGACATCGACGCCAACCTCAAGGAGATCGGGGTCCGTACCGCCGCCGAGCTCATCGCCAGGTACCGGGTCGGCGGCATCATCTACTTCGCCTGGGCGCACAACACCCGCGAGCCGCACCAGATCGCGGACCTGTCCAACGGGATCCAGAAGGCGTCCCTCGATCTGCCGCGCGGGCTGCCCGTGCTGATCTCCACCGACCAGGAACACGGCATCGTCGCGCGCGTCGGGAAGCCCGCCACGCTGTTCCCGGGGGCGATGGCGATCGGCGCCGGCCGGTCGCGCTCCGACGCCCGTGCCCTCGGCCGGATCGCGGGACGCGAGCTGCGCGCGATGGGCATCCGGCAGGACTACTCCCCCGTGGCCGACGTCAACGTCAACCCCGCCAACCCGGTCATCGGCGTACGGTCCTTCGGCGCCGACCCGAGGGCCGTGGCGGCGCTGGTCGCGGCCGAGGTGTCCGGGTACCAGCGCTCGGGCGTCGCGGCGACCGCCAAGCACTTCCCCGGGCACGGCGACACCGAGGTCGACAGCCACACCGGCTTCCCGGTCATCACGCACAGCCGCGGCCAGTGGGAGGCGCTGGACGCACCGCCGTTCCGCGCCGCGATCGAGGCCGGCATCGACTCGATCATGACCGCCCACCTGATGGTTCCCGCGCTCGACGACTCCGGCGACCCGGCCACGCTCTCCCGGCCGATCCTCACCGGCATCCTGCGCGGCGAGCTCGGCTACGACGGGGTCGTGGTCACCGACTCCCTCGGCATGGAGGGCGTACGGACCAAGTACGGCGACGACCGGGTGCCGGTGCTCGCGCTGAAGGCGGGCGTGGACCAGCTCCTCAACCCGCCCGATCTGGACCTCGCCTGGAACGCCGTCCTGAAGGCGGTCCGCAGCGGCGAGCTCACCGAGGCACGGCTCGACGCATCGATCCTGCGCATTCTGCGGCTGAAGGCGAAGCTGGGGCTGTTCCACGCTCCGTACGTCAGCCACTCCGGTGTCGAGCGCACGGTGGGGACCAAGGCGCACCTGGCGGCGGCCGACCGGATCGCCGAGCGGACCACCACGCTGCTGGTCAACGAGGGGAACCTGCTGCCGCTGTCCCCGCGCGGGCACGCCAGGCTGCTGGTCGTCGGCGCCGATCCCGCCTCGCCCTCGGGGACCACGGGCCCGCCGACGGGGGTGCTCGCCGCCGCCCTGACCGAACTCGGCTTCACCGCCACCGCCCTGTCGACCGGCACGGCACCCTCCGCGGCGACCATCGCCCGGGCGGTCGCGGCGGCCCGGGAGGCGGACGCGGTGGTGGCCGGGACGTACAACGTCACGGCGGGCAGCAGTCAGCGGACGCTGGTCGAACAGCTCGTGGCGACCGGGAGGCCGGTGGTCGCGATCGCCGTCCGCAACCCCTACGACGTGGCCCGGCTGCCCTCGGTCCCCGCCTTCCTGGCGACCTACTCCTGGACCGACGTGGAACTGCGGGCGGCCGCGCGCGTCATCGCGGGGCGGGTCGAACCGCGCGGGAAGCTGCCGGTGGCCGTGCCGCGGGCGGACGATCCGGCGCAGGTGCTGTACCCGATCGGGCACGGGCTGTCGTACTAGACGTACGCCACGTACCGGGCGCACCGCCCCCAACATGCGCAAACCGTCCCGTATGTGTGGCGTGGCCCGCCGCGGCGGGCCACGCTGGTCGGGGGTACTCGGGGGGATGGCGATGCGCGGGAGAAGATCCGTGGGGGTGGTGTGCGGGCTGCCGGCGCTGCTCGCGACGCTGCTGACGGGCTGCCAGGGTGCGGCGACCGGGGAGGAGGACGGCCGGCTGGGCGAGCGGTCGTCGGCGGCGGAGTCGCCGGTGCCGACCCGGCCGTCCGGGTACGGGGCGGTGTTCCTCGCGGTCGACGAGTGCAGCTCCTTCGGCACGACGAGCTTCACCGAGGTGCCGTGTGCCGGTGAGCGGGCGGCGGCCCGGGTCGTGGCCCGCCACGACGGCGCGGTGGGCGACGGGCCGCGCTGCCCGGCGACCACGGACTTCGTGCTGCACATCAGCGAGCAGCGGCCCGCGTCCGACGAGGACGGCGACGGGGCGGTGCCGCGCGGCTACGCCTGCATGCGCAACCTCCAGCCGCCGCACCCCGGCGACCCGGGCGGTGGGGGCGGACCCCGAACCATCGTCGGCGACTGCGTCTACGGCTCCGGCGACGGCCAGGTCCGCGAAACGGCCTGCGACGGCCGGGAGAAGGAGAAACCGCAGTACAAGGTGACGAAGGCGGTGAAAGCCCGCGCCGACTGCCCACCGTCGACGGCCCTGTACGTCCGCCTGGGCGGCGACACACCGGTGGGCTGCGCCCGGCGACTGTGAGCGACGGCCGGGAGCCGGAACCGGCACACGGACGCGGCGCCGGCCCGGCGTCGCCACCGGCCCGGTGCCCACACGACTGCCAGCCGTGAAAAGCCACTTCGCGCCGGGCGGCGGCACGTCGATCGGCTGCGCCCGGCCGCTGTGAGCCCCGAGTGGGTGCGGCCGGGCGCGGCGCGTCACGGACGCAGCGTCAGCTCGCGGCGGACGTCACGCTTGTCGAGCTTCGCGTCGAACTTCGCCAGCGGCCTGGCCGCCGACGGGTCGGACTGGACCGCGGCCGGGGCGACGCCCGCCCACTTCAGGATGCGGGCCGTGGCGAGGGCCTTCTCCTCGGGAACGAGACCGGCGACGTTCGCGCCGTGGTTCATGCCGGGGGCCGTGAGGACGTAGGAGTCCTTCGCGCCCTTGCCCAGGCGGAACGGCTCGGCGCCCCACGGGTCGTTCTGGCCGTAGACGAAGAGCATCTGACGGGCGTTGTGGCGGACCCAGGTGTCGACGTCCCGCATGGCCCAGGGCTGGAACGTCATGGGGATCGAGCGGGGCACGAAGTGGCGCGGCGGCAGGTAGCCGTAGCGGAGGTACTGCTTCTCGATGTGCGGGAACTCGATCGTCGGCGCGCCCAGCTGCGTGCCGGCCTGGTAGTAGTACGGCGTGTACGGCTCCAGGCCCTGGTCGGCGTACGCGGCGAAGCCCACGATCGTGTCGACCGTGGTCCAGATCTCCTCGTCGGTGGCGTTCTCGGCGTCGGCCGGGATCCGGTCGCAGTCCTTCAGCAGGCTGTACTGCCAGAAGCCCCACACGTAGTCGAGCACGACCGCCTCGTACGCCTTGTCCAGGCTGCCGATCGTGCTGAAGGTGAGGCCCTCGGCGTCGGCGTACGCCTGGTACCGCTTCTCCAGCGACTCGCGGCGCACCAGCGCCTCGCGCTGCACCGCGTTCAGCCGGTCACGGCACTCCTTGGTGCCGACGGTGGCGAAGAAGCGGTCGTAGGCCGAGTCCTCCTTGTTCACCACGTCGTTGGGGGCGACGTACGCGACGACGCCGTCCATGTCGCGCGGGTAGAAACGCTCGTAGTAGGTGGCGGTCATGCCGCCCTTCGAACCGCCCGTGGAGATCCAGTTCTTGCCGTAGATCTGCTTGAGCGCCGTGAAGACGCGGTGCTGGTCGCTGGCGGCCTGCCAGATGTCCAGCTCGGACCAGTCGGCCGGGTCGGGCCGGGACGGGGTGAAGAAGCGGTACTCCAGGGAGACCTGGTTGCCGTCCACGATCTGGGTCGGCTCGCTGCGGCGGGGCGTCGTGGAGACGTTGTAGCCGCTGGTGAAGAAGACCGTCGGGCGGGAGACGTCCTTGTGCAGCACGGTGATCCGCTGCTGGAACGTGCCCTTCGCCGGGTTCCGGTGGTCGACCGGCTGGGTGTAGTTCAGGACGAAGAAGCGGTAGCCGGTGTACGGCTTCTCCTCGACCAGGCTCATGCCCGGTATCGCGAGCAGCCTCTCCTCGATGTCAGCGGTGCTGGACGGGCCGGTGGCCTCCGGCTCGGCGGCGGTGGCCGCACCGGCCGTGCTCAAGGTGCCTATGAGCACCGTGAGCGCCAGCAGCCATCTGAGCGCCTTGCGCATGCGCACTCCCCTGTGAGACAGATGTGCGCCGGAAGCTAGCGGACCAACTCACCGCAGCACCAGGGGACATGGGGAAAACCCTGTACGGGGGCCCGGGGTGGGGAGGGGTGTCAGCACAGGATCCAGCCGGAGCTGACCGACCCGCGGCCCACCCGGCCCTTGATCCACACGCAGCGCTGCCCGGCGTGCACGGTCACCGGGCCGGCCCGGTACTTGTACCGCCCCTCGTCGACGACCGGCCAGCCGCCCCGGGCCTGCACGCTGACCGACATCTTCCGCTTGGTGCCGGGCCGCTTGGGCAGGGTGACGGCGCAGACGTAGCCGTTGCGTTTGTAGACGAGCACCGTGCCCGTGGAGAACGGCAGCGTTCTGACCTTGCGCCCCGCGCAGTACGCGGCGGCCTGCGCCTCGCCCGGCGCCGCGACCGCGAGCAGGCCGGACGCGGTCAGTACGGCCATGCCGAGCGCCAGGCGGCGACGTATCGCTCCGGTGTCCACTGTCGTCCTCCCGTACCGCGACCACCACGAATCGGCGTACGGGTGTACGGACGCATGACGTATGTCGGATGGTTGCGCGGTCGTCACCAGGACGCGCCGACCGGCTCCTCCGGTTCGGCCTGACCGACGAAGGTCCGCCACAGCTCCGCGTACCGCCCGCCGCGTGCCAGCAGCTCCTCGTGCGTGCCGTCCTCCGCGACCCGGCCGTGGTCCATGACGACGACCCGGTCCGCGCGGGCGGCGGTGGTCAGGCGGTGGGCGACGACGAGGGTCGTGCGGCGGCCCGCCAGGCGATCCGTCGCCTGGTTGACCTGCGCCTCGGTGGCCAGGTCCAGGGCGGCCGTCGCCTCGTCGAGGAGCAGGATGTCCGGGTCGACGAGTTCGGCGCGGGCCAGGGCGATCAACTGGCGTTGCCCAGCGGAGAGGTTGCGGCCGCGTTCGGCGACCTCGTGGAGGTAGCCGCCCTCCAGGGTGGCGATCATCTCGTGGGCGCCGACCGCGCGGGCCGCCGCCTCCACCTCCGCGTCGGTGGCGTCGGGGCGGCCGTAGGCGATGGCGTCGCGGACGGTGCCCTGGAAGAGGTACGCCTCCTGGGGGACGACGCCGAGACGGTGCCGGTAGGAGGTGAGGTCGAGGCCCCGCAGGTCCGCTCCGTCGACGGTCACCCGTCCGCTGGTCGGGTCGTAGAACCGGGCCACCAGCTTCACCAGGGTCGACTTGCCCGCGCCGGTCTCGCCGACGAAGGCGACGGTCTGCCCGGCCGGGATGCGCAGGTCGACCCCGCTCAGTGCCGCGTCGCCCTCGTCGGCGGCGCCGTAGGAGAAGTGCACGTTCTCGAAGGCGATCTCGCCGCGCAGGGAGCGCACCCGGCGGGGCTCGTCGGCCACCTTCGTCGACGTCGGCTCCCGCAGCAGCTCCTGGATGCGGCCGAGGGAGACGGTCGCCTGCTGGTAGCCGTCGAAGACCTGGGAGAGCTGCTGCACCGGCGCGAAGAACAGGTCGATGTAGAGCAGGTACGCCACGAGCGCGCCGGTCGTCAGCGTCCCGTCGTCGACCCGGGCGCCGCCCACGACCAGCACGGCCACGGCGGCCGCCGACGACAGGAACTGCACGAACGGGAAGTACACCGAGATCAGCCACTGGCCGTGCACGCGGGCCCGCCGGTAGCTGTCGCTGCTCTCGGCGAACCGCCGCCCGCCGTCCCGCTCCCGCCGGAACGCCTGCACGATCCGCAGCCCGGACACCGACTCCTGGAGGTCGGCGTTGACCACCGACACCCGTTCGCGGGCCAGTTCGTACGCCTTCACGCTCGCCCGGCGGAAGAAGTACGTGGCGACGATCAGCGGCGGCAGCGTCGCGAAGACGACGAGGGCGAGCTGTACGTCGATGACGAGCAGGGCGACCATGATGCCGAAGAAGGTGACGACCGAGACGAAGGCCGTGACCAGGCCCGTCTGGAGGAACGTCGACAGCGCGTCGACGTCGGTCGTCATCCGGGTCATGATCCGGCCGGTCAGCTCCCGCTCGTAGTAGTCGAGCCCGAGCCTCTGGAGCTGGGCGAAGATCTTCAGCCGGAGCGCGTACAGGATCCGCTCCCCGGTGCGTCCGGTCATGCGGATCTCGCCGGACTGGGCCGCCCACTGGACGACCACCGTCAGCAGGCCGAGCAGCGAGGCCGCCCAGACGGCGCCGAGGGCGAGCTGGGTGACCCCGGAGTCGATGCCGTGCCGGACCAGCACGGGCAGGAACAGTCCCGCGCCGGCGTCGACGGCGACCAGCCCGAGGCTGACCAGGAGGGGAAGGCCGAAGCCTCCGAGCAGCCTGCGCAGGCCGTAACTCTCCTCCGGCCGGACCGCCCGCGCCTCGTCGACGTCGGGAGTGCCGGTGGCCGGGGGCAGCGCCTCGACCTGGGCGAGGAGTTCGGGGGTGGCGGGGCTGCCGTCCATCGCCGTGTCGCGGGGCTCGCGTTCCCCCGCCCACAGCCTCGGCGTGATGCCCCGCTCGGCGTCGAACTCCGCGTCCAGCTCGTCCCGTACGGAGGTGTCCTCCTGCGGCGCGGCCGGCTGGGCGTGGCCCGGGGAGACGGCGCCCAGCTCGTCGGGGTCGGTGAGCAGCCGCCGGTACAGGGCGGACCGCTGCTGGAGTTCCTCGTGGGTGCCGAGGTCGGCGAGGCGGCCGCCGTCGAGGACGGCGATGCGGTCGGCGAGGTTGAGGGTGGAGCGGCGGTGGGCGATCAGCAGGGTGGTGCGGCCCCGCATGACCTCCCGCAGCGCCTCGTGGATCTCGTGCTCGACGCGGGCGTCCACGGCGGAGGTGGCGTCGTCCAGGACCAGCAGCCGCGGGTCGGTGAGGATCGCGCGGGCCAGAGCGATGCGCTGGCGCTGGCCGCCGGAGAGGGTCAGGCCGTGCTCGCCGACGGTGGTGTCGTAGCCGTCGGGCAGCTCGGCGATGAACCGGTCGGCCTGGGCGGTGCGGGCGGCGGCCTCGATCTGCTCCTGGGTGGCGTCCGGACGGCCGTAGGCGATGTTGTTGCGGACGGTGTCGGAGAAGAGGAAGGAGTCCTCGGGGACCAGCCCGATCGCGGCCCGCAGCGACTCCAGGGTCAGCTCGCGCACGTCGTGGCCGCCGACGAGGACGGCGCCGTGTGTGACGTCGTAGAAGCGCGGCAGGAGCAGGGAGACGGTGGACTTGCCGGAGCCGGAGGAGCCGACGACGGCGAGGGTCTCGCCCGGGCGGATCTCGAAGGAGAGCCCGTCGAGGACCGGGCGGGCGGGGTCGTAGCCGAAGGAGACGCAGTCGAACTCGACGGTCGCGGGGGCGTCGTCGGGCAGTTCCTTGGTGCCGTCGGCCAGCGACGGCTCGGTGTCGATCAGCTCCAGGACGCGTTCGGTGCCCGCCCGGGCCTGCTGCCCGACGGTGAGCACCATGGCGAGCATGCGGACCGGGCCGACCAGCTGGGCGAGATACGTGGAGAAGGCGACGAACGTGCCGAGCGTGATGTGCCCGCGCACGGCGAGCCAGCCGCCGAGCGCCAGCATGGCGACCTGGCCGAGGGCGGGCACGGCCTGGAGGGCGGGGGTGTAGACGGCGTTCAGTCGGATGGTGCGCAGCCGACCGGCGAACAGCCGCCGGCTGACCTCCCTGACCTTCCCGGTCTCCTGCTCCTCCTGCCCGAAGCCCTTCACCACGCGGACACCGCTGACGGCACCGTCGACCACGCCCGCGACGGCGGCGGCCTGGGCCTGGGCGTACCAGGTGGCGGGGTGCAGCCGGGTGCGGCTGCGCCTGGCGATCCACCACAGGGCGGGGGCGACGGCGAGCGCGACGAGCGTGAGCGGCAGCGACAGCCACGCCATGATCACCAGGGAGATGAGGAAGAGCAGGATGTTCCCGATGGTCATCGGGAGCATGAAAAGCAGGCCCTGGATCAGCTGGAGGTCGCTGGTGGCGCGTCCGACGACCTGCCCGGTGGACAGTTCGTCCTGGCGCCGCCCGTCGAGCCGGGTGATCGTCGTGAACATCGCCGTCCGCAGGTCGTGCTGGACGTCGAGGGCGAGCCGGCCGCCGTAGTAGCGGCGGATGTAGGTCAGGACGTAGACGGCCAGCCCGGCGCCGACGAGGGTGGCCGCCCAGGGTGCCATGGCGCGGGTGTGGCCGCCGACGACGTCGTCGATGATCACCTTGGTGATCAGCGGGACCAGCGCCATGACGGCCATGCCGGCCAGGGACGAGCCGAGGGCCAGGACGACGTCCTTGGGGTAACGCCAGGCGTAGCCCCACAGTCGTCGTGCCCAGCCGGGCCTGCCCTGCCCGGCCCCACCCCGTTGCGATCCCACGCCGGTGCCCTCCGATCGTCCTGCTTTACCGGAAGGCACCAACACGGACAGAGGCGGATTTCATCCCTCCGCGACCTTCCCGGGACCAAGGTCCCGGGCGGCCCGGGCGCTGGTCCTACGACCTGGGCCGGGGCCCGCGACCGGGCCGGAGTCCTGCGTCGTGGACCAGGGCCGTGTCAGATCCGCACCCGGAGACTGTAGAACCGGGTCGTCTGGACGGGGTTGTGGTTGTCGTCGCTGACCAGGAGCACCTTCAGGCGGTCCTTCGCACGGCCCGTGATCGTCATGCCCTCGATGTTGTCGAGGAGCGGGTTGGGCTGCGGCTGCCTGGCGGTGGCGCCCAGGGAGGGGCAGGTGGCGAGGTCGGCGAGCAGCGTCTTGCGGATCAGCCGGACGCCGGGCTGACCCGTGAGGGTGTCGATGCCGCTGGTGTCGGTGGCGTGGCGCAGGTCGGCCAGGTAGAGGCGGACCGTGTTGCCGACGCCGGGGGTGAAGCCGCGCTCCAGGACGAGGAGGCGGCCGTCGGGGGTCGCCTGCACCTCGGGGACGCCCAGGCCGGAGTCGACCGGGTAGGCGTACTGGGCGGCGGGCCGGAAGTGCCCGTCCGGCGTCCGCCGCCAGGTCGGGAAGCGCACGATGCCGATGCTGTCGCCGGACAGGGCGTACTCCGTCGACGCGAGCAGGGTTCGGCCGCCGGGCAGCAGGGTCAGGCCCTCGAAGGTGCCGTTGGGCTGAGCGCGCCCCGCGGGGCTCACGCGCAGGGCGTCCGGCACGGGGAGGGAGTCGAGGAGGCGGCCGGCCCGGGAGTAGCGGCGGACGGACGGCTCGGTCTCGGAGGTGACCAGCCGGGTGCCGTCGCGGTCGACGACGAGGCCCTCGGAGTCGAGGGCGGTGCCGTCGTCGTCGGCGAGCGGGACGACGCTCTCGGGCGCGAGGGTTCCGGCGTCCAGGTCGAACAGAGCCGAGCGGTCGGACAGGGCAGCGAGCGAACCGTCCCTGTCGACGGCGAGCGCGGACAGGTTGCCGACGAAGGTGCCGTCGTACGTCGTCTTGTCGAGCGCGTCGGAGAAGCGGTCGATGGAGACGGACGGCGAACAGGCGTGGCTCTCGGCCGCGTCGGCCGGACCGGCGGCGGACAGGCAGGTGGCCGCCGCCAGGCCGGCGGTGACGGTGGCGAGAAGGTTTCTCAGGCGCATGGGCGTCACCGTAGGACGGGCCGGTGACGGCCGGGAGTCCGTGCGGTGAAGCGTCATCGGGCGGCGGCGAGGTCCCGGTGGACGACCTTGGCCACGCCCTGGATCGTGGCGATGCCGTAGTTCATGGTGCTGTTGCCGTGGGTGAGCACGGTGATCGTGTAGTCGTGTCCCCCGCCGTCGAAGGTGCCGACGCTGTGCACCCGCCAGCCGTGCGTGGAGCGCTGGAGCCAGCCGTTCTTGACGTGCACGGCGACCCCGGAAGGCGCTCCGTACGGGGTGCCCCAGCGCTGCGAGGAGACGACCTGGCCCATCAGCTTCAGGGTGTAGGCGCGCGCGTTGTCGCTGAGGACGGTGTTCCTGGCGGTGAGCAGCCTGAGCAGTTTCTGCTCGTCGGTGACGGTGATCTGGGTCAGGCCCCAGTAGCCGTTCGCGCCGGGCTTGGTCTGGGTCATGCCGGCGGCGGTGAGGAAGCCCTTGATCTTCGTCAGGCCCAGCTGCTTCCACAGGGTGGAGGTCGCGGTGTTGTCCGACTTGGTGATCATGGCCTTGGCGAGCGAGGCCTCGCGGTCGGTGAGGTAGCGGCCCTGTCTCTTCGCGTCCCACAGCAGCGTGGTCAGGACGGTGACCTTGACGACGCTGGCGGAGTCGTAGGCGGTGGAGGGCCGCAGGGTGCAGGTCGTCCTGCTCGTCCGGTCGTACACGCCGACCGCGACGGTGCCCTTGCGGCCGGCGAGCGCGCCGGTGATGTCCCTCTTCAGCTTGTCGGCGAGGCCCGCCTTGGCGGAGGCGCAGCTGACGGTCGGTGTGGTGGCCGCGGCGGCCGTGCCCGCGGCCACGCCGGGTATGAGCGCGCCGACGGCCGCACCGGCCGTCAGGAGTCTCGTACGGCGGGATGTCCCAGGAGTCATGCACCACTTGACTCACGGGCGGGCGTAAAAGGTTGTCCCCGCAGGGCAGTTCTTTGCCGTCCGCCGGTCCACTTCGGTCCGCTTCCGTCCGGTCCCGTCATCCGATCGACATGTTTTAGTCATGGACACGATCACGCACTCGTGTCACTCTCCCGGTGCCGCCTCCATTCAACCCGCGTAGATGGGACACCCCACATGCTGGCGACACGCATACGCCGCTGGAAGCCGGTGGCGCTGGCCACCGCCGCCGTCCTGGCCGGCCTCACCGCCCCGGCGCTCACCGCGACCCCGGCCGCCGCGACCACCACCGCGTACGACACGACGTACTACCGCGACGCGGTCGGCAAGACGGGCACCGCCCTGAAGTCGTCCCTGCACACGATCATCAGCAGTCAGAACAAGCTGTCGTACGCGGCGCTCTGGGAGGCCCTCAAGGTCACCGACCAGGACCCGAACAACAGCGGCAACGTGATCCTGCTGTACTCGGGCAAGTCCCGCAGCAAGAGCCTCAACGGCGGCGACGTGGGCGACTGGAACCGCGAGCACGTCTGGGCGATCTCCCACGGAGACCTCACCACCTCCACCGGCCCGGGCACCGACCTGCACCACATCCGCCCCGAGGACGTCCAGGTCAACTCCATCCGCGGCAACAAGGACTTCGACAACGGGGGCGGCACCTTCACCAACTCCGGCGGCAGCCTGACCGACTCCGACTCCTTCGAGCCGCGCGACGCGGTCAAGGGCGACGTGGCCCGCATGATCCTCTACATGGCCGTCCGCTACGAGGGCGACGACGCCTGGGCCGACCTGGAGCCCAACGACCGCGTGGCCAACGGCAGCGCGCCCTACACGGGCCGCCTCTCCGTCCTGAAGCAGTGGAACGAGCAGGACCCGCCGGACGCCTTCGAGGAGCGCCGCAACCAGGTCGTCTACGACACCTACCAGAAGAACCGCAACCCGTTCATCGATCATCCGGAGTGGGTCGAGGCGATCTGGTAGGCGGCCGGATCACGGCGAGGTGTTACTCGTGCCGGGAGCCGGCCAGGCGGTCGCCCCGGCTCTCGGCGATCCGGCACACCTCGGTCAGCGACTCCCTCATCCGCTCCAGCAGGAACCGGAGTTGTTCACACGTTGCCCGCCGGTCGGCCACCAGGTCGGCCGCGTGGCCGAGGAGTTCACCGGCCATCGCGAGCTGCACGCTCTCGACCGTGTCGGCCACCCGCGAGACGACTCCGGCCCCGTCGGTCACGAGGTAGCACCGCTTGCCTTCCGCGCCCTCCCAGGGCAGCAGCCGCAGCGTCACCTCCCGCCCTCCGCGCACACCGTGTGCACCATGCCGAGCGAGCCGATGCCGATGCCCAAAACCGTGGCCGGCTGTGCCGCGCGGGGACTGTGCGGACCGACATGGTGGACGGTCGGGCCGCTCGCACGCGCCGCGTCGTCCTTCGGGTCGGGACGGAAGCGCGTCGGACTCAGCAGTAGGCGCAGCACCGTGAAGACGCGGGCGATACGGTGTCCCATGTCGTCAGCTCCCTAGCGTTCGTTGATGGCCACACCCCCGGACCGGTGGCTCGGTCGCGGGGGCTTTCGCTTTCTGTAGCGATGCCCTCACAGCATGAGAGGGCGCGGGCTAGGCTCGCCAGAGGGTCGGATGTGACCAGTCATCTGTCACAAAGGAGTTGGCTCTGTGGGCAGCATCTACGGCGACTGGCTCAAGGAACGTCGCGAGGCGGCCGGGCTGACGCAGCAGCAACTGGCGGACATGGCGGTCATGACGCGTTCGCACATCGCCCACATCGAGGCGGGCCGCCGGGTGCCGTCGAAGGAGGACGCGCGACGGCTGGACAGGGCGCTGAACACGGGGAACGTACTGAGCAGCTTTCTGCCGCAGGACGACGACGCGTCGATCGCCGAGTACTTCGAGAAGGTGCGCGTACTCGAACAACAGGCGGTGATGATCCGCGAGTTCGCCCTGGCGTACGTCCCGGGCATCCTCCAGACGAAAAGGTACGCGCGTGCGGTTCTGGGCGCGGCGTTCCCTCCTGTGAGTGACGAGGAATGTGACAGGCGCGTTGTCACACGCCTTGAGCGCGCGAAGATCCTCGACGATCCGGGGGCGCCGGTGGTGTGGGCGATGCTGGACGAGACGGTTCTGCGGCGTCCCATCGGTGGCGCGGACGTCATGGCGGAGCAGATCATGCACGTCGTTCGTCTCGCGGAGACCGGACGTATCCGCGTGCACGTGCTGCCGTTTGCCGTTGGCCATCATCCGCTGATGAGCAGCATGCTCACGCTGATGTGGTTCGAGGACCAACCACCGCTGGCGTACACCGAGGGCGGGCACGTGGGGAAAGTGCACGATGCCCCGTCCGCAGTCCGGAAGTTGCAGCATCGCTACGATCTCGCCCTGAGTGACGCGATGCCGTTGAAGGACTCACTGGCCCTGCTCAGGGCCACTGCGAAGGAGTACGGGCACCATGACTGAGCACACCATCCCGGACGCGGCCACGCTGATCGGCTGGCGCAAGTCGTCGTACAGCGACGACAACGCCGGCAGCTGCCTCGAAGTCCTCGACCACCACCCCTGCGGCGTCCCCGTCCGCGACTCGAAGAACCCTCACGGCCCCGCCCTGCTCTTCTCTCCTGCGGGCTGGTCGTCCTTCGTCTCGGCGCTCAAGACGGATGCGTAGGCGCGAACATCCGCAACACCGCCGGAAGCACCACCACCGACGGCCCAGGTGAACCCAGTGCCTCCGTCAGGTCCCGCTCCAGGGTCTCGGGGGTCGTACGGACCCCGGGGACCCCGAAGGACTCCGCCAGCGCCACGAAGTCGGGCCGGGTCAGCTCCGTCGCCGTGGCCTGGCCGAACGCGTCCGTCATGTACTCGCGCAGGATGCCGTAGCCGCCGTCGTCGACGATCAGCCAGGTGACGTCCAGGTCGTGCTGGCGGGCCGTGGCGAGCTCGGCGACGGAGTACAGCGCCCCTCCGTCGCCGGAGACCGCGAGGACCGGCCGGGTGGGGTCGGCGACCGCCGCGCCGAGGGCCGCGGGGTAGGCGTAGCCGAGGCCGCCGGCGCCCTGGGCCGAGTGCATGGTGTTGGGGGCCTTGGGGTCGAAGGCCGACCAGGCCCAGTACGACAGGATCGTCATGTCCCAGAACGAGGGGGCGTGGGCGGGCAGGGCCCGGCGCACCGACGCCAGCACTTCCTGTTCCAGGGTGAGTTCCTGGGAATCGAGGCGCTCGGCGACCTTGGCGAGCACCTCCCGCACACGCTCGGGGGCGGCCGGGTCGCTCCGTTCCGTCACGGTCTCCAGCAGCGCCTGCAGCGCCAGGCGCGCGTCGGCGTGGATGCCGAGCGCCGGGTGGTTGGACTCCAGCTTGCCGAGGTCGGCCTCGATCTGGATGACGCGGCCCCGCGGCCTGAAGGTGTGGTAGTTCGAGGAGAGTTCGCCGAGGCCCGAGCCGACCACCAGCAGGACGTCGGCGTCCTCCAGGAAGTCCGTGGTGTGGCGGTCCTCCAGCCAGGACTGCAAGGACAGCGGGTGGTGCCACGGGAACGCGCCCTTGCCGCCGAAGGTGGTGACGACCGGGGCCTGGAGCCGCTCCGCCAGCCGACGCAGCTTCTTCGAGGCGTCCGAGCGCACCACTCCCCCGCCCGCCACGATCGCCGGGCGGGCGGCCCTCGACAGCAGGTCGGCGGCCACGGCCGTCAGTTCCGGGCGCGGCGGCAGGTCGTCGGGGGTGGCGTCCATCCCCGTCACGACCGGGATCACCGTCCGCGCCAGCAGCACGTCCTGCGGGATCTCCACCCACACCGGGCCGTGCGGCGCGGTCAGCGCCGACTTCCAGGCCGCCGCGATCGCCGAGGGGATCTGGGACGGGGTGCGGACCGGGTGGACGGACTTGACCACGCCCCGGAACGAGGCCGCCTGGTCGGGGAGTTCGTGCAGATAGCCGTGGCGGCCGCCGCCCAGGCCGGCCGTCGGGACCTGGCTGCCGATGGCCAGCACCGGGGCCGAGGCCGCCGCCGCCTCCTGCAGTGCGGCCAGCGACATCAGCGCGCCCGGCCCCGTCGACAGCAGCAGCGGCGCCGCCTCACCCGTGATCCGGCCGTAGGCGTCCGCCGCGAACCCGGCGTTGTTCTCCACCCGCAGGCCGACGTACCTGAGGTCCGAGCGGCGCAGGGCGTCGAACATCCCGAGGGCGTGCTGGCCGGGCAGGCCGAAGACGGTCGTCGCGCCGAGCCCGGCCAGGGTCTCCACGACCAGGTCTCCGCCGGTGCGGCCAGGAGGAGGGTTCAGCGCGGCCTCCGTCTGGGCCGGTGTCGGGCGGAGCTCCAGGTCGTGGTCGTGAGTCACTTCGCGTGGGCCTCGGCAATCTGTCGGGTCATGATCGTCGTCAGTTCGTACGCCGTGTGGGACGCGGCCACCGACGTGATCTCCGCGTGATCGTACGCGGGGGCCACCTCGACGACGTCCGCCGAGACCAGGTTGCAGGACGCCAGGCCGCGCAGGATCTCCAGCAGTTCGCGCGAGGTCATGCCGCCGGCCTCGGGGGTGCCGGTGCCGGGGGCGTGGGCCGGGTCGAGGCAGTCGATGTCGATGGAGATGTACAGCGGGCGGTCGCCGATGCGCTGGCGCAGCTGGTCGGCGATCTCGTCGGCGCCGCGGCGGTAGACGTCCGCCGAGGTCACGATGCCGAAGCCCATCTTCTCGTCGTCGGTGAGGTCCTGCTTGCCGTACAGCGGGCCGCGGGTGCCGACGTGCGACAGGGCGGAGGTGTCGAGGATGCCCTCCTCCACCGCGCGGCGGAACGGGGTGCCGTGGGTGTACTCGGCGCCGAAGTAGGTGTCCCAGGTGTCGAGGTGCGCGTCGAAGTGGAGCAGGGCGACCGGGCCGTGCTTCTTGGCGACCGAGCGCAGCAGCGGCAGCGCGATGGTGTGGTCGCCGCCCAGCGTCATCAGGCGCGCGCCCGTGCCGAGCAGCTCGTCCGCCGCCGCCTCGACCGTCTCCACGGCCTCGTTGATGTTGAACGGGTTGACGGCGATGTCACCGCCGTCCGCGACCTGGGCGAGGGCGAACGGGGAGGCGTCCTGCGCGGGGTTGTACGGGCGCAGCAGCCGGGACGCCTCACGGATGGCGTTGCCGCCGAAGCGGGCGCCCGGCCGGTACGAGACGCCCGAGTCGAACGGCACGCCCACCACGGCGACGTCGGCGCGGCCGACCTCGTCGAGGCGGGGCAGCCGGGCGAAGGTCGCGGGGCCGGCGTACCGCGGGACGCGGGAGGAGTCGACGGGGCCGCGCGGCGTCTCGGTGCTGCTCATGGGGAACTGCCTTCTTTCCTGCGCTTCATCGCGTATGAACACGTGTGTACTGCTCTGTACCGCTTGCTCTACGACTCTACTGGGGAGCCGGAACCGCTTCAGACAAGCGTTCGGAGGCCCGTCCGGCGAGGCGTGCGCCAGGCGGCGAGGACAGCCGCGCCGGGGGTGACGAGGACCGACCCTAGGTGGCCGGACAGCGCCTGCGAAGTGTACGTTTCATCCACTCGTACGGAACGAAGTGGAGGGAACGTCCATCGTGCCGGACCCCGCTGTTCCGCCCACGCCGCCGGTGCCCCTCGCCGCCCTGCTGGCCCGCGAGGACCTGGCCCTGCGGCAGATCGCCGGGCCCCAGGGCCCGGACGTCACCCTCCACTGGGCGCACACCTCGGAGATGGCGGACCCGTACCCGTACCTGCTGGGCGGTGAGCTGCTGCTGACGGCGGGCGTGCACATCCCGGAGGCGGTGGGGTCGGGCACATACTTCGACGACTATGTGGCGCGGATCGTGGCGGCGGGCGGCGCGGCTCTCGGCTTCGGTCTCGCGCCGGTGCACGACACCGTGCCGGACGGCCTGGTCGCGGCCTGCGAGGCGCACGGGCTGCCGCTGCTGGAGGTGCCGCCGCAGACCACCTTCTCGGGGGTGGCCCGCGCGGTCTGGCAGCTGATGGCCCGGGCCCGGACGGCGGAGCTGCGCCGGGTGACCGAGGCCCAGCAGAGCCTGGCGGCCGCCGCCGCCCGCCCCGACCCGGTGCCGTCGGTGCTGCGGCAGCTGGCCGGGCGGCTGGGCGGCCGGGCGGTGCTGTTCGGGCCGGAGGGGGCGCAGCTCGCGGCGGCCGGGCGGGCCGTCGCCGAGGAGGTGGGCGAGGCGCTGGCGGAACTGGCGCGGGTCGTCACCATGCGGGCGTCCGCCACCGCCACCGACACCCGCGCCTCCACCCACCTCGCCGCCTACGCCCTCGGTACCGGGCGGGGCTTCGTGCTCGCCGTCGCGACCGCGCGGCGCGACCCCGGTGACCACACCATCGCCTCCGTGGCCGCCGTGCTGCTCTCCCTCCTCACCGGCGAGCAGCAGAGCGGCACGGGCGCGGCCCGCTCCTCGGCGCTGGTACGGCTGCTGCTGGGCGCCCCGCCCGAGGAGGTGGCGCCGTTGCTCGGCGGGGAGCGGTGGCATGTCGTGCACGCCCGGCCGGACGGGGCCGCCCCCGACGTGGTCGCGGCGTCCGCGCTCGGCGCCGCCCTCGGATCGGCGCTGGTCGACCTGGCCGGGGACGTCGTACGGGTCCTGGTGCCGGCCGGCCGGGCCCCGACCCCGCCGCCCGGCTGGACCCTGGGGGTCAGCGCGCCCGTCGCCCCGCGCGACTGGCCCGCCGCCGACACCCAGGCGGCCCGCGCCCTGGCCCGGGCCCGCGCCACCCGGACCGCCCTGGTCCGGCACGGCGACCGGCCCGTCCTGGCCGACCTGGTGGCGCCCGACGAGGCCGCGGCCCACGCCCGCGCCCTCCTCGCCCCGGTCGCCGGGCAACCCGCCCTCACCGAGACGCTGCGCACCTGGCTGTCGCTGCACGGCAGTTGGGACCGCACCGCCGTCGCCCTGTCGGTGCACCGCAACACGGTGCGGCAGCGCATCGCCCGCTGCGCCGCGCTGCTGGACGCCGACCTGGACGACCCGGACGTACGGATGGAGCTGTGGTTCGCGCTGCGGCGGATCTGAGTACCTGAGCGCAGGCCGGCTGAGTACGTGACGCACGTCCCAGCGGTCGATGCGCCAGGGACGCCACGCGCACGGCTCCTTCACAATGGGTGCCATGCCGATACCCGGGACACCCAGCCGCGCCGAACTCGTCGACCACCTCGTCAGGACGCGCATCGCGGGCGACGTCGCCACCCCGCGCGAGAACAACCTCTCCCACTACCGCCAGCTGGCGAACGGCAACCGCCACTACTGGCTCGGCCTGGAGCTCGGCGACCGCTGGACCGACGAGCAGGACGTGCTCGCGGTGATGGCGGAGCGGGTGGGTGTCAACGACGATCCGGAGTACCGGTACGGCCAGGACACCATCGACCCGGAGCTGACCGTCGCGGCCCTGGAGCGCCTGGCCGGACGGCTGCGCAAGGCCGCCGACGGCGGGCAGCGGGTGCTGTTCGCCACCGGTCACCCCGGCGGTCTGCTCGACGTGCACCGCGCCACCGCGGCGGCCCTGCGCGCCGCGGGCTGCGAGATCGTCGTGATCCCGGACGGGCTGCAGACGGACGAGGGGTACGTCATGCAGTTCGCGGACGTGGCGGTGCTGGAGCACGGCGCCACGCTGTGGCACACCCACTCCGGCGAGCCGATGAAGGCGATCCTCACCGCGCTGGAGCGCGAGGGCCGCCCGCTGCCCGACCTGGTCGTCGCCGACCACGGCTGGGCCGGTTACGCCGGACAGCACGGCGTCGACTCCGTGGGCTACGCCGACTGCAACGACCCGGCGCTGTTCCTGGCGGAGTCGGAGGGCACGCTCCAGGTGGCGGTGCCGCTCGACGACCACGTGGTCAGCCCCCGCCACTACGACCCGATGACGGCGTACCTCCTGACGGAGGCCGGGCTGATCTGACCCACGGGTCACCGGGGGGCACGGAGACAACAGGTGACCGGGGGCGAGGCCGCAGGTGGCCGAGGGCACGGAGGCCGCAGGTGGCCGAGGGCACAGAGTCCGCAGGTGAACCGGGACACTGAGGCCGCCCCCCTAACCCGGCGGCACGGAAACCGCACCGTGACCCGGGGGCACGGAGGCCGCACCTGACCCGGGCGGCACGGAGACCACAGATGCCTCGGAGCGAGCCGCAGGTGACCGGGGGCGCGGAGACCACAGGTGACCAGGGACACGGAGCGCCGCACGTGACCCGGGGCGCGCGGAGGCCGCACCTGATCCGGGCGCACGGAGACCGCACCTGGCCCGGGGGGATACGGAGACCGCGGACGACCGGGGGGACGGACCCGCCTGCCCCCGGTCACCGGGGGACGCGGACCACGCCCTCCTGGATCACCGAAATGGCCAGACGGCCGTCCTGCGTGTAGATGCGGGCCTGGCCCAGCCCGCGCCCGCCGTGCGCCGACGGCGATTCCTGGTCGTACAGCAGCCACTCGTCGGCACGGAACGGCCGGTGGAACCACATCGCGTGGTCCAGCGAGGCCCCGACGACGTCGCCGACGGCCCAGCCGCCGCGCCCGTGCGCGAGCAGCACGGAGTCCAGCAGCGTCATGTCGGAGACGTACGTGGCGAGGACGACGTGCAGCAGCGGGGAGTCGGCCAGCTTGCCGTTGGTGCGGAACCACACCTGGGAGTGCGGCTCGCGCGGCTCGCCGAACCGGCCGAACGGCGGCTCGTCGACATAGCGCAGGTCCACCGCGCCCCGCGCCTCGATGAACCGCTCCACCACCTCCGGGTCGAGGTGGGCGTAACCGCGCAGCCGCTCCTCGGAGGTGGGCAGCGTGGCCGGATCGGGCGACGGCGGCTTGGGCGCTTGGTGGTCCAGGCCCTCCTCATGCGTCTGGAAGGACGCCGAGAGGTGGAAGATCGGCTTGCCGTGCTGGACCGCGACCACCCGGCGGGTGGTGAAGGAGCGGCCGTCACGGATCCGGTCGACGGTGTAGACGATGGGCGCGCCGGGGTCGCCGGGGCGCAGGAAGTACGCGTGGAGGGAGTGCGGCGGACGGTCCTCGGGGGCGGTCCGGCCGGCGGCCACCAGCGCCTGCGCCGCGACCTGCCCGCCGAAGACGCGCGGGACGACGGCGGAACGGGACCGGCCGCGGAAGATGTCCTCCTCGATCTGCTCCAGGTCGAGCAGATCGAGGAGGTCCTGAAGTGCCTGACTCATGAGGTCAGTTGTATTCGGCAGGGGTTTCGCGGGCCTTACAGGCCCATGTCCTTCGCGATGATCGTCTTCATGATCTCGCTGGTGCCGCCGTAGATGCGGTTGACGCGGTTGTCGGCGTACAGGCGGGCGATCGGGTACTCGTTCATGTAGCCGTAGCCGCCGTGCAGCTGGAGGCAGCGGTCGATGACGCGGTGCGCGACCTCGGTGCAGAACAGCTTGGCGCTGGCGGCCTCGGCGGGGGTGAGCTCGCCGGCGTCCAGGGCCTCCAGGGCGCGGTCGGCGACGGCCTCGGCGGCGTCCACCTCGGCCTGGCAGGCGGCCAGTTCGAACTTGGTGTTCTGGAAGTGGGCGACCGGCTTGCCGAAGACGGTGCGCTCCTGCACGTACTGCTTGGCGAACCGGACGGCGGCCTTGGCCTGCGCGTAGGCGCCGTAGGCGATGCCCCAGCGCTCGGAGGCCAGGTTGTGGCCGAGGTAGTAGAAGCCCTTGTTCTCCTCACCGAGCAGGTCCTCGACCGGGACCTTGACGTCGACGAAGGCGAGCTCGGCGGTGTCGGAGGTGCGCAGGCCCAGCTTGTCGAGCTTGCGGCCGATGGAGTAGCCCTCGGACTTGGTGTCCACGGCGAACAGGGAGATACCGAAGCGGCGGTCCTCGGCGGTCGGCGCGGAGGTCCGGGCGCAGACGATGACCTTGTCGGCGTGCACGCCGCCGGTGATGAAGGTCTTGGCGCCGTTGAGGACGTAGTGCGTGCCGTCCTCGCTGAGCTTGGCGGTGGTCTTCATGCCCGCGAGGTCGGAGCCGGTGCCCGGCTCGGTCATCGCCAGCGCCCACATCTCCTCGCCGGTGACGAACTTCGGCAGGAAGCGCTTCTTCTGCTCGTCGGTGGCGAGCATCTTGATGTAGGGCAGGGCGAGCAGCACGTGCACGCCGGAGCCGCCGAACTGCACGCCCGCGCGGGCGGTCTCCTCGTAGAGGACGGCCTCGAACTTGTGGGTGTCCAGGCCGGCGCCGCCGAACTCCTCGGGCACGTTGATGCCGAAGAGGCCCAGCTCGCCGAGCTTGTAGTAGAAGTCGCGGGGCGCCTGACCCGCCGCGAACCACTCGTCGTACACCGGCGCGACCTCGGCCTCGATGAAGGCGCGAAGGGTCTCCCGGAACGCCTCGTGATCCTCGTTGAACACCGTACGGCGCACGTCCGCCACCTCCACGTACCTCGGGCATGTCTAAGCGCTTGCTCAGATCAAGGTACCGGCGGGTAGCCTCAGCCGTCCAGAGAGGAAGGTCCGTAACGCTCGTCACTCACCGGGCTTGCCGAGGTGCCGGAATGCGGACCTGCCGACCGCCCCGGGAGCGAAGGGCACCGAGCCGCCCGCGCGCCGCGGGATCACTCGCCCGCGGCCGCCGCCGCGAACGCCCCCCGGGCCATCCGGTGCAGCAGTTCCGCCGTGGCCCCGCGACCCGGGAGCGACCCCGGCCGGCCCAGGTGCGGTGTCGAGTTCAGCAGGCCGAAGACCGAGTGGACCGCCGAGCGGGCGGACGGTTCGGCCAGCGCCGGGTACACCCTGCGCACCACGTCCACCCACAGCTCGACGTACTGCCGCTGGAGCTGTCGCACCAGCTTGCGGTCGCTGTCCCGGAGGCGGTCCAGCTCACGGTCGTGCAGGGTGATGAGGGGACGGTCGTCCAGCGCGAAGTCGATGTGCCCCTCGATGAGCGAGTCGAGGACCGTCTCCGGACCGGCGTCCCCGTCGGACTCGGCCAGACGGCGCTTCGCACCGGTCAGCAGCTGCCCGCTGATACCGACCAGCAGCTCCGCGAGCATCGCGTCCTTGCCCGCGAAGTGCCGGTACAGCCCGGGTCCGCTGATGCCGACCGCGGCGCCTATCTCGTCGACCCCGACCCCGTGGAACCCGCGTTCGGCGAACAGCCGGGCGGCCTCCTTGAGGATCTGCTCGCGGCGGGTGAGGGCGTCGGTTCTGGTGGCCATGAAAACAATTCTAGACAGCGAGGTTAGCGGTCGTTAACCTGAAGGAAATGCGTTAACGCTCATTAACAAGGTGAGGGGACCGCAGGATGCACGAGGCACCGGAGCTTCACAGCGCGGCAGATCCCGCGTCGGAGGCCTTTCGGGCCAACGAGGAGGCGCACCGCGTCCTCGTCGAGGAGCTGCGCGCGAAGCTGGCCACGGCCCGGCTGGGGGGTGGCGAGAAGGCGCGGGCGCGGCACACCGCGCGCGGCAAGCTGCTGCCGCGCGACCGCGTGGACACCCTTCTCGACCCGGGCTCGCCGTTCCTGGAGCTGGCACCGCTGGCGGCC
The DNA here is from genome assembly GCF_042657145.1 of Streptomyces bullii. Taxonomy (NCBI): domain Bacteria; kingdom Bacillati; phylum Actinomycetota; class Actinomycetes; order Kitasatosporales; family Streptomycetaceae; genus Streptomyces; species Streptomyces bullii. The sequence goes on from NZ_JBHSNY010000001.1 coordinate 653,222, forward strand.
GACGGGATGTACGACGGGCAGGCCCCGGCCGCGGGCGTCATCGCCGGGATCGGCCGGGTCGGCGGACGCGAGTGCGTGGTCGTCGCCAACGACGCGACCGTCAAGGGCGGCACGTACTACCCGATGACGGTGAAGAAGCACCTGCGGGCCCAGGAGGTGGCCCTGGAGAACCGCCTCCCGTGTGTCTACCTCGTCGACTCCGGCGGCGCCTTCCTGCCGATGCAGGACGAGGTCTTCCCGGACCGCGACCACTTCGGCCGGATCTTCTACAACCAGGCCCGTATGTCCGGCGCGGGCATCCCGCAGATCGCGGCCGTGCTCGGCTCCTGCACGGCGGGCGGGGCGTACGTCCCGGCCATGAGCGACGAGGCCGTGATCGTCCGCAACCAGGGAACGATCTTCCTCGGCGGTCCCCCGCTGGTGAAGGCCGCCACCGGCGAGGTCGTCAGCGCGGAGGAGCTCGGCGGCGGCGAGGTGCACTCCCGCGTCTCCGGCGTCACCGACCACCTCGCCGAGGACGACGCCCACGCCCTGCGGATCGTGCGGACCATCGTCTCCACCCTCCCGGCGCGCGGCCCGCTGCCCTGGGAGGTCACCCACTCGGTGGAACCGAAGGTCGATCCGTCCGGGCTGTACGGCGCCGTGCCCGTCGACCCCCGCACGCCCTACGACGTCCGCGAGATCATCGCACGCGTGGTCGACGGCTCGCGCTTCGCCGAGTTCAAATCCGAGTTCGGCCAGACCCTGGTCACCGGCTTCGCCCGGATCCACGGCCACCCGGTGGGCATCGTCGCCAACAACGGCATCCTGTTCTCCGAGTCCGCCCAGAAGGGGGCCCACTTCATCGAGCTGTGCGACCAGCGCGGCATCCCGCTGGTGTTCCTCCAGAACATCTCCGGCTTCATGGTCGGCCGGGACTACGAGGCGGGCGGCATCGCCAAGCACGGCGCCAAGATGGTCACGGCCGTGGCCTGCACGCGCGTGCCGAAACTGACCGTCGTGGTCGGCGGCTCGTACGGCGCCGGGAACTACTCCATGTGCGGCCGGGCCTACTCGCCCCGTTTCCTGTGGATGTGGCCCAACGCCAAGATTTCCGTCATGGGCGGCGAGCAGGCCGCCTCCGTCCTCGCGACCGTCAAGCGGGACCAGCTGGAGGCACGCGGGGAGACCTGGCCCACCGAGGACGAAGAGGCGTTCAAGGCGCCGATCCGCGCCCAGTACGAGCGCCAGGGGAACGCCTACTACGCGACCGCCCGCCTCTGGGACGACGGTGTGATCGACCCGCTGGAGACCCGTCAGGTGCTGGGCCTGGCCCTGACCGCCTGCGCCAACGCGCCCCTGGGTGAACCCCAGTTCGGCGTCTTCCGGATGTGAGGGGGAGCTGACGACGATGTTCGAGACAGTCCTGGTGGCCAACCGCGGCGAGATCGCCGTACGCGTGATCCGCACCCTGCGGTCGATGGGCGTGCGCTCGGTGGCCGTCTTCTCCGACGCGGACGCCGACGCCCGGCACGTCCGCGAGGCCGACACTGCGGTCCGGATCGGCCCGGCACCGGCGGCAGAGAGTTACCTGTCGGTGGAGCGGCTGCTGGACGCCGCCGCCCGCACCGGCGCCCAGGCCGTCCACCCCGGCTACGGCTTCCTCGCCGAGAACGCCGGTTTCGCGCGCGCGTGCAGCGACGCGGGGCTGGTCTTCATCGGCCCTCCCGCGGACGCGATCGCCCTCATGGGCGACAAGATCCGCGCCAAGGAGACGGTGCAGGCCGCCGGCGTTCCCGTGGTCCCCGGCGGACGCGACCCGCATCTGTCGGAGGCGGCCCGCAAGCTGGGCGCGCCCGTGCTGCTGAAGCCCTCGGCGGGCGGCGGCGGCAAGGGCATGCGCCTGGTGCGCGACCTGACCCGGCTGGAGGAGGAGATCGCCGCCGCCCGCCGCGAGGCCCGCGCCTCCTTCGGCGACGACACGCTCCTCGTCGAGCGGTGGATCGACCGCCCCCGGCACATCGAGATCCAGGTGCTGGCCGACGGCCACGGAGGCGTCGTCCACCTCGGCGAGCGCGAGTGCTCGCTCCAGCGCCGCCACCAGAAGATCATCGAGGAGGCGCCGTCCGTCCTGCTGGACGAGGAGACCCGGGCGGCGATGGGCGAGGCGGCGGTCCAGGCGGCCCGCTCCTGCGGCTACCGGGGCGCGGGCACGGTGGAGTTCATCGTCTCCGGCGAGGACCCGACCTCGTACTACTTCATGGAGATGAACACCCGCCTCCAGGTCGAACACCCCGTGACCGAGCTGATCACGGGCCTGGACCTGGTCGAGTGGCAGCTGCGGGTGGCGGCGGGCGAGCCGCTGCCGTTCGGCCAGGACGACGTCCGGCTCACCGGCCACGCGATCGAGGCCCGCATCTGCGCCGAGGACCCGGCGCGCGGCTTCCTCCCCTCCGGCGGCACGGTCCTCAGCCTGCGCGAGCCGCAGGGCGACGGCGTGCGCACCGACTCCGGGCTCAGCGAGGGCGCGGAGGTCGGCAGCCTGTACGACCCGATGCTGTCCAAGGTCATCGCGTACGGCCCCGACCGCGCCACGGCCTTGCGCAAGCTGCGCGCGGCCCTCGCGGAGACGGTCACGCTGGGCGTCCGGACCAACGCCGGTTTCCTGCGGCGGCTGCTGGCGCATCCGGCGGTCGTGAGCGGGGAGCTGGACACCGGCCTGGTCGAGCGCGAGGTGGACGGCCTGGTCACCACGGAGGTACCGCAGGAGGTGTACGAGGCTGCGGCGGCCGTACGGCTCGACGAGCTGCGTCCCCGGGGCGACGACTGGACCGACCCCTTCTCGGTGCCGAGCGGGTGGCGGCTGGGCGGCGAGCCGAAGCCGGTCACCTTCCACCTGCGGGCCTCCGGCGGCGACCCGGTGGCATACGCCCCGCGCGGCAGCCACACCGTCACCGACGACGAGGTGTCGGTCGTGCTGGACGGCGTCCGCCACACCTTCCACCGCGCAGCCGACTGGCTCGGCCGCGACGGCGACGCCTGGCACGTACGCGACCACGACCCGGTCGCCGCGTCCCTGACCCGGGCCGCGCACGCGGGCGCGGACTCGCTGACGGCGCCCATGCCGGGAACGGTCACCGTCGTCAAGGTCGCGGTCGGCGACGAGGTGACCGCCGGGCAGAGCCTGCTGGTGGTGGAGGCGATGAAGATGGAGCACGTCATCTCCGCCCCGCATGCCGGCACGGTCACCGAACTGGACGTGGCGCCGGGCACGACGGTCGCCATGGACCAGGTGCTGGCGGTCATCGCGGCACATGACGCGGAGGGGGCGACGGAGCAATGACAGTCGGCGGACTCCCCATGACCGTCCCCGCGACGGGACTGCCCACCCGTGTCCGCGTCCACGAGGTCGGCGCGCGCGACGGCCTGCAGAACGAGTCGTCGACCGTCCCGACGGAGGTCAAGGCGGAGTTCATCCGCCGCCTGGCCGACGCGGGCCTGACGACGATCGAGGCGACGAGTTTCGTGCACCCGAAGTGGGTGCCCCAACTGGCCGACGCCGAGCGGCTGTTCCCTATGGTCTCCGATCTTCCGGTGGCGCTCCCGGTCCTCGTCCCGAACGAACGGGGCCTGGACCGCGCCCTGGCGCTGGGTGTCCGCCGTGTCGCGGTCTTCGCCAGCGCGACGGAGTCCTTCGCCAAGGCCAACCTCAACCGCACGGTGGACGAGGCGCTGGCCATGTTCGAACCGGTGGTGGCGCGGGCGAAGGAGGGCGACGTCCACGTCCGCGGCTACCTGTCGATGTGCTTCGGCGACCCGTGGGAGGGCGCGGTCCCGGTCCCGCAGGTGGTCCGGGTCTGCCGGGCGCTGCGGGACATGGGCTGCGACGAACTGAGCCTCGGCGACACGATCGGCGTGGCGACCCCGGGCCATGTCACCGCCCTGCTGACGGCGCTCGGCGAAGCCGGCGTCCCGGTCTCCGCGGTGGGCGTGCACTTCCACGACACCTACGGGCAGGCCCTGGCCAACACCCTGGCCGCCCTGCGGTACGGCGTGACCACGGTCGACGCCTCGGCCGGCGGCCTCGGCGGCTGCCCGTACGCGAAGTCGGCGACCGGAAACCTCGCCACCGAAGACCTGGTGTGGATGCTGCGCGGCCTCGGCATCGACACCGGAGTCGACCTCGGCCGTCTTGTCGCCACGAGCGTGTGGATGGCCGAACAGCTGGGCCGGCCCAGCCCGTCCCGCACCGTCCGAGCCCTGTCCCACGAGGACACCAAGGAGCAGTGAACGACCATGGACCACCGCCTCTCCCCTGAACTGGAAGAACTCCGCCGCACCGTGGAGGAGTTCGCGCACGACGTCGTGGCTCCCAAGATCGGGGACTTCTACGAGCGGCACGAGTTCCCGTACGAGATCGTCCGCGAGATGGGCCGCATGGGCCTGTTCGGGCTGCCGTTCCCGGAGGAGTACGGCGGCATGGGCGGCGACTACCTGGCCCTGGGCGTGGCCCTGGAGGAACTGGCCCGGGTCGACTCCTCGGTGGCCATCACCCTGGAGGCCGGGGTCTCCCTGGGCGCGATGCCGATCCACCTGTTCGGCACGGAGGAGCAGAAGCGCCAATGGCTCCCGCGCCTGTGCACGGGCGAGATCCTGGGTGCGTTCGGCCTGACGGAACCGGACGGCGGCAGCGACGCCGGGGCGACCCGCACCACGGCCCGCCTGGACACCTCGACCGACGAGTGGGTGATCAACGGCACCAAGTGCTTCATCACCAACTCCGGCACGGACATCACGGGCCTGGTGACGGTCACGGCGGTGACGGGCCGCAAGCCGGACGGCCGCCCGGAGATCTCGGCGATCATCGTCCCGTCGGGCACCCCCGGCTTCACGGTCGCCGCCCCCTACTCCAAGGTCGGCTGGAACGCCTCCGACACCCGCGAACTCTCCTTCTCGGACGTCCGCGTCCCGGCGGCGAATCTGCTCGGCGAGGAGGGCCGCGGCTACGCCCAGTTCCTCCGCATCCTCGACGAGGGCCGCATCGCCATCGCGGCGCTCGCGACGGGCCTGGCGCAGGGCTGCGTCGACGAATCGGTCAGGTACGCGAAGGAACGCCACGCCTTCGGCAAGCCGATCGGCGCCAACCAGGCGATCCAGTTCAAGATCGCCGACATGGAGATGAAGGCCCACACGGCCCGCCTGGCCTGGCGCGACGCGGCGAGCCGCCTGGTGGCAGGCGAGCCCTTCAAGAAGGAGGCGGCCCTGGCGAAGCTCTACTCGTCGACGATCGCGGTCGACAACGCCCGGGACGCCACCCAGATCCACGGCGGCTACGGCTTCATGAACGAGTACCCGGTGGCCCGCATGTGGCGGGACTCCAAGATCCTGGAGATCGGGGAGGGCACGAGCGAGGTGCAGCGGATGCTGATCGCGCGGGAGTTGGGGCTGGTGAGCTGACCGGAGGACGTGGAGGGCCGGGTCGAGCCGAGGCGCGAGCGGGAGTACCGCCGCAACTCGGCACCGCCCGGCCCGACTCGGCATACCGGCGTTCCCCGTGGCCCCCGCTGGTCGTGACGCGGGTCACCGTCCCTGAGGGCGTCGCAGACCCTTCACCGGGGCATCGCAGACCGGGCACCCCCTGGACAAGATCTGAGGTTAGGCTAACCTAAGCCTGATTCCAGCCAAGTGGCCCGTCAGGTGTGCACGCTGTGGCTCCGTACGCATGAAAGCAGATCCACCCATGTCGAACGCCAGAACCGCCCGCTTCTCCCGTCGCGGCTTTCTCGCCACCGGTGGCGCCCTCGGTCTGGGCGCCCTCGTGACCGCCTGCGGCGGCAGCGACTCGAAGGACGGCGGCTCGGACTCGACGGCGGCGGGCAAGTCGAAGTCCGGTCCCTGGTCCTTCAAGGACGACCGCGGCACGACCGTGAAGCTCGACAAGGTTCCCGCGAACATCGTCGCCTTCACCGGTGTGGCCGCCGCCCTCTATGACTACGGCGTCCAGGTCAAGGGAGTCTTCGGCCCGACCAAGACGGCCGACGGCAAGCCCGACGTCCAGGCCGGCGACATGGACGTCAGCAAGGTGACCGTCCTCGGCAACGCCTGGGACCAGTTCAACGTCGAGAAGTACGCGGCCCTCGCGCCCGACGTGCTGATCTCCACGATGTTCGACGACGCCGGCACGCTGTGGTACGTCCCTGAGACGTCCAAGGACAAGATCGCCAAGCTCGCGCCGAGCGTCGGCATCTCCGTCTACGACCGCCAGCTGACCCAGCCCCTGCAGCGCATGTGGCAGCTCGCCGAGTCGCTCGGCGGGGACATGACGGCCGCCAAGGTCACCGAGGCGAAGAAGCGTTTCGAGGAGGCCTCCGAGCGGCTGCGCAAGGCCGCCAAGGCGCACCCCGACATCAAGGTGATGGCCGGTTCCGCGAGCCAGGAGCTGTTCTACGTCTCCGGCACCAACCTCTCCGTCGACCTGGAGTACTTCAAGGCCCTCGGCGTGAACTTCGTCGAGCCCTCCGAGAAGGCCAAGGCGAAGACCGGCGGCTGGTTCGAGTCGCTGAGCTGGGAGAACGTCGACAAGTACGCGGCCGACATCATCATGATGGACGACCGCTCCTCGACCATCCAGCCCGCCGACATCACCGAGGCGACCTGGAAGAAGCTGCCCGCGGTCAAGGCCGGCCAGGTCATCCCGCGCTCCCCGGAGCCGATCCTGTCGTACGACAAGTGCGTCCCGCTGGTGGAGAACCTCGCCAAGGCCATCGAGACGGCCAAGAAGGTCGGCTGACACCCGCGCGACACCCCCACAGCCCCCCTGACCAGCCATCAGGAGTCCCCATGACGACGGCCGTGGCCGCCCCGTTCCGTTTCTTCTCCCTCCAGGTCGTACGGACGAGGCGGCTCGGCCCGTCCCTCGTCCGGGTCACCTTCACCGGTGCCGATCTGCACGCCTTCCACTCCGACGGGCGTGACCAGTCCCTGTCGCTGTTCCTGCCGCACCCCGGGCAGCCGGAACCCGTGGTGCCGCTCGAACTGGGCGACGGGTGGTGGCAGGGATGGCGCGAACTCCCGGACGACGTACGGGCCGTGATGCGGTCGTACACGCTCCGGGCCCTCCGGCGCGACCCCGACGAGATCGACATCGACTTCGCGCTGCACGGCGTGGAGCCGGGTGCCGGGGTCCAGGCGGGGCCCGCCTCCCGGTGGGCCGCCGGAGCCGCCGCCGGCGACCGGGTCCTGGTGCTCGGGCCGGCCGTCGCGGACAACCGGGCGATCCGGTTCCGGCCGCCCGAGGACACCGACCTGGTGGTCCTGTGGGGCGACGAGACCGCCGTACCGGCCGTCTCGGCCATCGTCGAGTCACTGCCGGCCGGTACCCGTGCCCGGGTCTGGCTGGAGGTGCCGCACGCCGGGGACATGCAGGACCTCAGCACCGAGGCCCACGCCGAGATCACCTGGCTGCTGCGGGACGAGCACCGCGCGCAGGGGCCTGCGGGCACCCCCCTGGCCCTCGACACGCTGCGCGCCGCCGAACTCCCGCCCGCGGACAGGCCGTACGTCTGGATCGCGGGTGAGTCCGGCTGTGTGAAGCTGCTGCGCCGGCACTTCGTGGGCGAGCGCGGCATCGACCGCAGGCGGGTCACGTTCGTGGGCTACTGGCGCCGCGGCCTGACGGAGGAGCAACTGCGCGAACAGGGCTGATCCTGCCGCGACATGGCGCCGAGGCGCTGCCGGTCCGGGAGTGATCACCATCACGGCAGGGGCCGGGCCTGCGGAATGAGACTTAGGTTAGGCTAACCTAAGTGGAACTCGGGGTTCCGGCCCCGCTTCCGTCCCGTACCGGACTGTCCCCACCGGAGGACCCCCACATGCGCTCGCACCTGCTCAACGACACCACCGCGGAGCAGTACCGCCGCTCCGTGACCGACGGAGTCGAGCGGGTGGCCGCCAAACTCGCCACCACCTACCGGCCGTTCACCGGCGTCACGGTCGATGCGCTCGCCCCCCGCATCGAGCGGATCGACCTCGACCAGCCGCTGCACGACACGACGGCCGTCCTCGACGAACTGGAGGACGTCTACCTCCGGGACGCCATCTACTTCCACCACCCCCGCTACCTGGCCCACCTCAACTGCCCAGTAGTCATCCCGGCGGTGCTCGGCGAGGCCGTCCTGTCCGCCGTCAACTCCTCCCTGGACACCTGGGACCAGTCGGCCGGCGGCACCCTCATCGAGCGGAAACTGATCGACTGGACGGCCGGCCGCATCGGCCTCGGCCCGGCCGCCGACGGCGTGTTCACCTCCGGCGGCACGCAGTCCAACCTCCAGGCGCTGCTGCTGGCCCGCGAGGAGGCCAAGACGGAGGACCTGGCGAAACTGCGCGTCTTCTCCTCCGAGGTCAGCCACTTCAGCGTGAAGAAGTCGGCGAAACTCCTCGGGCTGGGGCCGGACTCGGTCGTCTCCATCCCCGTCGGCCCCGACAGGCGGATGCAGACCGTCGCGCTCGCCCGCGAGCTGGAGCGCTGCACCCAGGACGGCCTGGTCCCCATGGCCGTCGTCGCCACCGCCGGCACCACCGACTTCGGCTCCATCGACCCGATGCCGGAGATCGCCGAGCTGTGCGAGCAGTACGGCGTGTGGATGCACGTCGACGCCGCCTACGGCTGCGGTCTGCTCGCCTCGCTGAAGTACCGGGACCGCATCGACGGCATCGAGCGCGCCGACTCCGTCACCGTCGACTACCACAAGTCCTTCTTCCAGCCGGTGAGTTCCTCAGCCGTACTGGTGCGGGACGCCGCCACCCTGCGCCACGCCACCTACCACGCCGAGTACCTCAACCCGCGCCGCATGGTGCAGGAGCGCATCCCCAACCAGGTGGACAAGTCCCTGCAGACCACCCGCCGCTTCGACGCGCTCAAGCTGTGGATGACGCTGCGGGTGATGGGCGCCGACGGCATCGGGCAGCTCTTCGACGAGGTGTGCGAGCTGGCCCAGGAGGGCTGGAAGCTGCTCGCCGCCGACCCGCGCTTCGACGTGGTCGTCGAGCCGGCCCTGTCCACCCTCGTCTTCCGCTACATCCCGGCCTCCGTCACCGACCCGGCCGAGATCGACCGCGCCAACCTCTACGCCCGCAAGGCCCTGTTCGCCTCGGGCGACGCGATCGTCGCGGGCACCAAGGTCGACGGTCGTCACTACCTGAAGTTCACCCTGCTCAACCCCGAGACGAAGGCGTCCGACATCGCCGCCGTCCTCGACCTGATCGCCGGCCACGCCGAGCAGTACCTGGGAGAGTCCCTTGACCGCGCTTGCTGAATCCACGGACACGACCTACGACTTCGTGGGGATCGGGCTCGGCCCCTTCAACCTCGGACTGGCCTGCCTGACCGAGCCGATCGCCGAACTGAACGGCGTCTTCCTGGAGTCCAAGCCGGACTTCGAGTGGCACGCCGGGATGTTCCTCGACGGCGCCCACCTCCAGACCCCGTTCATGTCGGACCTGGTCACCCTCGCCGACCCGACGTCCCCCTACTCCTTCCTCAACTACCTGAAGGAGAAGGGCCGGCTGTACTCGTTCTACATCCGGGAGAACTTCTACCCGCTGCGGGTCGAGTACGACGACTACTGCCGCTGGGCCGCGCACAAGCTGAGCAGCGTCCGCTTCGACACCACGGTCACGGAAGTCCGGTACGAGGACGGCCTGTACGTCGTGCGGACCGCGGCCGGCGAGGAGCTCCGAGCCCGCCACCTCGTCCTCGGCACCGGCACCCCGCCCCACATCCCCGAGGCCTGCCAGGGCCTGGGCGGCGACTTCATCCACAACTCCCGCTACCTCCAGCACAAGGCGGAGCTGCAGAAGAAGCGGTCGATCACGCTGGTCGGCAGCGGCCAGTCCGCCGCCGAGATCTACCACGACCTGCTCAGCGAGATCGACGTCCACGGCTACCGGCTGAACTGGGTCACCCGCTCCCCGCGCTTCTTCCCGCTGGAGTACACCAAGCTCACGCTGGAGATGACGAGCCCGGAGTACATCGACTACTACCACGCGCTCCCCGAGCGGACCCGCTACCGCCTCACCGCCGAGCAGAAGGGCCTGTTCAAGGGCATCGACGGCGAGCTGATCAACGAAATCTTCGACCTGCTGTACCAGAAGAACCTCGGCGGCCCGGTCCCCACCCGCCTGCTCACGAACTCGGCGCTGACCAGCGCGGCGTACGAGAACGGCACGTACACGCTCGGCTTCCGGCAGGAGGAGCAGGAGAAGGACTTCGAGCTGACCTCCGAGGGCCTGATCCTCGCCACCGGCTACCGGTACGTCGAGCCGGAGTTCCTCAAGCCGATCCGCGACCGGCTGCGCTACGACTCCCAGGGCAACTTCGACGTGGCGCGCAACTACGCCGTCGACGTCACCGGCCGGGGCGTGTTCCTGCAGAACGCGGGCGTCCACACGCACAGCATCACCTCCCCCGACCTGGGCATGGGCGCGTACCGGAACGCGTACATCATCCGCGAGCTGCTGGGCAGCGAGTACTACCCGGTCGAGAAGACGATCGCCTTCCAGGAGTTCGGCACATGAGCGGCAACGCCATCGGCGCTCTCACCCTGCGCCCCCTCGACCCCCTCAAGGACGCCGAGCTGCTGCACGGCTGGGTCACCCACCCCAAGGCGGCCTTCTGGATGATGCAGGACGCGAAACTGCAGGACGTCGAGCGCGAGTACATGAGGATCGCGGCCCACGAGCACCACCACGCCTACCTGGGCCTGCACGACGGCGAGCCGGCGTTCCTGATGGAGAAGTACGACCCGCGGTACGTCGAGCTGGTCGGCCTGTACGAACCCGAGCCAGGCGACGTCGGCATGCACTTCCTGGTCGCGCCGACGGACCGGCCCGTCCACGGGTTCACCAAGGCCGTCATCACCGCCGTGATGGAGGAGCTGTTCGCGGACCCGCGCACGCGGCGGGTCGTGGTGGAGCCCGACGTGAGCAACAAGGCGGTGCACGCGCTGAACGAGGCCGTCGGCTTCGTGCCCGTGCGTGAGATCGACAAGCCGGAGAAGCGCGCGCTGCTCAGCTTCTGCACGCGTGAGCAGTTCATGGCTGCCCGAGGAGTGGCGATATGACCCTGTCCGACGCCGTGGCCCACCTCTCCCCCGAGCGCTGGGAGCAGGCCAACCGCCTCCTGGTCCGCAAGGCCCTCGCCGAGTTCGCGCACGAGCGGCTGATCACTCCGGAGCGGGACGGGGAGGAGTACGTCGTCCGCAGCGACGACGGCCTGACGTCCTACCGTTTCACCGCGGTCCGCCGTGCCCTGGACCACTGGCAGGTGGACGCCGGCTCGATCACCCGGAACCGTGACGGCGCCGCACTGCCCCTCGCGGCCCTGGACTTCTTCATCGAGCTGCGCACCTCGCTCGGGCTGAGCGACGAGATCCTGCCGGTCTACCTGGAGGAGATCTCCTCCACCCTCTCCGGCACCTGCTACAAGCTCGCCAAGCCGGAGGTCAGCTCGGCGGAGCTCGCGCGCGGCGACTTCCAGGCCGTCGAGACCGGCATGACCGAGGGCCACCCCTGCTTCGTCGCCAACAACGGCCGGCTCGGCTTCGGCATCCACGAGTACCTGTCGTACGCGCCGGAGACGGCGAGCCCGGTCCGCCTGGTCTGGCTGGCCGCGCACCGCTCCCGGGCCGCCTTCACCGCCGGTGTCGGCATCGAGTACGAGTCCTTCCTGCGGCAGGAACTGGGCGAGGAGACGGTCGAGCGCTTCCACCGCGAGCTCACCGGCCAGGGTCTCGACCCGGCCGACTACCTCCTCATCCCCGTCCACCCCTGGCAGTGGTGGAACAAGCTCACCGTCACCTTCGCCGCCGAGGTGGCCCGCAGGCACCTGGTGTGCCTGGGCGAGGGCGACGACGAGTACCTGGCCCAGCAGTCCATCCGGACGTTCTTCAACCGGTCCCACCCCGAGAAGCACTACGTCAAGACCGCCCTGTCGGTCCTCAACATGGGCTTCATGCGTGGGCTGTCCGCCGCCTACATGGAGGCGACCCCGGCGATCAACGACTGGCTGGCCCAGCTCATCGAGGGCGATCCGGTGCTGAAGTCGACGGGCCTGTCGATCATCCGGGAGCGGGCGGCGGTCGGCTACCGGCACCTGGAGTACGAGCAGGCGACGGACCGGTACTCGCCGTACCGCAAGATGCTCGCCGCGCTGTGGCGGGAGAGCCCGGTGCCCACCCTCCGGGAAGGCGAGCAGCTCGCCACCATGGCCGCTCTCGTGCACGTGGACCACGAGGGCGCGTCCTTCGCGGGCGCGCTGATCGAGCGGTCGGGCCTGACGCCGACGGAGTGGCTGCGGCACTACCTGCGGGCGTACTACACCCCGCTGCTGCACAGCTTCTACGCCTACGACCTGGTCTTCATGCCGCACGGCGAGAACGTCATCCTCGTCCTGGAGGACGGAATCGTGCGGCGGGCGATCTACAAGGACATCGCCGAGGAGATCGCGGTCATGGACCCGGACGCGGCGCTGCCGCCCGAGGTCGCGCGGATCCGCGTCGAGGTCCCGGAGGACAAGAAGCTCCTGTCGATCTTCACGGACGTCTTCGACTGCTTCTTCCGCTTCCTCGCCGCGAACCTCGCCACCGAGGGGATCCTGGAGGAGGACGGCTTCTGGCGCGCGGTCGCCGAGGTGACCCGCGAGTACCAGGAGTCGGTGCCCGAACTCGCCGACAAGTTCAAGCAGTACGACCTGTTCGCCCCCGAGTTCGCGCTGTCCTGCCTCAACCGCCTCCAGCTGCGTGACAACCGGCAGATGGTGGACCTGGCCGACCCCTCCGGCGCCCTCCAGCTGATCGGCACCCTGGAGAACCCGCTCGCGCGGTTCTGACCCCCGGAACAGGCGGGCACCCCGGTGTACGGTCCACCGGGGTGCCCGTCAGCATCACCGTGCGGGCCAGGGCACCTGCGGCGAGCGGTAGTAGCCGATGCCCAGGGCGTCCCATCTGGGCCCCTGGGCCGCGAGCCGCACCCGGTAGTCCTCCCAGTCGTGCGTGGCCGCCGGCGACCAGCCGAGTTCGGCGACGCCCGGCAGCCTCGGGAAGGCCATGTAGTCGATGTGGGCGGGGTTCTCGACGGTCTCCGTCCACAGCGGGGCCTCCACGCCCCGGATCGCCGAGGCGGGTACGCCCGGCAGATAGGCGCCCGGATCCCAGTCGTAGGACCGTTGGACCTCGACGTATCCGGCCCAGGACAGGCCGAGCGGGGTGTCCTTGGTGTACTTCATGTCCAGGTAGATCCGGTCGGCCGGGGACAGGACGAGTCCCGTCCCGCTCTGGGCGGCCTTCGCCACCTGTGCCTTCTCCTCGGGGCTCGTGCCGTCCAGGCCCCAGTACTGGGCGAGCGCGCCCTTGGCCGGGGTGGCGCCGGTCAGCTGGTGCCAGCCGACGACCGTCTTGCCGTACTCGGCGACGATCGGCTGCACCCGGTCCATGAACCTCACGTAGTCGGCGTGGCTGGTGGAGTGCGCCTCGTCGCCGCCGATGTGCAGGTGGCGTCCGGGGGTGAGGGCCGCGACTTCACGGATGACGTCGTCGACGAAGTCGTACGTGATCTCCTTGGAGACGCACAGCGAGCTGAAGCCCACGTCGGTGCCGGTGTAGAGCGGGGGCGCCACGCCGTCGCAGTTGAGCTCGGCGTAGGAGGCGAGGGCCGCGTTGGTGTGGCCCGGCATGTCGATCTCGGGGACGACCTCCAGGTACCGGGAGGCGGCGTACCGCACGATCTCCTTGTACTGGTCCTTGGTGTAGTAGCCGCCGGGGCCGCCGCCGACCTGGGTGGAGCCGCCGTGGGTGGCCAGGCGCGGCCAGGAGTCGACGGCGATGCGCCAGCCCTGGTCGTCGCTGAGGTGCAGATGCAGCTTGTTGATCTTGTAGAGGGCGAGCTGGTCGATGTAGCGCTTGACCTGGTCGACGGTGAAGAAGTGGCGGGAGACGTCGAGCATGGCGCCGCGCCAGCCGTAGCGCGGGGTGTCCGTGATGGTGCCGCCCGCGACCAGCCAGGGCCCGGGCTGCACGGAGTCCTTCTCGACGGCCGGCGGGAGGAGTTGGCGCAGGGTCTGCACGCCGAGGAAGAGGCCGGCCGGGGTCCCGGCGCTGATGGTGACGTGCCGGTGGCCGCTGTCCAGCCGGTAGCCCTCGGGGCCGAAGTCGCCCTCTGCCAACCGCAGTCGGATGCCGCCCGGGCCGTGCGCGGTGACCGGCAGGCGGTAGCCGGTCGAGGGGCGCAGCAGGTCCGCGAGGTACCGGCCGACGCGGTGGGCCTCGCGGGAGCCGTCGACGCGGATGTGCGTGCCGGGCGTGATGCGGTACGGGGAACCGCCGGGCTCGACCGACGCGGGGGCCGGGACCACCCGGTTCAGTGGGACCGCGGACCGCTGGTCCGGTGCCGCCGGTGACGCCGGTGTCGCCCCGACGGCGAAGACACCGGCTGCCGCGACGAGCAGCAGCGATCCGAGAACTCGGGTCGTACGGGGAGTCGTTCTGTGGTGCCGTCTCACATGCGCTCCCTTCAGGATTGGTAGAGACCACTCTCCCGCAGATCGAGTGAAACAATCCCCGCATGGCGGAAATCATCCAGAAGGACGGCACGTGGAGCTTCGACGGGGACGCCCTGCGCCTGACTCCCGGACGGGACAAGAACGTCAGCCTGTTGCGCAAGACCCTGGGCGAACTCGTCGTGCCGCTGGGGGCGTTGGCGGGAATATCGTTCGAGCACGGGAAGAAGGCGGGGCGGCTCCGGTTACGGCTGCGGGACGGCGCCGACCCGCTGCTGCACGCGACCGGCGGACGGCTCACCGAGCCCCACGACCCGTACCAGCTGATCGTGGAGTCCGACCGCCACGGCGTCGCCGAGTACTTCACCGACGAGGTCCGCAACGCGCTGCTCCTGGACGAGGTGCCGTCCGAGCCGGTGGGTGAGTACCTGCTGCCGGGCCCCGCCGTACCGCTCTCCGTGTCGGCCGGGGACGGCACCGCGAGCTTCGACGGCGAGCGGATACGCCTGGAGTGGAACTGGAAGACGGAGGACGCCAAGGCCGCCGCGGGCACCCGCACCCTCGCCGTCGCCGACATCACCGCCGTGGAGTGGCAGCCGGCGGTCGGCCTGGAGAACGGTCACCTGCGCTTCACCGTGCGCAACGCGCCCACGAAGGCGCCCGCGAAGTACGACCCCAACGCGGTGGAGCTGTGGGGGTTCAGGAAGGACCCGCTGATGGCGCTCGTCGCGGCCGCCGTGCAGGCCCGCCTGCCGCATCCGGCCCAGACCGCCGCCACGGAGGCCCGCCCCCCGGAGCCGGAGGCACCCCGGCAGGCCGCGCCCGCCGCCGAGGACGACCACGACGCGCTGCTGCGCCGGCTGCGCGAGCTCGGCGAACTGCACCGCACCGGGGTGCTGACGGACGAGGAGTTCACCCTCGCCAAGCAGGCGATCCTCAAGCGAATGTGACCGAAGTCTCCATCGGCGACTGAAGACGGCGCCTCCTGCCCGGAATCGGGCAGGAATCTTGCGAAAGCGCCGCCGGTACCCCAGGATCTACCGAGTGCACGACGAACTCGTTGATCATCTGACGCGGTCCACGCCCCTCAGCCGGGGCGAGGCGCTGCGCGTGGTCCAGGACGTGCTCGCCTACTTCGACGAGACGACCGAGGAGTACGTCCGTCGCCGCCACCGCGAGCTCCAGGCCCAGGGCCTGGTGAACGCGACGATCTTCGAACGGATCGGGGCGGACCTGAAATACCGGGCGGTGGCACCGCCGGAGCTCACGCTCCGCCAGCTGCGCCGCATCGTTTACGGCTAGGGGACCATCTACATGTGCGGAATTGTCGGTTACATCGGGAAGCGTGACGTCGCTCCCCTGCTGCTGGAGGGGCTGCAGCGCCTGGAGTACCGCGGGTACGACTCCGCGGGCATCGTCGTCACGTCCCCGAAGACGGCGGGCCTGAAGATGGTCAAGGCCAAGGGCCGGGTCCGCGACCTGGAGGCCAAGGTCCCCGCGCGCTTCAAGGGCACGACCGGCATCGCCCACACCCGCTGGGCCACCCACGGCGCGCCCTCCGACGTCAACGCCCACCCGCACCTGGACGCCGAGGGCAAGGTCGCCGTCGTCCACAACGGCATCATCGACAACGCCTCCGACCTGCGCCGCAAGCTGGAGGCGGACGGCGTCGAGTTCCTCTCCGAGACCGACACCGAGGTCCTCACGCACCTGATCGCCCGCTCGCAGGCGACGAAGCTGGAGGACAAGGTCCGCGAGACCCTCCGCCTGATCGAGGGCACGTACGGCATCGCCGTGCTGCACGCCGACTTCCCCGACAGGATCGTCGTCGCGCGCAACGGCTCCCCGGTCGTCCTCGGCATCGGCGAGAAGGAGATGTTCGTCGCCTCCGACATCGCCGCCCTGGTCGCCCACACCCGCCAGATCGTCACCCTCGACGACGGCGAGATGGCCACCCTCAAGGCCGACGACTTCCGCACCTACACCACCGAGGGCACCCGGACGACGTCCGAGCCGACCACCGTGGAGTGGGAGGCCGCCTCGTACGACATGGGCGGCCACGACACCTACATGCACAAGGAGATCCACGAGCAGGCCGACGCCGTGGACCGCGTACTGCGCGGCCGTATCGACGACCGCTTCTCCACCGTGCACCTCGGCGGCCTGAACCTGGACGCCCGCGAGGCCCGCAAGATCCGCCGCGTGAAGATCCTCGGCTGCGGAACCTCCTACCACGCGGGCATGATCGGCGCCCAGATGATCGAGGAGCTGGCCCGCATCCCCGCGGACGCCGAGCCGGCCTCGGAGTTCCGGTACCGCAACGCGGTCGTCGACCCCGACACCCTGTACATCGCGGTCTCCCAGTCCGGTGAGACGTACGACGTGCTGGCCGCCGTGCAGGAGCTGAAGCGCAAGGGCGCGCGGGTGCTGGGCGTGGTCAACGTGGTCGGCTCCGCGATCGCCCGCGAGGCCGACGGCGGCATCTACGTGCACGCCGGCCCCGAGGTCTGTGTCGTGTCGACCAAGTGCTTCACGAACACCACGGTCGCCTTCGCCCTGCTCGCCCTGCACCTGGGCCGCACCCGTGACCTGTCCGTCCGGGACGGCAAGCGGATCATCGAGGGCCTGCGCAAGCTGCCCGGGCAGATCGCCGAGATCATGGAGCAGGAGGAGGAGATCAAGAAGCTGGCCGAGCAGTTCGCCGAGGCCCGCTCGATGCTCTTCATCGGCCGCGTCCGGGGCTACCCGGTGGCCCGTGAGGCCTCCCTGAAGCTCAAGGAGGTCTCGTACATCCACGCCGAGGCCTACCCGGCCTCCGAACTCAAGCACGGTCCGCTGGCGCTGATCGAGCCGGCCCTGCCGACGGTCGCGATCGTCCCCGACGACGACCTGCTGGAGAAGAACCGCGCGGCCATGGAGGAGATCAAGGCCCGCCAGGGCCAGATCCTCGCCGTCGCCCACCAGAGCCAGGAGAAGGCCGACCACACCATCGTCGTCCCGAAGAACGAGGACGAACTGGACCCGATCCTCATGGGCATCCCGCTCCAACTCCTCGCCTACCACACGGCGCTGACCCTCGGCCGGGACATCGACAAGCCGAGGAACCTCGCCAAGTCGGTGACGGTGGAGTAGAGCGCCGTCCCAGGCCGGACGACGGAACGGACCCCCACGTGCTGCCACCGCACACGGGGGGTCCGCTCATCACGCCGGGGCCGCCCGAACCCCGGCTCGGCTGCCGACTAGCCGGTGGCCGTCACTCCCCGGCCGGCAGCACGCCTCGGAAGCGCCGTAGGCCAGTGCGCCGGCGCCGCGGTCGCCGCGTACCAGGCCACGGCCCCCGCCGCCACGGCGAACCAGCCGCCGACCTTGGCGAGACTCCCGTTGTCGGCGAAGCTTCCCAGCGCGAGAAGCAGCAGCGAGACGAAGAACAGCCCGTACGTCGCCCTGCCGAGCTGGTCACCACCGGCCACGGTCAGGGACAGCACGACAAGGGCGAACAGCAGCAGGAACAGCCCCGCCGCATGGCCGGCGGCCTCGGCCGACACGGCCCAGGTGAACCACAGCGCCCCGAGCACCGAGAACGCCGTACCACCGGCGGCGTCACCCTCGCGGAGCGCCACCAGCCCGGCGACGAAGAGGGCGATACCGCCCACATACTGGGCGACTGACACCGCGTCAGCCGCCGACACACCGTCGATCACGGCGGTATGCCCCAGCCCGAAGGCCAACAGGGTGATTCCGAGGGCCAGTCGACCGGCCACGGTGGTGATTCCGCTTCCCGCGGAGACGTCTTTGTCCACGGCGGGCTCCCTTCGTGCAGGTGCAGTCGTGCGGTGACCGGTATATGCCCTTCACAAGGGCACAAACACCTCTACGCACGAGTAGGTTCCCGCAGGGCGCAAGGGAGTTGACGCTCGGTCGAGACTCAGGGAATGACGACGACGGGGCGCTGCGCCCGCTTGGCGAGCCGCCCGGCGACGGAGCCGAAGATGCGCCCCGCGATGCCGTGGGTGGAGCCGACCACGATCGCGTCGGCCTCGTACTCCCGGCCCACCTCTTCGAGTTCGTGGCAGATGTCACCGCCGCGCTCGACCAGGATCCACGGCACCTCGGCGAGGTAGTCCGCGCAGGCGAGTTCCAGCCCCAGCACCTCGGTGCGGTGGTCGGGGACGTCGACGAAGACCGGCGGCTCGCAGCCCGCCCACACGGTGGTGGGCAGCCGGTTGGCCACGTGGACGATGATCAGGCCCGAGCCGGAGCGCTGCGCCATGCCGATCGCGTACGCGAGAGCACGTTCACTGGAGGTGGAGCCGTCGAAGCCGACGACGACGCCGTGCCTGAAGGCGGGGTCGCACGAATGGCGTGGCTCTTCCGCCGCCAGGGGATCGGCCGCCGTCGGGTCGGCGACCGGCCGCTTGCGGTCCGCGGGTTCGAAGAATTCGTGACCGGCCATGGCTGTCTCGGCGTTGTGATCCTTGTTGGGTGGGACGACAGTGTGCGGCGGAGCTGTGTCCGGGAATCATCTTCCCAACCCCATACCCCCAAGGGTACGGCGGCACGCCTCCTTCGCCCAGAGCCCGCGCACCCTCCGTGG
Source organism: Streptomyces bullii (assembly GCF_042657145.1). Taxonomy (NCBI): domain Bacteria; kingdom Bacillati; phylum Actinomycetota; class Actinomycetes; order Kitasatosporales; family Streptomycetaceae; genus Streptomyces; species Streptomyces bullii. The sequence goes on from NZ_JBHSNY010000001.1 coordinate 672,346, forward strand.
CGGGTTCAGGGGAGCATGCACGAGGGGGCGCCCGGAACGCAATGGTTGCTGCGCTGTACAGCGGTTTGCACGGGATGCGCGCACCCCCGGGAGGGAGCCGCGACCTGCGGACGCACAGTGACCGACGGTTCGGCCGGGCGTTGAACACCGTGAGCCACGCCACAGGGAGCCCCCATGTCCGGACGCCGTCGCCCTTCCGGGGCAGACCGCGCGACCACGCCGTCCCGCGACACCGTGACCGACGTGGTGCGCTGGGCGGCCTTCAGCTGCCTGCTCGTCCCGGTCGTCCTGCTCTGGTACGGCAGCTCCCTGGCCGGCGCCGCCGGTACAGCGCTCGGTCTCGCGGCCGTCACGGGCGTCTGCCGCGTCCTGCTGCGGCAGTCCGAGCGCGGCGCGGCCCGCCTGCTCGCCGAGGACCGCTCGGTCCACCGGGGCCGGCACCAGCGGACCGGAACGGGAGCTCACAGGGGCGCACGGCACAGCGGGGGAGATACACCGGTCGGCTGACCGGTTTCCGCGCACACGAACGCCGGTTTTCAGCCAACTTCTGGTTCTCGTGCATCCCCCGCCGTCACCACCCCGCACCCCCCGTTCCACCTGCACGGAAAGGGCCTCAGGGGCCCTGCGCACCCTACGTGGATTGGCCACCGCGACGAGGCGCACTTCCTTGCGCCCTCCCCGAGTGCAACGCTTCGTGATCGAATGCTTCACGCCAAGTTGCCAAGTCGACAATGCGCCGAGTGCCGAACCGGCCACCTCGGCGCGACGCGACACAGTAGATTCGATCTTGACTGTCTACGGCGGGGGACTCGTGCAGGACCGAGGGGAAACGTGCAGGAGCGACACAACCGAGGAGCCGCGACCACCGAGGGGGGCTTAGCAGTATGAGCCACGACTCCACTGCCGCGCCGGAAGGCGCAGCCCGGAAGCTGTCCGGGCGACGCCGCAAGGAGATCGTCGCGGTGCTGCTGTTCAGCGGCGGCCCCATCTTCGAGAGTTCCATTCCGCTGTCGGTGTTCGGAATCGACCGCCAGGACGCCGGCGTGCCGCGCTACCGCCTGTTGGTGTGTGCCGGCGAGGAAGGCCCGCTGCGGACCACAGGGGGCCTGGAACTCACCGCACCGCATGGCCTGGAAGCGATCTCGCGCGCGGGCACGGTCGTCGTGCCGGCCTGGCGCTCGATCACTTCGCCACCGCCGGACGACGCGCTCGACGCACTGCGCCGGGCCCATGAGGAGGGCGCCCGCATCGTCGGGCTGTGCACGGGCGCCTTCGTCCTCGCGGCGGCGGGCCTGCTGGACGGCCGACCCGCGACCACACACTGGATGTACGCGCCGACGCTGGCCAAGCGCTACCCGTCGGTGCACGTCGATCCACGGGAGCTGTTCGTGGACGACGGAGACGTACTGACGTCGGCGGGCACGGCGGCCGGCATCGACCTGTGCCTGCACATCGTGCGCACGGACCACGGCAACGAGGCGGCAGGGGCCCTGGCCCGCCGTCTGGTGGTCCCGCCGCGCCGGTCGGGAGGCCAGGAGCGCTACCTCGACAGGTCTTTACCCGAGGAGATCGGCGCCGACCCGCTCGCCGAGGTCGTCGCCTGGGCGCTGGAGCACCTCCACGAGCAGTTCGACGTGGAGACGCTGGCGGCACGCGCGTACATGAGCCGGCGTACGTTCGACCGCCGCTTCCGTTCGCTGACCGGCAGCGCGCCGCTGCAGTGGCTGATCACACAGCGGGTGCTGCAGGCGCAGCGGCTGCTGGAGACGTCGGACTACTCGGTGGACGAGGTGGCGGGCCGCTGCGGCTTCCGCTCCCCGGTGGCGCTGCGCGGCCACTTCCGCCGCCAGCTGGGCTCCTCCCCGGCCGCGTACCGGGCGGCGTACCGCGCCCGGCGCCCCCAGGGCGAGCGGCCGCAGGACACCGACGGCTCGCCGGCCACGTCGGGACCGGCCGGGCAGCAGGGCCAGCCGGGCGGGGGGCACGCGGGCCAGCAGGGACACGCGGGTCAGCCGGGCCAGTCGCCCGCCGCCGCCTCGCACCCGGAGAGCCCGGTGCCGATGCAGTCCCGCCGTACGGCGGCGAGCGCCGTCGGCTCGTCGGCGCCGCTGTCCGCCTCGGCGTCGTCGGACCACGGCCGCGAGGCGTACCTCCACAGCCGGGCGAGTTTGCCGGGCCAACGCAGCGGAACATGACGTGACGGCGACGGGCCGGGGGTGACGCCCCCGGCCCGTTCGTCGGCCAGGACTGATCGGCCCGCGTGGCGAGATCAGTCTGGCCCAGCACGCTCGATCGTCCTGACCGTGCGGCCCCCACCTGCCCTCCCGGCGTCCCTGACACGCTCACCGTGTCCGCCGCACCCCGCTCACCGCCGGGCACCGCGACCGCGCACGACGGGCTCAGCGCGTGGCGGCGCGCCGTAGGGTTGGACGCATGAACGATCGCATGGTGTGGATCGACTGCGAGATGACCGGCCTCTCGCTGTCCGACGACGCGCTCATCGAGGTGGCCGCCCTCGTCACCGACTCCGAGCTGAACGTGCTCGGCGAGGGCGTGGACATCGTCATCCGTCCGCCGGACTCGGCCCTGGAGACGATGCCGGAGGTGGTGCGTCAGATGCACACCGCGTCCGGGCTGCTCTCGGAGCTCCCGAACGGCACGACCCTGAAGGACGCCGAGGAGCAGGTCCTGGCGTACGTGAAGGAGTACGTCAAGGAACCCGGCAAGGCCCCGCTGTGCGGCAACTCGGTCGGCACGGACCGCGGCTTCCTGCTGCGCGACATGCCGACGCTGGAGGACTACCTCCACTACCGGATCGTCGACGTCTCCTCGATCAAGGAGCTGGCCCGCCGCTGGTACCCGCGCGCGTACTTCAACAGCCCCGAGAAGAACGGCAACCACCGCGCCCTCGCCGACATCCGCGAGTCCATCGCCGAACTGCGCTACTACCGCGAGGCCATCTTCGTCCCGCAGCCCGGCCCCGACTCCGACACCGCCAGGACGATCGCCGCGAAGCACGTCCTGCCCGCTCAGCAGGCGTGACAGGGCCTCTCGGAGGGGCGCCGCGAAAGCCGGGCGCGAGCACCCCTTCGGACCCTGTACACTTTTTCTCGGCCGGTCGGGGAAGCGACTGATTCCCACGCCGGCCATGGTGGGTGTAGCTCAGCTGGTAGAGCACCTGGTTGTGGTCCAGGATGCCGCGGGTTCGAGTCCCGTCACTCACCCTCCGTAGAGAGGCCGATGACCTGGGTAATGGGTCATCGGCCTCTCTCGTTCTCTTCGTGGCCACACCGATGGCCACCCGGGATCTTCGAGAAGGGCTCTCCCTTCCACCCATGGCGCACGCCCTCCCGCAGGATGTGCTCGGCCCTGGGCCGGTCACCCAAAGCAGCCGGGCCGCCTATCGCAGCAGCGGCTTGCCGTGCTGCGCGCACAGCACCCGGCGAACGCCTCGGCGTCGGCGCCGCCCGCGGCACCACCGGGTCAGGGGCGGTGCCGCGGGCGGCCGGTGGCTCACCAGTAGAGGGCGTCGGCCACGTCGTCCTGCCAGTAGGTGACGAAGGCGGAGCTGTTGACGTAGGTGCCGCCGTTCGGAAGCTTCAGGGTCTGGGGCTTGCCGGTGGAGCCGTCCATCGCCCTGCCGGCGAAGACCACGTCCAGCGTCTTGTGGGTGGTGCCCTTACCGCCGTCCGGGCTGTACGTCCCGATGCCGGCGTAAGCGGACTCGCCGGGGGCGAGTGTGACCACGGCCTGGGGCTGGCTGTCCTCCAGCCACGGGACGGCCGCCTGGGCGTTGGCGCCGAAGCCGAGGTACGGCGCGCCGTAGGCGTTGCACGGCTTGGTGCTGGTGTTGGTGGCCGTCAGCAGCAGGTGGTTGATCGGGCGGGACACCTCGCTGACGGTCAGCTTGGTGTTGGCCGTGGTGCAGGGAGTGGTGACGACGGCCGTCTTCTTCGGCGCAGCCGAGGCCGTCTGCGCGGCGGCCTGGACGCCGACGAGCGCCAGGGCGGCGACGACCATGGAGGAGGCGGCCGCACGGGTGGTGACGCGGTGGGCGATACGCATGATGTGGCTTCTCTCTGTGACGTTTCGGAAGGTGATATTCCGTTTTTGGGTTCTCGCTCGGTCCCGCCGGAGCGAGTCGTTTCGTGGTGAAGGCGAACTGAGCGCGTCCCTCGCCGTGTTGGCGGGTCGGCGGCGTGTTCGAACGGCTCAAGCCTGTGCCACACGCTGTCCCAGGAGCCACTTCTGCCGGATTTCCGGGACGCTGGAACGTAGGAACCGCCCGTGACCTGGGAGAACGTCAGGTCCCTGGAACGCCGCACGGGACGGCGGGCGGGCACGGCGGCCGGGGGACGGACACCGCTTACCCGCCCTGACGGATCAGATCGGCGGCGCACTCGGCGACGGACACCACGACGTCCTGCGGGTGGCCGCGGCTGATGACAGGCATGACGGACGGGTCCGGCCAGCCGCAGCCCGGTGACGCCGCGCATCCGCAGGCGCGTGTCGACGACGCCGCCGATACGGCAGGTGCCGGGTGTCAGACGGTGCCGGCCGCGTCACGGACGTACCGCTCCAACTCCTCGGGGTCGGCGCCGTCCTGCCACGGCACCGTGCCCCCGTTCGGCCTGGGCCGGTTCGTCCCCAGGGCGCCGAGCCACCTCCCCGGGGTCACCGCCCGCCAGACCGCCGCCAAGTCCCGTGAGTCGAACCGTTCCTCCTGAGCGGCGCGCGTGGCACGTTCCACCACCGCGAGCTGTTCCGCCGTACCCCGCCAGGCCCGTTCCTCGTCTCCCGCGTCCAGGTGCAGGCCCAGCGTGCGACCCGTCGGCGCGCCACGGCATCACCACCCTGGCCGCTCACGACGACGCCCGCGCCACCAGCTCCGTCGCCAGCACCACCTGCCGCCGCTCCAGCCCACGCGACGCCGGCGGGCGGCGGTCGGCGATCTCGCTCAGCAGGAGGTCGATCATCCTGCGGCCCATCTCCTCGATCGGCTGGCGGACGCTGGTCAGCGGCGGGTCCATGTGGCGGGCGATGGCGGAGTCGTCGTAGCCGACCAGCGCCACGTCGTCGGGGATGCGGCGGCCCGCCTCGCGCAGCGCCTGGCGGGCGCCGGCCGCGGTGACGTCCGAGGCCGCGAACACCGCGTCCAGATCGGGACGGCGGTCCAGGAGCGCCGCCATCGCGCGGCGACCGCCCTCCTCCGTGAAGTCGCCCGACTCGATGAGGAGTTCGTCCACCTCGTGGCCCGCATCGCGCAGGGCCTCGCGGTAGCCGTCGATACGTCGCTGGGCGCCGTAGACGTCGAGGCGGCCGGTGATGTGGGCGATACGGTGACGGCCGCGCTCCAGCAGGTGTTCGACGGCCTGGCGGGCACCGCCGTAGTTGTCCGAGTCCACGGAGGTGAGCGTCTCCCCCGCCGATCTGGGACCGCTGATCACCGCCGGGATCTCCAGCTGGGCCAGCAGGTCCGGCAGCGGGTCGTCGGCGTGGACGGAAACCAGCAGGACGCCGTCCACGCGGTGGGCCGCCAGGTACTGGGCGAGCCTGCGGCGCTCCCGGTCGCTGCCGGCGAAGATCAGCAGCAGCTGCATCTCCGTCTCGGACAGCTCGGCCCCGACGCCCTTGAGCATGTCCGAGAAGTACGGCTCCGCGAAGAACCGGGTCTCCGGCTCGGGCACGACCAGGGCGATCGCGTCGGTGCGGTTGGCGGCCAGGGCGCGGGCGGCGGTGTTCGGGACGTAGCCGAGTTCCGCGACCGCCGCCTCGACGGCCGCACGGGTCGCGTCGCTGACCCGGGGCGAGCCGTTGATCACCCGGGAGACGGTGCCGCGGCCGACTCCGGCGCGCGCCGCCACCTCTTCGAGGGTGGGCCGGCCTCCGCTCCGGCCCCGCGCTCCGTGGCTTGCCATGGGCTCCGCCTTCCGTCGTGTGTCACGCTGGCCTGGAATCTAACAGCCCCGTCAGAGGGGGTGACCGCTCCCCGGAGCCGGTGCTTCCCGGACCTCCGCTTGGGCCCGCACGGCACCCCGCGCGAGTGGTCCGGTGGCTGAAACGAGTCAGTCACGGAAGCATTCGTACCGGCCCACGGGTCCAGTTAACAGCCCGATAACTGAACGCATTTCTCGGCGCTCGCTCCCTTGACACCCCCGCTCCGACCGGCAACCCTTCAACACATCACTGGTGGGAGCGCTCCCACGGTACCTGACACATACACATCCCGCACGTTCCCCGCCCGAGCCGCAGCGAGTAAAAAGGGCCCAACCATGCCGTTGGCCCGGGGGGTCGGCACGTCAGGGCAACAGGAGGACCTCAGATGCGAGCACGTAAGGCGGTAGTGCTGGCGGCCGTCGCGTCGCTGGGCGCCGGGCTGCTGGCCGGCTGTGCCGACGACGGCGGCAACGGTTCCGACTCGTCGGGCGGTGGCGACGGCAAGACCGTCATCACCCTGGGTCTCTTCGGCACCTTCGGCTTCAAGGAGGCCGGTCTCTACGCCGAGTACGAGAAGCTCCACCCGAACATCAAGATCCAGGAGAACGTCACCGAGCGCAACGAGAACTACTACCCGGCGCTCGTCAACCACCTGACCACCAACAGCGGCCTGATGGACATCCAGGGCGTCGAAGTCGGCAACATCGCCGAGGTCGTCAGCACGCAGGCGGGCAAGCTCGAGGACCTCTCCAAGGCACCGGGCGTGAAGAAGGACGACTTCCTGGACTGGAAGTGGCAGCAGGCCACCACCAAGGACGGCCAGACCATCGGTCTCGGCACGGACGTGGGCCCGATGGCGATCTGCTACCGCAAGGACCTCTTCGAGAAGGCCGGGCTGCCCACCGACCGCGACGAGCTGGCGAAGATGTGGGCGGGCGACTGGCAGAAGCTGGTCGACGTCGGCCAGGAGTACAAGAAGAAGGCGCCCAAGGGCACCACCTTCATGGACTCCCCCGGTGGCCTGATGAGCGCGATCCTCAGCAGTGAGAAGGTCCGGTTCTACGACGAGTCCGGCAAGGTCATCTACAAGGAGAACCCGGTCGTCAAGGACGCCTTCATGCTGACCGCGAAGGCCGCCGAGGACGGTCTGGTCGGCGCCCAGTCGCAGTTCCAGCCGGCCTGGGACTCCACGATCGCCAACAGCAAGTTCGCCGCGATGTCCTGCCCGCCGTGGATGCTCGGGTACATCGAGAGCAAGTCGAAGCCGGAGAACCAGGGCAAGTGGGACGTCGCCCCCGCGCCCAAGTCCGGCAACTGGGGCGGCTCCTTCCTGACCGTGCCGAAGAGCGGCAAGCACGTGAAGGAGGCCACGGAACTGGCCGCCTGGCTGACCGCGCCGGAGCAGCAGGCGAAGCTGTTCGAGAAGCGGGGCAGCTTCCCGAGCACGCCGTCCGCCTACGACACCCCCGCGGTGCAGAACGCGAAGAACAAGATGACCGGTGACGCCCCCATCGGCAAGATCTTCGCCGAGGCCGCGAAGACCAGCCCGGTCCAGGTCATCGGACCCAAGGACCAGATCATCGGGTCGAGCCTGAACGACAACGGCCTGGTCCTGGTGACGAAGGGCAAGTCGCCGGAGGAGGCCTGGGAGACGGCGACCAAGACCATCGACAACAACCTGGACAAGTGACCCGTATGGCCACCCGTCACGACACCGCCGCGCCCCCCGCCGAGGAGGGGGGCGCGGCCCCGGCCCGCCCGGCCCCGGGCAAGGGGGCCGTCCCGGTGGACGAGCGCCGCCGGGCCCGGCTGTCCCGCCGCTGGCAGCGGGACGTGCGCTGGAGCCCGTACGCCTTCGTCTCGCCGTTCTTCCTGCTGTTCGTCGCGTTCGGTCTGTTCCCGCTGATCTACACGGGCTGGGCCTCGCTGCACCAGGTGGAGCTGACGGCGCCGACCGACATGAACTGGGTGGGGCTGCGCAACTACACGCGCATCTTCGACGACGACTTCTTCTGGAACGCGGCGAAGAACACCCTGACCATCGGCGTCATCTCGACCGTTCCGCAGCTGCTGATGGCGATGGGCATCGCCCACATCCTCAACTACAAGCTGCGAGGCTCGACCTTCTACCGGGTCGTGATGCTCGCGCCGTACGCGACCTCGATCGCCGCCGCCTCCCTGGTGTTCGTGCTGCTCTTCGGCCGCGACTACGGCATGATCAACTGGGTTCTGAACCAGGTCGGCATCGACCACATCGACTGGCAGAACGACAAGTGGCCCTCCCAGATCGCCGTCTCGACCATCATCATCTGGCGCTGGACCGGCTACAACGCGCTGATCTACCTGGCGGCGATGCAGGCCATCCCGCAGGACCTGTACGAGTCGGCGGCCCTGGACGGGGCCAACCGCTGGCAGCAGTTCTTCCATGTGACGCTGCCGTCGCTGCGGCCGACGATCCTGTTCACGGTCGTCGTGTCGACCATCGGCGCCAGCCAGGTCTTCGGTGAACCGCTGCTGTTCGACGCGAACAAGGGCGCCTCCGGCGGTGCGGAGCACCAGTTCCAGACGCTGGGCCTGTACCTGTACGAGCAGGGCTGGGTCAACCAGCACCTGGGCCGGGCCTCGGCGATCGCGTGGACGATGTTCCTGATCCTGATCGTCGTCGGCATCGTCAACTACGTCATCTCGCGCCGGCTGCGCGCCAGTAGTTAAGGAGTACCGGCCGTGACGACGACTGTGACGCCGCCCGACACGACGCCCGCCAAGGAGCAGACGCGCTCGCGTCTGCCCAAGTCCGCCCGGGCGGGCGGGACACTGCACGCCGGCCCGATCGCGTACGTGATCCTGGCCCTGTTCACCATCGGCTCGCTGTTCCCGCTGGTGTGGACGGCGATCGCCGCCTCCCGGGACAACCAGCGGCTGGCGGAGACCCCGCCGCCGTTTTGGTTCGGCTCCAACCTCTTCAAGAACCTCGAGATCGCCTGGCGGGACGCCAACCTCGGTGAGGCGTTCCTGAACACCACGATCGTGGCGGGGGTGTCGGCGGCGACCATCGTGTTCCTGTCGACGATCGCCGGGTTCGCCTTCGCCAAGCTGCGGTTCAAGGGCCGCAACGCCATGATGCTGATCGTGATCGGCACGATGATGGTGCCGCCGCAGCTCAGCGTCATCCCGCTGTACATGATGGTCGCCAAACTGGACTGGACCGACCAGCTCCAGGCGGTGATCTTCCCGTCGCTGGTCAGCGCGTTCGGTGTGTTCTTCATGCGGCAGTACCTGATCCAGGCGCTGCCGGACGAGATCATCGAGGCGGCCCGGGTGGACGGCGCGAGCAGCTGGCGCGTGATCTGGCACGTGGTGTTCCCGGCCGCGCGGCCCGCCATGGCCGTGCTGGGCATGCTGATGTTCGTGCAGGCCTGGAACGACTTCCTGTGGCCGTTCCTGGTGCTGACCCAGACCGGCAACCCGACCGTGCAGGTCGCGATCGCGGGCCTGGGCCGCGGCTACACCCCCGACCAGTCGCTGATCATGGCGGGTGCCTTCCTGGGTACGGTGCCGTTGCTGCTGGTCTTCGCGATCTTCGGCAAGCAGATCGTGGGTGGCATCATGCAGGGCGCGGTCAAGGGCTGACACCCGGCGCGTCCCGTACGTCTTCGGGGGCCGGGTCACCGCCGCCTCGGCCCCTTGTCCTCCGTTTCCCTCCCCCTTCATCCGTCGGTCTCCACGACCACCAATGGGAGCGCTTCCATGCCTGACTCCGAGAAGCCGGTGACCCCGGTGACCTTTCCTTCCGCCTTCCTCTGGGGCGCCGCGACCTCCGCGTACCAGATCGAGGGGGCGGTGCGGGAGGACGGGCGCACCCCGTCGATCTGGGACACCTTCAGCCATACCCCGGGCAAGACGGTCGACGGCGACCACGGTGACATCGCTGTCGACCACTACCACCGCTACCGCGAGGACGTGGCGCTGATGGCGGAGCTGGGCCTGGACGCCTACCGCTTCTCCATCTCCTGGCCCCGGGTGCAGCCGACCGGCCGCGGCCCGGCCGTCCAGCGCGGACTGGACTTCTACCGCCGCCTGGTGGACGAGCTGCTGGCGCACGGCATCAAGCCGGCCATCACCCTGTACCACTGGGACCTGCCGCAGGAGCTGGAGGACGCGGGCGGCTGGCCGGAGCGCGACACGGCGTACCACTTCGCCGAGTACGCGCAGATCGTCGGCGAGGCGCTCGGCGACCGCGTCGAGCAGTGGATGACGCTCAACGAGCCGTGGTGCAGCGCCTTCCTGGGCTACGCCTCCGGTGTGCACGCGCCCGGCCGCACGGACCCGGCGGCCTCGCTGCGTGCCGCGCACCACCTCAATCTGGGGCACGGCCTGGCCGCGTCGGCCCTGCGGTCGGTGATGCCGGCCCGCAACTCGGTCGCCCTCGCCCTCAACTCCGCGGTGGTGCGGCCCCTCACGCAGAGTCCCGAGGACCTGGCCGCGGCCCGGAAGATCGACGACCTGGCCAACGGCGTCTTTCACGGCCCGATCCTGCACGGCGCCTACCCGCAGTCGCTGTTCGAGACGACGAAGTCGGTCACGGACTGGTCGTTCGTCGTGGACGGCGACCTGGCGCAGATCAACCAGCCGCTGGACGCGCTGGGCCTCAACTACTACACGCCCACGCTGGTGTCGGCGGCGGACCCGGCCGCGAAGGGGCCGCGGGCGGACGGGCACGGGGCGAGCGAGCACTCGCCGTGGCCGGGCGTGGACGACGTCGCCTTCCACCAGAGCCCCGGTGAGCGCACCGAGATGGGCTGGACGGTCGACCCGTCGGGCCTGCACGAGCTGATCATGCGCTACACCGAGGAGGCCCCGGGCCTGCCTCTCTACATCACGGAGAACGGCGCGGCCTACGACGACAAGCCCGAGTCCGACGGCAGGGTCCACGACCCCGAGCGCATCGCCTACCTGCACGGCCACCTGTCGGCGGTCCGCCGCGCCATCGCCGACGGCGCGGACGTCCGGGGCTACTTCCTGTGGTCGCTGCTGGACAACTTCGAGTGGGCGTACGGCTATGCCAAGCGGTTCGGCGCGGTGTACGTCGACTACGTGACGCTGGAGCGGACACCGAAGTCGAGCGCCCACTGGTACGCGCGGGCGGCGCGGACGGGCACGCTGCCGGAGGCGGAGGCGGTCTGACCGCCGGCTGAGCCACCGCTGGGACGGCTGCGGGGCGCGGCACCGGACAGGTGCCGCGCCCCGCACTCGTCGGCGACACCGCCGCTGCGGCGCACCGGCACCCGGGTGCGGCGGACCCCTGCCCGCGGGCGGGCCGGAGGCGATCGCCGCGCGGGCGCGGGGGCGCCGGGTCGGGCCGTACCGAGTGGTCCTCCGCGATCAGCGAGGGTGCCGTACGACGGCGACCTCGCCGGGCGGCAGGGTGAGCACGCCGTCCTCGATCCGCTCGCCCGTGAGGAGTTCGGTGGCGCCGGACGGGACCCTGAGCTCGGCGCCCCGGCCTCCGTGGTCGATGAGGAAGAGGTAGTCCGCGTCCTGGCCCCGGCGCCGTGCGGTCTCGACGCCCTCGGGGATCCCGTCCAGGACCGGCTCCACCCCCGCCTCCGTGCGGATGCGGTCCAGCAGCGCGGCCAGGGTGACCGCATCCGGCTGGGTGGCCAGGTACCAGGCGGTGCCCGCACCCCACCCGTGCCTCGTGACGGCCGGGACACCGGTCAGCGGGCCGTCCGCGTACGCGGCGATCACCTCGGCGCCTTCGAACCGCAGTCGTTCGGACCACAGCGTCGCGCTCGCGCCCGCCGGGACCTCACCGGTCAGGCCCAGCGTCTCCCCCGGCAGCAGCGGGAACAGCTCGTCCGTCCGCACACCCAGCGCCGCACGGAAGGCACCGGGGTAACCCCCCAGCCGCACATGGCAGTTCTCGTCGACCATCCCGCTGTGGAAGCCGACCACCAGGGTGCCGCCGCGCTCCGCGAAACCGGTCAGGTTGGCGGCGCCCGCGTCGTCGACCAGATACAGGGCGGGCGCCAGGACCAGGCGGTAGGCGGACAGGTCCGCGTCGGGGCGTACGAAGTCCACGGCCACGCCCGACCGCCACAGCGGCTCGTACCAGGACCGGACCGTGTCCAGGTAGCGGACCTCCTCGCTCGGCTGGGAGGGGAGTTCCAGGGCCCAGCGGGCGTTCCAGTCCCAGACGACGGCCACCTCGGCCGTGCCCGCGCTGCCGCGCACCTGCGACAGTGCCTTCAGGTCGGCGCCCAGCCGGACCACGTCCCGCCAGATCTGGCTGTCCGTCCCGGCGTGCGGCAGCATCGCCGAGTGCCACTGCTCCGCGCCCGCCCTGGCCGCGCGCCACTGGAAGTACGCGATGCCGTCCGCGCCGCGCGCCACATGGGCCAGGGCGTTGCGCCGCAACTCACCCGGCCGCTTCGCCCGGTTGACCGGTTGCCAGTTCACCGCGCCCGTCGAGTGCTCCATCAGCAGCCAGGGGCCGCCCGCGAGCGAGCGGACGAGGTCTGCGCTCAACGCGAGGTCGATCTCCGACTCGGGGTCGGTGGAGCGCAGGTAGTGGTCGTTGGAGACGATGTCCAGCTCCGGGGCCCAGCGCCAGTAGTCGAGGGCGTCGAAGTTGTGCATCACCATGAAGTTGGTGGTGGCGGGGGTGAGCGGGGCGGCCTCCCGGAGCACGTCCCGTTCCGCCGTGTACAGGGCCAGCAGTGCGTCGGAGCAGAAGCGGCGCCAGTCGAGCCGGTGGGTCGGGTTGGGGACCGCGCCCGTCGCGCGCGGCGGGAGGATCTCGTCCCAGTCGTGGTACCGCTGGCTCCAGAACGTCGTGCCCCAGGCCTCGTTGAGCGCGTCCAGGGTCGTGTACCTGTCGCGCAGCCACGCGCGGAACGCCTCGGCGCTCGTGTCGCAGTGGCACTCCGCGTTGTGGCAGCCGTACTCGTTGTGGACGTGCCACATCACGACCGCCGGGTGGTCGGCGTAGCGCCGGGCCAGTTCCCGTGCGATCCGCAGCGCCGCCTCGCGGTAGGCGGGGCTCGACGGGCAGAACGTCTGGCGGCTGCCGTAGGACAGGGTGCGGCCGTCACGGTCGACGGGCAGGGCCTCGGGGTGCGCGCGGAAGAACCACGCCGGCGGGGCCGCCGTCGGGGTCGCCAGGTCCGCCGCGATGCCGTTGGCGTGGAGCAGGTCCAGGATCCGGTCCATGCGGGAGAAGTCGTACACGCCCTCGGACGGTTCCAGCAGCGCCCAGGAGAAGATGCCGACGCTCACCAGGGTCACCCCGGCCTCGCGCATCAGGCGGACGTCCTCGGCCCAGACCTCCTCGGGCCACTGCTCGGGGTTGTAGTCGCCGCCGTAGGCGATGCCGGGGAGGGACAGGGAGCGCTTCACCGAGTGGCCCCTTCCAGCAGGCGGCGGGTGGTCGTCACGCCCCACTCGTCCAGGGACAGCAGGCGGTCGCTGGAGGCCACCAGGCCGCCGGTGGCCTCCACGTGCGCCGCCCACTGCTCGCGGGTCTCCACCGCCGGGCGCGCCATGAGGCAGTCGGGGTCGTTGGTCCAGAGGCGGCCGTGCTGCCACTGGCGGGCGGCACCGGTGAACTCGGCGGGCGCCTGTCCGGGCTGGCTGTAGTCGTCGGCCTCGGGGCGGCGGTGCGGGGCGGTGTCCGGACTGACGCGCATGGCGTCGAACAGGCCGAGGGAGGGCAGGATCGGGGCGCCGCAGCCCAGCAGGTAGGACTCGGGGCCGATCGCCTCGCGGATCAGCTCGATGCCGGCGCGGTACGCCTGGACGGCGTCGGCGGACGCGTGCCGTACGCCGTCCAGGGCACCCGCGTAGAGGAAGTCGACCTTGAAGTAGTCGTAGCCCTCGGCGCGCAGGGTGGTGAAGACCTCGGTGAGGTAGGCCGCCGCGTCCGGGTGGGTGGTGTCCAGGACGCGCAGGTCGTGGCCCCAGTTGCGGCCGGCGTGCGCGAAGCCGCCGCCCGCGTCCCGGACCAGCCAGTCCGGGTGCTCGGCGGCCAGGTCGCTCGCCGGGTCCACCAGGAAGGGGGCCGTCCAGATGCCCGCCCGGCGGCCCCGGGCGCGGATGGCGTCCGCGATCCCGGCGCGGGAGCGGAAGCGGCCGGAGAGGGTGAGCCAGTCGCCGAGGGCCTTCTGGTAGCCGTCGTCGATCTGGACCACGTCGACGGGCAGGTCGAGGGTGTCCATCGCGCGGAGGTTCTCGTGGATGTCGTCCTCGGTGACGGCGGTGAAGTACTCGTACCAGGAGCACCAGGCGGTCGGGGCGGGGCGGGGGGCCTCCAGGCCGAGGCTGTCGGCCCAGTCGGCGAGGGCTCCCTGGATGCCGCCGGGGCCGAGGTAGGAGTAGAGGTCCACCTTGCCGTCGGCGCTGATCTCCGCACGGCCGTCGCGCACCTGGAGCCGGATGGAGGGTACGGACGACAGCGGATCGAGCGCCGCGCAGACCACGACGGGTCCGTCCTCGCCCTTGGGTGCCAGGGCCAGCAGGCCCTCCCCCTGGAAGACCCCGTCCGGCACGCTCACGCCCGGCCGGTAGCAGACGGTCGCCCAGTTGTCGTCGGTGGGGCGGTAGGGCGTCGCGTCCAGGGCGTAGGTGCCGCTGGGGCTCCAGGACTGCCAGCCCTCCTCGTGGACGCGGGCGGTACGGACGTCCACGGGCACGGTGGCGACGGGAGTGAAGGGGTGGTGCACGGGGGTCTCTTTCACGAACGGGGTGTCAGCCCTTGTTGGCGCCCAGCGTGAGGCCGCTGACGAACTGCCGCTGGAGCAGGAAGTACACGATGAGTGTCGGGATCGCGGTGAGCAGGGCGCCGGCGGCGACCAGGTTGGGGTCGGTGAAGTACTGGCCGGAGAGGTTGTTCAGCGCCGAGGTGATCGGCATGTTCTCGCCGGTGGAGATCAGCACGATGGCCCAGAAGAAGTCGTTGTAGATCCAGATGGACAGCAGCGTGGCCAGCGCGGCCATCGCCGGCTTGCACAGCGGCAGTGTGATCTGCCAGTACAGCCGCCACACGGAGGCGCCGTCGACGAGGGCGGCCTCGGTCAGCTCGTGCGGCAGGGAGCGCATGTAGTTGCTCAGCACGAACGCGCAGAAGCCGGACTGGAACGCCACGTGGATCAGCACCAGCCCGAGCGCGGAGTCGTACAGCTTGCCGCTCGTCGTGATGCCCGGCAGGTCGACGAGCAGGTAGAGCCGGTAGAGCGGGGTGATGATGACCTGCTGCGGCAGCAGGTTGCCCGCCGTGAAGACCAGCAGCAGGAACAGGTTGAGCCGGAAGTCGAAGCGGCTGACGTAGAAGGCGACCATCGACGACAGCAGCAGCGTCAGCAGCACGGCGGGCACCGCGATCAGCAGCGTGTTGCCGAAGTAGTGCAGCATGTCCGACTGCTGGAAGGCGTTGACGAAGTTGTCGAGGCTGAGCTTGTCGGGCCAGGAGACGTAGCCCCTGGTGCTGGTCTCGCTGTACGGGCGCAGGGCCGCGAAGACCGCCCACAGCAGCGGGGCGAGCCAGGCCAGGGCCGTGCCGGCGAGGAAGACGTGCAGCAGGATCCGGGCGGGGCGCAGGGGGGTGCGCTGCTTCAGCGGCGCCGCGACGGTGGGGGTGCTCACGCTTGCCGCTCCTTCCGGAAGGTGGCGATCAGGTACGGGACGATCACCGCGAGGGAGATCACCAGCAGGACGACGGCGATCGCGGAGCCGTATCCGATGCGGCTGGACTCGCCGATGATGTTGTTGGTGACCAGGATGGAGAGCAGCTCGGTGCCCTCGGCGCCCTTGTTGAAGACGAAGACCAGGTCGAAGGCGCGCAGGGCCTCGATGATGGTGACGACCAGGACGACGGTGTTGGTCGGGCGCAGGGTGGGGAAGATGACGTTCTTGAACGTCTGCCACTCGTTGGCGCCGTCCAGCGCGGAGGCCTCGCGCAACGACGGGTCGACGCTCTTCAGGCCGGCCAGGTAGAGGATCATCATGTAGCCGGTGTGGCGCCAGGACGCGGCGATCAGCACGGCCCAGAGGTTGAGGTCCGGGTCGCCGATCCAGTCGATGTAGTGGCCGGGCTTGTTGGCGCCGACGAGGCTGTTGATCAGACCCGTGTCAGGGTTGTAGATCAGCTGCCAGACGAAGCCGATGACGGCGAGCGACATGACGACCGGCAGGAAGAACGCGGTCTGGTAGACGCGGCTGAAGCGGATCCTCTTGTCGAGTTGCACGGCCAGGAACAGGCCGAGCGGGGTGGGGATCAGGATCAGGACGACGAACCAGATGACGTTGTGCTCGACGGCGGGCCAGAACTGCGGGTTGTTGGTGAACAGTTCCCGGAAGTTCTGCAGGCCGACCCACTGGATGGCGTCGAAGCCGATGCCGTCCCAGGTGGTGAAGGCGAGCGCGATCGAGGCCAGGGCCGTGAGCCAGACGAGGGCCACGTGCAGGACCGTGGGCACGCCCGCCATCAGGCCGAGCGTGATCCGGTCGCGGCGGGTGAGCAGGCGCTGGTGACCCTGTGCCCTGCGGGTGCGGGGGACGTTGCCCGGAGGCGGCACGGGGGCCGCCTCCGGCGTCTCGGTGGTGGTGTCGGTGCTCATGCGGAGGCGAAGATCGTCTTCTTCTGGCGCTCGATGGAGGACAGCAGGCTGTCGACGCCCTTGGGGTTGCGGATGAAGTTCTGCAGCGCGGGCTGCATCACCGTGGAGGTGAAGTCGGGCCGGCTGTCGCGGTCCATGAACTGCGTCAGGTTCTTGGCGCCGGAGATCATCTCGTACGCCTTCTTCTGCAGCGGGGTGTACGAGGAGGTGTCGGCCTTGGTGGAGGCGGCCACCACGCTGGAGTCGGCCTTGAGGTAGATCTGCTCGGCCTCGGGCGTGCCCAGGTACTCCAGGAGCTTGACGGCGCCCGCGTGGTTCTTGGGGGCCTTGCTCAGCATGAAGCCGTCGGTCGGAGCCTCGACGGTGTCCTGGCCGTACTGCGGGTCGATCTCCGGGAAGGCGAAGAAGTCGAGGTCGTCCAGGTCGGCCTTGTTGGTGAACTGCTGGCCGACGAAGGTGCCCAGCAGGTACATGCCGGCCTTCTTCGACACGAGCGTCTGCGCCGCGTCCTGCCACGTGCGGCCGACCGCGCCGTCCTGGTGGTAGGGCAGGATCTCGGCCCACAGGTCGAACACCTTGCGGACCTTGGGGTCGGTCCAGGAGGCCTTGCCCGCCATCAGCTCGACATGGAAGTCGTAGCCGTTGGTACGGAAGTTGATCTGGTCGAAGGTGCCCAGCGCGGGCCAGGCGTCCTTGTCGCCGAAGGCGATCGGGACCAGTCCGTCCTTCTTCATCCGCTTGCACAGGGCGACGAGCTCGTCCCAGGTGGTGGGGACCTGGTAGCCGTGCTGGGCGAAGACGCTCTTGCGGTAGAACAGCGCCCACGGGTACGTGTACAGCGGCACGAAGTAGTACTTGCCGTCCTCGCCCTTGCTGAGCGCCTTCATCGCGTCGGGGAAGTTGCCGCCGATCTTCTGCCAGACGTCGTCGATGGGGGTGGCGAGCTTCTTCGCGGCGAAGAACTGCATGCGGTAGCCGGCGAACCAGGTGAACACGTCGTCGGGCGTGCCCTGCAGGTAGGAGTTGATCTGCTCCTGGAACGTGTTGTGGTCCTTGGTGTTGACGTCGACCTTGATGCCGGACTGCTTGGTGAAGGCCGCGTAGATGTCCGCGAACGCCTTCTTCGGAACCGCGTCCGAGGCGTTGGAGCCGAGCGAGACGGTCTTCGGGTCGGCGGCCGTACCGCTGCCGCCGCAGGCGCTCAGCAGGGGTATGCCGGCGCCGAGGAGGGCGGCACCGCCAACACCGCGCAGCAGGGTGCGGCGGCTGGGGGCGGAGAGGGAGGGACCGGAGGGGAGAGGGTGGTGCATGGCGGCTCCTGACGCAGAGTTTCGGCCACAGGTCGCGCGAAATCCGATCGCAATCAACCAGAAACCAACTTGACCGAACACGGTGGCGTAATAACAGCCCCATGTCGTGTCATGCGTCAAGAGCCGCCGAACCGCTGTGTCGAAATTTGTCGAAACGTAATCGACACCCCTGCGGCGCCTGGGCTCGCCTCCGCCCGGGCTACCGGTAGGCGGCGAACGCCTTGGTGAAGGCGAACTTCTCCTGCAGGACCGAGCTGCACGTCGCGTCGGCCGCGGGCTTCTCGCCGCCGGGACACTGCCGGTCACGGGTGGCGGACCACATCGACAGCCAGCCCAGGCCCCTGGCCTTGGCGAAGCTCACCAGCTGGGTGGCGTCGTCGACCTTGAAGATCTCGGTCGTGACGTCGTTGACGCCGATCATCGGCGTGACGGCGACCGTCTTCCAGGCCGCGCTGTCGGAGAGCCCGAGGACGCTCTTGATCTGCGCCTGGGTGGCGGTCGCGGCCTGCTCGGCGTAGGTGCCCATGTCGCCGCTGTAGGCGGGGCCGTAGTCCATCGCCATGATGTTGACGGCGCTGATCTTCACACCGTTCTTCTTCGCGTCCGCGAGCAGGTTCACGCCGTCCTGGGTCAGGCCCTCGGGCATGACCGGGAGGGTGAAGGAGACGTCCAGGCCGGGGTGCTCGCGCTGGAGCTCGGCGATCGCCCGGGCGCGGCGGGTGTTGGCCGCCGTGTTCGGCAGCGCGCCGCCCTCGACGTCGAAGTCGACCTTGGTGAGGTCGTAGGCGTCCACGACCTTGCCGTACGCCGCCGCCAGCGTGTCCGCGGAGGAGCACGTCGTACCCAGCTCGGAGCCGGCCGCGCCGCCGAAGGAGACCCGGACGTCACCGCCCTTGGCGCGCAGGGCGCCGATCTGGGACGCCACGGCGTCGCTCGCCAGGTCGGTCACGCCGCCCCACTTGGGCGTGCAGCCGCCGCCGTCCGTGACGAAGGCCAGGTTGTAGTGCTTCACGCCCGTGGCCTCGGCGCTCGCGACCAGGTCGAAGGCGGGGTACAGGGAGGTGTCGACGTACGGGGCGAACCCGGCGGTGGCGGGGGTGCCGGTGCCCGGGCTCTCCGAGGGCTTCGGGGTGGTCGTGGCGGTGGGGGCGGGGCTCTGCGGGGGCTTCCGGGTGGGGGTCGCGGTCGGGGTCGGGGTGCCGGTGGGGCGGCCGGAGGGTTCGGGGGTCGCGCCGCCGTCCGCCGAGCACGTGGCGCCGTCGATGCGGCAGCCGGTCGGGGCGCCGCTGCCGTTGACCACGAAGCCGACCGTGACGGACTCTCCGGGGGCCAGCCCGTCCTTGTCCCACTTCGGCGGCTTCACGGTGACGCGCTGCCCGCTGACCTCGGCCTCGCCGTTCCAGAGGGAGCCGAGCTTCGCGCCGGACGGCAGCTCGAACCGCAGCGTCCAGTCGGCCTTCGCCTGCCCGCTGTCGTTGGTGACGACGTACTGCGCGGTGTACCCCGTCGACCAGTCACTGGTCTTCGTGTACGCCGCGCCGATCCCGGCCGCCTGGGCGGTGCCGGTGACCACGAGCGCGCCACCGCCGGCCACGGCCGTGGCGACGACGGCGCCGATCACCTTGTTTCTCCCGCTCACCGTGCGCCGGTGCGTGCTCATCGCGTGCCTGCCTTCGCTCTTCGTGTTGCTCGGGGGTGGGATGCGGCAGCACGCTAGCGATCCCGAAGCGGACAAATCGCTTGATCCGGGCGGGCGTTGGCGATCTTAGGGTGCGCTTAAGGAAGGGATCGGGACCGATTAAAGGTGGGCACCAGCGCGGGGCGCCGGCGGCGCCGTACGGCTCCCCGGTGGCCCCTGGTGACCGGTTTCCTGCCGTCCAGCTGGATCCAGACCCGCACCTCGGTCCCTCCGAGCACCGACGAGCCGATCCGTACGTCCCCGCCGGTCGACTCCGCGAGCCTGCGCACGATGTCCAGGCCGAGCCCGGTCGACCCGTCGCTGCCGGAGCCCCGCCCGCGCGCCATCGCCGCGTCGGGGTCGGATATGCCGGGGCCCGCGTCGGACACCAGCACGATCACCGCGTCCTCGCCGTTGTGCACGTCGACGGCGAAGGCGGTGCCCTCGGGGGTGTGGCGGAAGACGTTGCCGAGCAGCGCGTCCAGCGCGGCGGCCAGGTCGGCACGGGCCACCGGGACCCGCACCGGCCGGTCGGCCCCGGCCACCCGCCACTTGCGGCCCTCGTCCTCCGCGAGCGCCGACCAGAACGCCATCCGCTCCCGCACCACCTCCGCCGCGTCGCACCCGGCGCCGGGCCCGGGCGCGGCCGTCTGCGGTTTGGCCTCCCGGGCGGTGCGGATGATGGTGTCGACCTCCCGCTCCAGTTGCTCGACCGCGGCCCGGGTCTGCTCGGCGGCCGGCCCGTCGCCGAGCGACGCCGTGTTCAGCCGCAGCACGGTCAGCGGTGTGCGCAGCCGGTGCGACAGGTCGGCCGCCAGCTCCCGCTCGTTGGCGAGGAGTTGGACGACCTGGTCGGCCATCGAGTTGAACGCCGTCGCCGCCAGCCGCAGTTCGGTCGGGCCCTCCTCGGGCACGCGGGCCCCCAGCCTGCCCTCCCCCAGCTCGTGCGCGCCCTGCACCAGGCGCCGCGCGGGCCGCACCATCCGTACGCCGAGCCGGTCGGCGACCGCGACCGAGCCGACCACGAGCGCGGCGCCGACCCCGCCGAGCACCGCCCAGGCCGTGCCGACGCCGTTGGTGACCTCCGACTCGGGGACGTAGACCTCGACGACGGCGATGCCGGAGCTCAGCGCGACCGGCTGGAGCAGTGCGGAGCCGCCGGAGACCGTGCTGGTGGAGGCCCGTCCCAGGGCCCGCACGGCCGCGATGTCCTCGTCGGCGGCGCGCTGCCGCCCGAGTTCGAGGGCCGGCTCGCCGTCGCCCCCCGGTATGTGGACGGCCATGTCGGCGTCGGAACCGGCGGAGGCGACGACGCGTTCGAGCTGGTCGCGGTCGGTGGTGATGGACAGGGCCGGGGCGAGGGCCGCAGCCTGGCGCTCGGCGTTGGAGAAGGCGCGGTCGCGGGCCATCTCCCGGATGACGAGCCCGAGCGGCACCGCGAAGGCGACGACGACCATGGTGGTCACCGCCAGCGACACCTTCACCAGGGCCCACCTCATCGCGACGGCCCCGCGTCGGCCGGAGGCTCCAGCTTCACACCGACACCGCGCAGGGTGTGCAGATAGCGCGGGTTGGCGGCCGTCTCCCCCAGTTTGCGGCGCAGCCAGGACAGATGGACGTCGATGGTCTGGTCGTCGCCGTACGACTGCTGCCACACCTCCGCCAGCAGCTCCTTGCGGGGCACGACGACCCCGGGCCGGCGCGCCAGGAAGGCGAGCAGGTCGAACTCGCGGCGGGTCAGGTCGAGCCGGACGCCGTCCAGCTCGGCCTGGCGGCGCAGCGGGTCCACGGTGAGGCCGCCGACGCGGATGGCGCTCGACGACTGCGTGCCGGCGGCTGCGGACCGGGCGCGGCGCAGCACCGCCGCCATCCGCGCGGACAGGTGCTCGACCGAGAACGGCTTGGTGAGATAGTCGTCCGCCCCGGCGTTCAGCAGGCGGACGATCTCCGCCTCGTCGTCCCGCGCCGTGGCGACGATCACCGGCACGTCCGTGATGCCGCTCAGCATCTTCAGCGCCTCGGACCCGTCGAGATCGGGCAGTCCGAGGTCCAGGATCACCACGTCGAAGCGGAGATGGGCGACCTCGCGCAGCGCCTCCAGTGCCGTCCCGACGCTGCGTACGGTGTGCGAGGCGTCGGTCAGGTGCCGGATGAGCGCCGAGCGTACGAACTGGTCGTCCTCGACCACGAGCACACTTGCCATGCGCGGCACCGTACGCCATCTCGAACAGCCGGGTGCGGGCCTGTGGACAACTCCGCCTGTGGACAACTCGCGGGAGGCGTACGGCAGTATGGCCCGCGATGCGCAGAGGACTCGTACCGGTACTGGCCTGGCTGCTCGCCACGGGCGCGGCGGTCACACTGTCGTGGTGGGGTGTCCACACGGTGATGGCGGGCACCGCCTACGACCCGCCGCGCGCCCTGCCCATCACGGCCGCCGGCGACGCGGCCACGCCCAAGCCCGAGCCGACGGCGTCGTCGACCTGGCGGGCGCCCCGGGCGAAGAGCCCGTCGCCGAAGCCGCCCCCGCCCCGCGAACCGAGCGGCCCGGCGCCCTCGACGGCCCCCGCCGGCCCCGAGAGCCCCGCATCCTCGTCACCGGCCTCCGGCCAGGTCAGGAGCTACGACACCGACGGCGGGCGGGTCGTCTTCGACCTCGGTGAGACCTCCGCGTCGCTGGTGTCGGCGACCCCCGCGGCCGGCTGGTCGATGCAGATGTGGAAGACGCAGACGTGGATCCGGGTGGAGTTCGCCTCGGGCGCGGACCGGGTGTCGGTGTTCTGCACCTGGCACGACGGCCCGCCGCGCGTGGACATCGGGACGTACTGAACCGCCGGGCGGGAACCGCCGAGCCGCCGGGGGCCTGCCCCGGATCACCCGGTCACCGGAACACGGAGGGGGGCGGCGCGGGGGACGCCACCGCCGCGACGTCCGTCACCGGTACGGCCCCGCCGGTGAAGTCGGTGAGCGCCCTGCCGTGCTCCACCCGCCCGGGGTGCGGGTCGGAGGCGGCGCGGCGGGTCAGCTCGGCGACCGGCAGCGGCTGGTCGGAGGCGACGAGCACGGCGTTGCCGAAGCGTTTGCCGCGCAGCACCGTCGGATCGGCGACCAGCGCCAGCTCGCCGAAACGGGCGGCGGCGGTGGCGATCTGGCCGCGCAGGTGCGCGAGCGGCGGCCCGTCGGCGAGGTTGGCGGCGTAGACACCGCCCGGTCCCAGCACCCGGCGGACCTCGTCGAGGAACTCGGTGGAGGTCAGATGGGCGGGCGTGCGGGCCCCGCTGAACACGTCGCCGATGACGAGGTCGGCCCACCCGTCGGGCATCCTGGCGAGTCCGGCGCGGGCGTCCGCGGACCGTATGCGGATCCGGGCGTTCGGGTCCAACGGCAGTGCGCGCCTGACCAGTTGGACGAGGGCCGCGTCCCGCTCGACCACCTGCTGCGTGGAGCGGGGCCGGGTGGCGGCGACGTACCGGGCGAGCGTGAGCGCGCCGCCGCCGAGGTGGACGGCGCGCAGGGGCCTGCCCGCGGGGGCGGCCAGGTCGATGACGTGTCCGAGCCGCCGCTGGTACTCGAAGGACAGATACGCCGGGTCGTCGAGGTCGACGTGCGACTGCGGCGCCCCGTCGATCAGCAGTGTCCAGGCCCGCGCTCGCTCCCGGTCGGGGATCAGCTCGGCGAGCCCGCCGTCGACGCGCTCGACGACGGCTTCGACGGCGGCCGACCTGCGCCGGGCGTTCCTGGACTTTCCCATTGGGCCATTATCCGGGGTGTTGTCCGGGTGACCGTCCGGGACGTCGGCAGGGGCGATGTCCAGGGCGTTGCCAGGTCCGGCGTCGCCGCCGAGGGCGCTGTCCGGGTCACTGCCGGGGCCCTCGTCACAGCCGAGGCCCTCGTCACGGTCGGGCCGTCGTCATGGGCAGGTTCGGCGTCGAATCCCGGGGCCGCTGTCCGGGGCACAGCCGGGGCCGTCGTCACGGCCGGGGCCCTCGGTCGGGGCCGTTGCCGGGGGCGCACGCGCGTGCGTGCCTGCCGCGCAGTCGACGTCAGCTGCAGCCGTCCGCCGCCCTGATGGTGCGCGCCGCCTCCCCCAGTGCGGCCCGCAGCACCACCGGATCCGTCGCCGGCTCCGCCTCCCCGGGCGGCAGCAACCAGTGGGACCCCTCCACCGGCGGATCCGGCACCGGACTCAGCCCGGGCTCATGGGTCTGCGTACAGGTGCTCCCCGGCACGTCCCACGCCGCGGCCGTCCCCGGCGGCACCAGGAACCCGAGCGTGTCGCCCCCGCCGTCGTGCAGCACGGGCCCGACCGCGTCCCCGGCCCCCCGCCGCAGAATGTCCACCGCCTCCAACCCCTGCCGCGCCGGTACCGTCACGACGTCGCACCCCGCCGTCGTGAGCGGTGGCAGGTGTCCGGCCGTGGGTCTGCCCGGCGGCGTACGAGGATCGCTGCTCTGGCTGGTCGTCACCATCCCGGCCTCCACCACGAGAACCCCTGAACGGACGAGCGGGTCGGGAGTCGGGGCCTCCCGGTCCAGGGGGTTCAACGCGCGAGGCCGTCAACGGCTACGGCGGAAGTCCGCCGCAAAGGATGGCAGTTCATGGCAGATCAGGTATGAGATATCCCGTTTGTAGCCAAACCCCGCGTGGCGGATCCGTCACAGCCGGTACGTTCTTGCCCGCCGGAAACAGGGTCTGTCCCACGGGGTGGGCCTCGAACCGATCCCGCGTCCGGCATGGTTCGACGGTTCGCACGAGAGGACCCGGCCATGGCGTCGTCAACGGTGACCTCCTCCCAGCCCCCGCGGCCACCGCGGCCGAACCTCGCCTTCCGGCGACTGCGCGGACAGCGCTCGCCGGCCGAGTTCGCCGCGGCGGTACGGCGGGCCGCCCGCGAGATCGGCGAGCGGGTCAGCTGCGACGCGCGCTACATCGGCCGCGTCGAGGCGGGTGAGATCCGTTGCCCCAACTACGCCTACGAACGGGTGTTCCTGCACATGTTCCCCGGTCGCACACTCGGCGATCTGGGCTTCGCGCCCCGCTCCGCCGTACGGGGGCGCCAGGCGCATGCCGCCGAGGACCCGCCCCGCGCGCACACCATGAACCCGGCGAACGCCACGAGTGAGACAAGCGGTGCCTATGAGCCGTATGAGACGCAGGACCCGCACGACCCGCATGACCCGCACGACCCGTACGACCCGTACGACAACAACGAGGAGAGCGACGTGCTGCGTCGCGCATTCATGACCGGCGGAGGCGCCACGGTGGCCGCCGCCTCCCTGGGCCCCTTGGGGCTCGCCCTCGACGCCGCGGCGGCGGGACGCCCCGTGCGCCGCGCGGGGGCGAGCGACGCGGGCGCCCTCGAAGAAGCCGTCCGCCGCATCCGGCTGCTCGACGACCGGCACGGCGCCGACGGCCTCTACCGGCGCGCGGCCGCCCCGCTGCGTGCCGCGTACGCGCTGCTCGACGCCGGGACGACACGGCAGACCACGGCGGACCGGCTGTACTCGGGCGCCGGTGAACTGGCCATCTCCGTGGGCTGGCTGGCGCACGACTCGGGGCGCTTCGACGACGCGCGCTCCCACTACGCGGAGGCGCTGGCGACCGCGCGCATGAACGGGGACGCGGGCCTGGAAGCGCACGCCTTCTGCAACACGGCGTTCCTCGCGCGCGACGCCGGCCGGCCCCGCGAGGCGGTACGGGCGGCGCAGGCCGCGCAGCGTGTCGCGCGCCCGCTCGGCTCGGCCCGCCTCATGTCCCTGCTGGCGCTGCGGGAGGCGGGGGGCTGGGCGGGCCTCGCGGACCGGGTGGGCTGCGAGCAGGCCCTGGCCCGGGCGCAGGCCCTGTACGAACGCGGCCCCTCGGACGCCGACCCCGAGTGGATGAGCTTCTACGGCGAGGCCGAACTGGAGGGCCTGGAAGCGCAGTGCTGGTCCGCCCTGGGCGACTGGCCGCGGGCGGCGCGGCACGCGCGCCGGGCGGCGGAGCTGCAGGATCCGCACTTCACACGGAACATCGCGCTGTACACGGCGGAGCTGGCGGACGACCTGGCACGGGGCGGGCGACCGGACGAGGCGGCGACGGCGGGGATGCGCGTACTGGACCTGCTGGAGGAGGTCCAGTCGTCCCGGATCCACACGATGCTGGCGGCAACGGCCCGCGTGCTGCTGCCGCACCGGCGGGCTTCCGGGGTGTCGGCGTTCCTGGACCGGCATGCCTCGCTGCCGCGGACGGCGTCGGCCTAGCCGCGGACAGCCGTGCGGCTGGGCGGCACGGGTGGCCAGGGTTCCCGGGTGGCACGGCTGGGCGTCGGCACGGGTGATCAGCCCGCACGGGTGGCACGGCTGGGCGTCGGCACGGGTGGCCAGGTCCACAAGTGGCATGGGCGCACGGGTGCACAGGTGCACGGTGGCACGGGTGACCACGGTCCACCTGTGGCACGGGGCGGGTGGCACAGGTGGGCGTCGGCCGCACAGCACCCGCCTACGCGACCCAGCATCCGCGTCGCGACGCCTACGCCAGGTGCCCCAGATCGTTCCAGCTCTCGATCGCCGGCTCCCCGTAGGCCCATCCCAGCACCGACAGCGACGTCGGGTTCAGCCGGATCCGCGCGGCGAAGTCGATCGGCTGGCCGAGCCACCGCGCCCCTATCGACCGCAGGATGTGCCCGTGGGCGAAGACCAGCACGTCACGGTCCTCCGAGCGCGCCCAGGACACCACCTCGTCGGCGCGGGCCGTCACCTCGGCGAGCGTCTCGCCCTCGGGTACGCCGTCACGCCAGATGAGCCAGCCGGGCCGCAGGGCCTGTATCTCGTGCGGGGTCAGGCCCTCGTACGCGCCGTAGTCCCACTCCATCAGGACGTCCCACGCACGCGCGCGTGCCCCGAAACCGGCGAGTTCGCAGGTCTCACGCGCGCGTGCCAGCGGGCTGGTGCGCACCTCGACGCCGGGCAGGCCGTCGTACGGCGCCCGGTTCAGACGCTCGCCGAGCAGCTTGGCGCCCCGCCGGCCCTCCTCCAGGAGCGGCACATCGGTCCTGCCGGTGTGCTTGCCGGACAGTGACCACTCCGTCTGTCCGTGCCGGGCCAGCAGGATGCGCGGTGCCATGAGAGACCTCTTCGGGGAAAACGCAGGCGGAACCTCCCCATCATCGCGCACGCCGGTCACGGGCAACCCGGCGGGCGATCTCAGCGTCTATGAGGGCCGGAGGCGCCCCCCGCGCGGGCGCAGGCGTACGCCGTAAAGTGACACGACCGGCCGACGGGGCGCCGTGGATGAGGGGGAGGGCGATCGGATGCCGCACACCGAGAGACCGGGCACCGAGGCGGCCCCGGCGACCCGGCTGCGCTGGTGGACCGAACTGCCGCTGATACTGCTGGTGTACGCGTGCTACTCGGCGGGGCGGCTCCTGGTCAGGGGCGACGTCACCGACGCCGTCGACCACGGCCTGGCGATCCTGCGCGTCGAGAAGATGCTGTACCTCAACGCCGAGCATCCGCTGAATCGTCTTTTCACCCGCGAGCCCTGGCTCGGCATACCGGCCGACTTCTGGTACGCCTCGCTGCACTACCTCGTCACGCCCGCGATCCTCGTCTGGCTGTTCCGTTCCCGCACCCGGCACTACCGCGCCGCCCGCACCTGGCTGATGACGTCCACCTTCATCGGCCTGATCGGCTTCAGCCTGCTGCCGACCTGCCCGCCCCGGCTGCTGGACGCGAGCCACGGCTTCGTCGACACCATGGCGCACTACAGCGCGTACGGCTGGTGGGGCGGCGAGGCCAGCGCGCCACGCGGTCTGGGCGGCATGACGAAC
This sequence comes from Streptomyces bullii, assembly GCF_042657145.1. Lineage (NCBI taxonomy): Bacteria > Bacillati > Actinomycetota > Actinomycetes > Kitasatosporales > Streptomycetaceae > Streptomyces > Streptomyces bullii. Next base: position 699,694 of record NZ_JBHSNY010000001.1, read on the forward strand.
CAGTACGCGGCCATGCCGAGCCTGCACGTGGGCTGGGCGCTGTGGTGCGGAGTGATGCTGTGGCGCCACGGCGGGACCCGTGCGGCGAAGGTGGCGGGCGTGGGCTACCCGCTGGTGACGACGATCGTGGTGATGGGCACCGCGAACCACTACTTCCTCGACGCGGCCGCGGGCGTCGCGGTGATGGCAGCCGGGCTGCTGCTCGCGCCGGTCGTGACGCGGTCGGTGGGCCGGGTCAGGGCGCGGTTCGCGCCGCGTGCCGCGCCGGTCGCGGCGGTAACTACGGTCGCGGCGGACTCTTCCGTCGCGGGTTCCCCGATTGTCAGTGGCGGATGCCAGACTTCCGCGGGTGAGCGAATTCCACGGCAGCGCGAGTCACGGTTCGGACCGGGAGCCGAGCCGGGTGCCTCTCCCACGGACGCGGGAGAAGGCGCTCCGGCAGCGGCTCGCTGAGCTGCGCGGTCCGGACGTTGCGGCCAAGACGCTGGACGCGCGCGCCCTGGCCGCCCTCGCCGCCAACCCGGGCTGCGCGCGGCGCGCGATCCTCGACGGCGCCGGGGTGAACAAGGCGGCGCTGGCCGGCGCGCTGGGCGCGCCGTCGGCCTTCGGGCAGTCCCAGTTCGCGCTCACGCGCGGCAACGCGTTCGAGGCGAAGGTGAAGGCGGACGGCGGCGCGGAACTGCTGCGACTGGTGCACGAGAAGCTCGACCGGTCCGCCGAACCGCCCGTCGGCGCGCACGTGCCCGACCTGACCGCGACCGGCCCGCAGGGGCGTACGGCCCGTACGGCGCTGGAACTGCGCGAGGCCACCGCGACGCCCGGCGCCTGGACCCTGCTGGACCACCCGATGCTCGCCCTCGACGTGGCCGGCTCCCCCGCCTTCCTGGAGCCGGACGCGGTGGTGGTGCACCCGGACGGCAGCTGGACGGTCGTCGAGATCAAGTCCTTCCCGATGCTGGACGGCGCCGCGGACCCGGCGAAGGTCGGCGCGGCGGCCCGTCAGGCGGCGGTGTACGTGCTGGCGCTGGAGGAGGTCGCGGCCCGTCTGGACCCGGCCCCGCGCGTGCGGCAGCGGGTCCTGCTCGTGTGCCCGAAGGACTTCTCCAACGTGCCCACCGCGTCCGCCGTCGACATCCGCAAGCAGCGCGCGGTGACCGCCCGTCAACTAACCCGGCTCACCCGCGTGCAGGACATCGCCGACGCGCTCCCCGAGGGAACCTGCTTCTCCCCAAAGCTGCCTGCCGAACAGCTCACGGCCGCCGTCGAGTCGGTCCCGGCGACCTACGCGCCCGAGTGTCTGTCCGCCTGCGAGCTGGCCTTCCACTGCCGCGCCCGCTCCCGCGAGAGCGGCGCGGTGACCTCGCTCGGCCGCCCCGTCCGGGCCGAACTGGGCGGCTTGACAACGGTCGACGACGTGCTGGCGGCCGCCCACGGGGAGGCCGGGGACCCGGCGGACCCGGCGGTGGCGGCGCTACGGAGGGCGGCGGAACTGCGCGCGCAGGCCCTGGAGGGAGCGGCATGTCGCTGATCACCACCCTCGCCCGTCTCGAAGCCGTCCGCACCGGCCGCGCCCAGCCCGCCGCCACCGTGCGGCACCGGCACCTGTCCGACCGGCCCCTGGTCTTCGTGCCGCTCACCACCGCCGGTGAGGCGGGCGCCCCGCTCGGCGCACTGGTGGGCACCGACCGGGACGCGCCGCGTCTGCTGGCCGTCCCGCAGCCCCGCGACCGCGACCTGCGCTTCGCCTTCCTGGCCGAACTGGCCGACCTCGTCCTGCCGTACGTCGACGCGTACGCCGACGCCGTCGAGGCCGCCGAGCGCACCGAGACCGACCCGGAGACCGGCAAGCGGGTCAAGGTCGAGGTCGACCTGTGCGCGGACGCCCCGCAACTGATCGTGCCGAGCCGCGCGGGCCTGGACTTCGTCCGGCTGCTGGGCCGCTCCATGCGGTTCCGGCGCACGGCCGAGCAGGACCCGCAGGCGCCGTACCCCGCGCCGCCGAGGGTGCCGCTGCTCGGGCGGTGGCTGACGCACTTCGGGGAGCGGGCCCGGGTGCCCGGCTCGTCGCTGCTGCTGGCCATGACGGACGTCCTGGCCCGGCACTGGGCGACCGGGCAGTCCACGCTGGAGGACCAGCACCTGGGCGCGCTGCTCGCCTGGATCGACCCGCCGGAGGGGATGTCGGGCGCGGAGGCCGCGTTGCAGGCGGAGCTGGAGCGGGACGCCCAGGGGCAGCTGACCTGTCCGCCCGCCGGTCCCGCCACCGACCCGGCCTTCGACAACAAGCTGCTCGCCCCGGCCATCGAGCGCTACGACCGCGCCCGCACCGCGCTGGCCGCCGCCGAGGACGGCCTGCAGGCCGATGACCGGCTCGCCGCCCTGACCGCCGCCGAGCGGGAGATCCGTGCCCTGGTCGAGAGCCGGACACGGCCCACCTGGGACGCGGTGTGGCGGGGGCTGGACCTGCTGCGGGAACTGCCCGAGGGGGCGCACGTCGAGGAGCGGTGGACCCGCGACCGCTGGTCGTTCACCGGCCACCGCGACCGCGTCCTGGCCGGGGAACCGCCGCAGCCGCGCCGCGACGACGCGGTGACCGCGGCCAACAAACTCGCCACACGCGAGCGCGAACAGGCCCGCCTGGAGGCGCAGGAGGCCCTCGACGACCCGCTGGTGATGGCCGCGCGGCGGCTGGCCGGTGAGGCGTTCGCGGGCGAGGTGACCGACGTGGTCATGACGTACAGCGAGGGCAGGCGGCCCAGCCCGCGCCCACTGGTCACGGTCCGCACCGACGACCGGCCGCACCTCGCCGAGCGGACCAAGGTGTACCGGTCGCTGGGCGGGAAGCCGCAGGCCGCGGAGTTCGTGTCGTACGAGGACGACGGCGCGGTGATCGTGCTGCGGATCCTGGACAAGATGGGCCGGGGCAAGGAGCCCGAGGCCGGGTCGGTGCCGGAGAAGGGCGACCGGGTCTGCTTCACGCTGTTCGAGCACGAGCCGCGCGGCGGCGCGAAGCTGCCCGACCCGGAGGAGACGCCGTGGACGCATGGCGGCCCGCCCGGTGAAACGACGCCGGAGGCCGCCGACCCGGTCACCGAGGAGGACGTGCTGTGACGGCCGAACCGACGACCCGGACACCGGCCGAGGCGCCGGTCGAGCCGACGACCGGGGCCGCCTTCGACCCCGGTGCCGCGGCCGCCCGCGCCACGGAGGCGATCCTGCGCGACACGCTGCACGGTGCCGCACGCGGGGTCGTCGTCGACTCCCCGCCCGGTGCCGGCAAGTCCACCCTGGTGGTCCGTGCCGCGCTGGACCTGGCCGACGCCGGGCGCCCGCTGATGGTCGTCGCGCAGACCAACGCCCAGGTCGACGACCTCGTCCTGAGGCTCGCCGAGAAGAACCCCGAGCTGCCGGTCGGGCGCCTGCACAGCAGCGAGGCCGATCCGTACGACAAGGCGCTCGACGACCTGCCGCAGGTACGGAAGTCGGCCAAGGCCGCCGAGCTGACGGGTCTGCCCGTGGTGGTCTCGACGGCCGCGAAGTGGGCGCACGTCAAGGTCGACGAGCCGTGGCGGCACGCGATCGTCGACGAGGCGTACCAGATGCGCTCGGATGCGCTGCTGGCGGTGGCCGGGCTGTTCGAGCGGGCGCTGTTCGTGGGCGATCCGGGGCAGCTCGACCCGTTCGCGATCGTGGGCAGCGAGCAGTGGGCGGGCCTGTCGTACGACCCGTCCGCCTCGGCGGTGACGACCCTGCTGGCCCACAACCCGGAGCTGCCGCAGCACCGCCTGCCGGTGTCCTGGCGGCTCCCCGCCTCGGCGGCGCCGCTGGTGTCGGACGCGTTCTACCCCTACACCCCGTTCCGCAGCGGCACCGGGCACCACGACCGCCGTCTCTCCTTCGCCGTACCGTCGGACGGCTCGGCCCCGGACCGGGTGCTCGACGAGGCCGCCGAGTCCGGCTGGGGCCTGCTGGAGCTGCCCGCGCGGCACACCCCGCGCACGGACCCCGAGGCGGTGCGGGCGGTGGCGACCGTCGTACGACGGCTGCTGGACCGGGGCGGTGCGGCGGTCTCGGAGCGCGCCACCGACCCCTTTCCCCTGACCGCCGACCGGATCGCGGTCGGCACGGCGCACCGGGACCAGGCGGCGGCGGTCCGGTCGGTGCTGGCCGAGCTGGGCGTGACGGACGTCACCGTCGACACGGCCAACCGCCTCCAGGGCCGCGAGTACGACGTGACGGTCGTCCTGCACCCCCTGTCCGGCCGCCCCGACGCCACGGCATTCCACCTGGAGACCGGCCGCCTGTGCGTCCTCGCCTCCCGCCACCGGCACGCGTGCGTGGTGGTGTGCCGCGCGGGCGTGAGCGAACTCCTCGACGACTACCCGTCGACGGAACCGGTCCAACTGGGCACGCTGGTGAAGTTCCCGGACGGCTGGGAGGCCAACCACGCGGTCCTGGCACACCTGGCCGAACACCGGGTGACGTGGCAACCATGACCGGCACATCCGCGCCCGACCCGCCCCCGCGCCGGACGGAGTCCGGTACGCCGCCGGAGGCGGCCGACGAATACAGCCCGGACGGCTGGGAGGCCAACCACGCGGTCCTGGCACACCTGGCCGAACACCGGGTGACGTGGCAACCATGACCGGCACATCCGCGCCCGACCCCTACCCGGCCCGGCCCGGACTGCACGGCCGTTCTGGCAGCCCGAACCCGACGCCCTCTTGCGTCGGCGCGAGACAATGGACGGTGGCCCGCTCCACAGGGTCATCCGCGACCTACGAGGAGGAGAAGACATGGCGGAGCACACGCCGCGTCGTGACGAACCGCGGCTACGCCCCGCGCCCCTGCTCTTCGAGCCCGCGGAGGCGGCCTCCGACCCCGAGCACTTCTTCGACCTGGAGTCGATCGACGACCCGCGGGCACTGCTGGACAGGGCGACGGAACTGACGCAGGCGTTCCGCGCCGCGGCGGACCGGGCCGTGGAGTTCCAGGCGATGGCGGCCGCGCAGCTCGCGGATCCCCGGCGGTTCGACCGGCTGACGCCCGCGGACATCGCGGAACGGGCCGAATGGACCGAGGACTACGCGAAGAAGATGGTCGAGTTCGGCCGGGACCTGATGCGGGGCGGCGAAGGCCGGGGACACGTCGACCCGGTGTGATCCGACTGCACCCGGCATATGCCAGGCGGGCAGGTTACCCCGTCCCGGTGCTTCGTGTCCCGATTTCCGGCAACCCAGCGGAATCGAGCACTCACTGCCGGTAGACCTGGGGGGCATGAGCAGCACTCGGAACTCAGCGGCCGTCACCTCGGACGGCGCCGCCTGGCTGGCTTCGGCAGGAACGTATCCCCGCAGCACCCTCGCCCTCTGGGAGGAGCACCCGGAGGCACCGGTCGTGCTGCCCTGCGGCTCCGCCTTCGACGTGGTGAGCGCGCCCTCGATGTTCGGGCGGCGGATGCTGGACCGGCTGTGGGGCGAGGGCCCGGGCTCCGGCCCGGTCGCGGAGTTCCGCGGCCGGATGCTGCTGTTCGCGTCGCCCGGCACGGCCCAGCGGCTGCCGTCGCTGCTGGAGTGGGAGGAGTGGAGCGCCCAGGGCAGGGACGAGCGGGAGGGCGGCCGCAGGGGGCCGATCCCGCCGCTGCTGTGCCACGGCACCGGCGACGCTGTGACCGTTCCCGCCCCGTGCGGCACCCTCTCCCCGGGCCGGTCCGGCTCCCGCTGGCTCGTCGCCCCGGACACACGTCAGCCCTGGTTGCCGGGCCCGGAGGTGCTGCTGTGGGCGGCCGTACGGGCGGCCCGCGCGGCCGTGCGGATATCGATTTTTCCTCCCGCCGACCAGGGTGCTAAGGTCTACGACGTCAGCAGGCGCCGCTAGCTCAGTTGGTTAGAGCAGCTGACTCTTAATCAGCGGGTCCGGGGTTCGAGTCCCTGGCGGCGCACGACAGCGAAAGGCCCCTCGCGAAAGCGAGGGGCCTTTCGCTGTTCCCGACGGGCGCCCGTCCCCGGCGAGCGCCGGCACCAACGGCCGCCTGTCTCCGGTGGCCACCTGTCCACGGCAGCGCCCCCTACAGCACCGTGATCTCCACGGTCCACGCCCCCGACGCCGTCCGCCCCTGCACCTCCACCCGCACACCCTCCCCGGGCACGGTGAAACTCTCGCCGAGGGCGACCGGGGCGTCCGCGAGGGGCGGGTAGACCGAGTCCTCCCAGCATGCCTCGGTGCCCGGGTGGGCATCGATCACGTCGATCGGCCCACCTCCGGACTGGGCCCCGCTGCGCACCCGGTACACGAGGACTCCCTGACGGCACGTGGTCGCGTCGTTGCCCACCGGCCCGCGCGCCTCGAAGGCGAGCACGCTGTCGGCGCCGGTACGGACGACCGCCAGCTTGGTGCCCCGCCCGAGCCCGAAGACCGGCGTCCCGGCGGCGCCCGTCACCGGCACACCCGGCCCGGCCCCCAGCGGCTCCAGCGTCAGCCGCGCCGACCCGCTCCGTACGCACGTCACCTGCCGCGGCTCCAGCCAGCCCAGCTTCCACTTGTGCCAGCCGAACAGATCCGGCGCCAGCCCGAACTGGCTGCCCATCAGGTCCCAGTCGCCGACGTGGGTGTCCCAGTCGCCCTTGCCGTCGGCGGGCCGGCGGTACAGGTCCGGCAGGTCGAAGACGTGGCCGGTCTCGTGTGCCAGGACCAGCCGGTCCGGCGGATGCCGCTCGAACACCGTGACGACGCGCCGGATGTCAGTGCCGTCGGCCCGCAGCGGGACCTCCAGGTTGACGACCTTCGTCGCGTCGGAGTCCACCCCGGGCGCGTCCGGGTCGGCGACGAAGTAGACGACGTCGAACCGCGAGAAGTCGACGTGCCCGTCGGCCGCGGCGAGCGCGTCGCGCAGGTAGGCGGCCCGCTGCTCGGGCTTCCAGTCGCGCTGTATGGCGTACGCCGTGGACGGCCGCGGCATCCGGATCCACCGCCGCAGCGGGTGCGGGCGCAGGCTGAACCTGCCGTACGAGGCGCGTTCGAAGAAGCGGCTCGTGGCAGGGAAGTGGTCGGCCGTCAGCTGCTGCGGGGTCGTCAGGGGGTGCGAGTCGGGGAAGGACAGGAAGACCATGACGGCGTCCAGGCCGCGCGCCGGGCGCGGATAGGCGGCGTTCCAGGTGTCCAGGCCCTCGGAGTGGTGGGCGTCGGTGCGGGTCAGGGCGCAGGGCTCCGGCGAGCGGGGCCCGGCGTCCGAGGGGCCGGTCATCAGGGAGGTCGCGGCGAGCGCCGACAGGGTGGTGCACACCGCCGTGGTACCGCGCAGTCGGGGCCGCGCCCTCAGCGGACCGGGAAGCTGACGCGGCACAGAGACCTCCGGATGCGGTTCACGGAACACCGCATCCAGACTGTGTCTGTTTGTCGTACTGCGTCCTGTTTGTCTGCACCAGTCGGGTGACAGTGCCGAGTTCGCGGGCGGAAGGACACCCCCGGATTACTCACGGAACGTCACAACTGGTCGGAGGCTTGAAGAAGGCGTCCAGGTGTGCGCAGAAACGATCTGCCAGGGCGATGGTTCGGCCCCGGAGAACGGCAACCCGCTGGAAGGGCCTCGGGCCAGCCTCTATGATCGGCACACTTTCCTGAGACTTTCCTGCACGGACAGAGATCGAGTGCACTGCGGGAGCGAGCGGTGAGCGGAACGTCCGAAGGGCCGGCGCCCGCGGCACAACCCGACCGGCCGGTCGTCACAGAGAGTGAGATCGACACGTCTGCCCGTACGAAGCTCCCGTACCGGTCCGTCTTCACGGCCGCTCCGCTCGCCATGGCCGTCGTCGACCGCGAGGGTCTGGTCGTCAGCGCCAACGACGCGCTCGCCACGCTGCTGGGCACCGCCCCGGACGAGCTGACCGGTGCCGTCGCCGCCGACCTGGTGGACCTGACCTCCGACGCGCGTACCTGGCACGCCTACCGCGAGGTGCTGGGCGGCCGGCAGGCCAGGCTGTGCTGCACCCGCCGCCTCAAACACCCCGAGGATCGCACGGTGTGGGTGCAGGTGACGGTCGCTCCGCTGCCCGTCGAGGACGCGCGGGACCGGGGCGTGCTGCTGTCCGTCGTCGACGTCAGCGCCCGCCGTGAACTGCAGGCGCGGCTGCGGCACTTGCAGATGCACGACCCGGTGACCCGGCTGCCCAACCGCACCCTGTTCTTCGAACGCCTGTCGGCCGCGCTGGAGGCGGAGTCGTACGAGCGGAGCGGCACGGGCCGGATCGGACTGTGCTATCTCGATCTCGACGGGTTCAAGGCCGTCAACGACACCCTCGGCCATCGCGTCGGCGACCGGCTGCTGACCGCCGTCGCCGAACGCCTCACCCGCTGCGCCGACGAGGCGGGTCACGCCCGCACCAGCACACCGCTGGTGGCCCGGCTCGGCGGGGACGAGTTCGCGCTGCTGGTCGAGGACTCCACCGGCACCGAACAACTGGCCGACCTCGCCGAGTCGGCGCTGCGGGCGATCCAGCAGCCCTTCGACATCTCCGGCCGGCGGCTGTCGGTGTCGGCGTCGATCGGGGTCGTCGAACGCCACGCGGCCGGCACCACCCCGACCGCCCTGATGCAGGCGGCGGACACCACGCTGTACTGGGCGAAGGCCGACGGCAAGGCGCGCTGGACGCTGTTCGACCCGGAGCGCAACGCGCACCGCATGACCCGCCAGGCGCTCGCCTCCACGCTCCGGCCGGCCATCGAGCGCGGCGAGTTCACGCTCGAGTACCAGCCGCTGGTGGGCATGGAGGACAACCGTGTGCACGGTGTCGAAGCGCTGGTCCGCTGGAATCACCCTCAGTTCGGCGTACTGACGCCGAATCGGTTCATCGGACTGGCGGAAGAGGACGGTTCGATCGTTCCGCTGGGCCGCTGGGTGCTGCGCACGGCCTGCCGCCAGACCCGCCGCTGGCAGCTGGACCACCCGGAGGAGCCACCGATCTTCGTGAGCGTGAACGTGGCGGTCCGCCAGGTGTGGGACTCGGACCTGGTCGCGGACGTGGCGGAGACCCTGGACGAGACGGGCCTGGCTCCGCACCTGCTGCAACTGGAGCTGACCGAGTCGGCCGTGATGGGCTCGGCGGGCCGCCCGCTCCAGGCGCTGCAGGCACTGAGCGACATGGGTGTGCGCATCGCCATCGACGACTTCGGCACGGGCTACTCCAACCTCGCGTACCTGAGCCGTCTGCCGGTGTCGGTGCTGAAGCTGGACGGCACCTTCGTACGGGGCTTCCAGTACGACCACGACGACGACAGCGTCGCCGCCTCCCGCCCCAACCCGGCCGACGAGGTCGTCGTGGAGGCGATGATCCAGCTCGCCCACCGGCTGGGGCTGACCGTCACCGCGGAGTGCGTGGAGACCTCGGCGCAGGCGACCCGGCTGCGGCGGATCGGCTGCGACACCGGGCAGGGGTGGCTGTACTCGCGCCCGGTGCCCCCGGACCGTATCTCCGGGTTGCTGGGGGCGCCCGGGGCCCAGGCGGGCTGCGGCAAGCCGTAGGTCAGGCCGGGTCCGGCAAGCCGTAGGCGTCGGCGAGGAGTTCGTAGGAGCGCAGGCGTACGTCGCCGCTGTGGGCGTTGGCCGTGAGCATCAGCTCGTCGGCGCCCGTGCGCTTGTGGAGGTCGTCGAGGCCGGAGCGGACCTCGTCCGGGGTGCCGTGGATGACGTTGGCCGTCCAGGAGGCGACGAAGTCCCGCTCCATCGGGCTCCACGGGTACGCCTCCGCCTCCTCGGGCGTCGGGATGAGGCCGGGGCGGCCGGTGCGCAGCCTGAGCATGCCGAGCGCGGCGGCGAGCACCTGGCGGGCCTCCTTGTCGTCGTCGGCGGCGAGGGCCGAGACGCCGATGAGGGCGTACGGCTCGTCCAGTACGGCGGACGGCCTGAACGACTCCCGGTACAGGTCCAGCGCCGGGAGGGTGTTCTGCGCCGAGAAGTGGTGGGCGAAGGCGAAGGGCAGTCCGAGCAGGCCGGCGAGGCGGGCGCTGAAGCCGGAGGAGCCGAGCAGCCAGACGGGCGGGCGGTGCGGGGACTGCACGCCGCCGGGTGACGTGCTCTGCACGGGGCCGGGGACGGCGTGGACACGGCGGTACGGGTGGCCGTCCGGGAAGTCGTCGTCGAGGAAGCGGGTCAGCTCGGCGAGCTGCTGCGGGAACTCGTCGGCGCCTTCGTCGAGCCGGTCGGTACGGCGGAGCGCGGCGGCGGTGGCGCCGTCCGTGCCCGGGGCCCGGCCGAGGCCGAGGTCGATCCGCCCTGGGGCCATCGCCTCCAGCGTCCCGAACTGCTCGGCGATCACGAGCGGGGCGTGGTTGGGCAGCATCACACCGCCCGAGCCGAGGCGGATGCGGTCGGTGTGCGCGGCGAGGTGAGCGAGGATCACGGCGGGGGACGAGGAGGCCACGCCCGGCATGGAGTGATGCTCGGCGACCCAGTACCGGTGAAACCCGCGGGCCTCGGCCAGCCGGGCCAGAGCGACGCTGGTGCGCAGGGCGTCGGTGGCGGTGCGGCCGGAGCCGACGGTGACCAGGTCCAGGACGGCGAGCGGGGTGGGGGCGGTGCCCCGCGCTTCTCCTCGGATCTCGTCGGCCCGGATCTCGTCTGCCGCCACGGTGATGCCTCCCGCTGTGAGCCATGTGGTGTCGTTCCGGCGTCAACGGGAGACAGTCCCCGCTTATTCCTCGGCGTTCTTCACCGGCGCGGGACGACGTGTCGTCACCAACCCCCCACGGAGCACCATCTTCCGTCCCCGGCAAGGCAGTCGACCGCTGGCCGCACCGCCTTCGGGGTATCCGCACAGGCATCTGTGGCCCCGGTCGTCCTGTCCCCTGGTCGTCCTCGCCGTCATGTGTGCGGCCTCGTGGTGCTCACGGCCCTCACCGCGGGGCTGCGGCAGACGCCCGGCACGGCCGTGTGTCGCCGGGGCCATCCTGATCCGGCGCGCCCTGTAAGGCGACCGCCGCCACCAGCGGGCGGCGCGGCATGCGCCGGGCGCTCACCGCCGACGTTCCCGGGCCGCGTCGGCGGTGAGCGCCTCGCAAGGGCGTCTGAAGCGGGCGCCCATGACCGCGGTGGTCCGCCGCCTCACACCTGCACGATCGGCTCCTTCGTGAACAGCGCCCCGAGCTCCGGCGCGTTCACCCGCCGGTCCGCCAGACGCAGCGCCTCCCAGACCGTGACCTGGTTGGCGGTCAAAACCGGCTTGCCGAGCTCCTTCTCCAGGTGCGTGATGTGGGCGGCCGTGTGCAGGGCCGTGTCGGGCAGCAGGACCGCCTCCGCGTCCGGGCGGTCGGCGGCACGGGCCAGCGCGAGGACCTCCGCCTCGCCCCACGTGCCGACCTCGGCCGCCGTGATGATCCCCGAGCTGCGGACGCCGGTCACCTCGATGCCGCCGGAGCGGAGGAAGTCCACGAAGAGGGCGGCCACGTCCTCCGGATAGGTCGCCCCGACCGCGACCCGGCGTACGCCCAGCTCCCGTACGGCGTGCAGGAAGGCGAACGACGTGGAGGACGCCGGCATGCCCGCCGTCTGCGCCAGGGTGCGCACCTGTTCCTGCGCACCGTCCCAGCCGTGCACGAAGCTGCCGCTGGTACAGGCCCACACCACCGCCTCGGCGCCCGCGTGCCGCAGTTCCTGCACACCGGCCGCCAGCCGCTGCGCGGAACCCATCTCGCGCAGCGCGTCCACCCGGTGCGCGTCCTCGCCGATGTCCGTGTGCACCAGCTCGATCCGGATGTCGCTGCCCAGAAGCTGCTCGATGCGCGGATAGTCGTCCTCGGCGGAGTGGCCCGGGTAGAGGAATCCGAGTGCGGTCATGTCCAGCCTTCCTGCTGCTCTTCTTCCGGCAGTACGGGACCGGCGTCGGGCAGTCCCGGCAGTACGGGACCGGGGCGCGCCGCCGGATCGATCAGCGCCTGGTACGGTCCCACCGCTCGGGTACCCAATCGGCGCAGCGCCGCCCACATGGTGACCTGGTTGGCCGAGATCACCGGTATGCGCAGTTCGGCCTCCAGCTGCGGGATGACGTCGTAGGTCGGCAGGTTGGTGCACGACAGGAACAGCGCCTGCGCCGGCCCGGGCCCGTCCCGTACCGCGCGGCGGGCCATCTCCACCACCTCGCGGTACCGGACGTTCCAGATGTGCCTGGTCAGGCCCATGTAGGCGCGTCCGGTGACGGTGACGCCGGCCTGCGCCACATAGCGTTCCAGCGCCCGCGTCACGGACACCGTGTACGGCGTCACCAGCGCCACCCGCCGCACGCCGAGCTCCGTCAGCGCCTCCAGCAGCGCGCCCGAGGTGGTGACCGACGGCACCGCGCCTGCCCGGGTCATCGCCTCGCACATCGCGCGTTCGCCGGCGATGCCGCCGACGAAGCTGCCCGAGGTGCAGGCGTAGGCGACGACCTCGGGCGCGATGGCGATCAGGGTGCGCACGGCGTCACCGAGCGTCTCGTGCTCGCTGACCAGGCGGGCCAAATCCAGGCTGACCTCGACCGGCACGTACGGCGTCCGCGTGACGTGCAGGGACACCTCGTCCGGCACCCAGCGCCACAGCTCGCGGTCCAACGCGAAGTCGAAGGGGGCGACGACACCGACACCGCGCTGCGGGCTCGGTCCGCCGAGAAAGGAGACGTCCATGGCAGGCACCGCCTCACACAGAGGAAGGGCAGAGCAACGGACCGTACACACGCCCGTGTTGACGACGGTAGGTTCGGGTGCGAGCGTGGTCAATCCGCACGGGGTTCGCGCACGTCAGACGCCCCGGTCCCGGCCCGGGAAGCCCGGAGAACGGCTGGAGGAACGGCTGCCCATGACCACCCCCACCCTGCTCGTCCTGGACGCCGAGCCCCTTCCCCGCCTCGGCCGCCTCACCGGCCGCGTGCGGGTGGAGCACGCGGACGAGTCCTCCCTGGCCGAGCGGCTCCCGCACGCCGACGTGCTGCTGGTGTGGGACTTCACCTCGCACGCGGTGCGCGAGGCCTGGCCGGGGGACGGGCCGCGGCCGCGGTGGGTGCACACCGCCAGCGCCGGCGTGGACCACCTGATGTGTCCGGAACTCGCCGCCTGCGACACGGTGGTCACGAACGCGCGCGGCGTCTTCGACCAGCCGATCGCCGAGTACGTCGCCGCCCTGGTGCTGGCCATGGCGAAGGATCTGCCCCGCACGCTGGAGCTGCAACGGGAGCAGACCTGGCGGCACCGGGAGTCGCAGAAGGTCGCCGGGAGCCGCGCCTGTGTCGTCGGTTCCGGCCCGATCGGGCGGGCGATCGCCACGACCCTCGAAGCGCTCGGGATCACCACCGCGCTCGTCGGCCGGACGCCCCGCACCGGCGTCCACGGCCCGGACGACCTGGACCGGCTGATCTCCCGCGCCGACTGGGTGATCGCGGCGGCGCCGCTGACGGAGCGGACGCACGGCATGTTCGACGCGCGCCGCTTCGGCGTGATGCAGCCCTCGGCCCGGTTCATCAACGTGGGGCGGGGCCAGCTGGTCGTCGAGGACGCGCTCGCCGAGGCGCTGGCCAGGCGCTGGATCGCGGGCGCGGCGCTCGACGTGTTCGAGACCGAGCCCCTGCCGCCCGGCAGTCCGCTGTGGCGGGCCCCGGGCCTGATCGTCTCCCCGCACATGAGCGGCGACACGGCCGGCTGGCGGGACGAGCTCGCCGCCCAGTTCGTGGAGTTGTACGAGCGGTGGGAGGCGGGCAGACCGCTGGTGAACGTGGTCGACAAGCAGCGCGGCTACGTACCCGGACACTGACGTCCCTGGGAGGGCGGATGACCGAGCTCACCGAACTGACCGCCGTACGGCTCGTCGAGGGCTACCGAAAGGGCGAGTTCAGTCCCGTGGAGGTGACGCGGGCCGCGCTGGAGCGGGCCGAGGCCGTCCAGCCGGAGGTGAACGCCTTCGTCCGGCTGACCGCCGAGGACGCGCTGGAACGGGCCCGCGCCTCACGGGAGCGGTGGCGGCGCGGTGCGCCGTGCGGGCTGCTGGACGGAGTGCCGGTCACGGTGAAGGACATCCTGCTGCTGCGCGGCGCGCCGACCCTGCGCGGTTCGCGGACCGTCTCCGCGCAGGGCCGCTGGGACGAGGACGCGCCCTCCGTCGCCCGGCTGCGCGAGCACGGCGCGGTCTTCCTGGGCAAGACGACGACCCCCGAGTTCGGCTGGAAGGGCGTGACGGACTCGCCGCTCACGGGTGTGACCCGCCATCCGCGCGATCCGGCGCGCACCGCGGGCGGGTCGAGCGGGGGCGCGGCGGCGGCCGTCGCCCTGGGCGCGGGACCGCTGGCGCTCGGCACGGACGGCGGCGGCAGCGTCCGGATCCCGGCGTCCTTCTGCGGGATCTTCGCGCTGAAGCCGACGTACGGCCGGGTGCCCCTGTACCCGGCGAGCGCCTTCGGCACGTTGGCGCACGTCGGGCCGATGACCCGGGACGCGGCGGACGCGGCGCTGCTGATGGACGTGATCGGGCACCCGGACTCGCGTGACTGGTCGGCGCTCGGCCCGGCGCCCGGTTCCTTCACCGAGGGCCTTTCCGGCGGCGTCCACGGACTGCGGGTGGCGTACTCGCCGTCGCTGGGCGGGCAGGTCGCGGTACGCCCGGCGGTCGCTCAGGCGGTACGGCGGGCGGTGGAGCGGCTGGCGGAGCTGGGCGCGTACGTCGAGGAGACCGACCCCGACCTGACCGAGCCGGTGGACGCCTTCCACACGCTGTGGTTCAGCGGGGCGGCTCGCGTGACCCAGCACCTGGGGCCGCGCCGGCGGGAGCTGCTCGACCCGGGGCTGCGGGAGATCTGCGCGATCGGGGCGCGTTACTCGGCGCTGGAGTACCTCGCGGCGGTGGACGTGCGCATGGACCTGGGCCGCCGCATGGGCCGCTTCCACGACGCCTACGACCTGCTGGTCACGCCGACCCTGCCGATCACGGCGTTCGAGGCGGGCACGGAGGTGCCGAAGGGCTCGGGGCACCGGCGCTGGACGGGCTGGACGCCGTTCACCTACCCGTTCAACATGACGCAGCAGCCCGCGGCGACCGTGCCCGTCGGGGCGGACGGGGACGGCCTGCCGATCGGGATGCAGCTGGTGTCGGCCCGGCACCGCGACGATCTGGTGCTGCGCGTGGCGCACGCGCTGTACGAGGCGGGGATCGCGACGCCGGTCACGTCCTCCGGAAGCTGAGCGTCTCCCCCGCGGCCCCCGACCGCCACAGGTCGTTGCAGGCCTCGGCCATCTCGTCGAGGCCTGCGACGACCTGCCCCCAGACGATGCCGGGCACCCAGCCGACGTCGGCGTTCAGCAGCAGGTTGTTGCGCTCGTAGAACAGGGCCAGGTCCACCACCGTCGTTCCGGGGCGGACCTCGCGGTCGTAGCCGTAGGCCTTCGTCCCCAACTCCGCGCCGGCGAAGGAGAAGTAGCACAGGTCGCCCGGAATGGGGGTAACTGTCGGGTTTTCCAGGGGTGGTTCGGCTTCCGAGAATGGCGGAAAAAGGGCGTAGATCTCGTTGCGCGCGTACTTGGCGTGGTACACGTCGCCCGACAACGGCAGGGCGTCCCACACGGCGGCGCAGGTCAGCGGCGCGCGGTCGTCCAGCAGTTTGGCCGTGCAGCGTACGCCGCGCCGGTCCAGTGATACCTCGATGAAGCGATCCGTCATGGGTTCCCACGTGCCCAGGGCGCATACATCGCATGCTCTCGGGTAGCCGCGCGCCCATGGCTCCACCACTCAGAAACAGCCAGAACCCATCCGGAACCACACGCCGGTCGCTGCTCGCGGGGGTCGCGGCGCTCGGCGCGCTGGGGGCTGCCGGCTGCTCTCGCGTGGCCACCGCGTCCGGCACCGAGGGCGGTGACCTGCTCGAGCGGCTGCGGGCCGCGGGCGTCGTACGGCTCGGCATCGCCGGGGAGATCCCGTTCGGCTACATCGACAAGAACGGCGAACTGACCGGCGAGGCCCCTGAACTCGCCAAGGTCATCTTCAAGCGGCTGGGAGTGGACCGGGTGCAGCCCGTGCCGACCGAGTTCGGCTCGCTCATACCCGGGCTCAACTCCCAGCAGTTCGACGTCGTCGCCGCCGGGATGTACGTCAACCCCGAGCG
Source organism: Streptomyces bullii (assembly GCF_042657145.1). Taxonomy (NCBI): domain Bacteria; kingdom Bacillati; phylum Actinomycetota; class Actinomycetes; order Kitasatosporales; family Streptomycetaceae; genus Streptomyces; species Streptomyces bullii. Next base: position 715,800 of record NZ_JBHSNY010000001.1, read on the forward strand.
CTGCCAGCAGGTCATCTTCTCTGACCCCGACTACCAGATGCTCGACGCATTCATCGTGCGAAAGGGGAACCCGAAAGGGTTGCACGACTACAAGGACGTCGTCGAGAAGAAGGCGAAGTTCGCCACCGGCACCGGGTACGCCGAGATCCAGTACGCGGTCGAGGCCGGGTACAAGGAGAGCGACATCCTGATCGTGCCGGACCAGGTGGCCGGGCTGAACGCCGTCGAGGCGGGCCGTGTCGACGTCTTCGCGGGGACGGCGCTGACCACCCGTGAGGTGGTGAAGAAGTCCTCCAAGGCGGAGGTGACCCGGCCCTTCAAGCCGATCGTCGGCGGCAAACCGCACGTCGACGGCGGCGCGTTCGCCTTCCGGCCGACCGAGACGAAGCTACGGGACGCCTTCAACGCCGAGCTGCACAAGCTCAAGAGGAGCGGGGAGCTGTTCCGCATCCTCAGGCCGTTCGGTTTCACCAAGGCCGAGATGACGGATCTGACCGCGAAGGAGCTGTGCGGCGGATGACCTCGGGACTCTGGGAACTGGTGCTCAAGGGCGTCTGGGTCACCGTCCAGCTGCTCGTCCTCAGTGCGCTGCTGGCCGCGGCGGTCTCCTTCGTCGTCGGCATCGCGCGCACCCACCGGCTGTGGATCGTCCGCTTCCTCGCGGGCTTCTACACGGAGGTGTTCCGCGGCACCTCGGCCCTGGTGATGATCTTCTGGGTGTTCTTCGTGCTGCCGCTCGCCTTCGGCTGGCAGCTGGTGCCCCTGTGGGCGGGCACGCTGGCGCTCGGGCTGACCTACGGCGCGTACGGCTCGGAGATCGTGCGCGGTGCGCTCGGCGCGGTCGACCCGGCGCAGCAGGAGGGCGGCATCGCGCTCAGCTTCACGCCCTGGCAGCGCATGCGGCTGATCCTGCTGCCGCAGGCCGTGCCGGAAATGATCCCGCCGTTCTCCAACCTGCTGGTGGAGCTGCTCAAGGGCACCGCCCTGGTGTCGGTCATGGGCATGGGCGACCTGGCGTTCAGCGGCAACCTGGTGCGTCTGGCGCTGCAGGAGAGCGCGGAGATCTACACGTACGTGCTGCTGATCTACTTCGTGATCGCCTTCCTGCTGACCCGCGGCATGCGCGGACTGGAGAAGAAGCTGAAGGCGGGCGTCGGCAGGGCGCCGAAGAAGACGGTGGCCTCCGTGCGCGTGCCTGAGGGGAGCGGTGTCGGATGAACTGGGAATGGAGCGCGGTCTCCGACTTCATGCCGCACTTCTGGGACGGCCTGCTGGTCACCGTGCAGGCACTGGTGCTCGGCTCGCTGATCTCGTTCGTGCTGGGGCTGGTGTGGGCGCTGCTGATGCGGGTGCCGTCCAAGTGGGTGTGCTGGCCGGTCGGCGCGGTCACGGAGTTCGTCCGCAACACCCCGCTGCTGGTGCAGCTGTTCTTCCTCTTCTACGTGCTGCCCGAGTGGGGCGTGACCGCCTCGGCGCTGACCACCGGCATCTTCGCGATCGGGCTGCACTACTCGACGTACACGATGCAGGTCTACCGGGCCGGCATCGACGCCGTACCGGCCGGCCAGTGGGAGGCGGCGACGGCGCTGAACCTGCCGCTGCGCCGGACGTGGACGGCGGTGATCCTGCCGCAGGCGGTGCGCCGGGTGGTGCCCGCGCTCGGCAACTACGTCATCGCGATGCTCAAGGACACGCCGATGCTGATGGCGATCACGGTGCTGGAGATGCTCGGCGAGGCGCGGCTGTTCTCCCAGGAGACCTTCCGCTTCACCGAGCCCGTGACCGTGATCGGCGTGGCCTTCATCGTCATTTCCTACCTGGCCTCCCTGCTGCTGCGAGCCCTGGAGCGACGCCTTGTCCATTGACACCTACGCCAACCCTGAGAAGCACCCCACCGGGTCGACGAGCGAACTGGTCCGGCTGGAGCAGGTGACCAAGCGGTTCGGGGACGTGACCGTGCTCGACCACCTGGACTTCTCCGTGGACGCCGGCAAGCACGTCACCCTGATCGGGCCGTCCGGGTCGGGCAAGACCACGATCCTGCGCCTGCTGATGACGCTGACCAAGCCCGACGAGGGCACGATCACCGTCGACGGGGAGCGGCTGTTCCCGGCGCCCGAGAAGCAGGTCCGCGAGGTCCGCAAGAAGATCGGGATGGTGTTCCAGCAGTTCAACCTGTTCCCGAACATGACGGTGCTGAAGAACATCACCGAGGCGCCGGTCACGGTCCTCGGCATGTCCAAGGACGCCGCCGAGGAGCGGGCCCGGGAGCTGCTGGAGCTGGTGGGGCTGAGCGAACACCTCGACAAGCACCCCGGGCAGCTGTCCGGCGGGCAGCAGCAGCGTGTGGCGATCGCCCGGGCCCTGGCCATGCGGCCGCAGGTGCTGCTGCTGGACGAGGTGACCTCCGCGCTCGACCCGGAGCTGGTCGCGGGCGTCCTCGACGTGCTCCGTGACATCGCCCGCTCCACCGACATCACGATGCTCTGTGTGACCCACGAGATGAACTTCGCCCGGGACATCTCCGACCAGGTGCTGATGTTCGACTCCGGACGGATCATCGAGGCGGGCCCCCCGGAGAAGATCTTCAGCGAGCCGGAGCACGACCGGACACGGGAATTCCTCAGCGCGGTCCTGTGACCACGGACCGTGCGCGGGCCCGTGTTCGGGGGCCGGGGAGCGGGTGATGACTGTGGCATGTGCCAGAGTGCTGGTGGCCCAGTTGGGAGGGCCCGGGATTCTTGTCAACACCCGCTCCCCTCACAGCCCTTGCCGGTTATCGTGGAAGAGGTTCACCGACCGGAGTACGGCCCTAAGAGCAAGCGCAGGGGGAGACCACCGTGGCGCTGAAGCACGAGCCGACCGCGCCGTACCACTCGGCCCAGGACGCCCTGCGCGTGCTGGAGACCGTGGCGCGGCACACCACCGGAGTCACCGACACCGAACTGGCGCGCCACACCGGCCTCGGCCCGGAGCGACTGACCGCGCTGCTGCGCATGCTGCGCCGCGAGGGCTACGTCGAACAGGTCACCGACGGGGCGTACGTCACGGGGGACGCCCTGGCCCGCCTCGGTTCGGCCCACCACCGCGAGGAGGCCCTGCGCGAGCAGCTCCAGCGCACCCTGGACCGGCTGCGCGACTCGGTGGGCGCGGCCGTCTACCTCAGCCGGTACGTCGAGGGCGAGGTGAAGGTCACGCAGTACGCCGACAGCCCGGCGACCCCCAAGGTCAACGAGTGGGTCGACTTCCGCTACTCGGCCCACGCCACCGCGGTCGGCAAGAGCCTGCTCACCCAGCTCGACCACAACGGCCGCCGCGACCACCTCTCCCGCCACAAGATGGCCCGGCTCACCTCGCGCACCATCACCAGCGACAGGCTGCTGCTCTCCCGGCTGGAGGCGCAGCCGCCCACCGTGCCCGTCCTGGACCTCCAGGAGTACGCGGTCGGCACGGTCTGCGCGGCCGTCCCGATCACGGCCGGCTCCACCGTGGGCTGCCTGGCCCTGTCGCTGCCCGTGGAGCACGCGCACCGGCTGCGCCAGGCCGCGGAGACGCTGAACCGGAGCGCCGCGCCGGTCCTGCTCTCCCTCGCCCTGTAGGACGTGGTCAAAAGCACCCCCGGGGACCGGGTACTATTTTCTTCGTCGCCGACCGCGAGCCAGTGATGCGAGCGGTCGACGGGAGTCATGCGCCGCTAGCTCAGTTGGTTAGAGCAGCTGACTCTTAATCAGCGGGTCCGGGGTTCGAGTCCCTGGCGGCGCACTGTTGAGGGGCCTTTCGTGGGAGCGGGAGGCCCCTCAGACGTTTCCCGGGCACGTCCGGTCAGAAACCGGCGGCCTGCGAGGAGGCGAAGACCTCGGTGGACGCGACGACGAAGCCGACACAGAACACGACCACCACCCCGAGGAACGCCAGGATGCCGACGGTGGCCGCCGCGTGCTTCACCCGGCTCGGGGCGTGGGCCGTGGCCACGACATCCCGGCCGTCGCTGTAGTACACGGTCACGTAGTCGCCCTCGACGACCGTCGCCGGACCGTCCTCCTCCTCGAACCGGATCACCCGGCCGTCAGGGGTGAGGAACTCGTAGACGTGGTGCAGGGTGGTGCGCACCGACGTGTCATGACCGCCGCCGTGGGTGGTCGTGAAGGCCCGCAGGCAGCGCCCCTCCGCCGTCAGCCCGCTGTTCCAGGCGCCGCGCACCTGCAGCCAGCGGCGCACCACGCGGTACGCCATGAAGATCGCCACGGCCATGATCAGGCCCGGTGCGGCATAGAAGACGACGTCCATCGCCCCTCCCCCGAGGTCGGTCCGCCGGCCCGATCGGCCGGCGTGGGAGGAACCTACCCACGCCGGCCGCGGCGGTGACTCAAGAGAACCTCAGAGAACCCCGGGGGCCTCAGAAGGTGACGTCCGAGCAGGCGTAGAACGCGTTGCCCGTGTCGGCGATCGTCCACACCGCGAGGATGACGTGGTGCCCGCTCAGCCCGGACGGCAGCCTGCCGCTGTGGGAGAGCGTGGCCGGCGGGCGCTGGCCGTTGTACGGCACCGTCAGGAACGGGGTGAGGTTGAGGTCGGAGCGGGCCAGGTTGTGGTTCTGGTTCCAGCCCGGCTTGGTGACGTAGTACTTGAAGTCCGTCGTGGCGTGCATCGCCGTGAACTGCCAGCGGAAGGTGTACGACTGTCCGCCGGTCACCTTCGTGGTCGGCCAGGCGCCGCCCGAGGGCGTGCGCGGGCTGTCGAGCTGGGCGAACCGCGTGTTGTTGCCGGAGCAGATCTGCCCGTCGGCCGGCCCGGAGGCGGGGAAGCCCTTGGGGCCCTCGACGCTCTGCGGCTCCCACTGGATGGCGCCGCAGTTGGTCACCGTGCCGTTCTGGCAGAGCTTCTGCCTGCTGATGGGGAGGTCGGTGTAGCCGTGGCCGCTCGCGCCTCCGGCGGACAGGACGAGTGCCCCTGCCGTGGTGAGCCCGAGCGCGGCGGCGTACCACTTGGTCTTTTTGCGCATGCTGCCGCTCCTGGAGAACGTGGGGGAAGTTCAGTGAGCCGTGCAGAGTAGGTCTAGACCAAGTGTCAGATTATTGCGGCAGGGTGAACATGTCCATACCAATCACGCGCCCTGCTCGCCCCGGCCCGCGCAGAACGCCACCGTCAAGTCCTTGACCAGCGCCTTGCGTTCGTAGTCGTCGAGTTCGACCAGCCCCCGCGTGGTCAGCCGCGTCACCGTGTCCTCCACCGAGTCCACGACGTAGCTGAGCACGCTCGCCCGGTGCTGCGCGTCGAGTGCCGCGATACGGCGGCGGTGCATGGCGGCGGCGACCTCCGGGGCGTACTCAACGCGCACCGGGTGCACCGCGAACACCTCCAGCCCCACCTGCGCCGCCTCCGCCGCCACCAGCCGGGTCAGCGCCTCTCCCGCCGCGTCCACGGACCCCGGCGTCCCGCCCGGCATCTCCACCGGCACCCGGAGCAGCGCCGCCTCGACGCACTCGCGCAGATACGTCTCGTGGTCCTCGACCCCGAGCGTGGCCCGCGCGGTGTCCCGCACCCGCCACACCACCAGGACGACCACCCGCAGCGCGACCCCGCTCGCGTCGGTCGCCGGCATCGGCTCACTGCGCCAGTGCCGCAGCCGCACGTCGACCCGGCGGCGCAGCAGCAGCGGGTTGACCCACAGCAGACCGGTGCGCCGCACGGTCCCCCGGTAACCGCCGAACAGGCCGAGCACCCAGGCCCGCCCGGTCCGCCCCCGGGCCAGCCCGCCGAACCCGAACAGTCCGAGCGTCCCGGCCGCCGCGTACGCCGCCCACTGCGCGGGACCGAGCCCGGTCCCCGCGGACGCCGGCAGCCCCAGCGCCTCCACCGCGAGCGGCGGCAGCACGCCCGCCCACCAGGACGCGGCCACACACCCCGCCGCCCCGCACGCCCCGGCCAGCACCCCCGCCCCGCCGGGCAGCACCCGGGCCGGCCGCTCCACCAGGTCGGGATCGACCCGCGGCCCGGGACGCGGGCGCGCCGGGGCCGGGCGGCGCAGGCGGGGCTGCTCCCCGGTGCCCTGCCGACGGCCCACCACGGCGGGCTTCAGCGGCACCGGCGACGGGTCGGGCTCGTCGCGGAACAGCAGGTGGACGGGGATCTCGGTGGTCGCCTCGTTCTGGATGAGCCGGGCCGACCGGCCGGAACCGTCGGCCGTCCCCTCGGATTCGGGCGTCTGTGACGTGGTCGTGCTCATGGGTGCCTCCAGCCTCCGCGCCAGATGCGTGAGAGAAGTCGCTTGCCGGCCGGTCAGCGGCGCCTGCGGACGCTCACGAGAACAGCCGCCGCCAGGTCTCCGGCCCCGGATAGCCGTCCGCCGCGCCGCCGCGCCAGCCCTGGGCACGCTGGAACGCCTCGACGTTGCGCCGGTCCGCCTCCCCCCAGCGCGGCCCCGGCCCGGACGTGTAGTGGGTGCCGAACCCCTTCTTCACCAGCTGCCTCCCCAGCTGGGTGACGTACGCGTTGTTCGCGCCGGGCCGGAACATCGCGCGGCCGGGGAACCCGGGCACCCCGTGCGCGGAGGCCGCCCCGGCCGTGACGTCCCTGCCCTGGCCCGTCACCAGCAGCTCCCAGGTCAGCGGCCCGGGCAGCCCGTCCGCCGCCGTGCCCGTCCAGCCCTGGGCCCGCTGGAAGGCCCGGGTCGCCCGCCGGTCCGCGTCGGTCCAGCGCGGGCCCGGCCCCGAGCCGTAGAACCGCCCGGCTCCGCGCGCGACGAGCATGCGGCCGAGCTGGGTGACGTACCTGTTGTGCGCGCCGGGGCCGAAATACGCCGCTCCCGGGTAGGGCGCCGGAGCCGGTGCGGGCGGCTGGGCCGTGTGCGACTGCGCGCCCGCCGTACGCGCGGTGACGCCCTTGTAGCGGTAGGGGACGTAGCCCGCGGAGTGGTTCCAGTAGGCGTACGGGGTGGCCATCCGGCGGGTGTGCGGGCGGGTCTGCTCGTAGGCGACGTAGTAGGTGTGCGTGAAGTCCGTCCAGCCGCCGAAAATGACGACGTGCGAGCCGTTGTGGGGGTCGGTCCGATTGTGGAACAGCAGAATGTCTCCGGGCTGGAGTTCCTCCTTGGTAATGCGGTCCGCGTACTGGTGGAGGCTGCCCGTCCATTCGTTTCCGGTCAGGTTCCACGCCATGGATACATAACCCGAGCAGTCCTGCCGATAACCGTCGGACCAGTACGCGTACAGGTTGTACGGCACCTTCGCGGCGACCCATGCCTTCGCTCGGTTGATGATCTCCGCGCGGGTCGTCGTGGGCACCTTCACGGTCCCGGACGGCTTGGCCGGCCGCCCCCCGGGACCGTGCAGCGGGGCCGCCCCGCCCTGGGGTGTCTCAGGCTCCTCACCTGCGGGAAAGGCCGGTCGGTAGGGTGCGTGCGCGGCCGCCGGGGCGGGTGCTGCGTGGCCCGCGCCCAGCGCGGCGGAGGCCGCGGCCGCCACGACGAGGGCCCGGCGGGCGGCCGGGTGCCCGGTGGTGCGACCGGCCGGGGAGTACGGCAGGACGCGCCGCCAGTGGAGACAGCCGGGGCAGTCGCAGTCGCTCGCGGGATCGAATTCCTCGAATACCGGAGCCGCCATGCGATTCCCCTCACACTTCCGGTGGAATAGTCCGTCCCTGTCCACGACGGTCAGTTTCTCAACTGACTTCGGGGCGCGCATGTTGACGGTCCGAATGATGTACGGGGCCTGCCCGGCCCGCTCCGGGCCCCGGGCCGGCGGTCGGGAGCACCCCGGGAGCTCATGTAGAGTTACGACGTCAGCGGGCGCCGCTAGCTCAGTTGGTTAGAGCAGCTGACTCTTAATCAGCGGGTCCGGGGTTCGAGTCCCTGGCGGCGCACAGACCACAAGGCCCTTCGCCACCGGCGGGGGGCCTTGCGCGTGCCCGGGCGAGGGCCCGGGACCGGGTCTCCCGTATGGCCGGAACCAGAACCCTCCCCGGTGTGGCCGGATACCCTCTCGCCATGGCAGCGCGTGACCTCCGGGAGCAGATCAAAAAGCTCATCGTCGACCGGCGACTGCCCTCCGGAGCCCCGCTGCCGACCGAGCCCGAGCTGATGGAGCACCTCGGCCCCGATGACCGAGGGCGTGGCGTTCCGCACGGTCGCCGGGCACTACCGGGGCGAGGCCTGCCCGCTCCAGCCGCCGGAACTGCGGGCGGCCGGGGAGAGCGGACTCGTCTCGCGGCTCGCGGGCCGGATCCGAGGCCGGCCCCGTTGAACTGGACGCGCTCGTGGCACGTAGGAAAGAGCGGGCCGCGCGGGGAGGTGCCGGCCTCGCCGAGACCGACCGGGCGTTTCACGCCACCCTCTGCCGGGGCTGGACGACGTGCTGCCGAGCGAGGTCCTGGAGGCGCCCCGGGGCGCGTTCCACCGGGTCCGCACGGACCTCATGGGCGTACCGCGGGACCGGAGGATCACCTGCCGGCGGCACCGGGAGATCCTCGACGAGGTAAGGTCCGGCGACGCGATGCGGGCGAAGGAGGCCATACGGGAGCACTTCGGGAACATGCGGGCGCGCCTGTCCACACCGGCTCCACAGGGCCCTCACAGGCGCCACAATGAGCGCGTATGACCGGTAAACACCGCGTTTCGCATCTTGCGATCATGACGAACACCGTAGAACCCTGGTTTTTCAACAATCCGCATATTCGCGGTAGTTGGGGGGCAAGGAGCCGGTTGCCCGTGTTGCGGGGTGAGGGGCCCCGTTCATCGCGGGATGCCGAGGGGGGCATCATGCAACCGGAAGGTCGCGGTGCCGTGTCTATAAGGTGTGGATGACGTGGTGACCGCAACCCACCACTGATACGCCTGTGAAGGTCGAGGGGGACCTGGAGCAGGCGGTAGGAAGCGACCAGACACGCGGTGGACCCGCGTGTGGGGGGATGACTCATGACGTCGACGCCGACGGGCGCCCGGCAGGACCACGACCCGTCCCAGACCACCCAGTTGAGGGTGCCTGCTCACCGGAACTGGAACACGGGCGCGTTCCGCCGGATCAAGAAAACGCTGCCGAGATACGACTACGAGCACTACAGCCGGCTCGCGGGTCCCCTCACCCAGCCCGATCCGAACAAGCCGTACCGGGTGCGGTACCGCTCGCTGATCTCACAGGAGCCGCACCGCATCCGGATCGCGTTGATGCTGGCCGCGGCCCCGGTGCTGTCGCTGGTGCTGCTGGTCTGGCTGCTGCAGCCCTCGCACTGGACCGAGCGCGACTACCCGGCCTTCGACTGGCTGCCGGCGCTCGACGTGGTGATGCTCGTCTCGATCGGCCTGATCGAGTTCTTCCGCTGCATGAACGTGCTGTCCAACGCGCACGCCACGCTGGTCGCCCGCGACCCCATCCCGGTGGTGCCCGAGACCGGCACGAGGGTGGCCTTCCTCACCTCCTTCGTGCCCGGCAAGGAGCCGCTGGAGATGGTGACGAAGACCCTGGAGGCGGCCGTCAAGATCCGCCACCGGGGCCTGATGCACGTCTGGCTGCTGGACGAGGGCGACGACCCCGAGGTGAAGGCGGTCTGCGAGCGCCTGGGCGTGCACCACTTCTCCCGCAAGGGCGTCGCCAAGTGGAACCAGCCCACGGGCCCGCACCGCGCCAAGACCAAGCACGGCAACTACAACGCCTGGCTGGAGGCGCACGGCGACGACTACGACTTCTTCGCCTCGGTCGACACCGACCACGTGCCGCTGCCCAACTACCTGGAGCGGATGCTCGGGTTCTTCCGCGACCCGGACGTCGGCTTCGTCATCGGCCCGCAGGTGTACGGCAACTACGACAACTTCGTCACCAAGGCCGCGGAGTCCCAGCAGTTCCTCTTCCACGCGCTGATCCAGCGCGCCGGCAACAAGTACGGCGCGCCGATGTTCGTGGGCACCTCCAACGCCGTGCGCATCAAGGCGCTGAAGCAGATCGGCGGCCTGTACGACTCGATCACCGAGGACATGGCCACCGGCTTCGAGATCCACCGCCACACGAACCCGGCCACGGGCCGCAAGTGGCGTTCCGTCTACACGCCGGACGTGCTCGCCGTCGGTGAGGGCCCCAGCGCCTGGACGGACTTCTTCACCCAGCAGATGCGCTGGTCGCGAGGGACGTACGAGACGATCCTCAAGCAGTACTGGAAGGGCTGGTACTCGCTGCCGCCGAGCAAGCTCTTCAACTACACCATGATGATCATCTTCTACCCGATGTCGGCCCTCAACTGGATCCTGGCGGCGCTGAGCTGTGCGCTGTTCCTGGGCCTGGGCGCCTCGGGTGTGAACATCGACCCGGCGGTGTGGCTGATGCTCTACGGCAACGCCTCCGCCCTGCAGATCGGCCTGTACGTCTGGAACCGCCGCCACAACGTCTCGCCGCACGAGCCGGAGGGCTCCGGCGGTGTGGCCGGCATGGTGATGTCCGCGCTGTCGGCGCCGCTGTACGCCAAGGCGCTGATCGACTCCGTGCTGCGCCGCAAGAGCAAGTTCGTAGTCACCCCGAAGGGCGATTCGGCCAGCCCCGACCGCTGGTTCGGCACCTTCCGGTACCACTGGTACTTCATCCTGATCTTCGGCGGGTCGATCGCCGCCGGCTACGTCTTCGGGCACTCCCACCCGGCGATGGTCATCTGGGCCTCGTTCGCCATGCTGATCACCGCGTTCCCGATCTTCGCCTGGCGCCATGAGCTGCGGCAGGCGAAGAAGAAGCCCGGCGCCCACGCCGCGGGAGCGCAGCCCGCGGAGCAGCCGCGGGAGGCCGCGGCGCCCCACCGGGCGCAGCCACTGCCCCTGCCTCACCAGCAGCAGCACGCGCCGCACAGCCCGCAGCAGAAGCCCAGTTGGGCCGCCTCCTCCCACGGAGGCAGCGAAGGGGGCAACGACCAGACCATGCAGATCGCCCTTGGTGGACTTGGGGGACGTAAGGAATGAACGACCGTGCAGGCCGCCGCCGCGCCCGTCGACTCGCGATAGGCACGGCGGTGGTACTCGCGCTGGCCGGGATGAACGGGCCGTGGCTGTACCGCTTCGGGACCGAGAAATACCACCAGTACAAGATCAACCAGCCGGAGTACAAGGCCGCGAACGGCAAGTGGGAGATCATCGAGTTCCCCGAGGAGTACCGGCAGAACACGATCCACGCGGCGCTGCTGCGCACCGGCAAGGTGCTGCTCGTCGCGGGGTCGGGCAACAACCAGGACAACTTCGACGCGAAGCGGTACGACACCCGTGTCTGGGACCCGGTCAAGGGCACCATCAAGAAGGTGCCCACGCCGAGCGACCTGTTCTGCACGGGCCACACCCAGCTCGCCAACGGCAACCTGCTGATCGCGGGCGGCACCAAGCGGTACGAGAAGCTCAAGGGTGACGTGAAGAAGGCCGGTGGCCTGATGATCGTCCACAACGAGAACCCGGACAAGCCGATCACGCTGCCCGCCGGCACGAAGTTCACCGGCAAGGAGAACGGCAAGACCTTCGTCTCGAAGGACCCGGTCCTCGTCCCGCGCGCCAAGAAGAAGTTCGACCCGCGGACCGGCGCGTTCCTGGGCAACGACCCCGGCCTCGGCCGTATCTACGTCGAGGCCGCCAAGGAGGGTGCCAGGTACGAGACCGGCACCCAGGACAACTACCGCGTGGGCGGCCTGACGGGCGCCGACGCCCGCAACACCTACGGCATCGCGCAGAAGCTCGCCCTGGACAAGAAGGACTTCCAGGGCATCCGGGACGCCTACGAGTTCGACCCGGTCGCCGAGAAGTACATCAAGGTCGACCCGATGAACGAGGCCCGCTGGTACCCGACGCTCACCATGCTGAGCGACGGGCGGATCCTCAGCGTCTCCGGCCTCGACGACATCGGGCAGCTGGTCCCGGGCAAGAACGAGATCTTCGACCCCAAGACCAAGAAGTGGACGTACACGGAGAAGGTCCGCCAGTTCCCGACGTACCCGGCGCTGTTCCTGATGCAGAACGGCAGGATCTTCTACTCGGGTTCGAACGCGGGCTACGGACCGGACGACGTCGGCCGCGAGCCGGGCGTCTGGGACGTGGACACCAACAAGTTCACCAAGGTCCCGGGGCTCAGCGACGCGAAGCTGATGGAGACGTCCAACACGGTGCTGCTGCCGCCGGCGCAGGACGAGAAGTACATGGTGATCGGCGGCGGCGGGGTCGGCGAGTCCAAGCTGTCCAGCAAGAAGACGCGGATCGTCGACCTGAAGGCCGACAGTCCGAGGTTCGTGGACGGTCCGTCGCTGGAGAAGGGCACGCGCTACCCGCAGGCCTCGATCCTGCCCGACGACAGCGTGCTGGTCTCCGGCGGCTCGGAGGACTACCGGGGCCGCGGCGACTCCAACATCCTTCAGGCCCGGCTGTACGACACGGAGAGGAACACCTTCGAGCGGGTCGCCGACCCGCTGGTGGGCCGCAACTACCACTCGGGCTCGATCCTGCTGCCCGACGGGCGCGTGATGTTCTTCGGCTCGGACTCGCTGTTCGCCGACAAGGCCAACACCAAGCCGGGCAAGTTCGAGCAGCGCATCGAGATCTACACGCCGCCGTACCTGTACCAGGACAGTGCGCGGCCGGCGCTGTCGGGCGGTCCGCAGACCATCGCCCGTGGGGCGACGGGGACGTTCACCTCGGCGCAGGCCTCGTCGGTGAAGAAGGTCCGGCTGATCCGGCCGAGCGCGTCCACGCACGTGACGGACGTCGACCAGCGGTCGATCGCGCTGGACTTCACGGCGGACGGGGACAAGCTGACGGTGTCCGTGCCGAAGAACCGGAATCTGGTGCAGCCCGGCTGGTACATGCTGTTCGCGACGGATGGACAGGGTGTGCCCAGCAAGGCGCAGTGGGTGAAGGTGCCTTAGCGCTCCCGCGGGGACCGGTCCTCGGGTGCCTCAGCGCTCCCGCGGGGTCGGTCCTCGGGGGCGGGGCGCCGCGGCCGGCCGCGCCCACGCGGCGGGCCGCGCATGGACGCGGCCCCGCGCCCTCAGGAGTGTGAGGCCTTGGCCAGTTGCAGGGCGTAGGACTCCCACCACTGCCCGGCCTTGGGGCCTCCCTTGCACTCGCCGTCCGACTCCCCTGGGCGCTTCACCCACAGATAGGCGTCGACCAGCGGGTCCGCCGTCCTGACCGTCGGTGTCTCGCCCAGGGCTCGGCCGGGCGGGTTGCACCAGCGCTCGTTCGGGTCGCCCTCCGTGTACGGCCCGTTGCCGTTGCGGCTGGTGTCGATGACGAAGTGCTTGCCGCCGACCTTCGCGGACAGCTCCTTGCCGTACGCGAGGGAGTCCTCGGTGCTGTAGAAGTTGGAGACGTTGACCGAGAAGCCGTCGGCCTGGTCGATGCCCGCCCACTTCAGCGGCTCGAAGATCTGGTCGGGCTTGCCCCAGCCGGCGTTGCCCGCGTCCAGGTACACCTTCGTGTTCTTCAGGGACTTGAGCTTGGTGATGGCGCCCTTGAGGAGGTCGTACCGCTCCTCGTGGAACTGCTCGGGCGTGCAGCTGTCCACCAGGTGCAGCACGGCGTCCGGTTCCAGGACGACGGTCGCGGAGCGGTCGCCGATGCCCTTGGCCACGCCGTCGACGAAGGCGCGGTAGGCGTCGCCGTCGGCGGCGCCGCCCTGCGAGTACTGGCCGCAGTCGCGGTGCGGGATGTTGTAGAGGACCAGCAGGGCCGTGCGGTCGGCCTGTTCGGCCGCCTCGGTGAAGCCGCGTGCCTGTGCCTCGGGGTCCTCGGGGCTGATCCACTCGGCGACCGGCTGCTCGGCGATCTTGCGGATCTGCTGGGCCTCCGGCTTCTTGCCGGCCTTCTCCAGCGCCGCGACCTGCCGGGCCGCCGTGCTGTCCGGGTTGACCCAGAACGGGGCGACGTCCTTGGGCCGCTGGGTGATCCCGGCGCCCGCTCCGGGGCTTTCCCCACTGCTCGGATCGTCCGTGCCGTCGGAGTCCGAACATCCCGTGACCAGTAGTGCCGCCCCCAGCACCACCGCGGACGCCCGCCTCACGGCGAACGCACCGACCCCCCTGCTGCCGTACATCCAACTCCCCCTCGGTGCAGCTTTCCAAGGCTCAATCCTGACATACGTCCCGCGACGCACGCAGGCTGGCGTGTGCCGCCCGACCTGTGTGCGTCGCAGAACCGGAGCTGCGGCTTCCGAGGGGGGTGACTAGGCGCGGGTTCCCGTCAGGTATGCCGAGACGACCACGTTCGCCGTGTAGCTCTTGGTGGTCCGGTCGAAGGTGCCGCCGCAGGTGATCAGCCGCAGCTCCGCCCGCCCCGACCGGCGTGGCCCGTAGGCCTGGTGGGCGTCGAAGCGGTCGCGGGTGAGGACCTGGACGTCGTCGACGGTGAACTCGGCGACCTTGGCGTCGTCGCGGAAGACCCGGATCTTCTGCCCGGGCCGCATGGCGCTGATCTTGTAGAAGACGGCGGGCCGGGTCTCGGTGTCCACGTGTCCCACCATCAGCGCGGTGCCTGCCGCGCCCGGTTTCACTCCGCCCGCGTACCAGCCGACGACGCCGGGCTGGTCGAAGGGCGGCGGATCGAGCGCGCCGGCGGCGTCCAGGCCCCGGGCCACGACCGGAGCCTGGATGCCGAGGCCGGGGATGTCGAGGCGCTGCGGCAGCGCGTCCCCCAGCGGGCGGTGCGCGGGCGGCAGTTCGACGTCCGGCGGCCGTCCGACCGCCGCCATGTCGCCGGTGGTCGGCTCGGCCATGCCCGAGGGCACGTCGGTCATCTCACGCCCCCACAGCCACAGGCCGAGCAGCAGCACCGCCCAGGCCATGCCGGTCACCAGGCGTCCGGTGCCGGTCGAGCGTTCCTCGTGGTCGGACATCGGTCAGCTCGTCCCACGACTGCGGCGGGCCCGCGCGACGGCCACCGCGGCGGCTCCCGCCAGGACCAGGCCGGTCACCGCGTGCCCCGTGCCGGGGCCGGTCCCGCTCGCGTCCTCGGCGGCGGCGTGGGCGGTGCCGCCGCCGCCCGCCTCGACGGGGGCGACGGGTGAGGCCGGGGCGGACGGTTTGTGCGCGGGGTGGGCGACGGTGAGGGTGCCGGTGCGGTCGGAACTGCCGCAGGTGACCTTCACGGCGTACGCCCCCGCGGTGAGCGTGGAGCGGACGCGGCTCTCGCCGACGAGGACGCCGTCGGTGGCGGTGAGCGTCACGTCCGTGACGAACGCCGCCGAGACGGCGACGGCCGTCTGTTCGGCGCAGTCGGAGACCCGGAGCCGGACGTCGGTGCCGGGGGTGGGAACCGCTGGGGTCACCGAGATCCCTCCTTCGTCCGCCGCGTATGCCGCCGGTGTGAGGGCGACGGCGGCCAGGACGCCCGTGCAGAGAGTGACTCGCAGTGAACGCATCGTGCACCTCCAGTTACCTGGAGCGTCCCCCGCGGCACCCGGGCCCGCATCCTCGATGGGGCCCGGGCTGCTCCGAACGGGTGGTGACGGGTTTGAGCGCCGGCCTCGGCGCCGCCGTCGTCAGACGCGGTCGACGAGGTCCGCGATGGAGTCCACGACCTGCGACGGCCGGTAGGGGAAGTTCTCCACCTGGTCGGGCGCGGTCAGGCCGGTGAGCACCAGGAACGTCTGCATGCCCGCCTCGATGCCGGCCAGTACGTCGGTGTCCATGCGGTCGCCGATCATCGCGCTGGTCTCGGAGTGGGCGCCGATGGCGTTCAGCCCGGTCCGCATCATCAGCGGGTTCGGCTTGCCGGCGAAGTACGGCTGCTTGCCGGTCGCCTTGGTGATGAGCGCGGCCACCGCGCCGGTCGCCGGGAGCGGGCCCTCGGTGGAGGGGCCGGTCTCGTCGGGGTTGGTGCAGATGAAACGGGCGCCGCCGTTGATGAGCCGGACCGCCTTCGTCATGGCCTCGAAGGAGTACGTCCGTGTCTCGCCGAGGACGACGTAGTCCGGCTCGTGGTCGGTGAGGATGTAGCCGATGTCGTGCAGCGCGGTGGTCAGTCCCGCCTCACCGATGACGTACGCCGAGCCGCCCGGCCGCTGGTCGTCCAGGAACTTGGCGGTGGCCAGCGCCGAGGTCCAGATGTTGTCGATCGGCACGTCCAGGCCCATGCGGCGCAGCCGGGCGTGCAGGTCGCGCGGGGTGTACATCGAGTTGTTGGTGAGGACCAGGAAAGGCTTGTCGGAGTCGCGCAGCTTCTTGAGGAAGGCGTCGGCGCCGGGGATCGGGACGCCCTCGTGGATGAGCACACCGTCCATGTCGGTGAGCCACGACTCGATGGGCTTGCGGTCTGCCATGTGCGGGATCTCCTGCCGTACGCGGTCCAGCGTGCGCTCCAGCCTAAACGTGGCCGGATCTTGAGGGAATGGCCCGTTTCCGGCGTCCCGCCAGGCGGACTGCCTCAGCGCCGCCGCCGTGCCAGCAGGACCGCGCCGCCGGCGGCGAGCAGCAGGGCGCCGGCCGTCGCGAGCGCCGGGCCGCTGACCCCGGTCCGGGCCAGCTCGTCGGCGAGGGGCAGCCGGGTGGCGGGCGGCGTCGCGGACGGGGCGTCCGCCTCGGGAACGGTGGCGCTGCTGGACCTGCCGGCCGCGGGCCCGGGTTCGCCCTCGATGCGGAACCGGTACGCGTTCGACTCGCCCACCCACGCGCCGTCGTCGTCGTGCCGTTGGACGACGGCGGCCTGGGCGGTGACGTCGTTGGGTACGGCGTCGGAGGTGACGGCGAGCCGTACCTTCACGGTCAGGGTGCGGCGGGGGCCGACGCTGAACCCGGGAAAACCTCCCCGCTCATCGGCGAGGACTCCGACGAGCTCGTCCCGGTCGGTCCTCTCGAACCGGACGGCGTGGGGCCGGTTCCCCTCGAAGAACTCCAGCCGGGGCTGCGACGGCCGCAGCGCCCGTTCGGTGTCGACGAGCACGACGACCGGGTGGATGCGGGTGCAGGGCCGGCCGGTGGTGTTGGTGAGCTCGATGTACCAGACACCGAAACCGCCACCGGCCGTGTAGGAGGCGGGTCCGCCGTGGAGCCGGGTGGTGAGGGGGAAGGCGCGCTGGTCGGCGGCGACACAGGCGGGTGGCCGTGGAGCGGCGTGCGCGTCGCTCGCGGCGGGGAGAAGGGCGGCTGCCGCCGCCAGGCAGAGGGAAGCGGGCGTGCAGAGTCGCATGAACAGGTGACACTGCCGGACAGGGGCGGGAGAGCGGTGACGCCGCTCCGAAACCTCGGCCCCGTTCCGCCCGATCGGCGGACAGGCCCTGCTGTCCGGGCGGCGCGCAGGGTTGTCGGACGCGGGCGAGAAGGCCGGGCAGACGACCCCCACGGACCAGACGGCCGGGCAGACGGCGGCCCGGGCGAGACGGCCGGACGGACGGCCCACGAGCCAGACGGCCGGGCGAAACGCGCGGGCGAGACGGCCGGGCAGACGGCGGCCCGGGCGAGACGGCCGGACGGACGGCCGCACGAGCCAGACGGCCGGGCGGACGGCGTCCGGTCTCGACCGGGGCACGAGGCCGACGTGCTGGTGGCGGGGGCCGTCGGACCGGGCCCGGGCGTCCTGCACGCACGCCGTTCCCTGACGGACGGGCGCACGGTGCTCGACGGTCACCCGGCCAGGGTCCGTGGACGCCGCCGCGTCCCCCGCCTCAGCCGTCGCCGCGCCCGAAGACCGGCCCCAGCACCAGCTGAGCCGCCCCCGCCGCGACCGCACGTCCCCCGCCGGGGGCGAGCCGCACCGGCACGGCCTCCTCCCCGGTGCGCCCCGCCCGGGCCTCCAGCACCGCCCCGACCCCGCGTACGAACACCTCGGGCGCCGTGGCCACCGTACGGCCGCCCAGCAGGACGACGTCGATGTCGAGCAGGCCCACCAGGTTCGCCGCCCCGGCCCCGAGGATCCGCGCCGCCTCCGCGACGTCCCCCCGGGCGACGGCTCCCAGGCACAGCGCCTCGACGCAGCCGCGGTCCCCGCACGTGCACGGCGGGCCGTCCAGCTGGATGACCTGGTGCCCGAACTCGCCCGCCCCGGTCCTGGCCCCCCGGTGCAGGCTTCCGCCGATCACCAGGCCGGCCCCCAGTCCCGTACCGAGATGCAGGTAGGCGAAGGAGCCGCCCTCGCCGGCGGCGGCGAGTCCCAGCGCCGCCGCGTTGGTGTCCTTGTCGACCACCGTCGGCACGGCGAGCCGCTCCGCCAGCGCCTCCCGCAGCGGAAAGCCGTCCCACTCGGGGAAGCCGGTCACCCGGTGCAGCACGCCCCGGGCGTGGTCGAGGGGGCCGGGCAGCGCGACCCCGACGCCGAGCAGGGAGCCGGCGCGGGCGAGGGGGGCGGCCCGGCCGACCGGCCCGGCGGGCAGCCGCAGCCCTTCCGTCACCAGGTCCTCCACGGTTCCCGCCACCGCCGCCAGCACGGCCTCGGCACCGGCCCCCAGATCCAGCGCCGTCCGCCGCTCCGCCACCACGGTGCCCCGGAGATCCACCAGCACGGCCCGCAGCTCGTCCCGCTCCAGCTGCACCCCGACCGCGTGCCCCGCCTCCGGCACCAGCCGCAGCACCGTGCGCGGCTTGCCCCCGGTGGAGGCACGGCGCCCCGCCTCCGTCGCGAGGCCGTCCGCCCGCAGCCGGGCCGTGATCTTGCTGACCGCCTGCGGGGTCAGGCCGGTGCGCTCGGCGAGTTCGAGCCGGCTGATGCCGTCGGCTCCCGCCGTCCGCAGCAGGTCGAGCACCAGCGCGGTGTTGTGGCTGCGCAGGGCCAGCAGGTTCGCTCCGCCCGCCGTCCCCCGCATGCCGCCCACCACGCCCCCACGCTCCCTCGCCCTGTTCACGCCCCCATTGTCCCCGCCGCTTGCACTTTGGCAACAGCGTTGCGAAAGTGGAGCCATGACTGGCACCCCTCTCCGCGTGGGTCTCGTCGGCTACGGCCTGGCCGGCTCCGTCTTCCACGCCCCGCTGATCGCCACCACCGAGGGCCTCGCCCTGGACACGGTGGTCACCTCGAACGCCGAGCGGCAGCGGCAGGCCCGCGCCGAGCACCCGGACGTACGGATCGCCGCGACCCCCGACGAACTGTTCGACCGTGCCGCCGAGCTCGACCTGATCGTCGTCGCGTCCCCGAACAGGACGCACGTCCCCCTCGCGGCCACCGCGCTCAAGGCCGGCCTGCCCGTCGTGGTCGACAAGCCGATCGCCGGCACCGCCGCCGAGGCACGCGAGCTGGCGACGCTGGCCGAGGAGCGCGGCCTGCTGCTGTCCGTGTTCCAGAACCGCCGCTGGGACAACGACTTCCTCACCCTGCGCAAGCTGCTCGCGGAGGGCGAGCTGGGCGACGTGTGGCGCTTCGAGTCCCGCTTCGAGCGGTGGCGTCCGCAGCCGAAGGGCGGCTGGCGGGAGTCCGGCGACCCGGCAGAGATCGGAGGTCTGCTCTACGACCTCGGCAGCCATGTCGTCGACCAGGCGCTGGTCCTCTTCGGCCCGGTGAACACCGTGTACGCCGAGTCGGACATCCGCCGGGCGGGCGCGGAGACGGACGACGACACGTTCATCGCCCTCACCCACGCGAACGGCGTCCGCTCGCACCTGTACGTCTCCGCGACGACCGCCCAACTCGGCCCCCGCTTCCGGGTGCTGGGCTCCCGGGCGGGCTACGTCAAGTACGGCCTCGACCCGCAGGAGGCGGCCCTGCGGGATGGCCGGCGCCCGGGCGCCGGCGGTGACTGGGGCACGGAGCCCGAGGCGCTGTGGGGCCGCGTCGGCTCCGGGGAGTCCCCGGTGACCGGCGGCGGCCGTGCCGAACCGACCCTGCCGGGCGACTACCCCGCCTACTATGCGGCGGTGGCGAAAGCCCTGCTGGAGGGCGGTCCCAACCCGGTGACCGCGCTGGAGGCGGCGGCCGCCCTGGACGTACTCGAGGCGGCCCGACGTTCGGCCCACGACGGAGTGGCGGTGACGCTGTGACGCACAACCCGGAACTCACCCCCAAGTTCCACCCGGAACTCACCCCGGCCCTGGAGGAGCTGGAGGCCCAGGAACGGCGCCTGGCCTTCCGCCAGTTCACCCACGACGACGCCTGGGCGCTCGGCTCGCTCCTCGTCGAACTGGCCCGGGAGCGGCAGGCCCCGGTCGCCATCGACATCCACCGCGCCGGCCAGCAGCTCTTCCACGCGGCGCTGCCCGGCTCCACCCCCGACAACGACGCCTGGATCGCCCGCAAGCGCCGGGTCGTGGAGCGCTACGGCAGCTCCTCGTACCTGGTGGGCGCCCGCTTCCGCGCCAAGGGCACGACGTTCGAGGAGTCCTCGCGCCTGGACCCCGACACGTACGCGGCGCACGGCGGCTCGTTCCCGCTCACCGTCGAGGGCGTCGGGGTGATCGGCGCGGTCACGGTGTCCGGGCTGCCGCAGCTGCAGGACCACCGGTTCGTGGTGGAGGCGCTGGAGGAGTTCCTGGGCAAGGAGCGGTAGCGCCACCCGGGATTACCGAGCGGCTCCCTCCGGTTGGCACTGCCGTACGTGATCACGCACGGCACCCGACCGGAGGGATCCGCCCCCATGACCACCGCCCTGCAGGAGACGATCGGCCGGTACGGCGTCTGGAGCGTCGGCCTGCGCTCGGAGGACCCGGCCCGGCGCGGCGAACGCGCCGAGGCCGCGGCCGAGCTGGAGGACCTCGGGTACGGCGCCGTGTGGCTGGGCGGCAACAGCGCCGCCCGCAACGCCGCCCCGCTGATCGAGGCGACGTCGAGGCTCACCGTCGGCACCAGCATCCAGTCCATCTGGGAGCACGACGCGGACGCCGCCGCCGCGAGCTTCAAGGAGCTGGAGGCGGCCCACCCCGGCCGTTTCGTCCTCGGCCTGGGCGTCAGCCACGCCAAGCGCGTGGAACAGTACCGCCGCCCCTACTCGGCGCTGGTCGACCACCTCGACAGCCTGGACGCCGCCGGGATGCCCGCTCAGCGCCGCCTCCTGGCCTCCCTCGGCCCGAGGTCGCTGCGGCTGACCCGCGACCGGGCGGCGGGCGCGATCCCGTACCTGGTCACCCCCGAGCACACCGCGCACGCCCGCGAGATCCTGGGCGAGGCCCCGCTGCTCGCCCCCGAGCTGGGGGTCGTCCTGGAGCCGGACCCGGCCCGCGCCCGGGCCCTGGCCCGCGACTTCCTCGCGATGTACCTCCCCCTGGCGAACTACACCAACAACTTCCTGCGGCACGGCTTCACCGAGGACGACCTGGCCGACGGCGGCAGCGACCGCCTGGTCGACGCGCTGTTCGCGTGGGGGGACGAGGACCGGATCCGCGCGCGGATCGACGCGTTCTTCACGGCGGGCGCGGACCACGTGGCGCTCCAGGTCGTGGACGACGGGCCGCGCGACGGCCTGCCGCGGGCGGCCTGGCGCCGACTCGCGGAGCTGCTGGCCTGAAACGGGAGCGCGGGGAACTGCGCGACCGGCCGCGGACGGCCCGCACCCGTCCAGCCGTCCGCGGTTCCCCGGCCGTCCCGGCGGAGCGCCTACGCGTCCTTGAACTCCTGGCGCTGCCGCCCCAGTCCCTCGATCTCCAGCTCCACCACGTCCCCGGCCCGCAGGAACGGCTTCGGGTCCGGCTGTCCGAGCGCGACCCCCGCCGGCGTCCCCGTGTTGATGACGTCCCCGGGGTACAGCGTCATGAACCGGCTGACGTACCGCACGACCTCCCCCACCGGGAAGATCTGCTCCGCCGTCGTCCCGTCCTGCTTCAGCTGCCCGTTGACCCACAGCCGCAGCGACAGGTTCTGCGGGTCGGGCACCTCGTCCGCCGTCACCAGCCACGGCCCCAGCGGGTTGAACGTCTCGCAGTTCTTCCCCTTGTCCCAGGTACCGCCCCGCTCGATCTGGAACTCCCGCTCCGACACGTCGTGCGCGACCGCGTACCCGGCGACATGCGCGAGCCCCTCGTCCGCCGACTCCAGGTAGCGGGCCGTACGTCCGATGACCACCGCGAGTTCCACCTCCCAGTCGGTCTTGGCGGCCCCGCGCGGCACGAGCACCGTGTCGTTCGGCCCGACGACCGTGTCCGGCGCCTTCATGAAGACGACGGGCTCGGCGGGCGGCTCGGCTCCGGTCTCCCGGGCGTGGTCGTGGTAGTTCAGCCCGATGCAGACGATCTTGCCGATACGGGCCAGGGGCGGCCCGACGCGCAGCCCGGTGGCGTCCAGGACGGGCAGCTCACCGGCGTCGGCGGCGGCCCGGACCCGGCCGAGGGCCGCGTCGTCGGAGAGCAGCGCCCCGTCGATGTCCGGCACGATGCCCGACAGGTCCCGCAGGGTCCCCTCGGCGTCGAGCAGCGCGGGCCGTTCCGCTCCGGCCGTACCGACGCGCAGCAACTTCATGATCACAGTCTCCCTAGATCGCGGGCGCCCGCCGATCCCTGGTGCCCGGGTGCGGCGGGCGGCACAGCCATCGGAGGACTGGTCGATCGTCCAAGGTCGGCGTCCACGCCGCAATACCCCGTTCACGGACTGGACCGCGGCCCCCGCGCAGGCCGGCTACCGGTACAGCACGGCCCGCTCCACGGCACTCCACGTCGTACTGGTCACCACGTACAGCGCGGCGGCCAGCGGCACCACGGCCACGGTGACGAGCGTGAAGAAGGACATGAACGGCACGACCTTGTTCACCGCGCCGAGCCCGGGAAGCTGCTCGCCGTCCCCGACGGGCACTGCCGGGTTCGCGGCCGTCATCCGCTTCGTCCGGCGGTAGCTGAAGGCGGCGACGGCCGCGACGAGGACGAACACCCCGGCGTACACGAGTCCCGCACCGCCGAGGAGACCGCCCTGCGCCAGCGCGTCGGCCCACCGCCCGCCGAGCGGGGCGGCGAACAGTTCGTGGGCGAGCAGTTCGTTGGCCCGCCCGCCGATCGTCTCGCTGGAGAACAGGTGGTAGAGCAGGAAGAACGCGGGCAGCTGGCACAGGCTGGGCAGACAGCCGGACAGCGGCGACACCTTCTCCTCGGCGTGCAGGTCGAGCACGGCCTTCTGGAGCTTCTCGGGGTTCCTGGCGTGCTTCTTCCGCAACTCGGCGAGCTTGGGCTGGAGTTCGGCCCGGGCCCGCTGCCCGCGCGCGGCGGCCCGGGACAGGGGGTGGAGGAGGAGTCGTACGAGCGCGGTGAACAGGACGATCGCGGCGGCGGCCGCGGACGCGCCGAACAGCGGCTGGAGCAGGTCGGCGAGCCGCTCGACCAGGGATGCGAAGACGGACATGGGTGAGCCCTCCGGGGTCTCGTCGTGCCGGGAGTCCGGACAACCGGACAGGGGGAGACGGCGGCATGACGACCCGCGCGGGGCCACGGTCTGTCGAGAGGTGTGCGGGCCCTACGCGGCGGTCGCCGGGAGGGCGCGTCCGGGCGCCCGGGGCCGGGTGCGCCCCCGGGCGTCGGGATCGCGTTGCGGCAGGAAGGCCGTACGCCGGTCCCGGTCGCGGATGGCCGTACGGACCCGGGTGGGCGGCACGGCGGGCGTGCAGCGCGCGGCGACGAGCGCGCACAGGGCGAGCGCGGAGCCGGCCGCGGCGGTCGCGGCGAGCGCGACGGTCGCGGAGAGGCTGCCCGTGTCGAGCAGCGCGAACGGGAGGACGAGGAGCAGCAGCGCGAGAGCGGGACGCGCTCTCGTCCAGTCGCCCGGCATGGCGGCCCCTCCTCTCGAACGCGTGTGTGCCCTGCTGTCGGTTATACAGGATCGGCCCGCGCCCGCCACTCCGTACAGCCCTTCTCATAACCCTTGGAGAAATTGCGGAGAAAGCGCTGTCGCACCTCTCGACAAGCTCGACCGCCACACCCGATGCTTCGTGATGACACGCGGGGGGTGATGGCCGGAAAACGCCCAACTCGGCTTGTTCGGGCTGCTGTTGGGCTTTGACATCGAGAGGCAGACACCATGATCGGACGCAGGACCCTGCTCGCGGCCGCGGGCGGCACCGTCCTCGGCGGCGCCCTGGCGACCGGCACCGCGCACGCGGACGCCACGATCGCCGTCAACCCCTCGACGACGTACGGCGCCTGGGAGGGCTGGGGCACGTCCCTGGCCTGGTGGGCCAACGTCTTCGGCGCCCGGGACGACTTCGCCGACCTGTTCTTCACCACCAAGTCGGTGACGTACGACGGCAGATCCCTGCCCGGCCTGGGCTTCACCATCGCCCGCTACAACCTCGGCGCGTGCAGCTGGAACACCGTCGACGGCGCGAGCATGGTCGCCTCCCCCAACATCCCCCGCTTCAAGCAGATCGAGGGCTACTGGCAGGACTGGCGCAACGAGGACCCGGCGTCGTCCGCCTGGAAGTGGACGGCGGACGCGACCCAGCGCGCCATGCTGGTCAAGGCGACGCAGCGCGGCGCCGTGAGCGAGCTGTTCGCGAACTCGCCCATGTGGTGGATGTGCCTCAACCACAACCCCTCGGGCGCCTCGAACGGCGGCAACAACCTCCAGTCCTGGAACTACCGCCAGCACGCCTCCCACCTGGCGGCGGTGGCCCTGTACGCACGGAACAACTGGGGCGTGAACTTCGCGACGGTCGACCCCTTCAACGAGCCGAGCTCCACCTGGTGGACGGCCACGGGCACTCAGGAGGGCTGCCACATGGACGCCTCGGTCCAGGCGGCCGTACTCCCGTACATGCGCAGTGAGCTGGACAGGCGCGGCCTGACCGGCGTGCGCATCTCGGCGTCGGACGAGACGAGCTACGACCTGGCGCGCACCACCTGGAACTCTTTCGGCTCGTCGACGAAGTCCCTGGTCAACCAGGTCAACGTGCACGGCTACCAGGGCTCCGGCGGCCGCCGCGACCTGCTCTACACGGACGTGGTGACGACGTCCCGCAAGGTGCTGTGGAACTCCGAGACGGGCGACGGCGACGGCACGGGCCGCACCATGGCGAGCAACCTCCTGCTCGACTTCCGCTGGCTGCACCCCACGGCCTGGTGCTACTGGCAGGTGATGGACCCGACCGCCGGCTGGGGAATGATCAAGTACGACGGAAGCACGCTCCAGGCCGGCGCCGTCGAACGCAAGCACTACGTGATGGCCCAGTTCAGCCGCCACATCCGCCCCGGCATGACGATCCTCGACACGGGCGTCGACTACGCGGTGGCGGCCCTGGACAGGACGTCGAGGCGTCTGGTGATCGTGGCCCTGAACCGCTCCACGTCCGCCCAGACCCTCACCTTCGACCTGTCCCGCTTCTCCACGGTCACGGGCGGCTCCGGCGGCCTGGTCCCCCGCTGGACGACGATGACGTCGGGTTCGGGCGACGCGTACGTGGCCCGCTCGGACACGTTCCTGAGCGGCAAGTCGCTGCGCTCCACCTTCGCGGCCGGCGCGCTCCAGACGTTCCAGGTGGACGGCGTGTCGATCTGAACCACGGCTCGGACCGGGGCACCCCTGTGTCAGGCGGGGGCAGTACGGTGTGGCCATGCGCCCCGACACGCCTGCCGAAAACGTCGACCACACCGCCGAAGCGGCACGCCTGGAGCGGACCGCCGGCCTGTACCCCGAGGACGCCGAGGCCCTGCTGCTGCGGGCCGCGGCCCATCTGGAACTGTCCGGCGACCGCCCCGCGGCGACCGCGCTCTACGACCGCCTCCTCACCTCGTCCGACGCCCTGGACAACCCCCACCTGGTACGGGCGCTCAAGGCCTCCAACCTCTGGGAGTACGGCCACGAGGCGGAGGCCCGAGCGATCATCGAGGGCATCCGCACGGCGGCCCCCCGGGACCCCGCCCCCTGGGTCATCGTCGCGGAGTCCCTGGAGTCCCACGACGAGCTGGAGCAGGCGCACGACACGTTCACGGAGGCGGTCCGTCTCCTCCTGGCGGACGTCTCGGAACCCCCCTACGCGACGCACCCCCTCCTCTTCGGCCGCCACCGGGTCCGCCGCATGCTGGGCGTGCCCCACGACGAGTGGGACGCCCTGGCGGACTCGGTCCACTCCCTCCCGGTCTCCCTGGACGAACTCCACGACCCCAAGCGCGTCTGGTCCCTCGGCTCGGAGAACCCGGCGGAACTGGAGGCGGAAATCCTTCGCCTGCGGGCGGAACTGGGCGCGTACCGTGCGGCCCTCTCCCGCCCCTTCCCCGTGGCGATGCTCCACTGGCCGGCGGAGGAACTGCCGGAACTGGTGGAGGCGTATCCGTCCCTGGCGGCGGAGTACCCGTCGTACGAGGAGCACCTGGCGGCCATAGAGTCCGCGCTGCGGGAACTGGCGGCTTCGGGAACGCCGAACCTGGGCATCGTGACCGGCACGGTCCCGTCCTACGAGGCGTTCGCCGCCTCGGAGGGCTCGTCCCCGGGCGACGCGGCACTCCTGCCCCAGTACGCGACGACCCTGGCGGCGCGGGGACGGGCGGTCGCCTGGCCGCCGCAGCGGGGCTCGGCTTGCTGGTGCGGTTCGGGCCGGGCGTACGAGGCCTGCCACGGGGACGCGGCCTGACGGTCCGGGCCCGCCGAACCTCTCGAGATGCGCCGGTCACCTCCATGACAAAACTGGACCTATGACCACGAAAGCACGACTGGACGGCGGCCCGGACGACCTGGCGGGCAAGATCGTCCCGATCACCCCACCCGGCCAAGAACTCAAGATTCCCCACCGGGGCGGCTACGAGCACTACAAGGTCACGACGCGCCATGAGGAGACGGAGGAGGGGCGGGTGACCGTTTATCGGTGGTGGGAGAGGACTGAGGTGGCGGAATGACCGAGGCAACATGCCGGCCCGCAGCCAGAGCACACGGAACGGAGACGCGCCGCTTTCCGTCCCAGACACAGCTGACGTCGGCTCCAGGTGCGGGAGACCACGTGTGCCAGCCCTGACTCAGCTCTGCGCTGGTGACCGCGGCCTGCATCCGCCTTCGACACCTGGTCGGGCGCATCGCCCAACGCCGACGCCGAGCCCTGACCCGTCTCGGTGTCCAGGGCATCCGCACGAAAGACGAGGTGCCGGTGGCGCCCGCCGGGAGGGGCAAGAAGCGTTGCGGCCCCGCCACAAGCCACCGACGGCCTGCCCCATAAGAACCTGATCACGGTGTTGTGTGACCTCCGTTGGTTCGCTCCGGAGCAGTTCTGATCGCGCCTGCAGTCTCTTGCCGGGCGCCGGGCGGAAAATGGGCAGGACCGGCGACTGGTTCGCGATCGCACGGATCCAGACCTGCATCGAGGTGCGCTCGTGCGCTGTCCCGTGGTGGAATCGCAACCTCGGATTCCGTCCGACGACTCGGTTGATCCGTGTGACCTCGTCATGGGCTTCGCCTTCGTCGCCCGCCGTCGTCGGCTCAGAGCGACCGGCCCAGGTGCGCTTCCGCGCGCTCGACTCGGCCTGGGCGGAAGCGGCGATAATCGACCGTGATGACATGCGTTCGTGAGGCTCGACAACAGTGAACAGCGTGACGCCTTCCTCTCCCGGCGTGTCCGCCCGCATGAGCAGGCAGGCGAGCAAGGACACGAGTGTCGAGCTGGCCGTGCGACGACTGCTCCACGCGGCCGGGCTGCGTTATCGCGTGGAGTACCCCGTGCCGGGCATGCCTCGGCGGCGCATCGACGTGGCGTTCCCCCGGGCCAAGGTCGCGGTCCTCATCGACGGCTGCTTCTGGCACGGCTGCCCTCAGCACGCCACCCAGCCGAAGGCCAACGCGGACTGGTGGCGCCGCAAGCTGGACCGGAACATGGCCCGCGACCGGGAGACGACGGAGCATCTGCTCGAAGCCGGGTGGACGGTGCTGCGGTTCTGGGAGCACGAAGCTCCCGCGGAAGTGGCCGTACGGGTGGCGGCTGCCGTGGAGCAGCGTCGAACAGAACGAACCAGGGGGAGAAAAGAGTGAGCGGACTGAGCTTCGTGGATGTGTGTGCAGGGGCGGGTGGACTTGCCCTCGGGCTGGAGCAGGCGGGGTTCGAGCCGCGTCTGTTGCTGGACGACGACGAGCTCGCTGTCGCCACTCTGCGGACCAACAGGCCGCAGTGGAACGTGCTTCACACCGACCTGCTGGAGTTCGACCCGGCGGAGCACCCCGTGAGCTACGACGTGGACCTCCTCGCGGCAGGCCTGCCGCGGGTCAAGTCGAGTGCGACCGTCAGTCGGGCGGACTCGCGTGTGGAGGAGCGACTGCTGGAGGCCACGGTCTACCTCGTCCACGCGATCCGGCCTCGGGCGGTGCTCATCGAGAACGTTCCCGGGCTCGCTCACGCGGACGAGTATCAGCGGTTCCGTGATTTCGCCTGTGCCGAACTGACGCACTTGGGTTACGAGTTCAGTTGGTTCGTCGTCAACGCCGTCGACTTCGGCGTACCGCAGAACCGCAAGCAGGGCGTGCTGGTGGCCGTCGAACGAGAGCGGGCCGAGGCGTTCCGGCCTCCGGCAGCCACGGTGCGGGAGCCGAGGACGGTCGGTGACACCTTGGGCGCGAGCATGGCGTCGCGCGGTTGGCCGGACGCCGCCCGTTGGGCCGCCCAGGCCGATCAGCCGGCTCCGACACTGGTCGGTGGCTCGAAGAACAGAGGCGGCGCCGACCTGGGACCGACCGGGGCCAAGCGGAAGTGGGCCACCATGGGCGTCGACGCGCACACCGTGGGCAACGAGATTCCCGGCCCGGACTTCGTGTGGGATCCCGAACTCGGCAGGGGTGGCATGGTGAAAATCACAGTCGAGCAGGCGGCGTTGCTGCAGGGCTTCCCCGAGTCATGGGAGATCGTCGGACTCAAGACCGCACGGTACCGTCAGATAGGACACGCGACTCCGCCACCGGTCGGAGAGGCGTTGGGGCGGGCGGTGGCCGAAGCGCTGGAGGGGGCCTGGGCAGTGTCCGCTGCCGGCTAGACTTCCGCCACATGACCAGCACGCCGCGCCATCAGCCCATCCTCGACAAGCCTTTTGTCCTGGATCTGTTCGCAGGGCCCGGCGGGCTGGACGTGGCCGCACACGTGCTCGGTGTGCCGAGCCTCGGCATCGAATGGGACAGGAGCGCCTGTCTGACGCGTTACGCGGCCGGTCTGGACACCCTCCACGCCGACGTGAGCACGGTCCGCAGGGAGGCCTTCGAGTCGCTGCCCCCGGAGATCAACGTGCTCGCCGGGGGCCCTCCGTGCCAGACGTACTCGGTCGCCGGAAGCGGTGTCGGCCGCAAGGCCCTGGACGAGGTCAAGGGCTACATCGAACGGCTCATGGCGGGGAACTCCGACGAGAAGATCGACGAGAAGCTGAAGGAGCTCAGCGATCCGCGCACGGCGTTGGTCCTCGAACCCCTTCGGTACGCGATCCAGGCGACCAGAAGCCCGAACCGCGGCAACCGGCCGTACGACGTCATCGTCCTGGAGCAGGTCCCCGCAGTGGAGGCGCTCTGGAGGCATTACGCCCTGGTGCTGGAGAACATCGGCCTGCCCGACGGCACCAAGTACAAGGTCGAGGTCGGCGTCCTCGACACCGAGACGTACGGAGTTCCGCAGACGCGGTCGCGAGCCGTGCTGATCGCTCGCCGTGAGGGGCTCGGTGAGCCCTTCCTTCCCGAGCCGACCCACCGCGCCTACGAGGCGAAGGATTGGAACCGCAGGAACGGCCAGGACGCCTTCCTCGCGCATCAGCCGGCCCTCGACGATGAGATCGCTCCCGAACCGGTGACGCGCCGAGGGAAGGCCGAGGGGCCGCGGCCCTGGGTGTCGATGCGCATGGCTCTGCCCGGGCGCGAGAAACCGTTCCTGGTGCGCTCGAACTACGGCAGCTCCGGACACCCCGGGCGCCGCGGCGTACGGACCGACCAGCAGCCCGCCGCCACCGTCACCGGCCGCATCTCGCGGTTCGTCGTCTTCGAGCACCTGGACGAGAACATCGTCTACGAGGGCCCGCGGTTCAGCATGAACGAGGCGGGGATGCTTCAGAGTTTCCCGCCGGAGTACCCATGGTCGGGCACGGCGCAGGCACAACAGGTGGGCAATGCCGTGCCGCCCCTCTTCGGTGCGCACCTGCTGAGCGCCGCGCTGGGCCTTCCCGCTCCGGCCCCGGAGGCTCTGCGGAAGCCGTGGGTGCCGGCCACGGAGGAGCAGCGGGCCAAACTGCGCAGCCACGGCTGCGGGTCGGCGGACGACTGCACCGCCCGCTGCCCGCGCCCCGAGGACCAGACACCGCCGCGCTCCACCCCGCGCAAGAAGAAGGCATCGGCAGAGTAACCACGGCGGTCGCCGGATCAGACCTCGCTCTTCCTGCCCCTGACCGGCGCGGTCTCGAACAGCTCGGTGAAGTGGTCGACGAGCGCGGCCACGGACTCCTCCGGGACACGGTCCTCGTCGGGTCCGTCCGGGAGAACATGGCGCGACACCGGGGGCGCGGTCTCCGCCTCCGCGATCCAGTTCCGGTAAGGGGTCGGGTCCCTGGGCTCGTCCGGTGCGAGGACGTCGTAGACCAAGGTGGCCCCGGCCGCGTTGACAGCAACGCTCAGGCCGTTGATCTCTCGCCCTGTGGTGATCTTGCCGCTCTTCACAAGGCGGACGAGGGCCTGGGCGGTGGGACGGTGGTCGATCAGGTCCCTGCGCAGAACGGTGTGGATCAGGTCCTGGTTGCCACATGCCACCTCGACGGGCTCGTAGTCCGGCCCGTTGCGGAACAGCTCGGCCGCCCACCACAGACGGGAGAAGCACTGACGGTCCGTGGGCCCCTGGAAGCGCTCCGCGGGGATACGCCGCTCCGGCCGTGCCGCCGTCGGCTCCGACAGGTGCCGCCAGGCCACGTAGTCGGGAGCCACCGCCAGCGCGAGGTGTGCCCACAGGCGCTTGTCCGCCGCCTCCCGCCGCGTGAGGCGCAACGTGGCATGGAGCCTCGGCGCGAGCCACGCGTCCGCGCGGGTGCGGTCGTCGCGGAACTCGAACATGGCGTCTTCCACCAGGCTGCGGATCGGCTCGACCGCCCATCTGGCATCGTCCTCGGGGAGCGGTTCGACGACCTTGGCGAGGTCGATGCCGGCGTGGACCTGTTCGGCCTTCAGCAGTTGCTCGGTGAGGAACCTGTCGGCTGCCGATGCGGGAAGCAGGGCCAAGCGCTCCGGTACGTGGTCGGGCTGTGTGATCATTTCTCGCGCTCCCGGTTCGCTTGTTCGAGACTGCGGATGGCATAGCCCAGCGCCCTGGACGCCTCGGCGCGTCGGATCGCCGCGTAGTGGATACGCGTCTGGAGCTCGGCCCAGCCCGAGTCGCCGGTGCGCCGGCGATGCACCTGTCGGAGAGCCTCCTCGACATGCACGCCGGGGATGACGTCCGGGAGCATCTCCCGCAGCACCTCGCCCTGCCAGTCGGTGGGGAAGACCGGGCTGCCACCGGGCTCCACCTCCAGGTCACCGATGGCCCCGTGGAACACGGCGGTCCACACGTCCGTGGCCATCTGGGCGACCAGGAGGTCGCCGACCTTGCTCTCCACGCCGGAGCCGCTGCTGTCCAACAGCCCTACGATCCCCTCGACGTCGGTGTTCACGAAGACGGTGGGCACCCTGGCCGAGGTGTCGACGATCCAGGGCGCGTCGGCGTAGGCCCGCAACCATTCCCTGGAGCTCCTGGTGAACGAGGACTTGCGGACCTCAAGTTGGAGACCGCTGACCGGCTCGTCGGAGACCGTGTCGACGATCCAGCTCCGGTCTGTCTCGGCGATCGACCGTCCCGCCACTCCGTCGACGGTGCCGACGGCGTACACGGCAAGGGAGGCGCGCCCCATGTGGTCGTCGCGGAGCAACTCCAAAGAGCCCGACCAGTCACGGCTGTCCTCCGCGTCACGCGCGAGGTCCGTCGAGGTACGGACGTTGGTCTCGCCGTCCGTCAGCACGGCGAGTACGCGCACGTCGGACCAGGCCGCGTCCGGCGCGTCGGCCCCCGGGGGCAGGGTCGCCGAGAGGCCGATGGTGGCGCTGACCCAGTCGTCGTGCCCCGCAATGCCCAGCGCGACGGCCTGTTGCTGCGTCGAGTACGCGCTGGTCTCCAGCTGGTCCCGCGTACCGTCCGCGAGTTTGAGGGAGACGGAAGTCACCCGGAGGGTGATCGGGCGGTTGAGGCGCTTGTAAGGGTAGATCTTCACGCGTCACTCCCCCTTGCCGGCACGCAGTTCGAGCACCAAGCGGGTCAGCACGGTCCTGACCGGGTGGCTGGTGACGTCGGTGGCTCCTCGGAACGTCGCACGGCGGACGCCATGGGCGAAGCGGAGGGTGCCGTCCTCCACCTCGCAGCCCTCGACGGCCTCGAGTTCCGCCCAGTCGAGTTTCGGCCGGCCGCCGGAGCGCACGTCCAACAGGGCGACGGGCACCATGGGGACGATCTCGTCTCCGCGCGGGATGCTGATCTCGGCGGTGATCCGCCACTCCCCCGCCTCGCCGATCTTCGCGTCAAGCCCGTTCAACACCGGGATCACGGGGCCCGTGGGCACCTTGGCCTTGGGCCGGTTCTTGACGGTCAGCGCCTTGCGCAGGGCTTCGCCGCCTTCGCGGTTGCTGCGCTTGGGGCGTGCGACGAGTTCCCTGATCGCGTTGTTGACCTCCTTGGTCAGTCCCTCGATCCGCCGGTACGCGGAGGGCGACCAGCGCAGGGTCAATTCCTCCGTCTGGCTCCAGCGGTCGTGCTCGGGGGGTTCCGCCGCACGCAGGAACTCCTCGGCCTCCTTGGCGAAGGGGGCCGTTTGTCCGGCGGCCTCGCCTGCCAGGAGAACCGCCTGGAACGGGTTGGTCCCGATCGGCAGTCTGGGGACCGTGGCCTTCTTCACGGTCATGCGGTTGCCGCGCAGCGAATGCACCTGATTGATCGGCCTGTCGTTGTCGCCGGCCGCCTCGGTGACCAGCAGCACCGCCTGGTGGGTCCCGAGCGTGCCGCCGGCAGCACCACCCGACAACGGCAGCTTCAACGGGACGTTCCGAGCGGCAACCTGCCCGGACTCGGTGAGCCGATCCACCGTGGTGCCCTCGTAGTAGGCCCGCAGGGCACGGGTCCTGGCGGGCTGTTCGACGGAGGGGTCCACCTTCGTCTCCTCCACCACCACCTCTCCGTCGTTGCGCAGAGCGCGGACCGAGACCTCCAGAAGCGGGAGTCGGCCGCCGCCACCGGTCATGGCGGCCCAGAAGTCACGGCCCAGCGCCTGGACAAGCCGTTTGTGCATCCTGCGGATGTCGCGCGTGTCCTCGTCCTTCTCCTCCTCGACGATCTCGTCGTCGAGGTCGGACGTGCTCGCCTCCAGACTGGCCACGTCGTGCGCGCCGACGATGAGGAAGGACGTACCGGGTTCGTCGTTGTCGCGGCTCAGGTACAGGCGGGCCACGGTCTCCTCGTCCGCCCACCACGAGCGGGCCACTTCGGCGCCCGGCGAGTCGGGATCGGGGCGCCCGAACCAGGCGGGGCCCGCGTACGTGCGACCGTCGACTTCCCGCCACGGCAGTTCGAGACGGCCGATCATCCGTCGCTCGGTGCGTCCCTCATGGGGAACAGAGAGAGTGGAGTTGATGAGCACGAGCCCGAGCGCGCTGGTCGCCCACAACGTGGCCTTGCCCAGGCCGTACGAACCGCCAGCCGAGCGCCCGGACTTGAGGCTCTCCAGCTGACGCCTGACCACGGCGGCGAACTTGCCGTCCGCGTAGTCGTCGCCGGTGAGGCCGGAGGCGTTGTAGTCGTCGACACGCAGCAGGACCAGACGACCCTTCTCGTACATGTCGCGCACACCGGCGTCCACGACCCGCCCGACCTTCTGGTTGCCGGCGAGTTCCGAGACGGCCGAGTAGTGCGGGAAGAGATCGTTCCAAAGGATCGCGTCACGGAAGGCGTCAAGGTGTTCCCCGGTCAACTCGTGCAGGGTGTACCGCACTCGGACGGGGCGGCCGTTCTCCGTCAAGCGCTCGTCGAGGCTGTTCTGACAGGTCTCGCGCGCGAGCACCTGTACGTCCGCGTCGAAGGCGAAGGCGGCGGCATTGCCCAGTTCACGGCCGCCGTCGGGGTAGCCGGGACGGTGGTACCACGTCACCGGGAGACCGGCCTGAGTGTCGGTGGTGCGCGTGTGCACCGTGCCGAGATCCGTGCCGAGCGCCTTCGCGATGTCCGCCATCACGGTGGGGCGGGGGGTCGACCTCCCAGTGATCCACGCGGAGACGGCGGCTCGGGTCAGCCCGAGTTCCTCGGCCAGTTCGGCCTGCGTCTTCCCCGCGAGCTTGAGCTGCCGAGCCAGCCACGGCCCGAACTCCTCCCCTGTCTCCACGCGCCACCTGCTCTTCCTCTGAGTCGTCCCGGTGACGCTAATTTGACACCATCGATCTTGTCAACCAATGGTTAACGGAACCACTTCGACGGGTCGCTGACACTGACGCCCGAATTTCCCCACATTTGCCCCTTTCGTCGACACACCTTCCCCCCACAGGAAGCGGAACGGCCAACTCCCCTAATTGGCCGACGACTTGACGGTTGCGCCATCGCCTCGGCGCCACTACCGTGATTATCGATGGGGCATCCATCCCGCTCGCACAATCTGCATCCGGAGCGTCGGGCGGCCGGGGGAAAAGTGCGCCCGAAATCATTCCGGCGCAAGAGGGGACAGCTATATCACGCCCGCCCGCCAGCCACACAAAAAGCATTTCCCCAAACCGCTGGCAACCCGAGGTCTCCGCCCAGTAGCGTGATCGAGGGAAAGAACAATCCCACGACTTGCACAATTCCTTCTTCACGGGGGCGTGTCCCATTGCACCCCTGTACGAACAACAGCGAACGATGCGACAGGGGGGCTCAGAATTGGACGACAACGATAGCGGTACCTTGCTGCTCTCGGACCGGGAGCGCAACGCCTTGTGGTTCGACATCCATTCGGCGGCGAGCAAGGCCGAGGCGGCCGATGTTCTTCACCGGCACGATGTGTCCGAGGACGACTTCGGCAAGGAGTTCCCGGACTTGGCCAAGGTGGTCCAGCTGCTGCCGGACTAGGACACCGCGGGTCGACACCGGACGTCCGCCGACCTGAAAGCCGCCTCCACACCCGCGTCTTCGACTCGTACCGAGGACGCTCTCGACCGACCCGGAACACGCCCGACCGCCACGGGCCGGCTTCGCGCAAGCTGCTGCCGGCCCGTCCGTCGCCCACCTTTCGTCCGTCTCCACACTCGGGAGCCCAGAGCAGTGCCGTCCTCTTCCTCCGCAGTCGTCGAAACCGTTCTCGAACAGTCCGCCCGTGTCCTACAGACCTATGCCGTGGACCCCGGTCTCGTGGCCGAGCACGCCAATGGCGAACGCCGCATCACGCAGGGCGGATACGGCGACCGACAGCTATTTGAACTCGTCCAGAATGCGGCCGACGAAATCGCGGACGACCCCGGAGGGCGAATTCACGTCGTCCTGACGGACACCCATCTGTACTGCGCGAACGAGGGCAACCCGGTGACCCCGGAAGGCGCGGAGACCATCCTTCGAATGAGCATGTCGAAAAAGCGCGGCGGTCAGATCGGGCGTTTCGGGGTCGGCGTGAAATCCGTTCTCGTGGTGACCGACACCCCGGAATTCTTCAGCAGTAGCGGCAGCTTCGGATTCAACCGGGCCTGGTCCTACCAGAAGATCAAATCTGTGCCCGGTGTGACGGCGCGCTACGGCCCGGAATTCGACGCCCCCGTCCTGCGGATGGCCCGCCCGCTCGACATGCAGGCGGAACGCGCCGTCGACCCGGTGCTGGACGAGCTGCTGACGTGGGCGACCACCGTCGTTCGTCTGCCTCTGTTGCCGAAGGCCGACGAGCGGCTCGGCCGAGACATGCACGGCGGGCGGGGCAAGGACCACGGCGAACCCCGCGACGAGTTCCCGGTCGGCTTCCAGCTCTTCTCCCCGCATGTCGCGAAGGTCGTGCTGGAAGACCGCCGGCCCCGCCCCGTGGCCCGTCGGGTCCTGACCACCCACCGGTCGGGTGACCTGCACACTGTGGTCGAGGAGCGCACGGGCAGGACGCCCTCCACTGAGCGGTGGCGCGTCTTCACCGTCACGCACGAGCCCGGGCCGGCGGCTCGCGCCGACGCCGGGGAGCTGCACGACCGCATCACGCTCGACCTGTCCTGGGGTGTCCCCGCCCTGGAGAAGGACCACGAGAGCGGCTTGTACGTGAGCCCGCGCTCGCGAGGTCGCGGCAAGTTCTGGTCCTTCTTCCCGACCAAGTACGAGATGTCGTTGAGCGGCGTCCTCAACGGCGCCTGGAAGACCAACGAGGACCGCCAGAACCTGCTCGATTCCTCGCCCTTCAACCAGGAGATGATCCGCAGGTCGGCGCAGTTGGTCGTCGATTCGCTTCCCGCTCTGGCCCCCTCCGAGGACCCGGCCGCCTACCTGCCTCTGCTTCCTGGCCGAGTCAAGGAGGCCATCAGCTGGGCCGACGAGTTCCTGACACGGGAGATCTGGACCCGCGCCGCGCGCTGTCCCTCGCTGCCGGACCAGGACGGTGTCCTGCGCGTACCCAGGGCACTCCGCGTCCACCCACGGCTCGACAAGGACCCCAGAAAGCTGACCGGTTGGCTGCGGATGTGGCACGAGTGCCCCGGACGTCCGTCGAACTGGCTGCACCCGAGTGCCGAGGCCGACTCCCTGCGCTCCGGAAAGGTCGAGCACATCCTCGGAGCGGCCGGACACGGGCGTGCCGAGGTCCGTGAATGGCTGGAGGCCCTGGTCGAGAACGGCACGCCGGAGGCGTCGGCGGTGGCCGTCCGCATCGTGGCGGACCTGATCGAGCAGAAGTCTCCGCATGCTGCGGAGTCCCGCAAGGCCCGGATCGTGCTCACCGAGGAGCACGGTCTCGTCGCGCCGGTGCACGGCAAGGTGTTCCGCAGGGCCGAGGACCAGGACGGACTGCGCGAGTCCACGGTGTACGTGGTCACCGAGCTGGCCCAGGACCCGTCGCTGGCCCATGCCCTCAACGTCCTGGGCATCCGGGAGGCCGATGCGGAGGGCCGGTTCATCAGCGTCCTCGACCAGGGCTTCGACCACTACACCGACTCGGACTGGCTGCGGTTCTGGGAACTGTTCCGCCGCGCCGGGGTCCGGCGACTGACCCACAAGGTGCTGGAGCGGGTGCCCGCCCCGCGCTCGACCCTCCGCGTCCGGACCGCCGACAAGCGGTTCCGGCCGATCGGGGACTGCATGCTGCCCGGCGTCGTGGTCGACACGGACCGGGACCCCGCCATGGCCGTCGACATGCACTTCCACGCCGACGACACGCACTTCTTCTCCTTGGTCGGCCTGAAGGACCGACCGACAGGAGGAGTGCAGCCTGAGGCGGGCGAGGAGTGGTTCGAGGAGTACCGGGCGGCCGTCCATGCCTCCTACCTGCGCACCCTGGACAGCAGCGCACCCCGGCCTTCGCTGACCCGGATGAAGGTCGAGGGTGCCGCGATCGGCGGCCAGCTCCACCTCTTCCGTCATCTCTCGCCGGAATCCCGCGCCCGTTACCTGAAGGCGCTGCCCGACGACGCCGTGGTCGCCAACTGGACGCGGCAGTTCGGCGCCCAGACCAGCACCCGTCAAGCGGTGGTGTCGCCGATCCGGTGGATGTTGCGGAAGTACGGCAGGGTCGCCACCTCCCAAGGGCTCAAGCCGCTGGCCGAGGCGGTCGGCCCCGAACTCGCCGCCTACCGCGACGTACTGCCCGTCGCCGACATCTCCGCCGAGAAGGCCCGCCGGCTGCGACTTCCCAGCACGATCGAGGAGGTTCCGTCCGACCGCTGGGAGGCGCTCCTCGACGAGGTGTCCCGCAGTGAGGACGATGTGTTCGTCGGCACCACGTACGTGATGCTGACCCGCTTCGGAGCGGACTTCCCCGGTGACTCCTTGACCCGCTGCCGGATCGGCGACATATGGGGCACCCGCCCTGACGGTGAGATCACCCTGGCCGTCGGCGAAATCGAGTACCGGGCCCTGCGCGCCGAGCAGCTCCCGGCTCTGCTCGTGCAGACGACCGCGGACGCCGAGCTGATGGTGGAGAAGTGGGGCATGCTCCGCTACTCCGACGTGATCAGCCGGGAGACCCGCGAGGTACCCGAGGGCGATCCCGTGCCGCTGGTCGAGCTGTTCCCCGCCCTGCGGCAACGTCTGAACAGCGGCACCCGGAACTGCATGGTGCAGCGGTGCACCGAGCTGGAGGAGGTCACCCGCACCCCCAAGGGCACGCACGCCTCCCCCCTGGACGCCGTACGCCAGGACAGCACCGTCAAGGTCCGCGTGCCCCTGGAACCCGAGCCGATGCTGCGGCTGATCGACCGGGAACTGGGCCTCGGTCTCGGCGCGGCCGGCTGCCGTGCGGTGCTGGAGCACCAGGAGCGCATGGCCCGCGACGGCGAGCTGAAGGCGGCACGGAAGGCCGTGCGCGAGGCGGAGGACGTCGTGACCAAGATCGAGTTGCTGATCGGTGCGGACGCCCTCAGAGCAGGCCTCCCGGAGGGGTTGATGGAGGCCGAACTCCAGGCGACCGGCGGTGTGGAGCCGTCCCCTCGTCGCATCGCCCAGATGGCGTTCAACGCACACGGCGACGGCGTGCTCAAGGAGCACGCCCGTGACATCCAGGCCCGCTTTCCCGACGCTCCGGTGTCGTACGGAGGTTCGTCGGCCGCCATCGCGTTCGTCTCGGACCTGAAGCTGCCGATCACGTTCGCCGGTTCGCGGGCCCCGTCACCGCCCCCGTTCGAGACCGTGGAGGGCCCGCGGGACTTCCCGAGCCTCCACGACTACCAGGAGGACCTGGTCCGCAACATCTCCACCATGCTCGACCGGCTGGCCCCGCAGCGCGGCATGCTGTCGCTGCCCACCGGCGCGGGCAAGACGCGGGTCACCGCGGAGGCCGTCATCCGCTGGGTGAAGCGGGTCGGCGACCTCAGGGGTCCGCTGCTGTGGATCGCGCAGACCGAGGAACTGTGCGAACAGGCCGTGCAGAGCTGGAAGTTCGTCTGGAACAAGGTCGGCGCGGAACGCCCTCTCACCATCAGCCGCTTGTGGAGCAGCAACGAGGTCGGGAACGTCGTCGACCATCCCCACCTGGTGATAGCCACCGACGCCAAGCTGGAGAGGTGCTTGAGCACGGACCAGTACGCGTGGCTTCGCGAGGCCGCGCTGGTGATCGTGGACGAGGCGCACACCGCCATCTCCAAGCGCTACACCGAGGTCCTGAGCCTGCTGGGCCTCACCCAGTACGAGACCCGCAGGCATCTGCTCGGCCTGACCGCGACCCCGTTCCGCAACACCAATGAGGACGAGACCCGCCGGTTGATCAACCGCTTCGGCAGGCGACTCGACGAAGGGGTCTTCCCGTCCGGCGACCCGTACCACGACCTGCAGACGTGGGGCATGCTCGCCCAGGTCGAGCACCGGACACTGGAAGGCGGCCGGATCGAGCTGAGTCGGGACGAGAAGACGCACGCGGAGCGCATGGCGATGCTGTCCCGGGCCGCTGAGCAGCGGCTCGCCGACGACCACGCGCGCAGCCGACGCATCGTCGACTCGGTGGCCGAACTGCCCGAGGACTGGCCGATGTTGCTCTTCGCGACGTCCGTGGACCACGCCAAGTATCTGGCAGCCATGCTCAACGACCAGGGTGTGCCCTCCGCCGCCGTGGACTCGACGACCAGTGCGCAGGACCGTCGCACCCGCATCGAGAATTTCCGAAACGGCCGCATTCGCGTCCTCACGAATTACGGTGTTCTCACCCAGGGGTTCGACGCCCCGTCGACCCGTGTCGTGGTCGTCGCGCGGCCGGTCTTCAGCAGGAACGTCTACCAGCAGATGATCGGTCGTGGTCTGCGCGGCCCGAAGAACGGCGGCAAGGACACCTGCCTGATCCTCAACGTCAGTGACAACATCGCCAACTTCGACACGCAGCTCGCGTTCACCCAGTTCGAGCACCTCTGGAGCCGCAAGTGACCGACGTCTACCTCGACAGCCCCCCGCTCACGGCCGAGCAGCGGGCTGTGGTCGAGCAGCCCTGGGACGCGCGCGTCCTGGTCACCGCGGGCGCCGGGGCGGGCAAGACCCACACCCTGGTGCGCCGGCTGGACGCGCTGTGCGGTCACGAGGACCCGGACGAGGCGCTGGAGGCATCGGAGATCCTGGTGCTCACCTTCTCGCGGGCCGCCGCCCGTGAGTTGCGCGAACGCATCGCGCGGCACGGGGAGCGGGCCCACCGGGTGCGCGCCCAGACCTTTGACGCATGGGCGTACGGGGTGCTGCTGCAGGCGTATCCGGATCGGGAGTGGGGTGGTGCCTCCTTCGACGAGCGGATCCGCGCCGCGACCGAGGCAGTCGAGAAGGGAGCACTGGAGGCAGGCGACTCGGTGCCTCCCACCCATGTGGTGATCGACGAGGTGCAGGACCTGTTGGGCGACCGACGGGAACTGGTGGAGGCGTTGCTCGACCGCTACCAGGACAGCTGCGGTTTCACCGTGGTGGGCGACGCCGCCCAGTCCGTCTACGGCTTCCAGATCGAGGCTCGGGAAGAACGGGACGCCGAGACCGGCCGGTTCTTCGAGTGGCTGCGGTGTTCGTTCCCCGACGATCTGG
The DNA here is from genome assembly GCF_042657145.1 of Streptomyces bullii. NCBI lineage: Bacteria > Bacillati > Actinomycetota > Actinomycetes > Kitasatosporales > Streptomycetaceae > Streptomyces > Streptomyces bullii. The sequence goes on from NZ_JBHSNY010000001.1 coordinate 756,266, forward strand.
TCGAGCTGCACCTCACGGAGAACTTCCGGGCCGTCACCACGGAGGCGCGGCTCGCACTGAGGTACGGTCCCCGGCTCCAGCAGGTGCGGGACCCTGACGAGGCAGCCACGCTCTACGAGGAACTGCGCGAGCTGCTCCTCGACCCGGCGAACGCGCACGGCGACCTCACCGAGGCCTACACCCTGCAGGGTCTGCGGGACCTCGACGACACCTGTGCGATCCTCACCCGCGACAACCGGCAGGCGTTGGTGGTCTCGCGACTGCTCCACGAGAACGGCGTCGAGCACCGACTGCGCCGTCCCCTGGAGGAGCGGCCGGTGCCCCACTGGGTTGCGGAGCTTCTGCGCCGTACCGAGGCCACCGGTCTCACCGAGGACCGGTTCCGTTCCCTGCTCGCGGAGATACCACTGGCCCACGAGCCGAACGCGGCGGCCCTGTGGACGGTGCTGCGGCGCGCCACGCGCTCGCCCGGCCGCACCGCGCTCGACCTGAGCCGGCTGCGTCGCCTGGTCGGCGACGGCCGGTTCCCCGACGAGGCTGCCGACCCGGAGACCGCCCGGATCGTCGTCTCCACCGTCCACCGGGCCAAGGGCCTGGAGTTCGACCGGGTGATCGTGCTGACGCCACCGGCCGTCCCCGAGCTGCACAAGCAGTACAAGGAGGAACTGGACCTCCCCGCCGAGGCCCGAGCGCTGTACGTGGCGATGACGCGCGCCCGACAGGACCTCTATTACATGAGTCCCCCCGAGCTGCCCCTGTTCCGGAGAGCCGGCGGCCGCAAGAACGGCCGACGGTACATCGGCGGATGGCGGTCGTACGACAGGTACGGGATCGTCGCGGAGACCGGTGACATCTGCCGGGACGACCCGCCCGGCCACGCGTCGGATGCCGTGGCGACCCAGGCGTATCTCCTTGAGCAGGTCCGCCCCGGGCACGAGGTGGTGCTGCGCAAGCGCCACGACCTGCCGATGGGTGAGATCCAGAGCCCGCCGTACGCCCTGATCCACGACGGACGGGAGATAGGCGAGGCTTCGGAGCGATTCCGGGAGGAGCTGTTCCAGGTGCAGAAGGTCAACCGGACGTGGGACCCGTGGTGGCCCGACGAGATCCACGGCCTGCGGATCGACACCCTGGAGACCGTGGCGGGCGGACTCGCCGCCGGCGCCAACGCCGGCCTCGGCGACCGAGGGGTGTGGATCGTTCCCCGGATCACCGGCATCGGCATGTTTCGCCGCACTGAGGAGAACGAGGAGCAGGGCGCATGACGTACGAGGCAGGTCGGCACTCCGAGCACTACCGGGTGCGGGACGAGGAACTCCTCGTGGGACTCCGTCGTGAACTCTTCGGCCCCGCCGAGGACGCGGCGCCGGAGGACCGGGCCGAAGTCCTCGCTCAGGACGCGCCGATCGACCGCTATCTGACCGGTGTTCTGTACCCGCGTGCCTCGAAGGAGCGGAAGGGCGAGGACGCCGCCGAACAGGACGGCCTGGACGCCGCTCCGGTGTCCACTCGTGGGGACGCTGAGGAGGCCGGCGGCACCGAGGACCTCGGAGTCTCAGGGGACAGGCGGCCCTCTTCCATGGGGCTGACGTTCGCAGTGGCCTCCGAGACAAGCACAATCGTGGTCTCCACGCGGGCCGCCGTCTACGAGCCCACCGACGCAGAGGGCAATCCGATCCCGGCACGCCGCGCCGAGGCCCGGACCACCGCCGAACAGCGGGAACGGTGGCACCGCAGGGAGCTCGACCTCCCCGACGTCCCGATCGACGTGACCACCCCTGTCGGCGACATGCGGGTGGATCTCGACGACAGGGCTCAACTGCGTGTCGTCGTCCGGCGTCCCGATCCCGGCACCGGGACGGTCACGATCACGGTGACGCTGGTCAACAAGCAGAAGGTCGGCGAATGGGACCTTCAGGACGCCTTCGCCCTGTTCCAGTGCGGCCTGAAGGTCCGGGCCGCCGACGGCTCCAGCGCGATCGTCGAACGCCCCGCACCGACCGCCGCGCACGACCCCGAGATCGCCACCAGTCGGCTGTTGCACCGCCACGCGCCGACCTTCGCCGTCGGACACGGCTGCGCCGCCGCGTGGGACTGGGTGCCCTCGCCCATAGGGGTGACCGAAGCTCGCGACGCCGCAGTCTGCGAGGTGCGCACCGAGTTCGTGCCCAGCGTGGAGGTGCTGCTGACCGACTCCAACCCGGAGATCGACAGCTCGTCCCTGTCCATGCTGGGGCTGGCCGAGAAGCCCGACGCCGAGGTGCTGGCGGCATTGGAGGCTCTCGCCACGGGCTACGAGGACTGGATCGACCGGAAGTCGGCCGAGGCGGACGCTTTGGTGGGCGGCCCGCACGAGGACCCGGCGCGGGACCGGGTGAAGGCCTGTCGCGAGGCGCTCGGCCGGATCCGTGAGGGCATCGGGCTGCTGCGGGACAAGCCCGAACTGATGCGGGCGTTCCGGCTCGCCAACCGCGCCATGGCCGACCAGCGCGCGCGCAGCGCATGGGTGAAGGGCGGACGCGTCGGCAGCCCCGATCCGGCAGCCGGCCGCTGGCGGCCCTTCCAGATCGCCTTCCTGCTGCTCTGCATGGCCGGCATCGACGACCCGAAGCACGACGACCGGAAGATCTCCGACCTCCTGTGGTTCCCCACCGGTGGCGGCAAGACGGAGGCGTATCTCGGGCTGATCGCCCTGACGTCCTTCCTGCGCCGCATCCGCAAGGGGCCGAACGGCGGCGGTGTCACCGTCCTCATGCGCTACACGCTCCGGCTGCTCACCCTGCAGCAGTTCGAGCGTGCGGCGATCCTGCTCTGTGCCATGGAGCAGATGCGGCGTCGCACGCCCGAGCTGGGCGACGAGGAGTTCTCCGTCGGCATGTGGGTGGGCCGCTCGGCCACGCCCAACACGCTGGCCGAGGCCGACGCCAGGCTCGCCGAGCTGCGCGCCGACCTCGACAAGCGGCTCGCCACCGAGAACCCCGTGCAGTTGCACGCCTGCCCCTGGTGCGGGACCCACCTCGACGCGCGGAACTACGAGGTCGACGAGGTCGCCCAGCGGATGTACATCCGCTGTCCCGGCGGGGACTGCGCCTTCGCCGACGGACTGCCCGTCCACCTGATCGACCAGGCGGTGTACGACGCGCGCCCGACGCTCGTGATCGCCACCGTCGACAAGTTCGCCTCGATGCCGTGGCGCCCGGCGACCTCCGCGCTGTTCAACCGCGACGACCCGGACGACGGTACCCCTCCCCCCGAGCTGATCGTCCAGGACGAACTCCACCTGATCTCCGGCCCCTTGGGAACGCTCACCGGCCTGTACGAGACAGCCGTGGACGCGCTGGCCGACCACCCCAAGGTGATCGCCTCGACGGCGACCATCCGGCGTGCGGCCGACCAGGGTCGCCACCTCTTCGACCGTGACGTGCGACAGTTCCCGCCCGCCGGCCTGGACGCGCGCGACTCGTGGTTCGCCGTGGAGACCCCGCGCGAGGAGAAGGCCAGCCGCCGCTACGTCGGTCTTCTGGCCCCCGGCACGAGCCAGGCCACGCTGCTCATCCGTACGTACGCCACGCTGCTCCACCGGGCCCTGCACGCCGACACCGACGACAAGGTGCGCGACGCGTACTGGAGCCTCGCCGGTTACTTCAACAGTCTGCGGTTGCTCTCCGCGGCCGAACTCCAGGTTCACGACGACGTCGTGGCCTACTTGGAGATACTCGCCGAGCGCGAGGACGTCGCGGTGCGCCAGATCGCCAACTACTCGGAACTGACCAGCCGTATCGACGCCAGCGAAATTCCCACGCGACTCAAGGGCATCGAGAAGCGGCTCCCCGACGAGGACACCGTGGACGTTCTGCTCGCCACCAACATGATCGCGGTGGGCGTGGACGTGGACCGGCTCGGTCTGATGGCCGTGATGGGCCAACCGCAGACGACCGCCGAGTACATCCAGGCGACGAGCCGTGTCGGGCGCACCCATCCGGGCCTGGTCGCGGTCATGCTCAACTCCGCCCGCGCGCGGGACCGTTCTCACTACGAGAACTTCCAGCACTACCACTCGGCTCTCTACCGCGAGGTCGAGTCCACGTCCGTGACCCCGTTCTCCGCCCGCGCCCGTGAACGGGGCCTGCACGCGGTGATCGTCGCCCTCGCCCGCGTCCTGATCCCGGAGGCCCGCCCGAACGAGGGCGCCGGCAAGATCGAGGACTACGAAAGCGTCCTTCGCGGGCGCATCAAGGACATGTTGCTGAATCGCGTCCGCGCGGTGGACGAGAAGGAACTCCGCGCCGTCGACGACGGCTTCGAGGAGTTCGTCGAGTGGTGGCTCGACATGGCCGACATTCACAACCGGCTGCTCTTCGAACCTCAGAGGGGCAGCCGTGCGCCCGCGCTCCTGAAGCCCTACGACGACGAGTCCGGCGTCGAGGCGTGGTCCACGCTGTGGAGCCTGCGCGACGTCGACGCCGAGTCCGCCCTGTTTCTGGAGGGAACCCGATGACCCCGCCGCCCGCGCGCCGCCGCCGGACCGGAGCGAACGGCTCCACGCCCGCCCTCGGCCTGTTGCGACGCGGCGCGGTCCGTCGCGCCCAGGCGATCACCACGTACGGCGTCGGCTCGCTCGTCGCCGTCGACCACGAGTCCTTCATCGTCTCGGGCCTGGACGAGGCCGACCGGAGCTGGAGCGACCAGGAGGCACCCCGCATCCACGAGCGGCGTCTCGAACGACTCCTCGACGTCGACCACTTCCGGTTGCCGCCATCCTCCGACGACGCCAGCAAGGACGGTCTGCGGGTCCGCCGCTTCCCCTTGATGCATTCCTGCCCCGAATGCAACGAGCTGCAGAGGCATCGAGACTTCTCCCCACCACCCGGTCGGAGCGTCTGCGGCACGTGCGAGGTGGACCTCGTTCCCTCCCGCTTCGTCGTCGCCTGCGAAGCAGGACACCTCGACGAGTTCCCCTACTGGCAGTGGGTGCACCGCTCGACCGACCGTGGATCGGGAGTGTCCGGGGGTTGTGGGGGCAAGCTCAGGATGCGCACCTCCGGGCGTACCTCCTCGCTCCGCTCGATCCTCATCTCCTGCACCTGCGGGAAGGTGTCCGAGGTCTCGATGGAGGGTTCCTTCCGCAGGAGCGCGCTGAAGGATCTCGGGCTCACGTGCCGGGGCACCCGCCCCTGGCTCGGCGCTTCCGTCCCGGCCGGAGGGTGCGGGCGCCCGCTGCGCACGCTCCAGCGTGGTTCCTCTTCGGTGTGGCAGCCGGTGTTGAAGTCGGCCCTCTCCATCCCGCCGTGGAGCAGCGGCCGCGCGGATCCGCTCGCCGGTCATTGGGAGAAGCTCAGGAAGTACGACGACCGCGCGCGCATCGCGGCCTACCTCGACGCCGTCTTCGACGAGCCGTGGCCTCTCTCGCTCGACGAGGTGATGACCCTGCTCGACGCGGAACGCGAGGAGGAAGCCGAGGGCGAAGCAGCTCCCTCCTTCGACCATCGCTACCGCGCCCTGCGCAACAAGGAGTACGAACGTCTGCGCGCCGGCAATGTCGAGAGCGATCACCCCCGTGACGAGGAATTCGTCTGCGAGTCGCCGCTCGGTGACCAGAGCGTGCTCGGTCCGCTGGGTGTCACCGGCCCGATGCTGGTCAAGAAGCTTCGTGAGGTGCGTGCTCTCAAGGCGTTCACCCGGCTCGTCGATGCCGAGTCGACGACCGACCTGAAGGAGATGGCGCTCTCCGAGAAGCCCCTGCGCTGGCTGCCGGCCATGGAGGTCCGTGGCGAGGGCGTCTTCCTGCGCCTCGACGAGGAGCGACTGGGCCTCTGGGAGAAGGCGCCCGCGGTGGCGGCCCGGGCCGAGCGCATGCGGACGGCCCACCAGCGGGTGCTGGAGCAGCGCGCCGACGACCCGAGCCGTGCCGTGCCGTCCCCGGCATCACCGCGCATGGTGCTGTTGCACACCTTGGCCCACGTCCTCATCAACGAGTGGAGCCTGGAAGCCGGTTATCCCGCCGCCTCCCTGCGCGAGCGGCTGTACACCACTGACGACATGGCGGGCGTGCTCGTGTACACGGCGACCAGCGACTCGGCGGGCAGCCTCGGTGGACTCGTGGCGCAGGGCGAGCCGGAACGCCTCGACCCGGCGATCCGTTCGGCCGTCCGCCGGGCCGAGTGGTGTTCCTCCGACCCCCTGTGCGTCGAGTCCGAGGCGTCCGGCACCACCGGGACCAACCTCGCGGCCTGCCACGCCTGCGTGATGCTCCCGGAGACGAGCTGCGAGCACAACAACATCCTGCTCGACCGCGCGCTGCTCGTCGGTACCCCGGACGACCCTGACCTGGGCTTCTTCGCGAACGTACTGGGCCACTGACAGCCGGACGGGTGTGTGACCCCGAGACGGATCGAAGGCGCGTCGATGCCTCACCGCGAGGCGGGGCGTGGCACGGCAGCTTACGCCCCGCCTCTGCCGTGATGCCTTGCTTCGAACAGGTCGCATCCTCATCACGGCCCTCTTCACGCCGTGCCCGACCAAACATCGCGCTGCGCCTCAAAAGGCATGAGCACGATCCAGGACGTCATCCGCGTCACGGCCGTGGGCTCGGAGCCAGTTCAGCATTCGCCCAGAAACGGATGGGGACCACCAGGTTTCCGCCCGCCATACGGCCCAGTGAGCAGCCGAACGGCCCGTCGGACGTATGAAGCAGGCGTCCGACGGGCCGTTCCTCCGGGTGCGCCGCGGGTCAGGGGCCGGTTCTCACCCGGCCGCCGACATCACCGCGCCGAGCAGGGCAGGGGCGAGGACCAGGCCGGAGGCTCGTGCCATCGTCTGGTGGCCGTGCTTCGCGGTGAGCCTGCGTACCGCGAAGGCCGCGACCAGGGCGAGCGGGAAGACGACCGGGGCCGCCTCGTCGACGCCGATGGTGTGGCCCGCGAGGCGTCCGGCGGCGGTCATCGCCGCCGCGCCGACGAGGAGGGCGAGCAGGACCGAACCCGCTCCGAACCAGCGGCCTTCCACACTCTCGATGACCTGCGCGAACCGTGCGCCGGAGAGCTTCATCCGTACGGAGCTCACCAGGGCCGCGCCGAGGACGGCGAAGCCCGCGGCGAGAAAGGTCCACTGAAGAGTCATCGCAACCGTGTGCATCGTTGCGCCTCCCTTTTCTTCTGTTTCCTCAAACTCCGCGTGGCTCACCAGCAGTTCTTGATGACCTGGTCCACGCCCAGGATCTCCGCCGCGATGGCGCCGACGCCGGTGCCGGACTCCTCGAAGACCTCCATGATCGCCTTCTTGAAGCTCTTCTTGCCGCGCTTCTTCTTGTCCTGGATCTTCTTGACGACCTTCTTGATGCCGCCGAGCTTGTCGATGGCCTTCTTGACCTTGTAGATCTTTCCAATGGCCAGCAGGTTCGAGCCGACGGCCAGCAGGATGCCGCGGGCGCAGCCGCCGGCGTCGAACTTCATCGGCTGGATGCGGCCCTCACCCGCCGTGTCGCCGAGGCGCTGCTTCCGCCACTGCTCGGTGGCCTCCTGGCCCTGTGCGAGGACCTCTTCCGGGATCTCGCTGATGGTCTGGAGGGCCTGCTCCAGACCGGCGAAGGCGGTCTCCTCGTCCAGGGTGTCCAGCGCGTCGAGGCCGGTCTCCACCTCGGCGACCGCGGTGGTCCGCGGCACCGTCGAGGTGGCCCGCTCGGCGGCCGTGGCGCTCGCCAGCGGTGCCGCCACGCCGAGAGCGACGGCCGCCGCCGTGAGCGCGGCGATCTCACGCAGTCTCCTGGACGACGTGGACGCAGTCATGTCTTCCCCCTGATTTGGTTGTTGAGCTGTTCAGCACAGTGATCGCTCATGCGTGTCATGCGTACCGCGCTGTGGTGTTGGGCTTCGGTCGCTGGTCAGGCGGCCGGAGTGATCCGCGCGGCGTAATGATCATGTGGCGAACGTGCTTGCTGGGCAACGGCTTTGAGGAAGACCTGAGCAAAAGGACGCTTGACCAGCGAGTTGAGGTGCTTTACGCGCAGCAGGCGCAGCCGTGGCCGCAACTGCCGCAGGCGGCGGCGTCCGGGGTCGCCTGCGACCCGACGGTGGTAGGGAGGGGAGTCGCCTGAGGTGCGCAGCAGCCGCTGCCCTGCCATGCGTCCCGGCCCTCCTTGACCGCTACGGCGGCGATGACCAGGGCGGCGATCGGGTCGGCCCAGGCCCAGCCGAGGGTGGCGTTGAGCAGCAGGCCCGCCAGGAGGACGGCGGAGAGGTACGTGCACAGCAGGGTCTGTTGGGAGTCCGCGACCGCCGAGGCGGAGCCCAGTTGGCGGCCTGCCTTGCGCTGGGCGGCGGACAGGAAGGGCATCACGGCCAGGGAGAGAGCGGCCAGCACGATTCCGGTGAGGGAACGGTCGGCCTCCCCCGCCCCTGCCAGCGCTCGGACGGCGTCCGCGGTGACGTACGCGGCGAGCGCGAAGAAGGAGAGGGCGATCAGCCTCAGCGTGGTGCGTTCCCGGGCCTGGCGTACGGCGTGGTCGCGGGCGGAGAACTGCCAGGCGACCGCGGCGGCCGAGGAGACCTCGATGACCGAGTCCAGGCCGAAGCCGACCAGGGCGGTGGAGGAGGCCCGGGTGCCGGCGGTGAGGGCCACGGCCGCTTCGATGACGTTGTAGGAGATGGTCGCCGCCACCAGCAGCCGTATGCGGCGGGTGAGCGCGTCCCGGCGGGCCGGGGACAGGCCTATGGCGATGTCGGCGGCCATCAGCAGCAGTCCTTGTCGTCGGCGTCCGCGCAGGTGGGGTCGGTCGCCACCGCCACCACGGCCGTACGCAGGTCGTCCAGGGCGTGGCCCAGGCGCTCGTCGGCGAGCTCGTAGCGCACGCGGCGGCCGACGGGCACGGCCACCACCAGGCCGCAGTCGCGCAGGCAGGCCAGGTGGTTGGACAGGCGGGTGCGCGAGATCTCCAGCCGCTCGGCGAGGTCGGCGGGGTGGGCCGGGCGTTCCCGCAGGGCAAGCAGGATGCGGCAGCGGATCGGGTCGGCCAGTGCCCGGCCGAACCGGGTCAGGGCCTCCAGGTCGGTGGCGAGGCTCAGCATGCCTCAACGATACACAGAATCCTGAATTCAGGAGATCGTGAATCAATTCGGAGTTCATGAACCCCAGATCGTCAGGGTGCCGCTCGCCGCGTCGCCATCCGCCTCCGGCAGGCGACGAACCGCGTCAGCCCGGTCAGCCCAGCTCCCCCCGTTCGACGCAGAACTCGTTGCCCTCGGGGTCCGCCATCACGACCCAGCCCCTGCCGTCGGGGCGGGTGTGGTCGGCCAGTTGGCGGCCGCCCAGGCGCAGGGCGCGTGCGACCTCCTCGGCCCTGGTGCGGCCCGTCGGCTTGAGGTCGAAGTGGATGCGGTTCTTGGCCGTCTTGCCCTCCTCCACTCGTACGAAGAGCAGACCGGGGCCTCCGGACGGGTCCTCCAGCAGCACCTCCGGGTCTCCCGGCTCGTCCTCGTCGGAGACCGGAAGGCCCAGTAACGCGCTCCAGAACCGGGCGAGTTCGTACGGTTCGCCCGTGCAGTCGAAGGTGATGTGGCGGATGGCGGGGTTCAACGGCCGGCTCCTTGGTGTGTGGGCGTCTCGTCCTGGTGGGTGAGCGTCCCGTCGTCCGCCAGGAAGGTCCTGATCACCTCGTAGAGGCGGTCCGGCTGGTCCAGGTGGACGTCGTGGCCCGCGTCCGGGACGACCTCCCGACGGGCGTGGGGGCGCAGGGTGAGCATCTGTTCCGGTTCGCCGGGGCGCATGGTGCCGTTCTCGCCCTGGAGGAGGAGGGTGGGGCAGGTGATCCGCGACCACTGCGTCCAGTAGGCGGTCGTGGCCAGTTCCGCCACCGAGGCGATCATCACGTCCCGGTCGCATCGCGGGTACCAGCCGTCCGGGCCTTCCTCCAGGGCCCTCGTCCACGCCTCGTGGCCCAGGAACTCCCGCGCCTGCTCCAGGGACTGGAAGGGGGTCGGCCAGCTGTCCAGCCAGCCCGCAATGCGGTCGGGCAGGTCGGGGCTCGGGCCTGCCGGGCCCGCCTCGACGAGGACCAGGGACTTCACCAGCCGGGGGTGGGCGGCGGCCAGCAGCATCGCCGTATGGCCGCCCAGGGACTGGCCGACGAGGGTCACGGGGGCCAGGAACAGTGTCTCGATGAGGGCGACGGCGTCCCGGACGTGGGCGTCGCGGCTCGTGGCGGCCGGGACGCGGGTGCTCTCGCCGTGGCCACGGGCGTCGTACGTCACCACCCGGCGGCCCTCGGCCGTCAGACGGGAGGCCAGCACGTCCCACTCGCCCTGGTGGCCCGCCAGGCCGTGCAGGAGGAGGAGCGAGTGGGTGGGCTCCGGCGTGGGGCGACGGTCGTGGTACGCGATGCGGGTGCCGTCCGGGGTGGTGAGGACGGTCGGGTGGGATGCGTTCAACTGGCCGTTCCTGTTGGGGGTTCGGTACGCAGCCAGACTCCCCCTTCGCGGCGACGGTCGCCAGCGAATTCCGGACCGGAGCCGGCCGCCCTCCATCAGCGAACCGCCGGCTGTCATCGGCCACCGCCAGCACCGGCCCGGCGAGGGCCACCGCCAACCACCGGCCGGTGACGGTTACCGCCAATCACCGACCGGCGGCGGCCGCCGTCATCGAGCTGCGGAGCGACGACGGCCACCGCCGAACGCCGATCTACGTAGGTCACCACCACTGAACCGCCGAACGACCACGGCCACCGCCAACCACCGACCGACGCCGGCCACCACCACTGAACCGCCGAACGACCACGGCCACCGCCAACCACCGACCGACGCCGGCCACCACCAGTGAGCTGCCGAACGGCGACGGGCACCGCCGGTGAACCGCCCACCAGCGACGCCCGTCGGCAGGGAATCCCCGGTCAGCGGCGGCCGTTCATCCCCGGCGTGCCGTCTACTCCACCGGGCTCAGGTCGGCCCGTCCGAACAGCAGGGCGTAGCCGGAAGGCAGTTGGGCCAGGATGCGGGTCACCAGGTCGTCGCCGATCAGCTTGGGCAGGACGCTGAGGACCGAGCTGACGTCCCAGCGGGCCGTGGCGGGTGTGGCCCCCTCGATACGGGCCGCGACGGAGTCGACGAACTCCGCCGCGGTCAGCTGACGGGTGGCCGGGATCTGGGAGGCGACCACCTTGGCCGCCTGCTCGGGCAGGGCCTGGGCCAGGTCGACCCGTTCGTCGCCGATGACGTGGCCGCCGAGGGCGGAGAGGACGATGCGGGTGACGCGTTCCGCCTCCGAGCGGGTCGGGTACTGGCCCGCCTCCCGCACCGCGTCGATCAACTCGCCCCAGCGGGCGGAGTCGTCGTCGCGGGTGGGCCGGCCCTGAGCCGGGGCGGGGATCACGGCCCTCGGGCTCGGGGACGTCTCCGCGGTCCTCGGCCTCAGGGGCGTCTCCGTCCTCGGCCTCGGGGACGTCTCCGTGGTCGCGGTCGCCGGCGTCGTCGTCACGCTGGGCACCGTCGTCACGCTCATGTGCGGGGTCCTCCTCCGATCCTCCGGTCCTCCGCCGCGCCGGGGGCGGGTGGTCTCCGGAGGCGTGGCCCGGCCGGGCGGGCGAGCGGTCTCCGGAGCCGTCGCCCCTGGGGGCGGGTCGGGCATGGGTGACCGCGTCCCGCGGGCGGGTGCCCGCGGGACGCTTCTCCTGGAATGCGGTCAGCTGTTGAGCTGCTTGCGGCTGTCGCCGCCGGTGATCTGGATACGGCGCGGCTTGGCCTGCTCGGCCACCGGGATGCGCAGCGTCAGGACGCCGGCCTCGTACGCGGCCTCGATGCGCTCCGTGTCGAGGGTGTCACCCAGGAACAGCTGGCGGGTGAAGGTGCCGGTGGGGCGCTCGGCGACCACCAGCTCCGACCCCTCGGGGGCGGGGGACTTGCGTTCGGCGCGCACGCTCAGGACGTTGCGCTCGACGTCCAGCTCGATCGACTCGGGGTCGATGCCGGGAAGGTCGAAATGTACGACGAACTCGTCCCCGGACCGGTAGGCGTCCATCGCCATCGCGGACGGGCGGGTGGAGCCGAAGACCTGCTGCGCGAGTCGGTCGAGATCGCGGAACGGGTCCGTGCGCATGAGCATCACAGTTCACTCCTCTCCTCAGGCGCTCTCCATGCGATGCCCTACGTTTCTCTTCTTATATAGCTCGGGGGAGGAAACTTGACAAGCCTCGACTCAGGTTCACCCGGGGCGGGTTCGCCGTCGGCCCCTTCACTGTGCCCCCGGGCCCGGGAGTTAGCCTCAGTGGCACCCGGCAATCGGGGCACCAGTGGCAGGAGGCAGGCATGGCGAAGGTTCCCAGTGCGGTGGTGGCCGCGAGTGGTCTCGTCGGCGGGTACGGCGTGGCGCGCTGGACGCGGACGCGGCAGCTCGGCGGGGCCGTTCTCGCCGTGGCCGGCGCCGCCGCCGCGCAGCAGTGGCGGCGGCAGGCCGGCGGGAAGGCGGCCGGGGCGCTGACGGCCGCGTACGTCGCCGCCTTCGCCGGGTCCCATCCGCTGGCCAGGAAGGTGGGCGCCTGGCCCGCCGTGTTCGGGGTGGCGGGAGCCGTGGCCCTGGCGTCGTGGGCGGTCGCGGACCGGCGGGGCTGATCTCGGCCCGTGAGCGGGGCGCAGGCCCTCGCGCCCCCCCGCTCGGGCCCGCGTCCGGCGGCGCCGCGCACACAGAAGACCCCGGCCCTGAGACATCAGGGCCGGGGTCTTCGCCGAGCGCCGGGCAGGCCTTGCACCTGCATCTCCCCGCAGGAAGCGGGGCGTCTTTCCTTGGACCACCAACGCACCACCAGGTACCGGGAGTTACGGCGACCGGGCGTAGATCCACTATACCCCGTCCGGGGCAGTCGCCCGACCACGGTGCCGCAACCGCTCGCTCCGGCGCCCGGACCGGTCATCCTCCGGCGCGGTGCGACAGCACGTTCACCACCCGCCCGTTCGGGTCGCGCACGAAGAACCGCCGTACGCCCCACTCCTCGTCCCGCAGCTCCCGTACGATCTCCGCGCCCGACGCGACGACCTGGGCGTACACCGCGTCGACGTCCGCCACCTCCACGCTCATCTCGGGTACGGCAGCCGCGGTCCGCTCCCCCGTGAAGAAGCTGATCTGGGCGGTCGGGTTGGACGGGGACGCCAGGGTCACCGCCCAGCCCAGGTCCATCACCTCCGCCAGGCCGAGCAGGCCGTAGAAGGCCCGGCTCTCCCGCATCGCCTCCTCGGACTCGACCTGGATGTCGGGCACGATCCTGCGGACGGTCATCGCGTACGGCTCCTCACCGGTGTCCGGCTTTCTGTTATCACCCACCGTCCCAGCTCGTCTCCTCACCGTCCCCGACCGCAGCACGCGACTCACCACGTTGAGGTACGAAGCACGTGACACGACAGATCAGCCGCCGCGGCATGCTCAAGGCCACGGGCGTGGCAGCCACCGGTGTGGCGGCGGTGGCCGCCGGGCCCGGTACGGCGCCCGCCGTCGCCGCGAGCGCCCCCTACGCCCACCCCGGGCTGCTGCACACCCGCGCCGACCTGGAGCGCATGGCGGCCAAGGTGAAGGCGGGCGCCGAGCCGTACACGGCCGGCTTCGCCGAGCTGACCGCCAACCGGCACGCGCAGAGCGGCTGGAGGGCCAACCCGCAGGCCATCGTGTACCGGGGCTCCGGCTCGCCCGAGAACTACCGGATCCTCTACAACGACGTCCACGCCGCCTACCAGAACGCCCTGCGCTCCCACGTCAGCGGCGACAGCGCACACGCCGACACCGCCGTGGCGATCCTCAACGCCTGGTCGGCGAAGCTGACCCGGCTGGAGGGCAGCGCCGACCGGTTCCTGGCCGCCGGACTGTACGGCTACCAGTTCGCCAACGCGGCGGAACTCGTACGTGATCACCAGGACTTCGCGCTGGAGCGGTTCCAGGCGATGCTGCTCGACGTCTTCGCTCCGCTGAGCGAGAGCTTCCTGGCGAACCACAACAACGCCGTCGTCACCAACTACTGGCCCAACTGGGACCTCACCGCCCTGGCCTGCGTCCTCGCCATCGGCATCTTCTGCGACGACCGCGCCAAGGTCGACCGCGCCGTGGAGTACTTCAAGCACGGCGAGGGCATGGGCTCGGTCCGGCACGCCATCCCCGTCGTGCACGACGACGGGCTCGCCGAGTGGGTGGAGGCCGGGCGCGATCAGGGGCACGCGCTGCTCGGGGTCGGCCTCATGGGCACGGTGTGCGAGATGGCCTGGAACCAGGGCATCGACCTGTACGGCTACGGCGACAACCGTTTCCTCAAGGGGGCGCAGTACGTGGCCAAGTGGAGCCTGGGCGGGGATGTGCCGTACACCGCGAACACGCGGAAGAAGGGCGCGGTGGGCGGCTGGTCGGGAACCGAGACGGCCACGGACGCCGCCGCGGTCGATCCGGCCATGACGCGGCCGATCTGGGCGATGATCGCCAACCACTACACCAAGCGGCGGGGATTGTCGGCGACGTACCTGACGCGGGCGGCCGCGAAGGCGGCTCCGGAGGGCGGGGGCGGGGACTACGGGCCCAACAGCGGGGGGTACGACCAACTGGGGTTCGGGACGTTGGCGTTCACGCGGGACAGGGCGGTGGACGGCGGGTCTGAGGGGCCGCGCGCGCAGACCGTCCCTCCGTCCGCCTCGGCCCCGGCTTCCGCTTCCGCTTCGGGTTCGCCTTCCGTGTCGGCTTCGGGTGGTGGCGGGCGGGATCTGGCCGCCACCGGGGGTGGTGAGGTGGTGGGGTGGACCGCCGCCGCGGGGATCGGCGCCGTCGCCGGTGGACTGCTGTTGCTGCGCCGGCGGGGGCGGGTGGGCGGTACCGGGCAGTAAGCGCCGGGTGCCTCGGGAGGTGCTGCCGGTCGCCGCTGAGGGCGGGCGGGGGCGGGTGGGCGCGCGACCGGCGCTGTGGGGTGCCGCCGGCCCGTACCGCCCACCCGTACCGCCAGCCCATGCCGCCCACCCGTACCGCCCACCCGTACCGCCGCAGGCCGCACGCGTGCCAGCGGCTCGCTACGCCGTAGCGGATCGAGAGCCGGCCGTCTGGCCCGTGGTCCGGTCCTTCGTCGCTGTCGCCGCCGCCGTCAGCGGGCGGGCGATGTCCTCCAGCGAGCGGCGTTCCGCGCGGACCGCCAGTACCGACGCCACCAGGCCCGCCACGCACATCAGGGCCGCGCCGATCTGGAAGGCCAGGACCGTGTCGCCGACCCGGCCCGTGCCGGTGAGGTCGGCGAAGAGCAGCGGGCCGCTGATGCCGCCGGCCGCGGTGCCGAGGGCGTAGAAGAAGGCGATGGACATCGCGCGCGTCTCCATGGGGAAGACCTCGGAGACGGTCAGGTACGCGCTGCTGGCGCCCGCGGAGGCGAAGAACAGCACGGCGCACCAGCACGCCGTCAGGGTGGCGGCGGTCAGCACGCCGCGGCCGAAGAGCCAGGCCGTGCCGAACAGGAGCACACCCGACAGGAGGTAGGTGCCCGAGATCATCACCCGGCGGCCGACCGTGTCGAAGAGTTTGCCGAGCAGCAGCGGGCCCATGAAGTTGCCGAGGGCGATGACGGCGAAGTAGTAGCCGGTGCTGCCGGTCGGGACGTCGAAGAAGGTCGTCAGGATCGCGCCGAAGCCGAAGGTGATGGCGTTGTACAGGAACGCCTGGCCGATGAAGAGGGCGAAGCCCAGCGTGGCCCGCCTGCGGTACTTCGAGAAGACGGTGCGGGCGATCTCCAGGAAGGTGACGCTGCGGCGCTGGTGGATGGTGAGCTCGCCCTCGGGGCGCGCGAGCGGCTCGCCCCGCTCGGCCTCCACCTGGCGTTCGATGGAGGACACGATGCGTTCGGCCTCGTCGTCCCGGCCGTGGATGAGCAGCCAGCGCGGGCTTTCGGGGACGTGCCGGCGGACCAGCAGGATCACCAGGGCGAGGACGGCGCCGAGCGCGAAGGTCAGGCGCCAGCCGACGTCCTTGGGCAGGATCGCCGTGTCGAGCGCGACGATCGACAGCAGGGAGCCGCCGACCGCGCCCAGCCAGAAGCTGCCGTTGATCATCAGGTCGACGCGGCCCCGGTACTCCGCGGGGATCAGCTCGTCGATCGCGGAGTTGATGGCCGCGTACTCTCCGCCGATGCCGAAGCCGGTCAGGAAGCGGAAGAGGAAGAACCACCAGGTGTCGAAGGAGATGGCCGTCAGGGCCGTCGCGCCGAGGTAGACGGCCAGGGTGATCATGAAGAGCTTTTTGCGCCCCCACTTGTCGGTCAGGCGGCCCCAGAACAGGGCTCCGGAGCAGGCCCCGGCGACGTACAGGGCGGCGGCGAGGCCGGTGACCTCGCCGGAGGTGATGGGCAGTCCGCTGCCGGGCTCCGAGAGCCGGCCGGCGATGTTGCCGACGACCGTGACCTCCAGGCCGTCGAGGATCCACACGGTGCCGAGGCCGATCACGATCGTCCAGTGCCAGCGTGTCCACGGCAGACGATCGAGACGGGCGGGTATGTCGGTGGTGACGGTACGGCCGGTCTCGGCCGGGGCAGCACTGGCCATGGGCTCCCTCCTCCTCGGGCGGAATTCCCGTCGGGTGCCCTGAAGGGGCCGCGTCAAGCCCCGAGCGCGTGCGCCACCGTGTAGATCAGCAGGCCGGCCAGCGAGCCCACCACCGTGCCGTTGATGCGGATGAACTGCAGGTCGCGGCCGATGTTCGCCTCGATCTTCTTCGTGGTGTGCTCGGCGTCCCAGCTCGCCACCGTGTCCGTGATCAGGGAGGTGATCTCCTTGCGGTAGGTGGTGACGACGTACACCGCCGCGCCCTCCACCCACCGGTCGACCTTGCCCTGCACCTTGGGGTCGGTGGCCATCCGGGCGCCGAGGGACAGCAGGGAGGCCCGTACGCGCAGGCGCAGTTCGCTGCGCTCGTCCTCGGCGGCTGACACGATCATGGAGCGTACGGCCGTCCAGGCGGAGGCGATCAGGTCCTGGACCTCGCCGCGGCCCAGGACCTCGCCCTTGAGCCGTTCGACACGGGCGCGGGTGTCCGTGTCGGACTGCAGGTCGGAGGCGAAGTCGGTGAGGAAGCGGTCCAGGGCGCCGCGCGCGGGGTGGGTGGGCATGTCACGCATCTCGGTGGCGAAACGCAGCAGCTCCTTGTAGACCCGTTCCCCGACCTTCCGGTCGACGAAGCGCGGGGTCCAGCCGGGGGCGCCGCCCTCCACGGCGTCCATGACCTCGTCGCGGTGCAGGACCAGCCAGTCGTGCGCCCGGGAGACGATCAGGTCGACGACCCGTTTATGGCCGCCGTCGGCGACGACCTTCTCCAGCATCTTGCCCATGCCGGGCGCGATCTCCTGGGCGTTGGCACGGCGTGTGATGGCCTCGCCGACCACGGCCTGGACGTCCGAGTCGCGCAGCACCGTCAGGGCGCCTCTGAGGGCCGTGGAGAGCTCCGCCGTGACCCGGTCGGCGTGCTCGGGCACCGCCAGCCACGCGCCGAGCCTGCTGCCTATGCCGACGGCGCGCAGCCGCAGCCGTACGACGTCCTCGGAGAGGAAGTTCTCGCCGACGAACTCGCCGAGGGAGACGCCGAGCTGGTCCTTCTTGGTGGGGATGATCGCCGTGTGCGGGATGGGGATGCCCAGGGGGTGGCGGAACAGGGCGGTGACGGCGAACCAGTCGGCGAGCGCGCCGACCATGCCGGCTTCGGCCGCGGCCGCGACATAGCCCGCCCAGGCGCCGGCGCCCGAGTTCTGCGCCCATTTGGCGAGGACGTAGATCAGGGCCACCAGCAGCAGCAGTCCGGTGGCGGTGAGTTTCATGCGGCGCACGCCGCGCTGCTTCTCCTCGTCCGCCGGGCTGAAGGTCGTCATCGCACGGTTCGGTACGGCGCCGGGGCGGGCATGCTGCTCCCCGGGCCCACCGACGCCCGTTTCTCCCGCTTTGATCCGTTCCATCCGCTCCACCCGTTCGGTGATCCCGCACACATTGTCCCTTCCTGACCGACTCCCGGAACGAAACAGGAGTTCCCGGCGTCTGTCCGGACGGGGGAATGCGGCGGGGTCCTGTCAGCCTCCCCCCTCCCCATGACGCATCATGGGCTCATCAGATCGGAGCCTCGGGCTCCCATCTCCCGAGGAGAACAACACAGCATGACCCGGGGTCGTGATTACGCCCTGCTCGCCGCGATCGTCGCAGCGATCGTGGCCCTTTCCGCCGCCATATATGTCGGAGTGGCGACCGACGACGGTACGAGGGACCGCAGCACGTCGGCCAGTGGCCCTCGCCCTCACAACTCGGCCGCACCCGCCTCCACCGGCACCTGGGTCGGCACCTGGTCCACCTCCCCCGCCGGAGCGGAACCCGGCACCGAGATCACCGGCATGGCGGGCCGCTCGGTGCGCAACGTGGTGCACACCAGCGTCGGCGGTACGAGTGCCCGTATCACGCTGTCCAATCTCTACGGCCAGTCCCCGCTGACCGTCACGCACGCCTCGATCGCCGTGGCCGTGGGCGACGGCACCGCGGCAGCGCTCGCGGAGACCATGCGGCGGCTCACCTTCAACGGCAACCCCACGGTCGTCGTCCCGGCCGGCGGGCAGGTGATGAGCGACGCCGTCCGCGTCACCGTGCCGCACGACAGCGACATCCTGGTCACCACCTACTCCCCCACGCCGTCCGGTCCGGTCACGTACCACCCGCACGCGCGCCAGGTCTCCTTCATCGCCCAAGGCGACCGCACGGAGGACGTGACGGCCGCCGCGTACACGGAACGGACGCCGTACTGGCGGTATCTGACGGCGCTGGACGTGCTGAGCAACGAGTCGGAGGGCACCGTCGTCGTCCTCGGCGACTCGCTCACCGACGGCATCACCTCCACGACGGGCGCCAACCGCCGCTGGCCCGACATCCTGTCGGACCGGCTGCGCGAGGCGGTCGAGGCGGGCCGGGACGTGCCCCGCTACAGCGTCGTCAACCAGGGCATCAGCGGCAACCGGGTGCTCACCGACGGACTGGGCCGCCCCGCCGACAACCCCAGCGGGCTGAACCGCTTCCAGCGCGACGTGCTCGACCGGACCAACGTCAAGGTCGTCGTCATCGACCTCGGCGTCAACGACATCCTGCGCAACCCCGACCTCGCCGACCCGCACCGGATCCTCGACGGCCTGCGCGCCCTCGTCGACCAGGCCCACGCCCGCGGTCTGAAGGTCGTCGGCGCGACGCTGATGCCGTTCGGCGGCCACCGCGGCTACACCGAGGCCCGCGAGTCCGTACGGCAGACCATCAACGCCGAGATCCGCGCGGGGCGGGTCTTCGACGCGGTGGCCGACTTCGACAGGGCGCTGCGCGACCCGTACGACCCGCGCCGGCTGCGGGCCGACTACGACTCGGGCGACCACCTGCACCCGAGCGACAAGGGGTACGCGCGGATGGCGCAGGAGTTCGCGCTGGACGACCTGAAGGGAGCCGCGCCGGCGCGGCTGTGAGACACGCCGTGCGGACCCGGCCTACGCGGTGTCGCCGCGCCGCCGCTCGCGGTGCGGGTCGTGCCGGCCGTGCAGGTCGCCCAGCAGGTCGTGGCGGGAGCCGTCCAGCTCCCGCCGCCCGGCCTCGCGCTCCAGCTTCTCGCGGCGCCGCTCCTCCTTGAGGCGCTGCCGCTCCTCCTTCAGCCGCTGCCGCTGCGCCCACGTCTCCTTGCGCTCGACACCGACACCGCCCCAGAAGGCGAAGCCGGTCACGACGACCCGCGGGGCACCGGGGTCGCCCGGCACGCCCTCCTCGCGGTGGTCGAAGCCGCCCATGATCCCGACGCCCCGCACGACGACCTCGACCCCGGGCGGCACGATGACCTCCATCCCGCCCATGATCGCGATGCAGTTGATCTCGACCTCGCGGTCCGCGAAGTCCGCCTCCCGCAGATCGATCTCCCCGCCGCCCCAGAAGGCGAAGCAGGTGAACTTCCTCGGCACCGTCCAGCGCCCCTTGCGCTGGAAGCCGGACATCACGGCGACGGCCCCCGTCGAGGACCCCTCGCCGCCCACGATCCGCCCCGCCCAACCCTCGGTCGGCGCGGGCTCCTTGTGCAGCGACACCGGCGGCACGGCCACGCCGTTCCCGGCCGGCAGGTCCCGGGTGATCGGCGCCAGCTCCCCGTACGTCCGTGCCTGGTACGTCGCGTCCAGCCGCTCCTCGAACTCCGCCATGTCGAGGCGGCCCTCGGCGAGGGCGTCCCGCAGGATCTCGGCGACCCGTTCACGGTCGGCGTCGGAGGCGCGGAGGTCCGGAACTGCGTCGTCGGTCATACACAGCAGCCTACGAGCTACCCCGGCGCACGGCTACGAGACGGCCTTCCCCGCCTGTTCGACGTACATCTTCGCGATCACCGCCTCGATGTCCGGCTCCCGCACCGACAGATCCACCAGCGGGTACTCCGCCGCGATCCGCGCCACCAGCAAAGCCGCCGACTCCGACGCCGGGAACGCCAGCCACTGCCGCGGCCCCTCCACCCGAACCACCCGCGCGGGCGCCGGCGCCTCGATCGGGGGCAGCTCCCGCTCCAGGTCCACCACCAGGGTCCGCTCGCTCTGCCCCACCTCGTGCAGCCCGGTGAGCGGGCCGTCGTACATCAGGCGCCCGTGGTCGATGACCATCACCCGGGAGCACAACTGCTCGATGTCCTGCAGGTCGTGGGTGGTCAGCAGCACCGTCGTGCCGCGCTCGGCGTTCAACTCCCGCAGGGACTCCCGCACCTTGGCCTTGGAGACGACGTCCAGGCCGATGGTCGGCTCGTCGAGGTAGAGCACCTCCGGGTCGTGCAGCAGGGCCGCCACGATGTCGCCGCGCATCCGCTGGCCCAGCGAGAGCTGCCTCACGGGCACGTCCAGCAGGTCGCCCAGCTCCAGGGGTTCGACGAGCCGGCCGAGGTTCGCGCGGTAACGGGCGTCCGGGATGCGGTACATGCGGTGCATGAGCCGGTAGGAGTCGATCAGCGGCAGGTCCCACCACAGCGTCGTCCGCTGCCCGAACACCACGCCGATGCGGTGCGCGAGCCGTGTCCGCTCGCGGGACGGGTCGATGCCGGCGACCCGCAGCCGGCCGCCGCTCGGCGTCAGGATCCCGGTCAGCATCTTGATCGTGGTCGACTTGCCGGCGCCGTTCGGCCCGATGTAGCCGACCATCTCGCCGCGGGCCACGCGGAAGGAGATCGCGTCGACGGCCCGCACCTGCCGCCGCTCCCGCTTCAGGAAACCGGTCTTCTTCCGCACGTCGAAGACCTTCTCGACACGGTCGAGTTCGATGAAGTCCTCGTCGACGAGATCCTCGTCGACGACGTCCTGGTCCACCACCCGCACCCGCTCCCTAACTCCCCGTACTCCGATACGACCGAAGGCCCGCCCGCCAGGCCAGCCCCGCCAGGGCGCAGCAGCCCGCCGCGACCAGCGGTGGCGCGAAGGCCGCCCACTCCGGCAGGGGCAGCGGGTACGGCCGCCCCAGCACATAGCTCGCCGGCACCCAGTTGACGAAGGCCAGCGGCAGTACGAACGTCACGCCGCGCACCAGGTCCCGCGCGAACACCGTCGGCGGGTACTGCAGCAGCGTCGTACCGCCGTAGGTGAACGCGTTCTGCACCTCGGCGGCGTCCTGCGCCAGGAACTGGAACGCCGCGCCCGCCACGAACACGGCACAGAAGAGCGCCCCGCCGCTGAGCATCGTCACCGGCATGAGCAGCAGCTTCAGCGGGGTCCAGGCGATGTCCAGCGATGTGAGCGCGTAGCCGAGCACCAGCGACCCCTGCGTGATCCGGCCCAGGCGGCGCAGCGCGAAACGGTCGGCGGCCATCTGCGCCAGCACCGGCGCGGGACGCACCAGCAGCGTGTCCAGCGTGCCGTCGCGCACCCGGCGCCCCAGCCGCTCGATGGACCCGATCAGCAGGTCGGCGAGCCCGAAGGCGACGCTGGACAGTCCGTACAGGAAGGCGATCTCGGGCAGGGACCAGCCACCGAGCTCCTCGACCCGGGAGAACATCAGCAGGATCGCCGCGAAGTCGAGCCCGGTCACCGCGAAGTTCGTGACCAGGGTCAGAGCGAAGGAGACACGGTAGGCCATCGTGGACCGCACCCACATGGCAGCGATCATCAAGTAGGCCCGCAGCCCTTCCACCACACGAGTGCTCCGCCCGGCAGAACGAACCTCGGGGACACGCCTTCCGCCCCGGACGGGATCGGCCTCCCGCCCCGTCACGCGGCCGGCCTCCGTCACGCACCCGCCCTCCGTCGCCCGGTCCGCCTCCCGCAGGTGTGCGCCGTCCGGCGCGCCGGCCGTCCGCGGGCCCCGGCCGGGCCCCCCGCCCAGGGCCCCGTCCCGCCCCTGCCCCGGCTCACCCACCCTGGACCACCACCCGGCGGGTCGCCGCCGACTGGAGCAGGCGGCCCGCCGTCAGGAGGGCCGCCGCCCACGCGGCCTGGAAGGCGTAGGTGCTCAAGGGGGCGGTCTCGCCCAGGAAGACGTCGGCGGGGGCCTGGAGGACGCAGGACCAGGGCAGGGCCCGTACGATCTCGCCGAACGCGCCCGGGAAGACGTTCAGCGGGAGCAGCATCCCCGAGCAGAACCACCCGACGAGCCACGACATCTGCACCACCCCTGTGCCGTCGATCAGCCAGAACGCCGACAGCGCCACCAGGAACCGGATGGCGAAGCCGACCCCCCAGGCCAGCACCATCGCCACCAGGAACGCCAGCCACGTCACCACGTCCCGGGGCAGCGCCAGGTCGAAGAACAGCGCCCCGAAGAGGAACGGCGCCACCCCGCGCCCGAAGAGCTCGAACAGCGCCCGGCCCCCGTCGGTCGCCATCCACCACAGCTGCAGGTCCGCGGGCCGGTACAGGTCGGTCGCGACATCACCCGTACGGATGCGCTCCATCAGTTCGTCCTCGAACCCGCCCCCGCTGATGCCGAGCGTCTTGAACAGCGCCTGCCCGATCCACACATAGGTGACCGCCTGTGCCTGGTCGTAGCCGCCCAGGTGCGGTCTTTCGCCCCACAGCGCGAGGTAGGTGTAGACGAGGATCAGACCGAAGACGGTGTTGGTGAACACCCCGGCGACCGTGGCCGCCCGGTACGTCGCGTACCGTCGGAAGCCCCCCGCCGCGACGGCCGTGTACAACCGTCCCGAGCCCACACCCACAGCCCTCCCTCGTCCGTCGGCGTCCGCCGGCGGTCCCGCCCGGCACCGAAGCGCAGGAGCCTAGTCCGCGGCCGGCAGGGCCTGCCACGGTTTTTCCGGGGTGTGCCGGTTGCCGGGAACGGAACGGGCGATGCGAGAGTCTTCATCGGGGGGCGCAGAAGGCCTACGAGGCGTACGGGAACGTACGAAGCGAAACAGGAGTCCGTGCACGAGATGAGCGACGAGCCGCAGCCGCAGCCGCAGCAGCCGAACGAGGGCTGGGCACCGGGAGAGCCACAGGCGGCTGACGACCCGGGGGGCCCGAGAGACGGCAGGCGCGGGCGCACCGGCTGGCGCCGGCTGATCCCGACCTGGCGCATGGTGCTGGGCACCACGATCGTCGTCGTCCTGCTGCTGGTCGGCGGATTCTTCCTCGGCTACTCGCTGGTGAAGATCCCGCCGGCGAACGCGCTCGCCACCAAGCAGGCCAACGTGTACCTGTACGCGGACGGCTCCGTGATCGCCCGCGACGGCGAGGTCAACCGGGAGAACGTCACCCTCGCCCAGATCTCCAAGGACGCCCAGCACGCGATCCTGGCCGCCGAGGACCGTGACTTCTACACCGAGTCCGCCGTCGACCCCAAGGCGATGCTGCGCGCCGCCTGGAACACCGCGACCGGCAAGGGCAAGCAGTCCGGCTCCACCATCACCCAGCAGTACGTCAAGAACTACTACCTGCGCCAGGAACAGACCGTCACCCGCAAGGTGAAGGAGTTCTTCATCGCGATCAAGCTGGACCGCGAGAAGAGCAAGGACGAGATCCTGGAGGGCTACCTCAACACCAGCTACTTCGGCCGCAACGCCTACGGCATCCAGGCCGCCGCCCAGGCCTACTACGGCATGGACGCCGCCGACCTCGACCCGGCCCGCGCCGCCTACCTGGCCGCGCTGGTCAACGCGCCCAGCGAATACGACGTCGTCGTCCACCCGGAGAACCGGAAGGCCGTCGAGGCGCGCTGGAACTACGTCCTGGACGGCATGGTCACGAAGGGCTGGCTGAGCGAGTCAGAGCGCGCCGGGATGAAGTTCCCGATGCCGAAGGAGTCCGCCATCTCCAACGGCATGTCCGGTCAGCGCGGCTACATCGTCCGCATCGTCGAGGACTACCTCGTCCAGAACGAGATCGTCGACAAGGACTCGCTGGACGCGGGCGGCTACCGCATCACGACCACCCTGCAGAAGAGCAAGCAGGACGCCTTCGTCGAGGCCGTCAACGACAAGCTGATGGACAGGCTCGACAAGAAGAACCGCAAGGTGGACACGTACGTCCGCGCGGGCGGCGCCGCCGTCGACCCCAAGACCGGCAAGGTCGTCGCAATGTACAACGGCATCGACTACGTCAAGCAGTACACCCCCAACGCCACCCGCAGGGACTTCCAGGTCGGCTCCACCTTCAAGCCGTTCGTGTTCACCTCGGCCGTCGAGAACCACGCGCAGACGCAGGACGGCCGCATGATCACCCCGAACACGGTCTACGACGGCACCAACAAGCGCCCGGTGCAGGGCTGGTCCGGCGGCTCCTACGCCCCGGAGAACGAGGACCAGGTCTCCTACGGCGACATCACCGTCCGGGAGGCCACGGACAAGTCCGTGAACTCGGTGTACGCGCAGATGGCCGTGGACGTCGGCTCCGACAAGGTCATGTGGACCGCTGTCGACCTCGGCCTGCCCTCCAGCACGCCCGAGCTGACCCCGTCCCCGTCCATCGCCCTCGGTGTGGCCACCGCCAGCGTCCTGGACATGGCGGAGGCGTACGCCACGCTCGCCAACCACGGAAAGCACGGCACGTACACCATCGTCGAGAAGGTCACCCGCGAGGGCACGCCGGTCGAACTGCCCGAGCGGCGCACCAAGCAGGCCGTCAGCCGTGAGGCCGCCGACACCACCACGTCCGTGCTGCAGAGCGTCGTCCAGAACGGCACCGCCACCGCCGCGCAGGCCGCCGGCCGCCCGGCGGCGGGCAAGACCGGCACCGCCGAGGAGGACAAGGCGGCCTGGTTCGCCGGTTACACGCCCGACCTGGCCACGGTCGTCGCCGTGATGGGCCAGGACCCGGTCACGGCCGCCCAGAAGCCGCTGTACGGCGCGATGGGCCTGGAGCGCGTCAACGGCGGCGGGGCGCCCGCCGAGATCTGGGCCCAGTTCACCCGGGACGCCCTCAAGGGCAAGCCGGTCACCGACTTCGACCTGGAACTCCAGACCGGCGCCGGGGAGGACCAGGGCATCACCGAGGCCCCGGCCGACCCGACCACCGGCGGCCAGACCGACGGCGGCACCACGACCGGCGGGCAGGAGACCGGCAGCCAGACGCCGGGACAGACCCCGAGCACGCCCGACCGGACGCCGGGCCAGAGCGACGGCGGCACCACCGACGGCGGCACGACGGGCGGCACCCCCACGACCAGCGGCGGCACCACCGACGGAGGCACGGCCGACGGCGGGACCACCGCGGGCGGGGGCAGCACCGGTGACACGACGGGCGGCGGCGACACCACCGACGGCGGCACCACGGACGGCGCCGGAGGCGGATCGCCCGGCGGCACGACGGGCGGGACCGTCCCGCAGACGACCCGCAGAGAGTGACACGGCGCCGCTCCCGCCGTGAGCTGCTCCCTCAGTGACCGGAGGTCGCCTTCAGCCCCACCACGGCGACCAGCAGCAGACACACGAAGAAGACCCGGGCGGCGGTCGCCGGCTCCCCCAGCACCACCATGCCGAGCACCGCCGCCCCGGCCGCCCCGATCCCGACCCACACGCCGTACGCGGTACCGATGGGCAGGGTCCGGGTGGCGTAGGACAGCAGCAGCATGCTGGCGACGATCCCGGCGCCGGTGAGCAGGCTGGGAAGCGGGCGGGTGAAGCCGTCGGTGTACTTCATGCCGACGGACCAGCCGACCTCCAGCAGACCGGCGACGACCAGCAGAAACCAGGCCATGACGGCACCTCCGTGCAGCGAGCGGAACGGTGGTGCGTCGTCTTTGCCTTGAACCCGGTACGGCGCGTCTCGTCGGGCTCCCTCGAACCTAGCAAAACACCACGGCAAGGGGCCGGTGACCATGGTCACCGGCCCCTTGCGCCGCCGATCTACAGGTACAGACCCGTCGAGTCCTCGGACCCCTCGAACCGGTCCGCGGCGACGGCGTGCAGGTCGCGCTCGCGCATCAGCGCGTAGGCGATCCCCCGCACCTCGACCTCGGCCCGGTCCTCCGGGTCGAACAGGACCCGGTCACCGGGCTCCACGGTCCGTACGTTCTGCCCCACCGCGACGACCTCGGCCCAGGCCAGCCGACGGCCGACCGCCGCCGTGGCGGGGATCAGGATGCCGCCGCCGGAACGCCGCTCGCCCTCGCTGGTGTCCTGCCGGACGAGGACGCGGTCGTGGAGCATCCGGATGGGCAGCTTGTCGGGATGGGTGCTGTCGTTTCTGTTGGCGCTCACGCCTTGAAACCTACCTGTCTTCGCCGCGCGCGTACGCGGGTGGGTCAGCCCTTGCGCCGCCGGGTGCTCAGGGTGAGCAGCCCGACGACCCCGACCACCAGGAGCGCCGCGGGCACGACGCGCTCCAGCCGGGGCGCGCCCTCCTCGTCGACGAACTGCGCCTTCACATCGCTCACCACGCGGTTGACCTCGACGTAGGCCCGCCCGAGGGTGTGGTCGATGTTGGAGACGACCTTGGCCTTCGCGTCCCCGACGATCGTCCTGGGATGCACCCGCACCCCGATCTCGTCGAGCGTCTCGGCCAGCAGCGCGCGGCGGCGCCTGATGTCCGCCTCGATCTGCGCCGGGGTTCTGGTGTCCGCCGTGTCCGCCACCGTGTCGCCTCCGAAGTCCGCTTCTGCCTGTTGTCGGACAGTCTGTCAGTTCATCGTCGCACCTCACTGTCAGGACCCCCGGTTACGCTCGATCCCGGCACCCGATCCACTCAGTGCGTACGTACGAGGAGACAGACCGATGACCGACCGCCTCCAGCCCGGGGACGTCGCCCCCGCCTTCACCCTGCCCGACGCCGACGGCAACGAGGTGTCCCTGGCCGACCACAAGGGCCGCAAGGTCATCGTCTACTTCTACCCGGCCGCCCTCACCCCCGGCTGCACCAAGCAGGCCTGCGACTTCACCGACAACCTGGACGTACTGGCGGGCGCCGGCTACGACGTGATCGGCATCTCCCCCGACAAGCCCGAGAAGCTCGCCACGTTCCGCGACAAGGAGTCCCTGCGGGTCACCCTCCTCGCCGACCCGGAGAAGGAGGTCCTGCAGGCCTACGGCGCGTACGGCGAGAAGAAGCTCTACGGCAAGACGATGGTCGGCGTGATCCGCTCCACGGTGGTCGTGGACGAGGACGGCAAGGTCGAGCGAGCCCTGTACAACGTGAAGGCGACCGGCCACGTGGCCAAGATCATCAAGGATCTGGGCATCTGAGGACACTGCCCGGCCAGTAGCATGGCCGGGCAGCGCCAGGCGGCCGTGGTGGAATTGGCAGTCACGCTGGGTTTAGGTCCCAGTGGGGTAACTCCCGTGAGGGTTCGAGTCCCTCCGGCCGCACCAGTGTTCCGTTCGTCAGCCGAGCAGGTCCCGTACCGCCGGGACGAGGGCTCGGAAGGCCTGGCCGCGGTGACTGATCGCGTTCTTCTCCTCCGGGGTCAGTTCCGCGCAGGTCCGGGTTTCGCCCTCGGGCTGGAGGATCGGGTCGTAGCCGAAGCCGTTCGTGCCGGCGGGCTGGTGGCGCAGGACGCCGCGCAGTCGGCCCTCGACCACCCGTTCCGTGCCGTCGGGCAGGGCGAGCGCCGCCGCGCAGGCGAAGTGGGCGCCCCGGTGTTCGTCGGCGATGTCCGACAGCTGGGCCAGCAGCAGTTCGAGGTTGGCCCGGTCGTCGCCGTGGCGGCCCGCCCAGCGGGCGGAGAAGATGCCGGGGGCGCCGCCGAGGACGTCGACGCACAGGCCCGAGTCGTCGGCGACGGCCGGGAGGCCGGTGGCCCGGGCGAGGGCGTGGGCCTTCAGCAGGGCGTTCTCGGCGAAGGTGACGCCCGTTTCCTTGACGTCGGGGACATCGGGGTAGGCGTCGGCGCCCACCAGCTCGTGGGGCAGGCCGGCGTCGGCGAGGATCGCCCTGAGTTCGGTGATCTTTCCGGCGTTGCGGGTGGCGAGGATCAAGCGGGTCATGGCCCCCAGTATCACCGGGGGCCGAGGCCGCGCGTTACGGCGTGCAGACCTTGGTCAGTTCGCGGGCCGCGTCGGTGACGGGGCTGACGTCGGGCGTCTCGTCACCGTTCTTGATCGCCGTACGGACGTTGTCGACGGCCTGGGTGAGGTCGTCGACCGCCTTGTTGACGTCGGCGTTGTCGGTCTTGTCGCCGAGCTTGTCGAGGCTCTTGTCGATCGAGTCGAGTGACTCGTCGAGCTGCGTGGGGTCGTTGGCCGCGTTGTCCACGGCCTGCTGGAGGTCCGTGACGCTGTCGGCGATGGTGTCGGCGGTCTGGACGCAGTCCAGCGCCTTGTCGACGGCGTCGCAGCCGGTGGTCAGTCCGGCGGTCAGCGCGACAGCCGCCAGGGTGGCGGCGACGGCTGCGGTGCGGCGTCGGCGGCTCGCGGCCATGGAACGGTCCCTCCCTAAGTGGGCGCGAAGGCCCGGGTCGCTGGCCGGGCGCACAGGGATGAGCCGTGCGCCCGTACTCCTTCAGACGCGCGGGCGCCCGGCGCGGTTGCCGTCACCGGCCACCTGTTTTGGGACGCCCTTTACCTTCGTCGTCGCCTTCGTCATCGTTCCTGGAGCGTGTCCAGGGCCTTGCGCTGGAGGGTGGCCAGCTCGGTGCAGCCGGCGACGGCCAGGTCGAGCAGCGCGTCGAGCTCCTCGCGGGCGAAGGGTTCGGCCTCGGCGGTGCCCTGGACCTCGACGAAGCGGCCGTCTCCGGTGCAGACGACGTTCATGTCGGTGTCGGCCTTGACGTCCTCCTCGTAGCAGAGGTCCAGCAGCGGGACTCCGCCGACGATGCCGACCGAGACGGCGCTGACCGTGCCGGTGAGGGGCTGGCGGCCGGGCTTGATCAGCTTCTTGCGCCGGCCCCAGCCGACCGCGTCGGCGAGTGCCACGTAGGCGCCGGTGATCGCGGCCGTGCGGGTGCCGCCGTCGGCCTGGAGGACGTCGCAGTCGAGCACGATGGTGTTCTCGCCGAGCGCCTTGTAGTCGATGACGGCGCGCAGGGAGCGGCCGATGAGGCGGCTGATCTCGTGGGTGCGGCCGCCGATCCTGCCCTTGACGGACTCGCGGTCGCCGCGGGTGTTGGTGGCGCGGGGCAGCATGGCGTACTCGGCGGTGACCCAGCCTTCGCCGCTGCCCTTGCGCCAGCGCGGGACGCCCTCGGTCACGGAGGCGGTGCAGAGGACCTTGGTGTCGCCGAAGGAGACGAGGACGGAGCCCTCGGCGTGCTTGCTCCAGCCGCGTTCGATGGTGACCGGGCGGAGCTGTCGGGGAGTGCGGCCGTCGATTCGAGACATGCGCTGAGCCTAGCCGCACATACGGAAGGGGCCCCTCCCCGGTGGTGACCAGAGCAGGGGCCCTCAGGGCGTGAAGCCGGGGCGATGCCCGGGCTTCACATCATGTCTTCGATCTCCGCGGCGATCGGGTCCGCGTCGGTGCCGATGACGACCTGGATCGCGCTGCCCATCTTGACGACGCCGTGGGCGCCCGCGGCCTTCAGGGCGGCCTCGTCGACCTTGCCGGGGTCCACGACCTCGGTGCGCAGGCGCGTGATGCAGCCCTCGACCTCTTCGATGTTGTCGATGCCGCCGAGCCCGGCAACGATCTTCTCAGCCTTGCTGGCCATGCTTGTTCTCCCTGATCCGAACCGCTTTGTCGCAGTAACCCACAGTTGGCCCATCTTCGCGAGCGGTCCTGTCGTACGTACCGAATCCTGGCGTCACGACCGCGGAACCGTCCGTCGACTGGTCTACACCACGAGGCCGTCTCTCGACAAAGGGGGCCGGATGAGCGCCGACAGCGAGGTCAGTTCCGTCCGGGCTCGCTGGAACACTCTGTTCCAGGGGCTCCAGAAGATGGGACGCAGCCTCCAGCTGCCGATCGCCGTCCTGCCGGCGGCGGGCATCCTCAACCGGCTCGGGCAGCCGGACGTGTTCGGCGAGGAGGGTCTGGGCTGGACGAACGTCTCCAAGGTGATGGCGGGCGCGGGTGGGGCGCTGCTGGACTCGGCCCTGGGGCTGCCGCTGCTGTTCTGCGTCGGGGTGGCCATCGGCATGGCGAAGAAGGCGGACGGCTCGACGGCGCTGGCCGCGCTGGCGGGGTTCCTCGTCTACCACAACGTGCTGCGCCAGTTCCCGGAGGACTGCCCGGCGGGGGCGAAGGTGGTGGTCACCGGGTGCCAGGCGGCCGACGGCACCGTTTCCGCCTTCACGTACCAGAATCCGGGTGTCTTCGGCGGGATCGTCATGGGTCTGCTGTCGGCCTTCTTCTGGGCGCGTTTCCACCGCACGAGGCTGGTGGACTGGCTCGGTTTCTTCAACGGCCGGCGGCTGGTGCCGATCATCATGGCGTTCGTGGCCATCGCCTTCGCGGCGCTGTGTCTGTGGGTGTGGCCGCCGGTCGGTGACGCCCTGGAAAGCTTCAGCCGCTGGCTGCGCGACGCGGGCGAGTGGGGCGCGGGGATCTTCGGGATCGCGAACCGGGCTTTGCTGGTGGTGGGTCTGCACCAGTTCCTGAACGTGCCGATGTGGTTCCAGTTCGGCAGTTACACCAAGCCCGACGGCACGGTCGTGCACGGTGACATCAACATGTTCCTGGCGGGCGACCCGCAGGCCGGGCAGTTCACCTCCGGCTTCTTCCCGATCATGATGTTCGCGCTGCCGGCCGCGGCCCTGGCGATCACGCACTGCGCCCGGCCCGAGCGCCGCAAGGAGGTCGGCGGCCTGATGCTGTCGGTGGCGCTGACCTCGTTCGTCACGGGCATCACGGAGCCGATCGAGTACTCGTTCCTGTTCGTCGCGCCCGCGCTGTACGCGGTGCACGCGCTGCTGACGGGGGTGTCGATGGCGGTGACGTGGGGGCTGGGGGTGCACGACGGGTTCAGTTTCTCGGCGGGCCTGATCGACTACGTCATCAACTGGAACCTGGCGACCAGACCGTGGCTGATCATCCCGATCGGGCTGTGCTTCGCGCTCGTGTACTACGTGGTGTTCCGCTTCGCGATCACGCGGTTCGACCTCAAGACTCCGGGGCGGGAGCCGGAGCAGGAGGTCGAGGACGTCACCAAGCTCTGACGGCGGAGGAGGCCGGGGGACGACGGCGGACGGGACCGGATCCGACGGTCGGAATCCGACGGACGGACTCCGACCGACCGAACCGGACCGAACGAATCCGACCGAACGGCTGTGACGGGCCGAATCCGGCGGACCGGATCCGGTGGCGGCAAAGGGCCGAAATCGACGGCGGACGGGACCGGGACCGACGGCGGAACGTAGCGGATCAGTAGCGGGAATCGCGGGTTCCTTATCCTGCCTTCACCGTGCTACAACAGGTCTACACCACTGAGTGGTTTAGACCAGACACCGCCGTCCCCTCCCTGTTTCCCCGGGCGGCGCATGCCCACTGGAGGAAGTTGTGACCACGGCCAGCGCCGCTCCCGCGGCCGACAAGAAGAAGGGCGCCGGGGCGATGGCTGTACTGCAGCGTATCGGCCGCAGCCTGATGCTCCCCGTGGCGGTGCTGCCCGCCGCCGCGCTCCTGGTCCGCCTCGGCAACACCGACATGCTCGGACGCGAGTCGTTCCCCGCGTTCCTCACGAAGATCGCGTCCTTCATGGCCGCCGGCGGCAACGCGATCCTCGACAACATGGCCCTGCTGTTCGCCGTGGGCATCGCGATCGGCTTCGCCAAGAAGTCGGACGGCTCGACGGCCCTGGCGGCCGTGGTCGGCTACCTCGTCTTCAAGAACGTGCTCGCCACGTTCACCGACAAGAACCTGCCGCAGGTGGCGAAGGCCGTCGACGGCAAGGTCGTCATGGTGGACGCCCCCGTGGACGCCAAGGTCCTCGGCGGTGTGGTGATGGGTCTCGTGGTCGCCCTGCTCTACCAGCGCTTCTACCGCACCAAGCTGCCGGACTGGGCGGGCTTCTTCGGCGGCCGCCGACTGGTCCCGATCCTGGCGGCCTTCGCGGGCCTGGTCATCGGCATCGTGTTCGGCTACATCTGGCCGGTCCTCGGCACGGGCCTGCACAACTTCGGCGAGTGGCTGGTCGGCTCGGGCGCCGCCGGCGCTGGCATCTTCGGTGTCGCCAACCGGGCGCTGATCCCGATCGGCATGCACCACCTGCTCAACTCCTTCCCCTGGTTCCAGGCCGGCGAGTACGAGGGCAAGAGCGGTGACATCGCCCGGTTCCTGGCCGGTGACCCGACGGCCGGGCAGTTCATGACCGGCTTCTTCCCGATCATGATGTTCGCGCTGCCGGCCGCCTGCCTGGCGATCGTGCACTGCGCCCGGCCCGAGCGCCGCAAGGTCGTCGGCGGCATGATGTTCTCCCTCGCGCTGACCTCGTTCGTCACCGGCGTCACCGAGCCGATCGAGTTCACGTTCATGTTCATCGCCCCGGTCCTGTACGCGATCCACGCGGTGCTCACCGGTGTGTCGATGGCGCTGACCTGGGCGCTCGGAATGAAGGACGGCTTCGGCTTCTCGGCCGGCGCGGTCGACTTCTTCCTGAACCTGGGCATCGCGACCAACCCGTGGGGCCTGGCGCTGGTGGGCCTGTGCTTCGCCGCGGTCTACTACGTGGTCTTCCGCTTCGCGATCACCAGGTTCAACCTGCCGACGCCGGGCCGGGAGTCCGACGAGGAACTGGCGGAACTGCAGAAGGCGGAGGCCAAGTAGGCCTCGCGCAGCGACAGACACGGCTGTGGGCCACGGGCGGCGCCGCCCGTGGCCCACAGCCGTGTCCAGGCTCTAGATCTCGTACGTCTGTCGCGGTGCCGCCAGCTCGACCGGGCCGTCGTAGACCGCGCGGGCGTCGGCGAGGTTGACCTGGGGGTCGGTCCACGGGGGGATGTGGGTGAGGACCAGGCGGCGTGCGTGGGCCCGGGCCGCCGTCTCACCCGCCTCACGGCCGTTGAGGTGCAGGTCGGGGATGTTCTCCTTGCCGTGTGTGAACGCCGCCTCGCACAGGAACAGGTCGGCGTCCCGGGCGAGTTCGTCCAGCGCCGGGCTGACGCCCGTGTCACCGGAGTACGTCAGGACCTTCCCGCGGTGCTCGATGCGGATGCCGTACGCCTCCACGGGGTGCGCCACGCGCTCGGTGTGCACGGTGAACGGGCCGATCTCGAAGGTGCCCGGCTTGACCGTGTGGAAGTCGAAGACCTCGCTCATGGAGGAGGCCGAGGGGGTGTCGGCGTAGGCGGTGGTCAGCCGGTGCTCGGTGCCCTCGGGTCCGAAGACGGGGAGCGGAGCGCAGCGGCCGCCGTCGTGCCGGTAGTAGCGCGCCACGAAGTACGCGCACATGTCGATGCAGTGATCAGCGTGCAGATGGCTGAGGAAGATCGCGTCGAGGTCGTAGAGACCGCAGTGGCGCTGCAGCTCGCCAAGGGCGCCGTTGCCCATGTCGAGGAGCAGCCGGAAGCCGTCGGCCTCGACGAGGTAGCTCGAGCAGGCCGATTCCGCGGACGGGAACGACCCCGAGCAGCCGACGACGGTGAGCTTCATGAAGCAGAAACCTCCGCTGGCGGGAAAAGTCTGTGAGGGGCGTCGGGGGTCGTGCGGTTCGTCGAGCGTAAGGCGCAAAACGTCCGGTCGCTCCTCCACCAGGGGCTGTTGTGGGCGAACTCACCTGTGGTGTCACCGGTTCGGCTGGACGTGGGGCGCGTGGGATGTTCGGGAGGGCGCGCGGGTGTGGATGTGCGCCGGTACCGTCAACGATATGGACACGTCCTGGTGGCTGGCACTCGCGGCGCTGATACTCCTCGCCCTCGTCGCCACGCTCGTCGACGGGTGGGGGCGGGGCCGGCGGTCACTCGAACGGCGCGCCCGGTTCTGGGGGCGGGGCACGACGGGGAACGGCCGACCGCAGCCGGCGGAGATCTGGTGGGCGGACGTGCCCTACGAGGACGACCAGGGCCGGGCGAAGGACCGGCCGTGTCTGGTGCTGGCGGTACGCGGGGAACGGGCGACCGTAGCGAAGATCACCACCAGGTTCCGGGAAGAGCGCGCCGGAGTGATCCCGCTGCCCCCCGGCGCGGTCGGCGACGCCCAGGGCCGTACGAGCTTCCTGGAAACGGACGAGCTGCGCGAGGTCCCCGTGTGGGGCTTCCGCCGGCGGGTCGGCGTGGTGGACCCGACCCTGTGGGACCGGGTGCGCTACCTGGCGGGGTGACGACCGACCCGGCGGGCCGCGCACGGCCGCCCGTCCTCGGGTTGGAAGACCCCGAGGGCGTGCCCGGCTGCCCCGAGCCGTCGGCCCGGAAACGCCGAGCCCCGTCATCCGCCCGAAGTGCCCGGCGACACCCGCCGCGTCCGCCCCGGTGAGAGCCGGCGCATCCGGCCGCGCGGCACCAGACCGCCCTCGACGAACCCCCGCCCCCGATCCCGTATCGAGCCCCCAGCGGAGACGAGCGCGGCTGGGCGTGCCCGTCACCACCGAGCGCACAGCGGGATCCCCGAGCCCGAGTCCCGTCCGCCCGAAGGACCCGACGGCGCCCGCCCCGTCCGCCGGCCCCGCGGGTCGGCCGGTACGGTCCAACCGCGCGGCACCCCACCACCCGCGACCAGCCCCCCGGGTCCGGCCCCGCGTCGAGCCCGCGCGCGCAGTGCGCGGCTGGGTGGGCCGGGCAGCGGCCTGACCGGCCGGTCAGCAGGCGCGCCCCGGAGAAAGGCCGAGGGACCGGAGCCCCGGCCCCGGTCCCTCGGTTCGCGGATGTGGTCAGGCCCAGAGTTGGCCCTGGAGCGCTTCGATGGCCTCTTCCGTGGTGGGAGCCGTGTAGACGCCCGTGGAGAGGTACTTCCAGCCGCCGTCGGCCACGATGAAGACGATGTCGGCCTGTTCGCCGGCCTTGAGCGCCTTCTTGCCGACGCCGATCGCCGCGTGCAGGGCCGCACCCGTGGAGACGCCCGCGAAGATGCCCTCCTGCTGGAGCAGCTCGCGGGTGCGGGTCACGGCGTCCGCCGAGCCGACCGAGTAACGCGTGGTGAGGACGGAGGCGTCGTAGAGCTCGGGGACGAAGCCCTCGTCGAGGTTGCGCAGGCCGTAGACGAGGTCGTCGTAGCGCGGTTCGGCGGCGACGATCTTGACGTCCGGCTTGTGTTCGCGGAGGTAGCGGCCGACGCCCATGAGGGTGCCGGTCGTGCCGAGCCCGGCGACGAAGTGGGTGATCGACGGGAGGTCCGCGAGGATCTCGGGGCCCGTCGTCGCATAGTGGGCGCCCGCGTTGTCCGGGTTGCCGTACTGGTACAGCATCACCCAGTCCGGGTGCTCGGCCGCGAGCTCCTTGGCGACGCGGACCGCCGTGTTGGAGCCGCCCGCGGCGGGGGAGGAGATGATCTCCGCGCCCCACATGCCGAGCAGGTCCCGGCGCTCCTGCGAGGTGTTCTCGGGCATCACGCACACCATGCGGTAGCCCTTGAGCTTGGCCGCCATGGCCAGCGAGATGCCCGTGTTGCCGCTCGTCGGCTCCAGGATCGTGCAGCCGGGCGTCAGGCGGCCGTCCTTCTCCGCCTGCTCGATCATGTGCAGGGCGGGACGGTCCTTGACCGAGCCCGTGGGGTTGCGGTCCTCCAGCTTCGCCCAGACACGGACGTCGGCGGACGGCGAGAGCCGCGGCAGGCGCACCAACGGGGTGTTGCCCACCGCGGCCAGGGGGGAGTCGTAACGCATCGGGGACCAGCAGCCCGTCAGGCCATGCCGCCGGCCACGGCCGGCAGGATCGTCACGTTGTCGCCGTCGGACAGCTTCGTGTTGATGCCGTCGAGAAAGCGCACGTCCTCGTCGTTGAGGTAGACGTTGACGAAGCGGCGCAGCTGGTCGCCGTCCACGATGCGGGCCTCGATGCCCGCGTGCCGGGTCTCGAGGTCGGCGAAGAGCTCGGCGAGGGTGTTCCCGGTGCCCTCCACCGCCTTCTGGCCGTCGGTGTACTGGCGGAGGATGGTCGGGATGCGGACCTCGATGGCCATGGCTCAGGGCTCCTGTCGGAAGGTTTCGTCGGGTCGGTGGGCGCGCGGCGGCGCGGACGTGCGGGGGTGCGGGGTCGTACGCAGGGTGAGCGGTCGCCGCGGCTCACGGCCGTACGGCGGCAGGGCGGCGTCAACAGATGGCGCTGGCAAGCCTGCACAGGTCGACGTGCAGCCGCGCCACGAGCAGCATGCCCGGCGTCTTCTCGCTCACGTCGTGGAGAACCATGAACTCATCGTATCGATTCCCGATCGGGGGCTCGGAGTGTGATATCGCATGCCGGACGATTTGCGACCGAATGATGAGACGCACCTGTTCAGGCGCCGACCAGCGGTCGTCAGTAGGCGTCGACGACCTTGACCTCCTCCTCCGTCACCTCGCCGTCCACGATGCGGAAGGAGCGGAACTGGAACTCTCCCGCTCCGTCCGTGTCCGCCGTGGAGACCAGGACGTAGTGGGCGGCGGGCTCGTTGGCGTACGAGATGTCCGTGCGGGACGGGTAGGCCTCGGTCGCCGTGTGGGAGTGGTAGATGATCACCGGCTCCTCGTCGTTGTCGTCCATCTCGCGGTAGAGCCGGAGCAGGTCCTGGGAGTCGAACTCGTAGAACGTGGGCGAGCGGGCCGCGTTCAGCATGGGGATGAAGCGCTCGGGGCGGCCGGAGCCCACCGGGCCCGCGACCACGCCGCACGCCTCGTCGGGGTGGTCCTTGCGCGCGTGCTCGACGATCCGGTCGTACAGGGCCTGGGTGATGGTCAGCATGCTGGTCAGGATAAGCAGAAGGGCCGTTCCGTACCGAGGGATGGTACGGAACGGCCCGTATGCCGGACGTCCTGAGCGGCAGGCGCACGGGATGCCACGAGAATCCCGTGCGCCTGGACGTCCTCGGGAAGATCGGCCGTCC
This sequence comes from Streptomyces bullii, assembly GCF_042657145.1. NCBI lineage: Bacteria > Bacillati > Actinomycetota > Actinomycetes > Kitasatosporales > Streptomycetaceae > Streptomyces > Streptomyces bullii. Next base: position 793,521 of record NZ_JBHSNY010000001.1, read on the forward strand.
TCGGGAAGGGTCAGCCGACCTTCTCCAGCTCCGGGTCGCGGCGCTGGGTGACCTCCGGGTTGCGGCTCTTGAGGACCGCCCAGCCGACGGCCAGGGCGGCGGCCCAGCCGGCCATCACGTACAGGCAGACGCGGGAGTCGGCGTCGTACGCGATCAAGCCCGTGACGAAGAGCAGGAACGCGATGGCGATGTAGGAGCACACCGCGCCGCCCGGCGCGGGGAAGGAGGAGGAGGGCAGCCGGCCCGCGACCACGGCCCGCCGGTACAGCACGTGGCTGACCAGGATCATCAGCCAGGTCCAGATGCCGGCCGCGGTGGCGACGGAGGTGACGTAGCCGAAGGCCTTCTCGGGGACGACGTAGTTCAGGACCACGCCGATGCCCATGAAGAGCACCGAGATGGTGATGCCGAGCGCCGGGGTCTTGGTCGACGACAGCTTCGTGAAGACCTTGGGGGCCTCGCCGTTGTCGGCCAGGGTGCGCAGCATGCGGCCCGTGGAGTACATGCCGGAGTTGCAGGAGGACAGCGCGGCGGTCAGCACGACGAAGTTGACGATGCCCGCGGCGGCCGGGATGCCGATCATCGCGAACGCCTTCACGAAGGGGCTGACGCCCTCGGCGAACTCGGTCCACTTCACGACGCAGAGGATGACCGTCAGCGCGCCGACGTAGAACAGCGCGATACGCCAGGGCAGGGTGTTGATCGCCTTGGGGAGGGTCTTCTCCGGGTCCTCCGACTCACCGGCGGTCACACCGACCAGCTCGACGGCGAGGTAGGCGAACATGACGCCCTGCAGGGTCATCAGGGACGAGCCGATGCCCTTGGGGAAGAAGCCGTCGAAGGCCCACAGGTTGGAGACGGCCGCGGTGTCGCCGGCGGCGCTGAAGCCGAAGGTCAGCACGCCCAGGCCGATCACGATCATGCCGATCAGGGCGGTGACCTTGACCATCGAGAACCAGAACTCGATCTCGCCGAACAGCTTCACCGAGATCAGGTTGGCCGCGAACAGGACGACCAGGAAGACCAGCGCCGTGACCCACTGCGGGACGGACGGCCACCAGTAGTTCACGTAGATGGCGGCGGCGGTGAGCTCCGCCATGCCGGTGACCACCCACATCAGCCAGTACGTCCAGCCGGTGAAGTAGCCGAAGAACGGGCCGAGGAACTCGCGCGAGTACTCGGCGAAGGAACCCGAGACCGGGCGGTAGAGCAGGAGCTCGCCGAGCGCCCGCATGATGAAGAAGATGATCACGCCCGCGAGGGCGTACATGAGGATCAGGCTGGGGCCGGCCTTGGCGATGTTCGCCCCGGCGCCCAGGAAGAGGCCGACGCCGATGGCGCCGCCGATGGCGATCATCTGGACCTGACGGCTGCCGAGCCCGCGCTCGTACCCCTCTTCGGGGACGGTCTCCGTGTCGACCTGCGCTGAGGTCATGTGTGGTGCGCCTTTCTCCATGCCGACCCGGGCCTGGAGTCGGCCGCGGATCGGGTCTCGATCCCCCCGGATTGCTGGAGCGGTGCCTGACCGACGATCCGTCGGCCACATGGCGCACCCGGCCGAACATTCGGGTGGTGTTCGCCGGGCGGTCGAGAAGATTTACCACGGCCGCACCTCTGATCACCGGCGGGCGTTGTGGCGCACCACACAGAGAGAAGCGGACAAAGAGTTCACTAAGGGTGCATAAGGGGCCGTCGCGGTGACGCGATCGTTATGCGGATTTGAGCGTCCGCTGAGCGGACACACCATCCCCGCACCTACGACCTGAAGGTGCCGACTCACGGCATGAGCGTGCCGACCAGCGTCTCCTGGAGCCCGCCCAGCCACAGATACGCCATCACCATGGGCTTGCGCGGGTCCTCGTCCGGGAGGCGGAAGAGGAGGTCGGTGTCGTCCTCGTCGGCGATCTCCAGCCGGGAACCGATCGCCAGGCGCAGGTCGTTGAGGGCGCCGAGCCACTGCCGGGACTCCTCCGCCGACAGTTTGAGCACCGCACCGCCCTCACCGGCGGCCGCCGAGGCGAGCCCGTCCAGGGAACGGATCACCGCGAGGGCGTTGTCGCGCTTGCCGGCGCGCAGGTCGTTCTCGGTGAAGCGGCGGAACTCCGCCGAGTAGGCCCGCTGCTCCTCGGCCTCCTCGGCCTCCGGGGTGCCGTCGGGGTCGCTGTAGGCGTCCGGGAAGAGGCGCTTGAGCACCGGGTCGGAGGGCGGCTCGCTCGGCCCCTCGGCGAAGAGTTGGGCGAGCGGGTCGGCCTGCGCCTCCTCCGCGGGGCCCGGGCCGATGAGCTCCAGGAGCTGCACGGCCAGCGACCGGATGATGGAGATCTCGACGTCGTCGAGGGCGACGGCCGCGCCGCCGCCGGGGAGCGGTTCGAAGTGTCCTGACATGAAGGCGATTCGCTACTTCCGGTCCTGCTGGAGGGTGGCCCACAGGCCATAGCCGTGCATGGCCTGCACATCCCGTTCCATCTCCTCGCGCGTTCCGCTGGAGACGACCGCCCGGCCCTTGTGGTGGACGTCGAGCATGAGCTTGGTGGCCTTGTCCTTGGAGTAGCCGAAGTACGTCTGGAAGACGTACGTCACATAGCTCATGAGATTGACGGGGTCGTTGTGAACGATCGTCACCCATGGAACATCGGGTTCCGGTACAGCGGAGACCTCCTCCGCCGACTCGGTCTTCTCGATCTCGATGGGTGCGGCTGCCGTCACATGGCCCATGCTGCCACCACAGGGGGGTACTCGCACAAACAGGTCCCGGGGGGCGCACAGGTCCGCCTGTAAATCGTCAGAGTGACGAAATGGGGGTACCATCCTTGCCATGAACACAGCGGACCTTGGGCTGCCGGTGGACGTTCCCTCGACGGCGCTCTTCACGGACCAGTACGAGCTGACGATGCTCCAGGCCGCCCTGAGGGCCGGCACGGCCGAGCGGCGGAGCGTGTTCGAGGTCTTCACCAGGCGGCTGCCCGACGGGCGCCGGTACGGTGTCGTCGCGGGCACCGGGCGGGTGCTGGACGCGGTCGAGAACTTCCGTTTCGACGCGGGCGTCCTCGGCTTCCTGCGCGACCGGAACATCGTCGACGAGGAGACCCTGACCTGGCTCGGCGCATACCGCTTCGGCGGTGACATCTGGGGCTACCCGGAGGGCGAGGTGTACTTCCCGGGCTCGCCGATCATGCGGGTCGAGGGCACCTTCGCCGAGTGCGTGCTGCTGGAGACCGTGATCCTGTCGATCCTCAACCACGACTCGGCGATCGCCGCCGCGGCCTCCCGGATGTCGTCGGCCGCCGGGGAGCGCCCGCTGATCGAGATGGGCGCCCGGCGCACCCACGAGCTGGCCGCGGTGGCCGCCTCCCGGGCCGCCTACGTCGGCGGTTTCGCCTCCACTTCCGACCTGGCCGCCGGCTTCCGCTACAACATCCCGACCGTGGGCACCTCCGCGCACGCCTTCACGCTGCTGCACGACAGCGAGCGGGACGCCTTCCAGGCCCAGGTGGACTCGCTGGGCCGGGGCACGACGCTGCTCGTCGACACCTACGACGTCGCGGAGGCGGTCCGTACGGCCGTCGAGATCGCCGGGACCGACTTGGGCGCGGTCCGGATCGACTCTGGCGACCTGCTGCTGGTCGCCCACCGGGTGCGGCAGCAGCTGGACGAGCTGGGCGCCCGCAACACCAAGATCATCGTGACCTCGGACCTGGACGAGTACGCCATCGCCTCGCTGGCGGCGGCGCCCGTGGACGCGTACGGCGTCGGCACCCAGCTGGTGACCGGCTCCGGCCATCCGACGTCCTCGATGGTCTACAAACTGGTCGCGCGCGCCGAGTCCGACGACCAAAAGGCGCCGCTGGTGCCGGTGGCGAAGAAGTCCACCGGCGGCAAGACCTCCATCGGCGGGCGCAAGTGGGCCGCGCGACGGCTGGACGCGTACGGGGTCGCGGAGGCCGAGGTGGTCGGCACCGGGCCGGTGCCCGGCGAGCTGGTGGACCGGCAGCTGCTGGTCGAGCTGGTCAAGGGCGGCGAGGTCGTCGCCCGTGAGCCGCTGGACGCCGCCCGGGAGCGGCACGCGGCCGCCCGCGCCGGTCTGCCGCTGTCGGCTACACAGCTCTCCCGCGGGGAACCCGTCCTTCCGACGGAGTACGTCCACGGGCGCTCGGGTAGCTAGGGGATGTCCTCCGGGGCGGCCGACGGGCAGCCGCAAGCCCCGCAGACCCCTCCCGGACCGCATCCCAACTCAATAGGCTCGGAGGTTCACCGGCCGGGCCCCGCACCCTGAAGCCCGACCCCAGAGTCGAAGGACACCGACCATGCGCCGCGCCTTGATCGTCGTAGACGTGCAGAACGACTTCTGCGAGGGGGGCAGCCTTGCGGTGGCCGGCGGTGCCGACGTGGCTGCCGCCATCACCGAGCTGATCGGGCAGGCGCCCGCCGGCTACCGGCACGTCGTGGCCACCCGCGACCACCACATCGCGCCCGGCGGCCACTTCGCCGACAACCCCGACTACGTCCGCTCCTGGCCCGCGCACTGCGTCGCCGGGACGGAGGGCGTCGGCTTCCACCCGAACTTCGCCCCGGCCGTCGCCTCCGGCGCGATCGACGCCGTCTTCGACAAGGGGGCGTACGCGGCGGCGTACAGCGGGTTCGAGGGGACCGACGAGAACGGGGTCACGCTCGCCGACTGGCTCAAGGCCCGGGAGATCGACGAGGTGGACGTGGTGGGCATCGCCACGGACCACTGCGTGCGGGCCACCGCGCTGGACGCCGTGCGGGAGGGCTTCCGCACCCAGGTGCTGCTCGACCTGACCGCCGGGGTGGCGCCGGAGACCACCGAGCGGGCCGTGGAGGAGATGCGGGGGGCGGGAGTGGAGCTGTCCGGCAAGCCCGTCGTCCAGTAGGCGCCCGACGGGCGTCAGGCCTGCGGTGTCGGCCGCCGGAGCAGGGCCCTGATCGGTCGCCACAGTTCCTGGACGAGGTCCGGGCTGGTCGCGACACCGTTGTCAGGGGCCGTACGCCATATCAGGCCGTCCGGGTGGTGCAGGACCGCGGTGACCTCGTCGGGGGTCGGCGGGGCGGCGTTGCCCCGCAGGTAGACCGCGCGCAGGCCCAGGTTGCGCAGCCTGGTCAGGGCGCGTGCGCGGTTCACCGCGTGCACCAGGACGCGCACGCGGCCGGGGCCGTCGGCGGCGGGGCTGGGCAGGTTCAGCGCCACCACCACCGTACCGTTCGGCAACTTGCAGAAACCTCCTGCGGCCATGCGGTCACACCCCCGTGATCTTCGGTGTCAATAAGAGAGCCACAGGACGCACCTAAACACGGATCGGCGGCAACCCGCCAGTGGGTTGCCGCCGAATGCCGTCTGACCTGCGGAAACTCTGCGTTACTTCACCGCGGGGCCGACCTCGACGGAGATCGTCGAGCCGTTCTTGGCCTCCTTGACGATCTTGATCTTGGTGTTGGTGTCAGTGATCTTGACGCCCGCGGCCCTGTTGGACTCGTCGTAGTAGGTGCTGGTGTGGTCGTTGAAGACCGGCACGCCCTTCGACGACGGGATCTTCGTCGCGATGCCCGCCTTGTGCAGCGTGAGGCCGTCCGTGCGGTACAGGCTGAACGGCGAGTCGTAGGCCTGGATGCGGTTGCGCATCAGCGTGCCGTCGGACCACTTCAGCGCGGTCGGGTGCGAGTCGACCGGCAGGAGCAGGCCGGTGCCGGGGTGCTGGCTGGTGTTGTTGTCCGCCTGGGAGGTGTCCCACTTCCAGATCAACAGGCCGTTCTGGTACGGGTAGTGCTCCACCCAGTCCGGACGGTCCGGCGCGAACCCGAAGTTGTACGGGCCGACCTTGAGGGTCTTGTCGTACGACACGTACTGGCGGTTCTCGGCGATGTAGTACTGCGCGTAGTCCCGCGTGAAGGACGCGCCGATCCGGGAGAAGCCGGTGGCCGTCCAGGCCGGGTCCGCGCTCTCCGCGCCGTCGGTGAACAGGGCGGTGCCGTCGGCGGTCACGGTGATCGCGTCGGCCGTGAAGCCCTTCATGGCCAGACCGCCGTCGGTGGCGTAGCGGAAGCGCAGGTCGATCTTCTTGCCCGCGTAGGCGTCCAGCGAGTACGACAGCTTCTTGTAGCCGTCGACCGTGCCGGTCAGCGCGGGCTTGTCGCTCCCGTCGCGCGGGATCGGCCGGCCGTCCACCGTGCCGTCCAGGGCGGTCCAGTCGGCACCGCCGTCGGTCGAGACCTCGGTGTAGAGGTAGTCGTAGTTGGCCTCGATCTCGTACCAGCCGTCAAGGGTCAGCGTCGCCGCCGACTTACCGGTCAGGTCGACCGAACGGGCCAGGGTGTTCTTGAGGTTGTTGCCGCTGCCGCTCCACCACTGGGAGGCACCCTCGGCGGGGACGACGATCTCGGTGGTGACCGGCTTCTTCGGCAGCTCGACCACGAGCGCCTGCTTGTTCTTGGTGTTGTACTCGGCGACGCCCAGCTTGTGCTTCGACTTCGTCGCGGCCTTGGCCGTGTCGTAGTCGAGCCAGCCCAGCTGGAGCTTGTCCCAGGCGGTCATGTCGCCGGGCAGGTCACCGATCTCGTTCTTGCCGGTGCCGAGCCAGGAACCGGAGGACATCAGCGTCCAGAACCCGGTGGAGTTCTCGCCGCCCGCGGTGTCGTAGTGGTCGGGCAGGCCGAGGTCGTGGCCGTACTCGTGGGCGTAGACGCCGAGTCCGCCGTTCTCGGGCTGGACGGTGTAGTCGCCGACCCAGATGCCGGTGGAGCCGATCTGCGCGCCGCCCAGCTTGTTGTTCTCCGGGCCGGTGGCGCCCGCGTCGGTGCCGAACGCGTACCAGCGGTGCGCCCAGATGGCGTCCTCGCCCTGCGCGCCGCCGCCCGCGGACTCGTCCTCGCCGGCGTGCACGACCTGGAAGTGGTCGATGTAGCCGTCGGCCTCGTTGAAGTCGCCGTCGCCGTCGAAGTCGTAGCGGTCCCACTGGTCGTACTGGGCGACGGCCGCCTTGATCTGGGCGTCGGTCTTCCCGGCTGCCTTCTGCTGGGAGACCCACGCGTTCAGACCGTCGCTGACGACGTTCCACACGCTCGGGCAGTTGGTGTCACCGCACTTGTTGTTGCCGTAACGGGCCTCGTTGTACGGGACCTTGACCCAGTCCGAGACCTCGCCCTCGACGGAATAGCGGCCCGAGGACTGCTTCTCGTAGTACTTCTTGACCGACTCGGCCTTCTTGCCGGTGCCGAAGTAGAGGTCCTGGAAGTGCTCGCGGTCGTAGTCCGCCTTCCAGGCCGTGGAGTTGTCCTTGGTGCGGTCCGGCTGCGGGATCTGGTTGTGCAGCGGGCCCGGGGTGCCGCCGTAGCGGCTGTCTATCTGGTCGCCGAACTCGACCAGGATGGTGAAGATCTTGTCGGTCTTCTCGCGGCCGAGCTCGACGTACTTGGGGTCGCCCTTCTTGCTCTTGAGCTGGACGACCTTGGAGCCCTCCCGGTTCTGCACGGTGGCCTTGCCGGATATGACCTGCTTCAGGGCCTCCTCGCGCTGTTCCTCCTGGGTCTTGGACAGCGGTCCTTCGAGGTCGTGCTCGACGTGGTCGTGGTCCGCCGGGTCGCGCCGGTCCACGGTGGCGGACGTTTCGGCCGGGTCGGCGGCCTGGGCCACGCCGTACAGGGAGAGAGTGGCGGTGGCCGCCGCGAGCGCCACGGCTGTCGCCGCGGCTCTGAACGTCCGGGGTCTACTGGTCACTTGAGATCCTCCCCCGCGTCCGTGCGCGCGGAAGGAAGGAGTCCGGGTCATGGAAGGTCCGCGCGCGCGTGATCAACGCGTGTAGTCAAGTGACGACATTTGACTAGAGGTTCAGAAGAAAAGACAGACCTTGACTTGAACAAGTCAATTGCACTATGCGGAGCCGGCGTCCGCTTTACGGACACCCGGGCTACCCCTCCCCCGTCCCGGCTCCTCTTCGGCCCGCCCTCGACAGGCGCGTTCGACCGTCCACTTCGTGGACACCATGACTCCGTGCGCCCCCCGTGCACCGGCACTGTTGGTTAGGTCACGCTTACCGTTCGCTCGGCTCGGGCATGCACGCCAAAAGAGTCGAGATGCCCCCGCTTCCGAGGACACGATTGCCATGCCTCGTCCGACCGTCGCACAGCTCGTCTACGGTACGTGCACCGTGATCTTCTCGACGCTCGCGATGCTGTCGCTGTCACAGGCGCGTTCCGGCCCGGCCATCGCGGTCATCGCCGTGGCGGGGCTGGCGCTCGGGCTGCTCGTCGCCATGACAGTGCCACTGCCGAAGCAGCGTACGAGCGTGCAGGTACAGCCCGCCCCCGAGGAACGCGTCCCGGCGTCGATCAGCCGGCCGGCCGCCACGGAACCCGTGCGTGAGCGGGCGGCCTCCTGAGCGTTCCCCTCAACCGGTGCTGACCACCACCGTTTTGGCGGCCTTGTCGTGCAGACCCTGTTTGTACGGCTTGTCGAAGAAGCTCCAGCCGCCCGAGATGGCGGTCCAGATGCAGGCGCAGCAGAACGCGAACGGCAGCCACAGCACCGCGGCGCGCGTCAGCGAGGTCTGTACGGAGGGCGTGGCGCCGTTGTCGAGGTTGGCCACCCGCAAGTTCAGCCACTTCTTGCCGAGGGTCTGCCCCGTCCTGGCGGTCAGGAAGGTGTCATAGGCGATGTAGAGGACGGCGGCGGCGAGCGACTGCCCGAAGGATCGGCTCGCCTCGATCCTGTCGCTGTCGACGTCGTACTCGTTGACGCCGAACGCCCAGGTGAGCAGGAAGACCACGGCACCCACGAGGATCATGTCGATGATGCGGGCGAGCGTGCGCTTGCCGCTGTCGGCTAGCGGGGGCATGCCGGCGAGCGGATCGGTGGGGTAGGGGCCGCCGCCGTACGGGCCACCACCGTAGGGGCCGCCGCCCCCCGGGGGCGGCGGGGGCTCCGCACCGTGTGGCGTGTCCGCACCCTCGCCGGGCGGGGGCTGCTTCCTGAACCGGTCGCCCTCGGGCTGCTGCCCGAAGCCGGGGGGCGGCTGCTTCCTGAACGGGTCGTCCTCCGGCTGCTGCCCGGAGCCGGGGGGCGGCGGGGGCTGGGCACCGTGGGGCGTGTCCGCACCCCCGCCGGGCGGGGGCTGCTTCCTGAACGGGTCGTCCTCGGGCGGCTGCCCGGAGCCGGGGGGCGGTTCGGTGCTCATGGCCCGAGTCGACCGCGAACCTGCCGGTTCCGCATCCGGCGGGCGGCCGTCCGGGGTACCGGGGTCAGCCGGGCCCTTCGCCGGCCACCCTCAGCCCGCGACGAACGTGCGCGCGGCCTTGTCGTGCCAGCACTGGCGCCACGGCTTGTCGAACAGGCACCACAGGACGCCGACGACCCCGACGACGAGGAGTCCGGGGACGCTGTAGACCAGCCAGCGGCGCAGGGCCGCGCCGAACTCCGGCGCCTCGTGGCCCTCGATGTCCCGCACCTCCAGGCCCAGCAGTTTCTTGCCCAGCGTGCGGCCCCACTTGGCGGTGGGCAGCACCTCGTACACCACGCCGAAGAGCAGCAGGACGGCCAGGACGATGCCGAGGTACACCGACGTCGTGCCGTCGAGCAGCCAGACCGTGACGGTCTCGCCGGAGAGCTTGGCCGCGTCGATCTTCTCGTTGACGTGGTCGACCGCCTTGATGCCGAGGGGGACGGCGGCCACGGCCGTGACGCCCGCGACGACGAGCGTGTCGACGAGCCGGGCGGTCAGCCGCTTGCCGAGCGGCGCGGGCCGCGCCGACGCCTGACGCCGGGCGGCCGCCTGGAACGGGTCCTCGACCGGCGGCTTCCAGGGCGCGACGGGCTGCTCGCCACCGCCCGCCCCGGCCAGCCGGTGCACCTGCTGCGCCCAGGACGACTGACCGCCGCCGGGGCCGCTCGTCAAGGGCGTGCCCGGGGCGCCGGAGGCGGCGGGCTGCGGACCGGCGGAGTGCGCAGGGACGGTCGGGGAGGGAGCCTGCTGCGGCCCGGACAGCGCCGTCGGCACGGCCGCGGGGGCCTCGGCTCCCGCCTGCCCCGCCGCGGCCCGGTCGGCGGCGGCCTTCCCGGCCCCGAAGCCGGGGCGCCCCGCGCCGGGAGCCCCGAACCCGGCCGACGCCGCCCCGCCTTGACCGCCGGCACCGGCACCAGGGGCCGCCGAACCACCCTGGGAGCCGCCCGCACCGCCCTGCCCCGGAACACCGAACCCGGCCGACGCAGCGCCCGCGGCGGACGCGGTCGCACCGGCCTGCCCCTGGGCGACGAAGCCGGAGGCCGAACCCCCTGCGGGCGCCGGGCCGTTGCCGGACCCGCCGGACCCCGCACCCGCCCCTGCGCCACCGCCGACGCCGGCGCCGGCACCTGCCGACGGGCCCGTGCCCGCGGGCCCCGACCCGGACGCCCCGCCCCGCTGCCCCGCGTGCGGAGAGACCGCGCGGAAGGTCATGGTGCCCTCGTCGTCGTGCCCGGCGGGCTCCCCCGCCCCTCCCCCGGTCTGCCCCGCCGGTCTGCGGAAGACGAACGTGCTGCCCGAAGCGGCGTCTTCCGCCTCCGAGTCGGCCGGAGGCGTGGTCGCCGTGCTCCCCGGCTGGGCGGGACCGCCCGCGTGCGGCGCCCGCGGTGCGGCGCTCTGCGCGCCCTGCGGGGCGCCCCAGGACACCCGGCGGTCCTGGTCGCCGCCGAAGCCGGACTGGCGGGAGCGGTCGGCGCCCCAGGCGGACGCGGGTTCCGGACGGCTGCCGTGCTGGGACTCGGACGCCGGCGGTTCCTCGACCGGGTCCTCGTCGAAGAAGTGCGGACCGGTCTCCTCGACGGAGGCGGCCGGCTGCGCCGGGCGCACGCCGGGCGGCGGTTCCAGCGACTCGCCGTCCTTGGGCGCCGGTCGGCTGGTGCCCGGTACCCAGGCGGCACCGTTCCAGTACCGGACATATCCAGGAATGGACGGGTCCGGGTAGTACCCTTCGCGGGGCCTGTCGTCACCGGGGGCCGGGGTTGGGGCGCTCATGTCCGTCGTCCCGTATCTGCTCGGGGGTGTAATAGGGGCCTCCACATCTATCAGACGTGCGCAACCCCCACCGCCCGTCCCGCAGGACCCACCCCTTTCGAGCACCGATGTGGTAGTCCCGCGCCCACCCTTGGAAAAAAGTTCCGTGAAGCCGCGTAATGCCCTGGGCGCATCCCGCTCTCTCCTCCCGTACCGGCCCTCGTGGGCCCGTCCTGACGAGAGAGGAACGACACCATGGACAGCGTGGTGGAGCGGGAACTGGAGCTGAGGCTCGTCCTGTCGCCGGAGCGCGGCATCCCGGTGCCGGCCCGGCTCGGCTACCGCACCGACGATCCGTACGCGGTCCACATCACCTTCCACATCGACTACGAGCAGCCCGTGCACTGGACGTTCGCCCGGGACGTGCTGGTGGAGGGGGTGTTCCGGCCGTGCGGGCAGGGGGACGTGCGGGTCTGGCCGACGAAGGCGCGGGGCCGGAACGTCGTGCTGATGGCGTTGAGTTCACCCGACGGGGACGCCCTGCTGGAGGCTCCGGCGGCCCCGGTGTCCGCCTGGCTGGAGCGCACCCTGCGGGTGGTCCCGCCGGGGACCGAGGGCGAGCGGCTGGGGCTCGACGAGGAGCTGGCCCAGCTGCTCGCCCAGTGAGGCCCGCACGCCCCGCGGTTCAGAACAGCTTGCCCGGATTCAGGATGCCCAGCGGGTCGAAGACCTGTTTGACGGCCCGCTGCATCTCCACGCCCACCGGGCCGATCTCGCGGGCCAGCCACTCCTTCTTCAGGACGCCGACGCCGTGTTCGCCGGTGATGGTGCCGCCCAGTTCCAGGCCGAGCGCCATGATCGCGTCGAAGGACTCGCGGGCCCGGCGCGACTCGTCGGGGTCCGAGGAGTCGAAGCAGACCGTGGGGTGGGTGTTGCCGTCACCCGCATGGGCGACGACGCCGATGGTGAGCCGGTACTTCTCGGCGATCCGCTCGACGCCTTCGAGCAGCGCGCCGAGCCGGGACCGGGGCACGCACACGTCGTCGATCATCGTCACGCCCTTGACGGCCTCCAGCGCGGGAAGGCTCAACCGCCGTGCCTGGAGCAGCAGTTCGGACTCGGCCGCGTCCTCGGCCGGGACGACCTGGGTGGCGCCGGCGGCCTCGCACAGCGCCCCGACGGCGGCGAGGTCGGCGGCCGGGTCGGTGGTGTCGAAGGCCGCCAGCAGCAGCGCCTCGGTGGTCTCGGGCAGACCCATGTGCGCCATGTCGTTGACGGCCTTGACGGTCGTACGGTCCATCAGTTCGAGGAGTGACGGGACGTGTCCGCCCGCCATGATCCGGCACACCGCGTCACAGGCGGCGGCGCCGGAGGAGAACTCGGCCGCCAGCACCAGTTGCCCGGGCGGCTTGGGCCGCAGCGCCAGCACGGCTCGCACGACGATGCCGAGGGAGCCCTCGGAGCCGACGAACAGGCGCGTCAGGTCGTATCCGGCGACGCCCTTGGCGGTGCGGCGGCCGGTGGACATCAGGCGTCCGTCGGCCAGCACGACGTCCAGGCCGAGGACGTACTCGGCCGTCACGCCGTACTTCACACAGCACAGTCCGCCCGACGCGGTGCCGATGTTGCCGCCGATGGTGCACATCTCCCAGCTGGAGGGGTCCGGCGGGTAGCACAGGCCGTGTTCGCCGACCGCGCGGGAGAGGGCGGCGTTGACGACGCCCGGCTCGACGACGGCGACGCGGTCGACCGGGTTGATCTCCAGGATGCGGTCCATCCTGGTCAGGGACAGCGCGATGCAGCCGTCGGAGGCGTTGGCGCCGCCGGACAGGCCGGTGCGGGCGCCCTGCGGGACGACCGGGACGCGCAGTGCGGTGGCGGTCCGCATCACGTGCTGGACCTGTTCGACCGTGCGGGGCAGGACGACCACGGCCGGGGTGCCGGCCGGGCAGAAGCTCGCCATGTCGTGGGCGTAGGAGGCCGTGACGTCGGGGTCGGTCAGGACCGCGTCGGCGGGCAGGCCGCCGCGCAGTCGTTCGACGAGGTCGCCGGTCACGGCCGTGTCTGCGTCGGGGGGCGCTTCGCTACGGCTCATGATCACAGGTTCGCACCGGGGGCCATCGGTGTGAACCCCGCGTACGGCAGCCGCCGTAAGCCGAGGTCCGCTCGTCGCGCTGCCGCACAGTGAGCGGCATGGAGGCCACGGAGAAAGAAGCCATGCAGGCCACGCCCCAGGACGAGGAGCGGCGGTCGCCGGGCCGCCGGCGGCTGCTCGTCGCCCTCGTCGCCGGGTCGGCGGCGCTCGGCGGAGTGCTGGTGCTGCTGCCCTGGGAGCGGTCGCCGGCCCCCGCGTCCCCCGCCCCGGGTGCGCAGGCGCTGACGGCGGTCACCACCGGGGTGCCGGCCGCGCTGCCGGACCTGGCGGCGCTGATCGACGAGCGGGAGCGGCACCTGCGCCAACGTCCCAAGGACGCGCGGTCCTGGGCGGTGCTCGGCACGGCGTACGTGGAGCAGGGGCGGCGGCTGGCGGACCCGGAGTACTACCCGCGGGCCGAGCAGGCGCTGCGGACGTCGCTGAGGGTGCGGCCGGGCAACAACCCGGACGCGCTGGCGGGGCTGGCCGCGCTGGCGAACGCGCGCCGGGACTTCCCCGCGGCCCGTACGTGGGGCGAGGCGGCGCGGAAGGCGGCGCCCCGGCGGTGGACGACGTACCCGCTGCTCATCGACGCCTACAGCGGGCTCGGCGACCACGAGGCGGTGGGCCGGATGCTGGACCGGCTGACGAAACTGCGCTCCGGGCCGGCCGTCCTGGCGCGGACCGCGGCCGTCTACCGGGACCGGGGCTGGCGGGAGGACGCGGCGGCCACGCTGTCCGACGCGGTGGCGCGGGCCCAGGCGCCGGCCGAGCGGGCCGCCTACCTGGAGCGGGCCGGGCAGCTGGCCTGGGAACGCGGCGACCGGGAGGTCGCGCTGCGGCACTTCGAGGAGGCGGTGCGCCTCGACCCGGACCAGCGGGCCGCGCAGGCCGGGCAGGGCAGGGCGCTGGCGGCGCTGGGCCGCACGACGGAGGCACTGAACGCCTACCGGGCGGCCCTGGCCCGGCAGCCCCGGCCGGAGTACGCGCTGGAACTGGGCGAGTTGTACGAGCACCTGGGACTGGCGGAGGCGGCCGGGGTGCAGTACGACCTGCTGCGGGAACGGGTCCGTAAGGCCGCCGCCGGCGGGGGCGACGAGGAGCTCGTACTGGGGCAGTTCGAGGCGGACCACGGGGATCCGGCGCAGGCGGTGCGGCGGCTGCGGGCCGAATGGCGGCGGCAGCCCGGGATCGCGGTGGCCGACGCCCTGGGATGGGCGCTGCACCGGGCCGGGCAGCACGAGGAGGCGCTGCGGTTCGCGGTGCGGGCGACGGACCCGGAGCGCGGGGGCGGGGTGCGCAGCGCGCTGTACGCGTACCACCGGGGCATGATCGAGCGGGCGCTGGACAAGCGTGGGCCGGCACGGCGGCACCTTCAGGAGGCGCTGCGGATCAACCCGTACTTCTCGCCGTCGCGGGCGCAGGAGGCCCGGGCCGTGCTGGCGGAGCTGGGCGAGCCGCCGGTGGACGAGATGCCGGACTTCACGGAGTCGTGAGCCGCTCGGGGTGTCACACCGCCGCGGTGCCGATCAGCGCGTTGCGGGTGACCAGGCCCGCCAGCTCGTCCTCCGCCAGCCCCTCGGTGCCCCGCGGGCGCCGCGGCAGCACCATGTAGCGGCTCTCCGCGCTGGAGTCCCACACCGTGATCTCGGTGTCGGCGGGCAGCTCCAGGCCGAACTCGGCTAGCACCGCGCGGGGTTCGCGGACCACGCGGGAGCGGTAGGCCTCGGACTTGTACCAGCTGGGGGACGGGCCGAGGAGCCGGACCGGGTAGCAGGAGCAGAGCGTGCAGACGATGACGTTGTGCACCGACGCCGTGTTCTCCACCACCCGCAGGCGCTGGTACGAGCCCTCCAGGTAACCGAGTTCGCGGACGGCGGCCGTGCCGTCCGCGAGGAGGCGGGACCTGAAGGCGGGGTCGGTCCAGGCGCGGGCCACCACCCGGGCGCCACTCGCCGGGGACGCGCCGGACAGGGACGCGTCGATGATCTCGTCCAGCCGCGCGCCGGAGAGCACGCCCTTGTCCTCCAGTAGGGTCTCCAGGCGCCGGACCCGGCGGGCGATCGTCGCGTCGGTGTGCTCACCGGTCATCGTCGGGGGCCTCTTCCAGATAGCTTTCCCACAGGTCCAGTACGACGTGGTGGTCGCCCTCGCCCCACAGGTCGCGGGCCGCGAAACGGACCGCGTATATCTGCTCGACTGGGGCGTCGCCGCGGCCCTGGGCGTTGAGGTCCGCGAGCGGGGCCGGCCCCTCCGGTTCGACCACGACGCCGTGCTTGCCACGGGCGTACCGGGGCAGCCGCGTGTGGTGCGGCGGGTCGTGGCGGTAGGTCCGCACCCGGGTGCCGGGCGGGAAGCGGTCAGTCATCCAGCTCACCCGGCCCGATGACGCCCTTGCGTTCCAGGAGCGCGCAGATCGCCTTGAACCACCGCTCGTAGTAGGAGGTCGCCAGGTACTCGGCGGGCGGCAGCGACTCGATCGCGTCGCGGAACTCGTCGGTGTTGAAGACGCCCTGGTCGCGCAGGGCGTTGAGGATCCCCAGGACCCGCACCTCCCAGTCGGCGTGGAAGGGTTCGGCGTCGTCGGCGGTGTCGACGGCACCGAATCCCTGCATCCCGCCCACGTCGTTGATCCTGGCCATGGGCTCAGCGTACGGGGCCCGGTCGGGTCTGCGGCTTGTAGTACAGGGAGAACCTCCGGGCTCCCGGGGCGCCCGAGGCGAAGCCGACGCACAGGCGGGGCTCGGGGCGGTGCAGGATCGCCACGCCCTCCGGCTCGCGGAAGTCGAGGGAGTGTCCGGCCCGCGTGCGCTGCTGCTGGACCAGGGCACCGGTGCGGATGTCGAGGCAGGACAGGTAGGCGTTGCCCTGCCGGTCGGACGGGTTGGTGGTGGCGTCGTAGGCGCTGCCGGCGAGCTGGTAGAGGTGGTCGCCGTACAGCGCGTACCCCTGGAAGGGGACGCGCGCATCCGGGTGGGCGCCGGTCTGCGGGAGGTCGGCGATCGGGCGGTCGTAGTCGCGGGCGGTGAACGCGTCCAGGTCCCAGATCCGGTAGCGGGGGCGGCCGTCGAGGCGGTAGCGGACGGCGATGCGGTGGGTGGCCCGGCAGACGGACGGCTGGTTGTGGGTGGAGCCCTCGATCGGGTGACGGACTGCGACGTCCTTGCCGCTGCGGACGGCGCCGTCGAAGAAGCGGAAGCGGGTGACGCCCCGGCCGTAGCCGTTCCTGGCGTCGGCCTCGGTCCAGAGCCAGACGGTGCCGTCGGCGGCGTGCTGGACGCCCATGCTCACGCCGTGCCCGAAGCCGCGCAGCGTCATGTGGCCGAGCCGATTTCCCTCATGGTCCAGCTTGTTGAGGCACAGGTCGCCGGCGTCGCCGCCGCCGCGCCGCACCTGGAGCACGTACAGGTGCCGGTGTGCCTCGTCGAAGGCGAAGGACTGGAGCACCGTCGGTTCCTTGAGCGTGGTCTTCTTCCACAGCCAGCGGACGGCCGGTGTCGCGAGGTCGATGCGCTCGTCCACGGTTCACTCCCCCGAGTCGTGCGGGTGCCCCGTGACACCCGCACGACCGGAGAGGCTCAACCCGCCGTCGGCGGTTGCACGCGGAGCGGGCTCACAGGTTGCCGCGCCGGGCCTGCTCGCGCTCGATCGCCTCGAACAGTGCCTTGAAGTTGCCCTTGCCGAAGCCCATCGAACCGTGCCGTTCGATGATCTCGAAGAAGACGGTCGGGCGGTCCTGGACCGGCTTGGTGAAGATCTGCAGCAGGTAGCCGTCCTCGTCGCGGTCGGCGAGGATCTTCAGCTCGCGCAGGGTGTCGACGGGCACGCGGGTCTCGCCGACCCACTCGCCGAGCGTGTCGTAGTACGAGTCGGGGGTGTCCAGGAACTGCACGCCGTGCTCGCGCATGTGGCGGACGGTGGCGACGATGTCGTTGGTGGCCAGCGCGATGTGCTGGACGCCCGGGCCGCCGTAGAACTCCAGGTACTCGTCGATCTGCGACTTCTTCTTCGCGATCGCCGGCTCGTTGATCGGGAACTTCACCTTGCGGGTGCCGTCCGCGACGACCTTCGACATCAGCGCCGAGTACTCGGTGGCGATGTCGTCGCCGACGAACTCCTTCATGTTGGTGAAGCCCATGACCTTGTTGTAGAAGGCCACCCACTCGTTCATCCGGCCGAGTTCGACGTTGCCGACGCAGTGGTCGATGGCCTGGAAGGTGCGGCGGGCGGGCGGTGCGACGAGCGGGGCGGCGGCCGCGTAACCGGGGAGGTACGGGCCGTCGTACCCGCTTCGCTCGACCAGGGTGTGCCGGGTCTCGCCGTACGTGGCGATCGCCGCGAGGACGACCGTGCCGTGCTCGTCCTTCAGCTCGTACGGCTCGGCGACGGACCGCGCGCCGTGCTCCAGCGCGTAGGCGTAGGCGGCCCGCACGTCGGGGACCTCGACGGCGAGGTCGATGACGCCGTCGCCGTGCTCGGCCACGTGCCGGGCGAGGAAGCGGCCCCAGTCGGTGGTGGGCTTGATCACCGAGGTGAACACGAAACGCGCGGAGCCGTTCTCCAGCACGTAGCTCGCGGTCTCGCGGCTGCCGTTCTCCGGTCCGGAGTAGGCGACCAGCTTCATGCCGAAGGCGGTGGAGTAGTAGTGCGCCGCCTGCTTGGCGTTGCCCACGGCGAAGACGACCGCGTCCATTCCCTTGACCGGGAAGGGGTCGTCCTGCCGGGCGGTCGTGTCGGGAGTGTGGTGTGTGGTCTGCGTCATAACGGCAGCCTGGCCCCGACCGGCAAGCTGCGCAATAGTTTGCGTATTCACAGGGCAATCTGCTCAGTCGTACGGCCGTATGGACGGCGTATCTGTACAGGATGACCACCTGGGAGGGTGTCGTGGCGATCGATCATCTGGACGGCCGGATCATCCTGCTGCTCGCGCGGGAGCCGCGGATCGGGGTGCTGGAGATGTCCCGGCGGCTGGGCGTCGCCCGGGGCACCGTGCAGGCGCGGCTGGACCGGCTTCAGTCGAACGGAGTCATCCGCGGTTTCGGTCCCGAGGTGGACCCGGCGGCGCTCGGCTACCCCGTCACCGCGTTCGCCACGCTGCAGATCCGGCAGGGTCAAGGGGCGGACGTACGGGCGCACTTGACGACCGTGCCGGAGGTGCTGGAGCTGCACACCACCACCGGCACCGGGGACATGCTGTGCCGGCTGGTGGCCCGCTCGAACGCCGATCTCCAGCGGGTGATCGACCGGGTTGTCGGTTTTGATGGCATCGTCCGGGCCTCCACCGCGATCGTCATGGAGAACCCCGTACCGCCGCGGATCATCCCGCTGGTCGAGCAGGCGGCGCAGGCGGCGGAAGACCGGGAGACACAGCCGTGAGGTGAGCGTACGTGGACTTCTGGGAGTACCTGGGCAACCGCCACCAGCAGTTGCTCGCGGACGCCTACCAGCACGCCAGTGCCGTCTTCCAGTGCATGGTCGCCGCCACCGTGCTCGGCGTGCTGATCGCCGTGGTCACCTACCGCAGCGAGTGGGCCGGGAACCTGGCGACGACCGCCACCGCGACGATCCTGACCGTCCCGGCGCTGGCCATGATCGGTCTGCTGATCCCGGTCGTAGGGCTGGGTGTGGCGCCGACGGTGGTGGCGCTGACGCTGTACGGGCTGCTGCCGGTCGTGCGCAACGCGATCGTCGCACTGCGCGGGGTCGATCCGGCGCTGGTGGACGCGGCCAAGGGCATCGGCATGTCGCGCCCGGCCCGGCTGCTGCGGGTGGAGCTGCCGCTGGCCTGGCCGCCGATCCTGACCGGGATCCGGGTCGCGACGCAGATGCTGATGGGCATCGCGGCCATCGCAGCGTACGCCTCCGGCCCCGGCCTCGGCAACGTCATCTTCCGCGGGCTGGCCTCGCTGGGCAGCGCGAACGCGCTCAACCAGGTACTGGCGGGCACGCTCGGGATCATCGTCCTGGCGCTGCTGTTCGACGCCGCGTACGTCCTGATCGGGCGGCTGACCATTCCCAGGGGGATCCGTGTCTGAGAGCGTGTCCGGCGGGCCCGTCGCCGGGGCGGCCATCGAGCTGGAGAACCTCACCAAGCGGTACCCGGGCAGTCCGCAGCCGGCCGTGGACAACGTCTCCCTGGAGATCACGGCGGGCGAGACCGTCGTCTTCGTCGGCCCCTCGGGGTGCGGGAAGTCCACGACGCTCAAGATGATCAACCGGCTGATCGAGCCGACGGGCGGGCGCATCCGCGTCGGCGGCGAGGACGTCACCGACATGGACCCGGTGAAGCTGCGCCGCAGGATCGGGTACGCGATCCAGTCCGCCGGACTCTTCCCGCACATGACGGTGGCCCAGAACATCGCCCTGGTCCCGAGGATGCTCGGCTGGCCGAAGTCCCGCATCCGAAGCCGGGTCGAGGAGCTGCTGGACCTGGTCGGCCTTGACCCCGGCGAGTTCCGGGGCCGCTATCCGCGCCGGCTCTCCGGCGGACAGCAGCAGCGGGTGGGCGTGGCCCGGGCGCTGGCCGCCGATCCGCCGGTGCTGCTGATGGACGAGCCGTTCGGGGCGGTGGACCCGATCACCCGCGAGCACCTCCAGGACGAGCTGATCCGGCTCCAGCAGGAGCTGCGCAAGACGATCGTCTTCGTCACCCACGACTTCGACGAGGCGATCAAGCTGGGCGACCGGATCGCGGTGCTGCGCGAGCGCTCGCACATTGCGCAGTTCGACACGCCCGAGGCGATCCTGACCAACCCGGCGGACGACTTCGTGTCCGGGTTCGTCGGTGCGGGGGCGGCGCTGAAGCGGCTGAACCTGACGCGGGTACGGGACGTCGGCATCACCGACTACCCGACGGTGACCTTGGACGACCCGCTGCCGAGGATCGTCGACCGGCTGAAGGCGAGCGGCTCGAACGAGATCCTGCTGCTCGACAAACGCGGCCGGCCCTACAAGTGGCTGCGGCGCGGTGACCTGGCGCGGGCCCGGGGCTCGCTGGCGCGGGCGGGCACACTGGTGCACGACACGGTGACCCGGGACGCCACGCTGCGGGACGCGCTGGAGGCGGTGCTCACCGACAACGCGGGGCGGGTGCCGGTGACCGGGTGGCGCGGCGAGTACACCGGCGTCGTCGACATGGAGACGCTCATCAACTCCGTGCACGAACTGCTGGAGGCCGACCGGCTCGACGCGATGGAGCACCAGCACGATCTGGAGGAGCTGCGGGCCGCGCAAACCCATGCCGAGCAGGAGGGTGTCGAAGGGGAGCGGGAGGCGTGACCGCCCTGGAGGACGCCGAGGCGAGTCCGGCCCGCGCGGAGCCGACGGCGAGGAAGGTGAGCCGGCGGAAGCTGACCGTCCTGCCGGCGGTGCTGATCGCCGTCCTGCTGGCGACCTGGCTGTGGTTCGCGCGGGCCGACCTGGACCCGGTCTCCGAGAACGCCCTGTCGGGCGGGCAGGTCAGCAAGGCGCTGCGGCAGCACGTCGAACTGACCGTGATCTCCACCTTCTTCGTGCTGCTCATCGCGATCCCGCTGGGCATCCTGCTGACCCGCAGGGCGCTGCGGAAGGCCACGCCGGTCGCGATGGCCCTCGCCAACATCGGCCAGGCGACCCCGGCGATCGGTCTGCTGGCCCTGCTGGTCATCTGGCTGGGCATCGGCCGCAGGGCCGCCCTCGTCGGCATCATCGCCTACGCCGTCCTGCCGGTGCTGTCGAACACGATCACGGGCCTGAACGCCAACGATCCGACACTGCTGGAGGCGGCCCGCGGCATCGGCATGTCCCCGCTGGGCGTGCTGGCGCGGGTGGAACTGCCCCTGGCGGTCCCGCTGATCCTGGCGGGCGTGCGCACGGCCCTGGTCCTGAACGTCGGTACGGCGACCCTGGCGACCTTCGGCGGGGGCGGCGGCCTCGGCGTGCTCATCACCACCGGCATCACCAACCAGCGCATGCCGGTGCTGGTGCTCGGCTCGATCCTCACGGTCGTGCTGGCGTTGCTGGTGGACTGGCTGGCCTCGCTGGCCGAACTGCTGCTGCGGCCGAGGGGGCTGGAGGCATGAGACGGCGTACGGGCCTGCTGGCCGCGGGAGCCGTGCTGGTGGCGGGAGTTTTCCCGGCGGCCACCGGCTGCGGCCTGACCAGCGGTTCCCCCATGGCCGACGACGTACGGCCGGGCTCGATCGGGCGGGGCGAACCGCTGAAGGGCGCGCGGCTGACGGTGACGTCCAAGTCGTTCACCGAGCAGCTCATCCTGGGCGCGATCATGGGCATCGCCTTCGAGGCGGCCGGTGCGCAGGTGCTGGACCGCACCGGCATCCAGGGCTCCATCGGCAGTCGCGAGGCGGTCAGGAAGGGCGACGCCGACGCCGGGTACGAGTACACGGGCACGGCCTGGATCACCTACCTGGGCCGCAGCGAGCCCATCCCCGACCCGCGCGAGCAGTGGGATGCGGTGCGCCGGGCCGACGCGCGCAACGGGCTGACGTGGCTGGAGCCCGCCTCGCTGAACAACACCTACGCCCTGGCGACGAACCAGGCGAACGCGAGGAAGTACGGCACGCGGACCCTGACGGACGTGGCCGCACTGGCGAAGTCCGACCCCGCTGCCGTGACGCTGTGCGTGGAGGGCGAGTTCGCCAACCGGGCGGACGGGCTGCCTGGCATGCAGAAGGCGTACGGGATGAGTGTGCCGGCGAAGTACATCACGCAGATGGACACCGGGATCATCTACACCCAGGCGGCGAAGGGGAGTTGCACCTACGGCGAGGTGTTCACGACCGACGGGCGCATCAAGTCGATGAACCTGGCCGTGATGGAGGACGACAAGAAGTTCTTCCCCAACTACAACGCCGCCCCGATGGTCAACTCCCGGACCCTGGAGAAGTGGCCGGCGATCGCGGGCGTGCTGGACCCGATCACCAGGAAGCTCGACAACGACGTGGCCCGGACGCTGAACGCGAAGGTGGACGTGGCCGGGGAGGACCCGCACCAGGTGGCGCTGGACTGGCTGGTGGCGGAGGGGTTCGTGAGGGAGGGGTAGGGGCGGGAGCGGTGCCGTCCGGGCGGGGCGGGGATGGCGCACGTTGCAAAGAAACGCTTGCAATGGTTCCTTTGCAAGGATACCTTTGCATGGTGAGTGAGCCCCGGAACCCCCAAGTGAGAGAACTCGACGCGCGTTCCCTGCGCGGACTCGCGCATCCCCTGCGCATGCAGCTGTTGGACGCCCTGCGGTTCGCCGGTCCGGCCACCGCCTCGCAACTGGCCGAGCGGCTGGGCGAGTCCAGCGGCGCCACCAGCTACCACCTGCGCCAGCTCGCCGAGTACGGCTTCGTCGAGGACGCGCCCGAACTGGGCAAGGGGCGGGAGCGGTGGTGGAAGGCGGTCCACCACGGCCTGCGCTTCGACGACTCCCTGCTCACCGACCAGGACCCGGCCGTGCGCGGAGCGGCGGACCTGTACCTGCACGAGGTCGCCACCACGCAGACCAGGGAACTGTCGACCTGGCTGGGCAGCCGCGACTCATGGCCCGAGGAGTGGAACCACGTCTGGGACATGAGCAGCGCGACGCTGCGGCTGACGCCCGACCTGACGCGCGAGCTCATCGAGCAGATGCACGCGCTGGTCGACACCTTCCGCGACCGCGCGGCCGCCGAGGACACCCCCGGCGCCGAGCAGGTCCGTATCCACACCCACGCCTTCCCGATCAGGACGGACTGAGATGCACCCGGACATCCACCTGGCCCTGCACCACGCCCGCGCGGCGGAACTCCGCGCCGCGGCCCTCGACGCCGCCGGCCCCAAACGCCCGTACGACCTCCGCGCCCGCCTCGGCTGGACCCTCGTGGAACTCGGCCTGCGCCTGGCCACCACGCCCCGCCCGGCGGCGGCCGTGCCCTTAGGGGGCTAGGAACGGGGCCCCGTTCTCGTTCGTGACCATCGTCATCGCGCTGTTGCCGATGGCGGAACCCTTCTGCGAGTGGCGGGCAGACACGGAACGGCGTGAGGCAGCAGGCCGTGCCGCTGGTCGACCGTCACACGGCCCTGCGACACGCGCTTTCCGGATGCTCCGAGCGGGATTGAACCGGCCATCCGGTCCCAAGTGCCCTGGTCCGGTGCGGGACCAGGGTGCGGCTTGTCGGCCCCCGCGCGTGCGGCGTGGTCCAGACGAGCGGCCCTAACAGCTGGGGACCGGGCCCTTGCCGGTCTCCAGGGCCACCAGGGCGTTGACCGCGCCCTTCAGTGTGGTGACGGGGATGAGGCGCAGGCCCTTCGGCAGTTCGGCCTGCGCGTCCCCGCACTCCGCCTTCGGTACGAGGAAGACGGTCGCCCCGTCACGCCGGGCGGCCTGCGTCTTCAGGGGCACGCCGCCCACCGCGCCGACCGTGCCGTCGGCGGTGATGGTGCCCGTTCCGGCGATGTTGCGTCCGCCCGTGAGGTCGCCGCCGCTGCCGTCGCCGTCCAGCTTGTCGATGATGCCGAGGGAGAACAGCAGCCCGGCGCTGGGGCCGCCGACGTCGGCGAGCTTCAGGGTGACCTTGACGTCCTCGGGGTCCCGGCCGAGGTAACCGAGCGCGGCCCGCGTCGCCGCGTTCTGGGACTCCCGCATCTGCTCGGCGTTGTGCCGCTGGATCTCCTTGACGCTGTCGCCGCTCGGGTAGACCGCGTCGCGCGGCATGACCGCCCGGTCGGTGCGGAACCAGCTGTCGACGAGGTTTGGGAGCGTCACGCGCACGTCGGGGGAGGTCGCCACGATGGTCGTCATCCGCAGTTGCCCGCTCGTCTTCCGCGTCGGCGCACCCGAGATCGTGATCACCTGCGTGCCCTTGTCCTGCCCGAGCACGTTCGTCGTCTGCCCCGGCTGCGCCACCGAGAACGGCAACGGCGCGAACACCGCGGTGGCGAGCAGGGCCACGACGGGAACCGCACTGACGGCGAGGGCCTGGGGGCGCGTGAGGCGAGAGAACACGGGATCAATCTAACGTGGGGAACGGAACCGGCCAGGTGCTGGCCCGGGTGCAGTCGGGACCGGCCGGCTGCTGGTCCTGCCGCGGTGCCCTGCGCGGCCCGCCCCCGCCCCGCCCGCGCGGCCCGTCCCGTCAGCGCAACGCCTCGGCCACCTCGCGTGCCGCCTCCACCACCCGGGGCCCCACCCGCTCGGGCACCACGTCCGCCAGCATCACGACCCCGACGCTGCCCTCGATGCCCGTGAGCCCCAGCAACGGGGCCGCCGCACCGCACGCCCCCGCCTCGAGCTCGCCGTGGGTCAGCGTGTATCCCGGGTCCCCCAGCGGCTGGTGCCGGGCCGCGAGGATCGCCTTGCCCGCCGCGCCCCGGTCCAGGGGGTGCCGGAACCCGGCGCGGTACGCCACGTGGTAGTCCGTCCACGTCGGCTCCACGACGGCCACGGCCAGCGCCTCCGCCCCGTCCACCAGCGTCAGGTGCGCCGTGGCCCCGATGTCCTCGGCCAGCGACCGGAGCGCCGGCAGCGCCGCCTCCCGTACGAGAGGATGCACCTGGCGCCCCAGACCCAGCACCCCTAGGCCGACCCGGGCACGCCCGCCCAGGTCACGGCGGACCAGCGCGTGCTGCTCCAGCGTGGCGAGCAACCGGTACACCACGGTCCGGTTCACGCCCAGTTTGTGGGAAAGCTCGGTGACGGTCAGCCCGTGGTCCGTGTCGGCGAGCAGCTTCAGGACACGCAGTCCTCGGTCGAGCGTCTGGGAGGTCTCCGCGGTCACGACGCCCACTCCTTAGTGGTGAGGTCGGCGGCCTCCGCGCGGCAGGTGCGTCACCGAGTCCCGTCAGTGACGCGCATCAGAGGCCGCCGATCGGCTGGCGGCCCGGCCTTGTTCCGGGCTCAGTCGCTTCACGGCTGCGCTCCGCGGCGGCGCTGCCACGGGGCGTGTGCGTAGCGGGACAGTAGCGACCCGGTTCGCTCAGCGGAAGGCTCCGTCCAGAATCCGGTCAGGTGGCCGGGATGAAGTACTTCCCTTTGTCCCGATACGTGGGCGGGTCTGGTGGGAGGTGTGCGGAGTTGCGGGTGAGCGCTCGGTTGTGTGGGTGCTGGGGTGAGCGCTCGGTCTACGGGGGGCCGGGGTGAGCGCTCGGGTGTGCGGGGGCCGGCCGAGTGCCGGGGTGTGGGTGGGTCCGGAGGGGGCGCGAGCCCGGGCGCGCGCGCCCTTCCTACGCGTGGGCCCGGGCGTGTGCGCGGGCCCGGGCACGTGGGCGGCCGGGTCCCGGCGTCACCGCATGCGGGTCGCCCACTCCTGCACCTTGGCGATGCGCTGCCGCAGCTGCCCCGCCGTGGCCTCGGCGGCCGGCGGCCCACCGCACACGCGGCGCAGCTCGGTGTGGATGACCCCGTGCGGCTTGCCGCTCTGGTGGACGTACGCGCCGACCATCGTGTTCAGCTGCCGACGCAGCTCCATCATCTCCTTGTGCGAGACCACCGGGCGCCGCTCGGCGGGCAGTTCCAGCAGGTCGGCCTCCTGGTCCGGCTTCTTCCGGCTGTGCGCGATCTGCCGGGCCTGCCGCTTCTGGAGCAGGAGCTGGACCTGGTCGGGCTCCAGCAGCCCCGGAATCCCCAGGTAGTCCTGCTCCTCCTCGCTGCCCGGGTGGGCCTGCATGCCGAACTCGGCGCCGTTGTACGTGACCCGGTCGAAGACGGCGTCGGACTCCAGCGCCTCGAAGGGGAGCATGTCCTGCTCGCCGGTGTCCTCGTCCTGCTCCCGGTTCGCCTCCTCCATCTCCTTCTCGGACTCGGCGTACGGGTCCTCCTCGCCGTCCTTCTTCGGCTTGTCGAGGACGTGGTCGCGCTCGCGCTCCATCTCGTTGGCGAAGGAGAGCAGGTCGGGCACGGTCGGCAGGAAGACGGACGCGGTCTCGCCGCGCCGCCTGGACCGTACGAAACGCCCGACGGCCTGTGCGAAGAACAGCGGGGTCGAGATGGTGGTGGCGTACACGCCGACCGCCAGCCGGGGCACGTCGACGCCCTCGGACACCATGCGGACGGCGACCATCCACCGGTCGTCGCTCGCGCTGAAGTCGTCGATCCTCTTCGACGCGCCGGCGTCGTCGGACAGCACGAGGGTCGCCTTGTGCCCGGTGATGTCCCGGATCAGCTTGGCGTACGCACGCGCCGAGTCCTGGTCCGAGGCGATGACCAGCGCGCCCGCGTCCGGGATGGCCTTCCTGACCTCGGTGAGCCGCTGGTCGGCGGCGCGCAGCACGGCGGGCATCCAGTCGCCGCGCGGATCCAGCGCCGTACGCCAGGCCTGGCTGATGGCGTCCTTGGTCATGGGCTCGCCGAGCCGGGCCTCGATCTCGTCACCGGCCTTGGTCCGCCAGCGCATGTTGCCGCTGTAGGAGAGGAAGATGACGGGACGGACGACGCCGTCGGCGAGCGCGGAGCCGTAGCCGTAGGTGTAGTCGGCGGCCGACCTCCGGATCCCGTCGTCGCCCTCCTCGTACGTCACGAACGGGATGGGGTTGGTGTCGGACCGGAACGGCGTACCGGTGAGGGCGAGGCGCCGGGTGGCCGGTTCGAAGGCCTCCAGACAGGCCTCGCCCCAGGACTTGCTGTCACCGGCGTGGTGGATCTCGTCGAGGATGACGAGGGTCTTGCGCTGTTCGACGCGGTTGCGGTGCAGCATGGGCCGCACGCCCACGCCCGCGTACGTCACGGCGACGCCGTGGTACTCCTTGCCGAGCGGCCCCGCGCTGTACTCGGGGTCCAGCTTGATCCCTATCCGCGCGGCCGCCTCCGCCCACTGCTTCTTCAGGTGCTCGGTGGGCGCGACCACCGTCACCTGCTGCACGACATGGTGGTGCAGCAGCCAGGAGGCCAGCGTCAGCGCGAAGGTCGTCTTACCGGCGCCGGGGGTGGCGACCGCCAGGAAGTCGCGTGGCTGCTCCTGGATGTACTTCTCCATCGCCCCCTGCTGCCAGGCGCGCAGTTTGCTGGCGGTGCCCCAGGGGGCGCGGCCGGGGAACGCCGGGGACAGGTGGTGCGAGTGCGAGGCGGAGCTGGAGCTGGCGGTGGTAGTCACGGTCTCCGTTGGGGGTCGGACGGCTCGGTCGGGAGAGCCTGACGGCTCGGCTACGTATGACAACCGGGCCACCCTACCGGCGGCCCACCGGTGTCAACGCGCGGACGGCACCGGGTCCCCCGAGGGTGGGACCGACGTCACAACCGCCTCGGCTCTACGCCTCACCGCTCCCGCACCCGGGTCGTCACCCACGCCCCCGCCAACGCCACCGCCGCCATCGGCAGGAACACCGCCGCGAAGGCCGCCGGGTGGGAGCCGGACGCCGCGTCGGCCGCCGTCTCCGTCGCCGCGTGCGTCACCGTTCCGCCGCCGAGCGCGGCGAAGGCCGCTCCGCCGGCGGCCAGCAGCAGGACGTTGGACAGGCCGTCGGAGATCTGCAGCGCGGCGGAGTTGGTGCCGGCCTCCTCGGGGGCGGAGAGATGGAGGAGGAGCACGCTCGTGGAGGAGATGACGAGCCCCATGCCGAAGCAGCCGAAGGCCCAGGCGACGGCGACCGTCCAGGCCGGCACCGCGTCGATCAGCACGCTCGGCGCCGTGGCGATGGCGGCGGCGACCAACAGCATGCCCACCGTCATCAACCGCTCCCGGTACGGCTCCAGCCGCGGCCGGGACTGCACCCACGACCCCAGCGCCCACGTCCCCCCGCCCGCCGCGAGCGAGAACCCGGCCAGCGTCGGGGACAGCCCCCGCTGCGTGACGAGCATCAGCGGTACGAAGGACTCCGCGGCGATGAAGGACCCCGCGGCCACCCCGCGCAGCAGCACCACGGACGGCAGTCCGCGGGCCGCCCGGCAGGTGCCGCGCGGCAGCAGCCCGAGCACGGCCGGGACGAGCAGCGCGACGCCCGCGGAACCCGGCAGCAGTGAGAACCAGCGCAGGTCCTGGGCCGCATACTGCAACAGCCCGGCGCCCAGGGAGATCGCCAGGGCCAGCCGGATGCGGTGCCCGCCGGAGGAGGCGGACCTCTCGGTCCTGCCCGCGGACTTCTCACCCCCACCCGCGGACTTCTCACTACCGCCAGCGGACTCCTCGGTCCCCTCCGCGGGCCCCGCGGCCCGCCGCCGTATCTGCGGCAGCGCGAGCGCCAGCGGGAAGACGACAAGGACCGGTATCCCCACGAACACCCAGCGCCAGCCCAGGTGTTCGGTCACCGCGCCCGAGGCCAGCGGGCCCACGATCGACGGCACGACCCAGCTCGCCGCGAACGCCGCCATGATCGCCGGCCGCAGCCGCTCCGGGTACGCCCGTCCGACAACGACGTACAGGGCGACGATCACCAGTCCGCCGCCGAGGCCCTGAACGGCGCGCCCCAGGATGAACAGCCACATCGCCCCGGCCGTCCCCGACAGCAACAGCCCGGCCGCGAAGGAGGCGATCCCGGTCGTCAGCGCGCCGAGCGGCCCGCGCCGGTCCGACCACTGACCGGCGAGCACCATCCCGAACAGGCTCGTCGTGAAGTACCCCGAGAACGCGAACGCGTACAGCGACACCCCGTCCAGCTCCCGCGCCGCGACCGGCATCGCCGTCCCCACCGCCGTCGCCTCGAAGGCGATCAACAGGACGACGGAGACGATCCCGACGCTCAACGCCCGATAGGAGCGGCTGAGTACGGTCTCGTCCTGCTCGGAGTCCACGACTCCGGTCTCGCGCGGCTCCAAGACGGTCATGCCCGCCAGCGTAAGGGCCACAGACCGCGGTGACCCCTGTCGCGAGACGGTCCCGGCCTGAGCCCTTGGTCGTACGACCTCAGCCGGGCTCCCGCCTCTCATGAACGGCGTATGGCAGTCGTGTTGCAGGGCTTCCGGTTTCCTTGAGGGGCTGTGCGACCTCGGCCTACGGTCAAGACACGCAGTTGACACACGGCCGTGTGCCCGAGTGGCTGAGGGGCTCGCCTGCAAAGCGGGTTACGCGGGTTCGATTCCCGCCACGGCCTCAAGTGCCTGACAGGCAGAACGAGGGGGCGGCACCTCTTTAGGTGCCGCCCCTTCGGTCGTCCACCGGCCCAGCGGCAGTGCAGTGGTGCCGGCTCACCTGAGGTCGGTGACGAGCCCGTCCTTCTCGCTGGCGAAGGTGCAGTCACCGAGTCGGTACGCATTTCCCTTCACTTGGGCTCCGAGCTCGGCCGCGTCGATGGCGAGACGGCGCTCGAACTCGCTTGCGTCGGCCATGTCGAAGAGCTTGTACGCCGACAGAACGATGTAGGCGTCGTCGTCGAGCGGTTGGTGGGTGGTGACGCTGAGCTGAGCTTGGCCCGCGAACCGGGCGGGCAGCGTCACCGGTCCGAGCACTGTCTGCTGGAGGCCGGTGTGAGGGTCGGGCGGAGGCACATCGGTTTTCACCTTGAATGTGGCCCTTGGGTCGGTGCACTCGAGCTGTATTTCGTTGTCGTTGTTCTGGCCCACAGGGATCCCGCGAGCTTCGACCTTGAAGAAGAACTGCGACGGGGTCGAGTCCAGGTTACCGATCCCCACGTCCTGGGTGCGGAAGTACTGGCCGGCCGATATGATGACCAGGTTGCGCCACGCCACCCACGGCGAGTTGGCGACCCAGTAGGCGAACTCGCCGTTCGAGTCGAAATGATCCGGGATGTTCTCCGCCGGATGGTCGGGTGTGTCCACCACGGCGACCGAGCAGTGGTGAGCGCCGGACGGATCCCCTCCCCAAGTAAAGGCCACTTTGCTGCGCGCGATTTGGCGGGACTGGATCTGCTGCCCATCGTTGCGATTGACCAGCGGAACCCATACCTGATGCCCTGGGGCGTAGAGGATCTTCCACTGGTTGGGCGTGAGCAGGAGCGAAGCGGGAGCGACCCACAGTCGGACCTTTCCGCTGGTCGCAGAACCCTTGTAGTTCTTGGCCCGGATGTAGAAGTTGTTGTTCTGTCCGCTCGTGACGGGTCGCCCAAGGTCAGGGCCTGTCTCATACGTGGATTCCAGCCGATCGAACGACAGGAAATCGTCGCCGTAAGGGATGATGTCAGGAGACTGGCAGATGTCTCCCGTGGTGGGGGTCTGCCCGGTGTCGAGGAAACTGTCCCTCAACAGAACATCTCTGTACGCTGCAGCCAGGATAGTAGTCATTTCTACTCCCGTGAGGAAACGCATCGCATGGGAAGCAGCCGACCGGCCGAGCCGTAGATCGAGGACCGAGCGCTGCATTCAGCGCTCTGATGTGCGCGACCGCACTGTGAAAGATCCTCCGACTGCGTCGCGAGTCTTGACGCGGATCTGTTGGGCGCATCAAGGCACAGGCTCGAAGCCCCTGCCGGGATTTCCGCCTTCTCCATTTAGGCTAGGCGCGGCCATTTGGCTTGTCCACTGCAACGTCAGGACCGCGACGCCCTGTCGGCGTCGCCAAAAAGCCCGAGAACGGGCGGGCTCAGCATGTTTCAGGGAAAGCCGCGGCTGCCTTGCCGGGGCCCCGCCGCACGCGGGCCTGCCCGGCGTCACACCTTCGCTCCCGTCGCGTCCCGGCAGCCTGGCGCTCCGCTTCCTGCGCCTTGAGGTGGGCACGGAGTGGGTCAACCAGCCGTCAGGAAGGCCGGCCACGCGACGGTCGGCAGGCAACTGGCGGTACTGATCCCCGGGTTGGTGCGCTGACTCTGCGGGCAGTACCCAGCCGCACCGCGTCCGCAGGGCTCCACGCACCCGTGGGCGAATCGCGAGGGGCGCTTGGTCACCTCGGCGACGGCCGCAACGACGTCGTGCAGCCTCGGCTGGCTGGAGGTTGGCCGCCCGATGCCGGTGTGGGCTCGGTGGTGGGCCTGCTCGTCGAGCAGGGGGCGTGCGGCCGGGCCCGGCAGCAGCACAACCCCTGGCGCCTCCCAGGTGTCCAGGAGATGACCGGTGGCCAACGCTCCGGTCGCCGTGCCTTCTGTTCCGACGAGGAGACCTACGTGCGCCAGCACAACCGCCCGCGCCTCCGCCCCGCGGCAGCCGTCGTGGCCGCTGCCGCGATCGCCGCCGCTGTTCCCGCAGTCGCCGCGCCCGTGGCGCATGCCGAGGAGGGCGGGCCCGCCCTGGTGATCTCGACCCTGCCGCGTACGACTCCCGAACCCGGTGAGGTGTACGAGGAGTCCGTCACCCTCACCAACAAGGGCACGCAGGCCGTGGACGGCGTCACCTTCCGGACACGGCTGACCCGTGGACTGGATTTCCCCGAGCCCGTCGAGGGGTGCACGTACGCGACCCTCGACGACCAGATCCGGCAGGCGCTGTGCGAACTGGACGTGGTCATCGAGCCGGGCGCCTCCGTCACCGCACCCGTGCGGTTCAAGGCGCTGCCCAAGGCGCTGATGGAGGCCGTCGAGTACGGCACCGGACCCACCGGTGAGGCCCCGGGCGAGGGGTTCGACGACAGCTACCGGCGCATGACCCTGACCGCCGACAACTCGGCCGACCTGGTCGCGGTCGGCGAGGACACCGAGGCGCTGCCGGGCAGCAGGCAGTCGTTCACGGCGACGCTGCGCAACGACGGGCCGGGCTGGGTCCAGAACCAGGAGAGCGACGACCTTCCCGCCCTGCTGGTGCAGATCCCGCCCGGCACGACCGCCGTCGAGGTGCCGAAGAGCTGCGCGCCGTTCGGGATCGACGGCCCGAGCGGACCGTCGGCACCGGGCAAGCCCAAGTACGTGTGCTGGCCCTCGGACGCCACCGTCGAGGTCGGCCAGTCGCTCAGCTACACGTTCCTCGTGAAGATCGACGCCGACGCGCAGGACACGGAGGGCGTCGTGAAGGCGACCTCCGTGTACGACATCGAGCCGGAGTACGACAGGGACCTCGCCAACAACACGGCCCGGATCCGCATCGACATGCCGAGCGACAGCGAGGACGGTCCCAGCCCGAGCCCGTCGGGAGGCACGGCCACCGGTGGTTCCGGCGGCGGCTCGGCGGACGGCGGCACCGGTACGGGCGGCAACGACCCGCAGGGCCAGGCCGCCGGCGGCTCCGGGACCACGGGCTCGGGGTCGTCGGGCGCCTCGACCGGGGACTCCACCAACGGCTCCACCGGCGGCAATCTGGCCACCACGGGCTCGGACGGCACCCCGCTCCTGGCCGGTGCCGCGGCCGCCGCAGCGGGCCTCGGCGGTCTGCTGGTCCTGGCCGTACGCCGTCGCCGCGCGGCCTCCGCGTCCTCTTGAGCACTCCTATCCCCTGAGGGCGGCCGCGCCCGCCGACCGGTCATGGCCCGGGCGTCGGTCACCCCGCCCGTCGTCTCACAGCACTCCGCCCGCCTCGTCCTGGAACAGCTCCGTCCAGCAGTGCCGGCCGCCCGGGTCGGTCGTCGTGCCGGTCGGGTCGACGGCGGACAGCACTTGGAGCATCGTCATCGCGAGCTGGTCGTAGGTGTCGGTCGTCAGCGCGTGGCCGGACTCCTCGTCGATCGCGTGCTCGCGGTGCAGCAGCCAAAGGGTGAACGCGAGGGTGGAGATGTCGGTGTTCAGCGGGTGGAGGGTGGCCTCGGGCTCGCTCCAGTTCAGGACGGCGCCCGTCGTGCCGTCGACGACCAGGCTGTTGTCCTCGACCAGGTAGCCCAGGCGTATCAGGTGGCCGGCCCGGTCGGGGAGCCGGTCTGCCGGGAACTCGCCGGGACGTTCGTCCTCGTAGTACTCGGCCAGGGTGCGCAGCGGCACGTCCGGGTCCAGGTGGAAGAGGAAGCCGTCCGCCGGCAGTCCGGTCTCGCGCAGGAAGCGGCGGGTCGGCTCGTGTGTGAGCGTCGCGGGGAAGTCGACGTCCTCGAAACGCGCCACCCCGCCGCGGCCGAACTCCTGGTCCAGCAGACGGGGCGGAAGGTCCAGGGCGAGCCCGGACCTGGTGCCGGGGCCGGCCACCAGGGCGAGGGGCCGGATCAGGGCCGCCATCTTCCAGAACGGCGGCAGCTCACCGTCCGCGCCCTCCTCGAACAGCGCCAGCAGCCGGCGTGACGCCTCGGCCACAGCCTTGGTCCCGAACCGGCCCGCGCAGGCGGCGAACTGGCCGCGCAGCCCAGCCAGTTCGTCCGTCGCCGTGGCGAACCGCACCAGCGTCAGCAGGGACGGGGCGAGCGGGCGGCGGTCCATCAGGTCGGGGCGGTCGTGGAAGAAGTAGGTCGTGGAGACCTCGCCCGTCGCGCCGTCGAGCAGGACCGACTCCGTCTCCACGCCAGCCGGACCCACCAGTCCCCCGATGACGAGCTGGTCGCGCAGTTCGGCGGCCAGCCGGCCGTCGGGGGCGCCGAGGGCGCCGGTCGAGTCCGCTACGGTCCGCAGGCCCTCCCGGCGCAGCTCCGCGAAGCTCGACAGAGCGCTGTCGCCGGGCAGTCCGGGGTCGGTCAGCCAACGACGCGTCGGCGCGTGCGTGACGTACGGATCCAGGTCGTCCAGATGCAGCGTGATCGTCGCCGGACCGGTGTGGGTCGTGCTCATGGTTCCCCCGCGCTTACGTGTTCAAGTCCCCGTGCCTCACAGGCCCCGGGCGGCCATCCCCGTCCCGAGGCAGGACAGGCCCGCCCGTCCCCGGGCCCGGCAACCGTCCCCCACTGCTCAGAACACTACGCGCCACCACTGACAACGGCCCCCGAATTCGAGGACGCTCGGCTCGGCCGGGACACCCCCGCACCACAAGACGCTCGAACCACCCTCGCGCGTTGCCTCCCGGCACGGATCGCCTCGACCGTCTCCCCCACCGTCGGCTCGTAGGTGCCCAGCCACAGCCCGAGCGGCACCACGTCCCGCACGACCGCCGTGATCCCGGCCTCCGCGTACACGTCCGCCATCGCCGCCGCGCGGGCGGCGCGGCGGCGCGGGCTCCATCAGGTCGCGTTGACCACCGCGGCCTGCGGGCGGATCGGCAGCCGGTTCACGGGGCGGCCCGTGGCGGCGCGTACGGCGGAGGCGATGGCCGCCGGGGAGGTGACCACCGGCACCGCGCTGACCGCCTTCGCGCCGAAGGGCGCGACCACGTCCCGTTCCTCGACCAGCTTGACGATCCGGATGTCGGGCGCGTCCAGAGCCGTCGGCAGCGCGTAACCCGTCAGGGCGGGATGGCGGATCAGCCCGCGCGGGGTGCGCAGGTTCTCGGTGAGCGCGATGCCCACGCCCTGCGTGACGCCCGCCTCGATCCGGGCCTCCAGCTGGGCCGGGTTCAGCACCCGCCCCACGTCCTGGGCGACGGCCAGTTCCACGACCCGTACGGAACCGATCTCGATGTCGACGTCCACGACCGCGCGGATCGCGCAGAAGGACATGCCCACGAAGGCGTCGCCCTGGCCGGCTTCGTCCAGGGGCTCGGTCGGGTGCGGGCGGCACTGCGCCGTCGCCCACAGCTCCTTGCCGTCCAGCGCCTCGGTGACGGTCGTGGAGAGCACACCGTCGTAGGAGGTGATCTTGCCGTCGGTGATCTGGAGCAGCTCGGTCGACATCCCGAACTTGTGCGCCAGGGGCTGGAGCAGCTGCGTGCGGACCATCTTCGCTGCGCGCTCCACCGCCCCGCCCGACACCCAGGTGTGGCGGCCGCGGCAGCCCGCGCCGGCCGGTGGCTGGTCGGTGTCCACCGGCGCCACGTGCACCTCGTCGACGCCGAGCGTCTCCTGGACGATCTGCCGGGCGAGCGTCGCGAAGCCCTGGCCGGTCTCGACGGCCGCGCACAGCACCGTCGCCACACCGTCCTGGACCTTCACGGTCGCCGTGGAGACCTCGTCCGCGCCCTCCGCGCCGAGCATGTGCACCATGCCCAGGCCGTAGCCCACGCCCCGGCGCACCGCGCCCGGTTCGCCCGCGCCCTCGGGCCCGCCGGGCAGCAGCCAGTCCTCCTCGGGCGTGTCCTTGGGCAGCGGGGGCAGAGGGTGGTCCCGTACGGCCTGGAGCAGTTCTGCGACGGGCGCCGGGCACGTCACCGTCTGGCCCGTCGGAAGCACGTCACCGGTGGCCATGACGTTGCGCAGGCGCAGTTCCGCGGGGTCCATGCCGAGCTTCTTGGCCAGTTTGTCCATCTGCGCCTCGTACGCGGCGCACACCTGCATGGCGCCCTCGCCGCGCACATGGCCGGAGGGCGGGTTGTTCGTACGGACCGCCCAGCCCTCGATGAAGGCGTTCGGGACGACGTAGGGGCCGCAAGCGAAGGCGACGGCGGCGGCCAGGGCGTCCGAGGACGTGTCGGCGTACGCGCCCGCGTCCAGCAGGATCTGCGCCTCGACCTTGACCAATCTGCCCTCCGCGTCGGCGTGGTGGCGGTAGCGCAGCAGGGTGGGGTGGCGGTGGGCGTGGCCCAGGAAGGACTCTTCGCGCGTCGCGGTCAGCTTCACCGGGCAGCCGGTCTTCAGCGCCAGCAGGCCGAGCGGGAGCTGGAAGCCCTGGTCCTCACGGTCGGCGGTGGCGCCGGGGACGCCGGTGACGACGACCTTCACGCGCTCGGGCTCCAGGCCGTAGCAGGCGGCGGCCGTGTCGCGGTCGGTGTGCGGGTCGGTGGAGGCCAGGTACAGCTCGACGCCCCCGTCGGGGCGCGGTACGGCCAGGCCGGCCTCGGCGCCGATGGGAGCCGGGTCCTGGCGGCCGATGCGGTAGAGGCCCTCGACCACGACCTCGCCGTGCGCCTCCGGGTCGCCGTGGCGCAGCGGGATGTGCCGGATCAGGTTGCCGTCGGGATGCAGCGGCTCGGCCTCGAAGGCCTGTTCCGGGTCGGTGACCGGGTCGAGCACCTCGTACTCGACGATGACGGCGGCGGCGGCCATCCGCGCGGTGTCGGGGTGGTCGGCGGCGACGGCGGCGATGGGCTCCCCGTGGTGGCGTACCACCTCGGAGGCGAAGACGGGCCGGTCGGCCGTGCCGCGGCCGTGCAGCGGGTCGCCGGGGATGTCCTCGTGCGTAACGACGGCCCGAACACCGGGCATCTCGCGCGCGTGGGAGGTGTCGATGGACAGGATGCGCGCACGCGCGTGCGGCGAGCGCAGCACCGCCCCCCACAGCAGGCCCTCGGCCCACAGGTCCGCGGCGTACGGGAAGGTGCCCTCCGTCTTCGCGCGGGCGTCGGCGGCCGGCAGGGAGGCGCCGAGGCCGTGCGGAATCGGTTCGGGGGCTGGGGCGGCCTCCGCGGGCTGCGCGGCCTGCGCGGTGGCTGCTTCGTTGCTCACGCGTGGCCTCCGTCCTGGCCGTAGGGCTGGTCATGCGGTCCGGGGGGCGGGAACGCCTCGGGGTGGACACCGCCCGCTCCCGGGCCCGCCTGGTGAGGGATACGGGGCTCGTCGGCGGCCGGCTCGGTCCCGTCGGCGCCTGCGTGCGCCTCGCGTTCGGCGACGACCTCCTTGACGGCCTCCACCACGCCCCGGTAGCCGGAACAGCGGCACAGGTTGCCGCACAGCGCCTGACGGGTCTCCAGCTCGCTCGGCGCCGGGTTGCCCTCCAGCAGGTCGTGCACGGTCATCGCCATGCCGGGCACGCAGAAGCCGCACTGCACCGCGCCGCACCGGGCGAGCGCCCGCTGCACGTCCGACGGCTGCCCGTCGACGGCCAGGCCCTCGACGGTGCGGACCTCGCTGCCGGCCGCGGTCACGGCCGGGACCAGGCAGGAGGCGACGAGCCGGCCGTCGACCTGCACGTTGCAGGCGCCGCACTCGCCTTGCGAGCAACCGTCCTTGGCGCCCGCGAGCCCGAGCCGCTCGCGCAGCACGTACAGCAGCGACTCGCCGATCCAGGCGTCGTTGACGGGCCGGTCGGTGCCGTTGACGCGCAACACGTACGAGGCGAGGGGGTGCTCCTCGTCCCCGGGCACGGGGGACGCGTCGTGCGGCGCCTGGGCGCCGGGGGCGTCCGTGCCGTCGGGGGCGTCGGAGGCGCCGGCCGTCTCGGCGGCGTCGGCGGCCTCCGGTTCGGGTTCCGGCTGCTCGGTCGGCGCGGTGTCGGTGGGAGGCTCTGAGGGGCTCTCAGCGGCCTCCGCGGCCCCTTGGGTGCCGTCCGGGGCCTCCGGGACCTCACCGGCCGCGGGAGCGGACTGTGAGGCCGTCCGCGCGGCTTCGGAGTCGGTCCGCTGCGGGGACTCCGGGGACTCCGGGGACTCCGGCGACGGCTCCGGTGCGGCTTCCGTGGGCACTTGGGCGCCGGCGGCCTCGGGGTACGGCTCGGGGGACGCCGCGGGCGCGTGCCCCGCCGCCTCCTCGGGGCCCTCCGAGTCCGGCTCGCCGTGCGCCCGCCCGGCGGCCGGGGACCGCTCCGGCCCGTGCCCGGCGGCGCCGGACGGCTCGTACGGGTAGCCCTCGTGCGCGTGGCCGACCGCTCCGGCCGGCTCGGGAGCGTGCGAGGCCGCCCCGTGCTCGGGCCCGCCCTGCTCCGGCTCCGCGGGCGTCGAGGCGCCGGTCGCCCGCTCGTGTACGTGGGCACCGGCCGTCTGTGCGCGTGCGTGCGCGTCGGCCGTCTGTTCGTGTGCGTGCGCACCGGCCGTCTGCTCGTGCGCACCGACGGCCTGCTCCGGCTGCTCCGAGGTGTGCGGCCCGTCGGCGGTCCGCCCCGGGGCGTGCCCGCTCGCCGCCTGGTCGGGCGTGAGCCCGTGCGTCCCGGCCTGCTCCGGCCCGTGGCCGGGTCCGCCGGGCGCGTGCTCCGCCCCGGTCGCGTGTTCCGCCGCCTGCTGCCCCCACGGCTGCCCCGTGGCCTGCGTGGCCCAGGGCGCCGGGGCACCGCCCGGCAGGGTGGCCGGGGGCGTGCCGCCCCACTGCTCGACCAGCGAGGACGTGGTGAACTCCCCCGACTCGTCCGGGAGATCGCCTCCGGCGACGGGAATGGACCACTGGCCGGTCACGTCGTGGCCGGGCGCACCGCTCGCGGCGCTCTCCGCGGCGGCCGCCTCCTCGAGGTTCCACTGCCCGGTGGCGCCGGGGTTGTACGTGAACCTGTCGTGCGCGGTGTGCGGCTGTGCCGCGGCGCCCGGGTCGTGCCGCTGGTACTCGCCCTGGCCGCCGTGCTGCTGGTGCTCACCGTGGGGATCGCCGTGACCGTCGTGCTGCTGGTACTCGCCCTGCCCACCGTGCTGCGCCGCCGCCCCGTGCGGGTCGTGCCACTGGGCGCCGTCGACGGGTGCGCCGGGCACCGCCCAGGCGCCGGTCGACGCGGGGTCGGTGCCGGCGGTCGTGGCGGGGGTGACCGTTATCTGCGGCGGGACGTAGCCGTGTCCTGGCGCGGCGAGGGGACTGTCGCCGCGCCCGGCCAGCAGGGCGTCGACGCCCCCCTCGGGGAGCTTGACGAAGGCGGTTGCGCCGTCGTCGTAGTCGCCCTGGGGCAGCGGGTCCCAGCGACCGCCGCCCTGGGGCGTGCCCTCTCCGTGCTGGTCGTCGGTCACGACAGCGCCCTCCCCAGTGCTCGTCGGGCCAGCGCGGCGACGGTGCGCCGCAGGTGCAGTACGGCGGGCGGAAGCTGCTGTACGGAGCCGTCCTCGGCCGGGGCCGGGTCGGGGATGCAGGCCGCGGCGACGTACTCCCCGAAGGCGTTCAGCGCCTCCGGCACGATCGCGCGGTTGTTGTCCCAGTCGATGAGCTGGGCGACCCAGTGCTCGGCCTCCAGGGGCCGCAGCGGCATCGGCGCTATGGCGCCCACCGCGCAGCGGACGCCGCGCCGGGCGGGGTCCAGGACCAGCGCGACGGAGGCGACCGCGCGCCCCGGGCCCGTGCGGCCGGTGGCCTTCAGGAAGACCTGCGGGGCGTGCAGCAGCGGCACGCGCACGTAGCCGATGAGTTCGCCGGCGCGCAGCATGTCCATCCCGGCCAGGAGGTGCGACACCGGGATCTCCCGGCGGGCTCCGCCCGGGCCCGCGATGATCAGTGTCGCCTCCAGGGCGGCCAGCACGGGCAGCGCGTCCCCGGTGGGGGCGGCCGAGGCGATGTTGCCGCCCAGGGTGCCCGCGTTGCGGATGTGCGGCGGACCCGCGGCGCGCGCGGCCGCGGCGAGCGCCGGGATGAGGGCGGCGAAGTCGGGGCGGCCCATGCGCGCGTGCGTCAGGCCGGCGCCGAGCAGCGCGTGACCGTCCTGGTACTGCCAGCCGCGGATCTCGCTGATCCGGCCGAGCCCCACCAGGGCGGCGGGCCTGAGCTGTCCGGAGTTGACGGCGGCCATCAGGTCGGTGCCGCCCGCGACGGGCACGGCGGCGGGCATGGCGGCGAGTGCCGCCACGGCCTCGTCCAGCGTCGTGGGCAGCGTCACGGCCTGCGCCGCCTGCGGTGCGTGCGTGGTCAAACCGGCTTGCCCCTTCCCGCTGCCCCACCTGGTCCCACCTGTGTTGCCGTACGGTACGTGCTGACAGGGCGGACGTGGCAACTCTGGCACATCTTCGCGAGAGCCGAGGACAGGGGTCCGCTAGGAGGCATTCGCCCACCTCACGGGGGAGATGGCCCGTTTTCGCACGCCTTCACCGGTGCGGCCTAATTGGCACTCTTCGGTGACCCTTGCGTGCTTTTTCCGTGACGTGCGGGGGCCGTTGCACACGCGTGCGCTAGCGGCGGGGCGGCGGGCCGTCGATCGGCCGCCCCGGAACGCCCGGGCGCTTCTGCCAGGGCAGCGGCCCGGTGGGCGGCCGGTAGGCGACGCCGAGGGCGTCAAGTCGCCGGTAGTGGGCGGCCATCCGCCGCTGGAAGTCGGCGAAGTCCCGTTCCTCGGGGGCGGGCAGGTCGCTCCAGGCCACCTCGGCGAGGGCGGCGAGCCGGGGGAAGGTCTGGTAGTCCACGCGCGCGTGGTCCTCCATCACCTCGGTCCACACGTTGGCCTGCGTGCCCAGCACGTGCCGGGCCTCCTCGGGCGTCAACTCCGGCGGCACGGGCTCGAACCGGTAGACGTCCTCCAGGGTGCGCACCCATCCGATGGGTACCGGCTCGTCGACGCCCGCGTCCTGGCGGTGGTCCAGGTAGACCTGCTGCTCGGGGCACATGACGACGTCGTGACCGGCCCGGGCGGCGGCGACCCCGCCCGCGTAGCCGCGCCAGGACGACACGGCCGCCCCGGCCGCCAGGCCGCCCTCCAGGATCTCGTCCCAGCCGATCAGCCGGCGCCCGCGCGCGGAGAGCCACGCGTCGAAGTGGCCGATGAACCAGGACTGCAACCCGTCCTCGTCCCTCAGCCCGAGTTCCGCGATGCGGGCCTGGGCGGTCGCCGACCGCCGCCACTGACCCTTGGGGCATTCGTCGCCGCCGACGTGGACGAACGCCGAGAACTCGGCGGCGTGCGCCGGGAAGAGACCGAGCACCTCCTCGAAGACGCCCTCGTAGAAGCGCAGGGTGTCGTCAGTGGGGGCGAGTACGTTCGGATTGATCCCCCAGGTGTCCCACACGGTCAGTGCGGAGGTGTCGATGACGTCGGTGTTGCCCAGTTCCGGATACGCGGCGATGGCGGCCTGCGAGTGGCCCGGTACGTCGATTTCGGGGACGACGGCGATATGCCGCTCGGCGGCGTACGCGACGATCTCCCGGATGTCGTCCT
This sequence comes from Streptomyces bullii, assembly GCF_042657145.1. Lineage (NCBI taxonomy): Bacteria > Bacillati > Actinomycetota > Actinomycetes > Kitasatosporales > Streptomycetaceae > Streptomyces > Streptomyces bullii. Next base: position 834,108 of record NZ_JBHSNY010000001.1, read on the forward strand.
GGGTGTAGTAGCCGCCGTGCGGCTTGTCCTCCCACAACGGCGAGGCCCGGTGGCCGATTTTCGTGCGCGCCCGCCAGGAGCCGACCTCCGTCAGCCGGGGGTACCTCTTGATCTCCACACGCCATCCTTGATCATCCGTCAGATGGAAGTGGAAGACGTTGAGTTTGTGCGCCGCCATGAGGTCGAGGTAGCGCAGCACACCGTCCTTGGGCATGAAGTGCCGGGCGACGTCGAGCATGAATCCGCGCCAGCGGAAGCGGGGCCCGTCTTCGATCACCTGGTGGGGTACTCGGTACTTCTCGCCCGGCCGTACGGGCGCCTTCCGGAAGGCGTCGGGTCCGAGCAGCTGGCGCAGTGTCTGGGCGCCCCAGAAGACGCCGGCCGGGCTGCCGCCGGTGATCTCGACGCCCCGGTCGGCGACGACGGCGAGCCGGTACGCCTCGGGCTCCAGGGCGTCGTCCAGGCGCAGTCGCACGCAGTCCCGGGCGTCCTCGGGCCCGGGCCGCAGCGGCAGTCCCAGGGCCGGGCCGAGCGTGGTGCGCAGCCAGCGCTCGGTGCCGCCGGTGCCGGGCGCGGCGCACAGGGCGGTGTCCCCGGTCAGCGGGACGGTGCCGCGCCCGGGCCCCTCGACGGCGCGGGGCGCGGGAATCAGTTCGGTCGGCGAAGTCACGTCATTCCTTTACCGCTCCGCCCAGTCCGGAGACCAGCCGTCGCTGTACGAGTACGAAGAACACCAGCACCGGAATGGTCATCACCGTGGACGCGGCCATGACGCCGCCCCAGTCGGGATCGTCCGGCTTGTAGAACACCAGCAGGGCCATCGGCAGGGTGGACCGGGACGTGTCGCTGATGATGAACGACTTGGCGAACAGGAAGTCGTTCCAGGCGGAGATGAAGGAGAACACACTGGTGGCCACGAGGCCCGGCAGGACGAGCGGGAAAAGGATCTGCCAGAGGAATCGCGCGTGGCTCGCCCCGTCGATGTGGGCGGCCTCCTCCAGCGCCTCCGGAACGGCTTTCACGAACCCCCGCAGCATCCAGATCGCGAACGGCAGCGAGAAGGCGATGTGGGGCAGGATCAGCGACCCGAGCGTGTTCAGCTGACCGGCATCCCGCATGAGGAAGAACAGGGGGATCGTGAGCGCCTCGACGGGCACCATCTGGGCCACCAGGAACATGATCAGCAAGGTGGTCCGGAAGCGGAACCGGAATCGCGTCACGGCGGTCGCCGCGAGAAAGGCGATCAGGGCCGAGGCGATCACGACACAGCCCGCGACGAGAAGACTGTTGAGGAAGTAACGGCCGAATTCCTGCTGCCCGAAGACGCGCCGGAAGGAATCCAGGGAGGGCGCCAGGGTCCACGGTCTCGGCTGCGCCGACTCGATCTCCCCGGCCGGTCTGAAGGCGCTGAGCACCATCCAGTACAGGGGAAAGGCGACGACGACGGCGATCAGCAGCGCGGACACCTCGGCGGCGAGCCGACCGGGCCGCCGTTTCCGTACGTACCTCACAGCTCCTCCCCTCGCCGGCGCAGCAACCGCAGGTGGACCAGCGTGACGGCGAGCAGGATCAGCAGCATGACGACGCCGATCGCCGAGCCGAGGCCGTACTGCGAGGAGGCGAAGGCCTGCTGGTAGGCGTAGACGTTCAGAACGAGGTTCTGTCCGGCGATGCCGCCGCCGTTCGTCATGACGTAGATCTGCGTGAAGACCTTGAAGTCCCAGATGACCGACTGGACGGTGACGACGACCAGGATGGGGCGGAGCATCGGGGCGAGCACGGAGCGCCAGATCCGCCACTGCGAGGCGCCGTCCAGGGCGGCGGCCTCCAGCACCTCGGCGGGTACGGCGCGGATCCCGGCGTACACCGTCACCATCACGAACGGGAAGGAGCACCACACGACTTCGAGGAGGACCAGGAAGAAGGCGCTGTACCGTCCGTACGTCCAGGAGTGGTCGCCGAGCCCCAGAAGCCGGTTGACCGGCCCGAAATCCGGGTCGAACAGGAGGAGCCAGACGGTGGAGCCGGTGACGGCCGGGGTCGCCCACGCGCCGAGCGCGGCCAGCATCAGGGCGAGCCGCGGCAGGGCACGCACGCGCGTGAGGAGCACGGCGAGCGCGCAGCCCACCGCCAGCGTGGACAGGACGCAGGCCGCCGCGAACAGCACGGTCGCCAGCAGCACCTGCCGGAACTGGTCGTCGCGGAAGACGTCGGCGTAGTTCCCCAACCCCCGGAAGCTGGTCGGTTCGCCTCCGCTGACCTGGGCCTGCGTGTACTGGAACAGCGAGATCAGGCCAAGCTGACAGATCGGGTAGAGGAGCAGCCCGCCGAGCACGACGAGCGCGGGTGCGAGGTACAGCCAGGGAGTGCTCCGACGACCCCTGCGGCGCGGGGCCGTGACCTGTCCGGCTCCGCCGCGTGGGCGCGGCCGGCCACGGACCACCCGCCGCGACCGGTCCGCGACGCCCGGGCCACTGGGCGCTGTCACCCGCGTCACCCGGCGGAGCCGAACGCGTCGTTCATCTTCCTCGCCGCGTCCTGCGAGGCCGCCGCCACGCTTTTCCGGCCGCTGACGACCTCCTGGAACATCGTCGGCAGGACCAGCTGGGAGTCGATCTGCGACCAGGCGGGCGATGCGGGTACGAACTTCGTGCCGGCGGCGAGGGTCTCGACGAACGGCTTGACGAACGGCTCCTTCGCCGCGGCCTGCCGACGAACGTCCGTGAAGGTCGGCAGGAAGCCCATCGCGTCGAAGAGCCGGGCCTGGGTCCTCTTCGAGGCGAGCTGCTTCATCAGCTCGACGGCGAGCGTGCGGTGGGAGGTGCTCTTCAGTACGCCGATGTTGTTGCCGCCCGCGAACGCCGGGGCGACGGAGCCGGGCTCGACCCCGGGCAGCGGGGCGACGGCGTACTTGCCCCTCACCTTGCCGGCCTCCACGGCGGTGTGGCTGAAGTCGCCGCCGATCGCCATGCCCGCCTTGCCGGCGGCGAACGCGGTGATCGTGTCGTTGCCGCCCATGCCCGCGCACTTGGCGGCGGGGCAGTTGTCGTCGCCGAACAGCGACGTGTACGCCTTGATGCCCTTGCGGGCCGCCGGGCTGTCGATGGCGGAGGCGTACGACCCGTCCTCGCCGGTGGCGATCTCGCCGCCGTGGGCCCAGACGAAGGGCATCGCGCCGTAGGTGTAGGCGCCGCCGACGACGAGCCCGTACAGGCCGGGTTTCTCGGCACGGATCCTCCGGGCGGTGGAGGCCAGTTCGGCCATGCTCTTCGGGGGTATCAGGCCGAGTTCCTCGAACACGTCCGTCCGGTAGTACAGGGCGCGGACACCGACGTAGAGGGGCGCTCCGTAGACCTTGCCGTCGACGGTGACCGACTGTCTGGCGGTGGGGTCGCTGCTCCTGGTCTCGGGCCAGGCGTCGAACTCCCGGGTGACGTCCAGGAGTCCACCGTCGTGGACGTGGCCCGCGGTGTCGGTGTTGCCGTACTCCATCACGTCGGGCGCGGAGTCGGGGTCGTTGAAGGCGGCCTTGACGCGCTGGGCCCGGGTCTCGACCGGGATGTACTCGACGTCGACCTCGGTGCCCTGGTGGGCCTTCTCGAAGGCGGTGACGACGGAGCCGACGACCTTCTGCTTCGGGGTGTTGCCGACCTCCTGGAAGAGCCAGACCCGCAGGGTGCCGGTCTTCTCGTCCTTGCCGGAGGAGGCGTTGCCGGAGGTCTGGGGGGTGCAAGCGGCGCAGACGAGGAGGGCCGCGGCCGGCGCGGCGAGACGGACGGACAGCTTCATGACGTGGTTCATGGAGTGCTCCTCCGAGAAGGTGTTGCAACATGCGCAATGATGGTTTCGCTGTGCACAACACCCCGGAGGCTAGGGACACCGCGAACAGGGCCACAAGAGGTCTCAACCACTCTGTGACCGGCCGACGCACCCCGTGCAACGCCCGGACAGCACAAAAGCCCCCAGGGCACGCGAAACGCACCCTGGAGGCCCTACGCCTCTGAGCCGGGGTCGGCTACTTGTCGCCCTTGCCCTGGTCGTCGCCGCCGGCACCCATGGAGTCGTAGATCTCCTTGCACATGGGACACACGGGGTACTTCTTCGGGTCGCGGCCCGGCACCCAGACCTTGCCGCAGAGCGCCACGACGGGGGTGCCGTCGAGGGCGCTCGCCATGATCTTGTCCTTCTGGACGTAGTGGGCGAAGCGCTCGTGGTCGCCGTCGCCGTGGGACACCTGTGGCGTCGGCTCTACGAGGGTCCCCGTACCAGTCCCGCGCTCGGGCTCAAGAGTGCTCATAGCTCCAAGGGTACTGAAGCTCACACGCATCAGTTGAGCGAAGGGGCGTCACGGCCGAGCGCCTCAGTTCAGCGAGGGGTCGTCCGGGTACGTGGCCACCATCGCCAGCTCGTTGCGCTGCCGGCGCAGCACTTCGCGCCAGAGTCTCTCGGGAGCCGGGGAGGAGACGTCGCCGGGCTCTGACTCGACGACGTACCAGGCCCCGTCCACCAGTTCGTCCTCCAGCTGACCGGGGCCCCAGCCCGCGTACCCGGCGAAGATCCTCAGGGAGCCGACGGCGGAGGCCAGCAGCTCCGGCGGGGCCTCCAGGTCGACCAGACCGATCGCGCCGTGCACCCGGCGCCAGCCGAGCGGGGCGACCTCCCCGGACGCTCCGCCCGGGACGACGGCGACACCCAGGGCCGAGTCCAGCGAGACCGGGCCGCCCTGGAAGACGACACCGGGTTCGCCGGCGAGCTCCGCCCAGCCCTCCAGGATGTCGCCCACCCCCACCGGGGTCGGACGGTTGAGGACGACACCGAGGGAGCCCTCCTCGTCGTGGTCGAGAAGGAGCACCACCGCACGGTCGAAGTTCGGGTCCGCCAGGGCGGGCGTGGCCACGAGCAGCCGCCCTGTGAGCGAGGACACCTCGGTCATGCCAGACATGATCCCGCATCTTCCCGCCCCGTGGGGAGGCAATCAGGGGTACGGGAGTGCGCGCAGGTCGGAGTACGCGCATGGCGCCCCTCGCGCACAACGGCGGCCGTGACCCCATGTGCCCGGCGTGGAACGGTTCGTGTTGTGACACAGCTATGACGTGGATGGGCCGTCCTCAGGCTTACTTGAGGGGGGTCGGCGGCCATTACTCTGTCTCTTCCACCCCTGCCCCACTCCACGGAACGCGAGATTCATGACCGTCAACGGCTCTGACGACGTACTGCTTGTCCACGGCGGAACCCCGCTGGAGGGCGAGATCCGTGTCCGCGGTGCGAAGAACCTCGTGCCGAAGGCCATGGTCGCCGCCCTGCTGGGCAGTGAGCCAAGCCGGCTGCGCAATGTTCCGGACATCCGTGACGTGCGCGTCGTACGCGGTCTGCTGCAGCTGCACGGGGTGTCGGTCCGCCCGGGTGAGGAGCCCGGCGAGCTGGTGCTCGACCCGACCCGCGTGGAGAGCGCGAACGTCGCCGACATCGATGCCCACGCGGGTTCGTCCCGGATCCCGATCCTGTTCTGCGGCCCTCTCCTGCACCGCCTCGGACACGCGTTCATCCCGGGTCTCGGCGGCTGCGACATCGGCGGCCGGCCCATCGACTTCCACTTCGACGTGCTGCGGCAGTTCGGCGCGAAGATCGAGAAGCGGGAGGACGGGCAGTACCTGGAGGCGCCGCAGCGGCTGCGCGGCACGAAGATCCGGCTGCCGTACCCGTCCGTCGGCGCCACCGAGCAGGTGCTGCTGACCGCCGTCCTCGCGGAGGGCGTCACCGAGCTGTCGAACGCGGCCGTGGAGCCGGAGATCGAGGACCTGATCTGCGTCCTGCAGAAGATGGGCGCCATCATCGCGATGGACACCGACCGCACCATCCGCATCACCGGTGTGGACAAGCTCGGCGGCTACACCCACCGCGCCCTCCCGGACCGCCTGGAGGCCGCGTCCTGGGCGTCGGCGGCGCTGGCGACCGAGGGCAACATATACGTCCGCGGCGCCCAGCAGCGCTCGATGATGACGTTCCTGAACACCTACCGGAAGGTCGGCGGCGCCTTCCAGATCGACGACGAGGGCATCCGCTTCTGGCACCCCGGCGGCCAGCTGAAGTCCATCGCGCTGGAGACGGACGTCCACCCGGGCTTCCAGACCGACTGGCAGCAGCCCCTCGTCGTGGCCCTGACCCAGGCCACGGGCCTGTCGATCATCCACGAGACGGTGTACGAGTCCCGCCTGGGCTTCACCTCCGCCCTGAACCAGATGGGCGCCCACATCCAGCTCTACCGCGAGTGCCTGGGCGGCTCCGACTGCCGCTTCGGCCAGCGCAACTTCCTGCACTCGGCCGTCGTGTCCGGCCCCACCAAGCTCCAGGGCGCCGACCTGGTCATCCCCGACCTGCGCGGCGGCTTCTCGTACCTGATCGCCGCCCTCGCGGCCCAGGGCACCTCCCGCGTCCACGGCATCGGCCTGATCAACCGGGGCTACGAGAACTTCATGGAGAAGCTCATGGAGCTGGGCGCGAAGGTGGAGCTCCCCGGCAAGGCGCTCGGGTAACGACACCGCCCGGCGCCCGGCCCGACGGCTCCAGGCGCGCGTACGGCGATGGGGCGGCCTCCCGGTGAAGGGGGCCGCCCCATTGGCGTTACAGCGTCTCGTACGCCGTCCCGTGGCCTACGAGACGGCGAGGTCACTTGCCCTTGGCGGCTTCCTTGAGCTTGGAGCCCGCGGAGACCTTCACGCTGTAGCCGGCCGGGATCTGGATGGGCTCGCCGGTCTGCGGGTTGCGCGCGGTGCGAGCGGCACGGTGGGTGCGCTCGAAGGTCAGGAAGCCAGGGATGGTGACCTTCTCGTCCCCCTTGGAGACGATGTCGCCGACCACGTCGGCGAACGCGGCCAGCACGGCGTCGGCGTCCTTGCGGGTCACCTCGGCGCGGTCGGCCAGCGCGGCCACCAGCTCACTGCGGTTCATGTTGTTACTCCCGTGTTCTTCTTGCCGTTGAGGCGTGCCACGCGGCGGAGCCGCATGTTCGGGCACCGGCGAAGCCGATGCTGCCAGGGTCCTCGGTGAGTCCCCGGGCCGGGTCCGTCGTCAGACCCTCGCGCCCAGGGACGCATCCTGCCTCCACCTGCGGCGGGAAAGCCAATCCGGCACCCGCAGGAGTCGTGAGAACACCCTTGGGAGTCACACGAAAAGAGGGCTGAGCCTGGCCGACACGATAGAGGGCGGCACCGACAGGGACGTTCCCCGACGCGCCGTCGCCCAGCCGGTCGTGGCGATCCTCACAGCGCTCGACGGCCGTGAGGCCGGGCCGATCATGCCACCGGCCGCTACGAGGCGGTCGCCGACGCCCCCACCGCCTTGGCGGCCTCCCGCACCGCGCCGGCCACGGCGCCCGCGACCTTGTCGTTGAAGACGCTCGGGACGATGTAGTTCGGGTTCAGCTCGTCCTCGGTCACCACGTCCGCCAGGGCCTTGGCGGCGGCGAGCATCATCTCCGTGTTGACCGTGCGGGACTGCGCGTCGAGCAGGCCGCGGAAGACGCCCGGGAAGACCAGCACGTTGTTGATCTGGTTCGGGAAGTCGGACCGGCCGGTGGCGACAACTGCCGCGGTCTGGCGGGCGATTGCCGGGTCCACCTCGGGGTCCGGGTTCGCGAGCGCGAACACGATGGCTCCGTCGGCCATGGCGGCCACGTCCTCGCCGTCCAGGACGTTCGGGGCGGAGACGCCGATGAAGACGTCGGCGTCGCGCACGGCCTCCTTGAGCGTGCCCGTCAGGCCCTCGGGGTTGGTGTTGTCGGCGATCCAGCGCAGCGCCGACTCCAGGTCGGCCTCCACCAGGTCCTCGCGGCCGGCGTGCACGACGCCGTGGATGTCGGCGACGACGGCGTTCTTCACGCCCGCGGCGAGCAGCAGTTTGAGGATGGCCGTACCGGCCGCGCCGGCGCCCGACATGACGACCCGCACGTCCTCGATGCCCTTGCCGACGACACGCAGCGCGTTGGTGAGGGCGGCGAGGACGACGATCGCCGTGCCGTGCTGGTCGTCATGGAAGACGGGGATGTCGAGGGCCTCGCGCAGGCGCGCCTCGATCTCGAAGCAGCGCGGGGCGGAGATGTCCTCCAGGTTGATGCCGGCGAAGCCGGGGGCGATCGCCTTGACGATCTCGACGATGGCGTCGGTGTCCTGGGTGTCGAGGCAGATCGGCCAGGCGTCGATGCCGGCGAACCGCTTGAAGAGGGCCGCCTTGCCCTCCATGACGGGCAGGGCGGCCTTGGGGCCGATGTTGCCGAGGCCCAGCACGGCGGAGCCGTCCGTCACGACCGCAACGGAGTTGCGCTTGATGGTCAGGCGGCGGGCGTCCTCGGGGTTCTCGGCGATCGCCATGCAGACGCGGGCCACGCCCGGCGTGTAGACCATGGACAGGTCGTCACGGTTGCGGATGGGGTGCTTGGACGCCATCTCGATCTTGCCGCCAAGGTGCATGAGGAACGTACGGTCCGAGACCTTGCCCAGCGTGACGCCCTCGATGCCGCGGAGCTTCTCCACGATCTCGTCCGCGTGCCCGGTCGAGGTGGCCGCGATCGTGACGTCGATGCGGAGCTTCTCGTGGCCGGACGCGGTGACGTCGAGGCCGGTCACCGAGCCTCCGGAGGACTCCACGGCGGTGGTGAGCTGCGAGACGGCGGTTCCGCTCGCGGGCACCTCCAGCCGGATGGTCATCGAGTAGGAGACGCTGGGCGCCGTTGCCATGGCCGACTTCCTCTGCTTTCACCGTTCGCTGAGTTGTGCCGTCCGATCGTCGCACCTACCCCTGAGTACGCGGTAGCCGCCCGGGATTGCGAACGTTTTGTTCGCGTACAGCTCGGGTAAAGGCGCCACTTTCGGAAAACTATTTCCACCATACGAGAGACGATCAGGTAGCGCCAAGAGAAGGCGGGCCCACGCCGACGAAAGAGGCCCACGTCACGTGGTGACGTGGGCCTCTCGCGCGTTCAGTGACACCGACCCGCCATGCTCGCCTCGCGGCAAGTGGTCGCTCGTAGCGACGAAGGTTGGGCCCGGGGGCTTGGATCGGGCCGGTGCCACACCCAGGCTAACAAACGGATCTCCCGGGGCCATTCCCGTGGAGGAAGTCCTCCCAGAAGTTCACTCGCCGTCGGCTGCGACGGCGGGTGCCGTCAATCCCGCAGCAGGTCCGGCACCCCGTGCGCATCCGGTTCGTCCCGTTCGCCCGACACGATGGTCAGCTGCTGGGTGGCCCGGGTCAGGGCGACGTACAGCACGCGCAGGCCGGCCGGTGACTCGTCCGCGATCTCGGCGGGCGACACCACGACCGTCGCGTCGTACTCCAGGCCCTTCGCCTCCAGGCTGCCGAGCGCCACCACCCGGTCGCCGAGCCCGGCCAGCCACCGCCGGGCCTCCTCGCGGCGCCGCATGGCGACCACCACGCCGACCGTGCCGTCCACCTGGTCCAGCAGCCGCGCCGCCGCCGCCCGCACGGTCCCGGCGAGCGAGTCCCGTACGGTCGTGAAGCGCGGCTCGACGCCGGTGGAGCGCACCGCCTTCGGCGACGGGGAACCGGGCATCGCGAGAGCGAGCACCTTCGCGGCCAGATCGGCGATCTCGGCGGGGTTGCGGTAGTTCACCGTGAGCTGGAAGCGGCGGCGCGGGCGGGTGCCGAGGGCCTCGTCACGGGCCTCGGCCGCCTCCTCGGGGTCGGACCAGGAGGACTGGGCCGGGTCCCCGACGACCGTCCACGTCGCGTGCCGGCCGCGGCGACCGACCATGCGCCACTGCATCGGCGTGAGGTCCTGGGCCTCGTCGACGATGACGTGGGCGTACTCCACCCGCTCCTGCGCCAGCCGCTCGGCCCGCTCACGCTGCGACTCCTCGCGCACCGGCATCAGCTCCTCCAGGCCGGTGAGCTGGTCGAGCGGGTCGATCTCGCGCTTCTTGCGCGGGCGGGCCGGGCTGCCGAGGATCGCCTGGAGCTCGTCCAGCATGGCGATGTCGTGCACGGAGTGGCCGTCGCGCCTCAGGGAGCGGGCGACCTTGCGGACCTCGCCGGGGTTGAGGACCCGGCGGGCCCAGCGGCCCAGCCGTCTCTCGTCCGCCATGGCCCGCAGCACGGCCCGCGGGGTCAGCTCGGGCCACCAGGCGTCGAGGAACGCGAGGAAGTCGTCCTCGGAGGTGATGTCCTCGTCGAAGGAGGAGCGCAGCTCGGCGGCCAGCTCGGGATCGGTGTGGCGGGCGGTCGCGCCCGACTTGTCCCACAGGGCGTCCAGGAGCAGTTTGCGGGCGCGCGGGCGGAGCAGGTTGACGGGCGCGGTGCCGCCGAGGGCGTTGCGCCGGATCCGCTCCAGTTCCTCCGCCTCCAGTTCCAGACGGCGGCCGAAGGCGACGACCCGCAGCCGGGCCGGGGAATCGTTCAGTTCCAGCGCGCCGCGGGCCGCCTTGCGGAGCACCTTGAGCATGCGGGAGGAGCCCTTGGCGCGGGCCGTCGACGGGGAGTCGTACAGGGTGGCCTCGGCGCCCTCGACCAGCGAGCCGATGGCGCGGATGGCGACCTGGCCCTCCTCGCCGAGGGAGGGCAGCACGCCCTCGGTGTAGGCCACCAGCAGGGGGGTGGGCGAGACGATCAGGATGCCGCCCGCGTACCGGCGCCGGTCCTGGTAGAGCAGGTACGCCGCCCGGTGCAGCGCGACGGCGGTCTTGCCGGTGCCGGGGCCGCCCTCGACGTACGTCACGGAGGCGGCGGGGGCGCGGATGACCAGGTCCTGCTCGGCCTGGATGGAGGCCACGATGTCCCGCATGGTGTGACTGCGGGCCCGGCCGAGCGCGGCCATCAGGGCGCCGTCACCGATCACGGGCAGCTCGCGGCCGTGCAGGAACGCCTTCAGCTCGGGACGCATCAGGTCGTCCTCGACGCCCAGCACCCTGCGGCCCTTGGAGCGGATGACGCGGCGGCGCACGACCCGGCCGGGGTCGACGGGGGTGGAGCGGTAGAAGGGAGCGGCTGCGGGGGCCCGCCAGTCGATGACCAGCGGGGCGTAGTCCTCGTCGAGGACGCCGATGCGGCCGATGTGCAGGGTCTCGGCGATGTCGGCGGTGTTGTCCGGGCGTACGGCGCCCTCCGCCGGCTCGACGGCGGTGTAGGCGCCGTCGGGTCCCTTCTTCCCGTCCTTGCCGGGCAGCAGGTCGATGCGGCCGAAGAGGAAGTCCTCGAACTCGTTGTTCAGCCGGCTCAGGTGGACGCCCGCCCGGAAGACCTGCGCGTCCCGCTCGGCGAGCGCGCCGGGCGTGCCGACCTGACCCCGCTTGGCCGCGTCGTGCATGAGGAACTGCGCCTCGTGGATCTTCTCCTCCAGGCGGCGGTACACCCGGTCCAGGTGTTCCTGTTCGACGCTGATCTCTCGGTCCCGTACGGAGTCGTGCGAGGCGTCCTGAACCGAGTCGACCGCGGTTTCCTGTTGAGCCTGAGCGGCCACCGGGCCCCCTTCTGACGTGCTGGGCAGCCGTCAACCGTACGCGAAGGGGACCCGTGCGCGGAAGCTACGCGTCGAGCTCGGCCAGCTTCTTCCCGTCGAAGTCGATGATCTCGAAGCGGTCGATGTCGTTGAGCTGGAACGCGGCGCTGCCCTGGACGTACAGCGGCTCCCTGGCCTTGTCGGTCTTGGCGTCCGGGATGCCGTAGCCCCACTTGGGCACGGACCAGGAGGCCAGGGTCTCGCGCTCGCCGTTCTTGCCGACGGCGATCAGGGAGCACTTCAGCGGGCCCTTGAGGTTCTTCAGCTCCAGTACCCCGAAGGTGCCCCAGTCCTTCGGCTGGACCGCGACGCTCGCGGTGACCTTGGTCGAGGGGTCCGTGCCCGTGATCTTGTCGGGGATGGACTCGAAGGCGTCCTTCGCGGGGCTCGACGCGAGGGTCTGGCCCTGCTTGCCGCCCCCTCCGTCGCCACCGCCGCTGGTCGCCACGGCGACGAACGGGCCGCCGACGATCAGCGCACCCGCCGCGGCCACCATGTAGAAGCTGCGGCGGCGCTTGCGGGCGCGGCGCTCGGCCACCTCGTCGACGAGCTTCTCCACCAGGCGCGGACTGGGCTTGGCGGACAGCGACTCGCCGATCGCGGGGGTGCCGGCGCCGGGCAGGTCCGCGAGCGCGGCCAGCATCGGCTCCATCCCGGCGAGCTCGTCCAGCTGCTGGGCGCACCACTCGCAGGACGCGAGGTGCATCTCGAAAGCGGTTGCTTCGGCGTCGTCCAGAAGACCGAGGGCGTAGGCACCGACGGTCTCGTGCTCGTTCGGCACCGGAGATCCCTGCATGGGACCAGACATACCCGTACCGCCCGCTCCGAATCCCTGATATCCCCCGTACCCGCTCATCACGCCGTCACCCCCCGCTCCTCCAGTGCCAGCTTCATCGACCGCAGGGCGTAGAACACCCTGGAGCGCACGGTTCCGCTGGGTATGCCCAGGGTTTCCGCCGCCTCATTGACGGTACGCCCCTTGAAGTACGTCTCGACGAGCACCTCCCGGTGAGCCGGGGTCAGGTCGTCGAGCGCGTCCGACAGCGTCATCAGCCACAGCGCCTTGTCGATCTCGTCCTCCGCGGGGATGACCTCCAGCGGCGACGGATCGACCTCCTGCGGCCGGGCCTGCCGGCTGCGGTGGCCGTCGATGACGATGCGCCGGGCGACCGTCACCAGCCAGGGGCGTACCGATCCGGTCGCACGATTGAGCTGACCGGCGTTCTTCCAGGCACGGATGAGCGTCTCCTGCACGACGTCCTCGGCGCGCTGCCGGTCTCCGGCGACCAGGCGCAGGACGTAGGCCAGCAGGGGTCCGGCATGTTCGCGATAGAGCGCACGCATCAGCTCCTCGTCGGGTTCCGAGGGCTGGGACATGCGATGTCGGGCCCTCGGTGCTCGTTCATTGGCCACGACGGAATCCTTGCGCACGCCCACCTCCGATGTCCGGGGGTTCCCCCAGTCGGTCGCTCGACCACCCGTACGCAGCGGGGGCGTTGAGTGTTCAAAGTGAAGTGACAGTTTTCTCAGGGGTGACGTGACGAGCAGGACATGCGCGCACATTCCCACCGCTCGTTCTTTACATTTCCGACACAGTCGGCAGGATCTCCGGGACTGCCCCTACGGGACCGTAGGTAAACGGGATGTAATCGACATCACTTCGACAGCGGAGAATTGACGGTCCGACAGTTACGGGTGAAGGTCCGACAGTTGCCGCATTTACGACAGCTAGGTGCGGGCGAGTGCCGCGCGGCGGCGGTGGCGGGCCACGCGTTCGCGGTTGCCGCAGACCTCGCTGGAGCACCAGCGCCTTCTGCGGCCCCGGGAGGTGTCCAGGTAGACGATCGGGCAGTTGTCGCCCGCGCACTGGCGCAGGCCCGCCCGGGCGACGGGGTCGGTGAGCAGGTCGACGGCGTCCCGGGCGACGGCCGCGAGAAGGGCGGCGCAGCCGGGCGGGCCGTCCAACCGCCGTACGAGGGCGCCGTGTTCGTCGCGAACCGCCCGGGGGGCCGGGGGCGCGGTACGGGCGAGGTCGTTGACGCGGGTCAGCGCGAGGTCGTAGGGCCGGGCCCCGGGCGCCAGCCAGCCGCGCACCAACCGGTCGACCTGGCCGCGCAGTTCGCGGAACGCGACGAGCCAGGTGGTGTCCGCGTGGGCGAGCGCGGTGTCGGCGGGGACGAGTCCGGAGCGGACGATCCAGGCGCGCAGCACCTCCACGGAGTCGAGCCGTTCGGTGGGATGGGTGGTCGCGAGGAGATCCAGACAGATCCGCCCGGCGTCGAACCGCAGCTCGTACGGGGCCGTGGCCGTACCCAGTGCCATGTGCCTGTCACCGCCTAGGGGTCACCCCGGTCGGGAAGGGGTCGGTGGGATGCCGGTGAGGGGACGGGGAGAACCGTTCCCTCCCACAGTGCCTGCCCACTCCCGCGCCCGGAACCCCTTGGACGGCCGACTCGGCCCGCGCCGTTACGGCGCCGCCCCGCTGTGCGCGCACGGAAGCGGAAGCCCTCCCGCGGCCGCGGAAGCGGTGTGCCTGGGGGCGGTGGACACGGTGTCCCTGGGGGCGGTGGACGCGGTGTCCGTCCAGCGGACCCGGCCCCTACCGCCCGCCCGAAGCCCAACTCCCACACTCCGCACAAGCCGTATCCCCACGCGCCCGGCGGAGCCGGCCCCTACGCCTCTGCCTCCGCGTCCGCGTACTTGGCGTCGGCCGCCGGGTCCAGCGCCAGGCGGTACCCCCGTTTGACCACTGTCTGGATCAGCTTCGGCGCGCCGAGGGCCGTGCGCAGGCGCGCAATCGCCGTCTCCACCGCGTGTTCGTCACGCCCCGCGCCCGGCAGCGCGCGCAGCAGATCCGCGCGGGCCACCACCCAGCCGGGCCGCCGGGACAGGGCCCTGAGCAGCGACATCCCGGCGGGCGGTACGGGTTTGAGCTCGCCGTCCACCAGCACCGCGTGCCCGCGGATCTCCACCCGGTGCCCGGCGATCGGCAGCGACCGTGCCCGGGCGGGCAGTTCCTGGCACAGCAGTTGGACGAGGGGGCCGAGCCGGAAGCGTTCGGGCTGGACCGTGTCGATGCCGTGGGCCTGCAGCGGCAGCGCGGTGACCGGGCCGACGCAGGCCGGCAGGACGTCGTGTCCGAGGGCGGCCAGCACCTCGGGCAGCAGTCCGCGTTCCTCGGCCCGGGACAGCAGGGACGCGGCGGCGGGCGCGCTGGTGAAGGTGAGCGCGTCCAGGCTTCGGGAGACGACGGCGTCCAGCAGCCGGTCGACGGGCCCGATGTCCTCCGGAGGCATCCACCGGTAGACGGGCACTCCGACCACCTCGGCCCCGCCCTCCCGCAGCGCCTCCACGAATCCGGGCAGCGGCTCGCCGTGCAGCTGGATGGCGATGCGCAGGCCGTCGACGCCCTCCTCCAGCAGCCGGTCGAGCACCTCGGCCATGGATTCCGACGACGGCGACCACTCCTCGGTCAGCCCGGCGGCCCGCACCGCGCCCTTGACCTTGGGACCGCGCGCCAGGATCCGCACGTCGCGCAGCCGGGACAGCAGATCCTCCCCGAGCCCCCAGCCGTCGGCGGCCTCGACCCACCCGCGGAACCCGATCGCGGTCGTGGCGACGACGATGTCCGGCACCTGCTGGAGGATGTCCTTGGTGGCGGCCAGCAGTTCGCTGTCGTCGGAGAGCGGCACGATGCGCAGGGCGGGGGCGTGCAGGACCGCGGCGCCCCGCCGCTGCAGCAGCGCCCCCAGCTCGTCGGCCCGGCGCGCGGCGGTCACGCCCACGGTGAACCCCGCGAGGGGTCCGTGTTCTGGTCGCTGTTCTTGCTCGTCCATGGCTCTCGTCCCGCACTTCAGTCGTGGTACCTGCGTGCCGTACGCCGTATCCGGGTGCCATACGGCGGTCACCTGCATGCCGATCGAGCCTGTCAACGGTGCGTGACAGGCTCGGTTCGGCTTCATGTCGTCGGTGTTACGTCACACCTCGGCATAGCTGAGCTGCGGCTTCGCCTCGGCGCTGGCCACGACCTGGCTCCGGGCGGCCGAGCGGCGAAGGTATACGGCCCAGGTCACGGCGAAGCAGACGCCGTAGTAGGCGAGGAAGGCGACGAACGCTCCGGTGCCGGAACCGTAGGAGAGGAACGACTGCCGGAAGGCGAGGTTGATGCCGACGCCGCCGAGCGCGCCGACGGCGCCGATGAGCCCCATGGAGGCACCCGACAGCCGCCGCCCGTAGGATGCCGCCGCCTCACCGGTGAGCCCCTTGGCGCGGGCCTTGGCCTGGAAGATGCCCGGGATCATCTTGAACGTCGAGCCGTTGCCGAGCCCGGTGAGGACGAAGAGGATCACGAAGGCGACGGTGAACAGCGCGAGCGACTTCTCCATGGAGGCGGCGATGAGGACGGCGGTCGCGACGCCCATGGCGACGTAGTTGTAGAGGGTGATCCGCGCGCCGCCGTAGCGGTCGGCGAGCCAGCCGCCCAGGGGACGGATGAGGGAGCCGAGCAGCGGGCCGATGAAGGTGACGTAGGCGGCCTGGAGCGGGGTGCGGCCGAACTGGTTGGTCAGCACCTGGCCGAAGGCGAAGCTGTAGCCGATGAACGAGCCGAAGGTGCCGATGTAGAGGAAGGACATGATCCAGGTGTGGGCGTCCTTCGCGGCGTCCTTGGCGGCGCCGGTGTCGTTCTTGACGTTCTCCAGGTTGTCCATGAACAGCGCGGAGAGGACGGCGGCGACGACGACGAGCGGGATGTAGATCCCGAGCAGCAGGCGCGGCCCGCCGCTCGCCCCGATGATCGCGAGGGCGACCAGCTGGATGACGGGCACGCCGATGTTGCCGCCGCCCGCGTTGAGGCCGAGCGCCCATCCCTTCTTACGGAGCGGGAAGAAGGCGTTGATGTTGGTCATCGAGGAGGCGAAGTTGCCGCCGCCGACGCCGGCGAGCGCGCCGACGAGCAGGAAGGTGGAGAACGAGGTCCCCGGCTCCATCACCAGGAACGCGGCGACCGTCGGGACGAGCAGCAGACTCGCCGAGATGATCGTCCAGTTCCGTCCGCCGAAGATCGCGACGGCGAAGGTGTAGGGCACGCGGACGACGGCCCCGACCAGCGTCACCATCGACGTCAGCATGAACTTGTCCGCCGGGGTCAGCCCGTACTCCGGGCCCATGAAGAGCACCAGCACGGACCACATGGTCCAGACCGAGAACCCGATGTGCTCGGAGAGCACGGAGAAGAAGAGGTTCCGCCGGGCGATCTTCTCGCCCGTCTCCTGCCAGAAGGTCTCGTTCTCCGGATCCCAGTGCTGAATCCAGCGACCGCCCCTGCTCGGGGGTGCGGGGGCCGGGCTCGGGGCTGTCATGACGCCTCCACGGTGCTCGGGGCTCGGTGGTTCGGTGAGCGGTATGAGTCCCGAAGGTAGGGAGGGCGCGTTTCCTGCCTGTGGCACCGAGTGACCGGAAAGGAACTTTGCTCTCACCTCGGGCGGGGGCGGGATGAGAGGTTCCCGGCGGGGGCGGGGCGGATCAGGGCTGTGGGGGCTGTGGGTAGTGGGGGTGCCGGGCGGGCGGCGGCTCGGGCTGTGGGGGGGCGTACGGCTGCTGGGGTGGGGTGGCGGGGGTGGCGTACGGGTCTGGGGTGGGGGCCTGCTGGACCGGGGGCCGCTGCGGAGGGCAGGGAGCGTCGGGCGCGGGAGGCGCGCCGTACGCGCCAGGGGCGTACGGCCCCGTTGCCTGCTGTAACCGGCCGGGGTGGCGGGCACGCCCGGGGCCGGGCCGGGGAACCCCGCGAACGCACCGACCGCCTGGCCCCGCAACCCGGTGGACGCACCCGGCGCCCCCGCGGCCGGAGCACGGCCCGGCCGCGAAGGGGGTGCCGTGGCCCGGCTGCCGCGTCCCCGACGGCAGGTACCGCACCCGTCCGCCCTCCTCCGTCACCGCGGCGCCGGGCCTCCCCTTCTGCGTCGGGAGCCGCCACGGGTCACGCCGTTCGGCCACAGGCGCAGGGGTCGCCGGGCTGCCAGGTCCTCCATCCAGCCCGTCGCGAGGATCACCAGGGCGATCAGGGGCCAGACGAGGACGAACATCCACACCATGTAGGTCGCGTCCAGGGCGGCCACCGCGTCCTCGCTCTGCATGAACGGGAGTTCGTACAGCAGGTCGAGGATCGGGATCGTGGCCATGATGAGCATGTTGTGCCAGAGGTAGATCGTGACGGCGCGGTTGTTGGAGAGCGTGACCAGTTTGTCCCAGGCGGCCAGGCGGCCCGGCAGGGTCTGCCAGGACGGCGAGTACTGGAGCAGGATCACCACGAAGCCGAACGACCAGGCCGCCTGCGCCAGCGGAATGTCGTTGAGGTCCCAGCCGTCGGGGCCCAGGTGGCCGGAGGCCCACCACAGGCCGAAGGCCATCAGCAGGGCCGCGCAGGAGATCGCCAGGTAGCGGGGGACGCGCCGGAGCAGCCCGTCGTGATGGGCGAAGCCCAGCACCCAGCAGCCGCCGTAGGCCGCGAAGTCGGTGACGGCGTTGCCGGTCTCGCCGGGGATGGTCACCAGGCCGGTGCCGACGACCGCCGTGAGGGCGAGCGGCGCCAGCAGCGTCGGCCACGGTGCCCGGCGGAACGCCCACAGCAGCAGCGGGGAGGCGACGACGAACCACAGGTAGGCGCGCAGGTACCACAGTGGACCCGCCGCCTGCACCGCCCAGGTGTCCTCCAGCAGGCCCGACTTCGAGCCGATGTGCCAGGGGAAGGGCGGGGCGCCGATCGGGACAACGTAGTTCACCAGGTCGGCCAGGGCCCAGGCGCCGCCCTGGTACGGATCCTTCGCGGGGTTCCAGCCGGCGGCGAACAGCAGGGTCAGGACCACCGCGCTGAACACCCACAGCGGAGGCAGCAGCCGGCGGATCCGGCCCCGGATCACGCCCCACGCCGGGCGGTTCAGCGAGCGCGCCATCAGCGAACCCGCCAGCGCGAACATCACGCCCATCGACGGGAACAGCACGGTCAGCCAGGCCCAGCCGAACAGGTGGTAGACGACGACCCGGACCAGGGCGATCGAGCGCAGCAGGTCGAGGTAGCGGTCACGGCCCGGCCGCCGCGCCGGGGAGGCGGGGTCGGGGACCGAGGTCGGCCCGGGGGCCGGGTCCAGCTCCGTCGTCCGCTGGTGCGGGAAGCCGTACTCCGCGCCCGGACGGCCGGACGCCGAGTGCGGGAAGTCGTACGTCGGCTCCCCGGGGGAGCCCGGGCCCGTCCCGGAAGGGTGTCCGTACGTCATGCGACCGGCCTCCGATCAGCGGTGTCGGCCGGCACCCTGCCCGGCGCCGCGCCACCGCCGGGCGTGTCCACCACGCCGGTGCGGCGCAGCTTCTGCCAGCGCAGACGGCCGCCGGTCAGGGCGGTGATCCAGGACTGGAGCAGGACGACGTACATCAGCTGGCGGTAGAGGAGCTGTTGCAGGGGCAGCGAGATCAGGTGGGTCATGCGTTCGCGGTCCAGGCGGAAGGCGTAGGCCGCGCAGACGGCCTGGATCGCCAGGACGCCCAGCCAGGCCATGACCGTCTTCTGTGTCGGGCCGAAGACCAGCCCGTAGAGGAGGAAGACGTCGATCAGGGGGGCCAGGAGCGGGGCCACGACCATGAACAGGGACACGAAGGGCAGGCCGACGCGGCCGAAGCGGCCCGACGGGCCCTTCTCGACCAGCGCGCGGCGGTGTTTCCAGATCGCCTGCATGGTGCCGTAGGACCAGCGGTAGCGCTGGGACCACAGCTGTTGCACCGTCTCGGGTGCCTCGGTCCAGGCGCGGGCGTTCTCCGCGTACACCACGCGCCAGCCGTCCCGGTGCAGGGCCATGGTGATGTCGGTGTCCTCGGCGAGGGTGTCGTCGCTCATGCCGCCGACCCGTTCCAGGGCGGCCCGCCGGAAGGCTCCGACCGCGCCGGGGATCGTGGGCATGCAGCGCAGGACGTCGTACATGCGGCGGTCGAGGTTGAAGCCCATCACGTACTCGATGTGCTGCCATGCGCCGATGAGGCTGTCCTTGTTGCCGACCTTGGCGTTGCCCGCGACCGCGCCGACGCGCGGGTCGGCGAAGGGCTGCACCAGTTCCCTGACCGTGGACGGTTCGAAGACCGTGTCGCCGTCCATCATCACGATCAGGTCGTACCGGGCGTTGGCCACACCGCGGTTGAGCGCGGCCGGCTTGCCCGCGTTGAGCTGGCGGATCACCCGGACGTTCGGCAGGCCCATCGCCTCGACGATGCGGGCCGTGCCGTCGGAGGAGCCGTCGTCGACGACGAGGACCTCGACGGGGTGGTCGCTCGCGGCAAGCGAACGGACCGTGTTCTCGATGCACTTGGCCTCGTTGTACGCCGGGACCAGCACCGACACCGGTTCGGTGACCGGCGGTCCCCAGCTGAAGTCACGGCGGCGCACCCGGCGCGCGTGCGCCCCGGAGAGCAGCAGCATGAGCACGAAGCGGGCGATGACGAGGGTGCCGACGATCGCGAGGCCGACGACCAGCCCGTCGGTGAGGTGCTCGGATGCCTGGACCAGGACGATCCACGCCGTGCCCTTCCACAGCTCCAGGCCCGTGACCTCGGTATGCGCGCTCGGGGCGCCCAGCGCCTCGGTGAGGTTGGCGAACGCATAGCCGCGCTTCTTCAGGTCCGGCAGCATCCGGTCCAGCGCCGCGACGGTCTGCGAGCGGTCGCCGCCGGAGTCGTGCATCAGCACGATCGCGCCCTTGCCGCCCTTCGGGGTGGCCTTGCGGATGATCTCCTCCACCCCGGGCCTGCGCCAGTCCTCGCTGTCGGTGTTGTTGACGACGGTGAGGTAGCCGTGGCTTCCGATGTACTCGGTGACCGGCCAGGACTTGTTGTCCATGGCGCCGGCGAAGGAGGAGTACGGCGGACGGAACAGGGACGTACGGATGCCCGCCGCGCCGGAGAGCGCGAGCTGGTTCTGGGACAGCTCCCAGTCGATGCGCTTCTTCGACTGGTAGGACAGGTCGGGGTGGTTGAAGGTGTGCAGGCCGACCTCGTGGCCCTCTTCGACCATGCGCCGGACGAGGTCCGGGTGGCGTGAGGTCATGGTGCCGGTGACGAAGAACACCGCGTGCGCGTCGTGCTTCCTCAGGACGTCCAGGACCCTCGGCGTCCAGGTCGGGTCCGGGCCGTCGTCGAAGGTGAGGACCACGTGGCGGTCCGGCATGCGCAGGGTCTCGGTGCGGCCGCCACGGGTGTCGATGACGGGGCCGCCTTCGAGGATCTTCTGCGGCACCTTGTCGGTGGCGGCGGGCGGCCGCACGCGGTGGTCGGCCAGGATCTCGCTGTGCACGAAGCCGCGCAGCATCAGCATCGCCATCAGGGCGACCAGGACGAGCACAGGCAGCAGCAGGCGCATGGGCAGGCGGCGCCGCGGGGAGCCGTCGCGGGCTACGTTCGCGGGCCCGGGACGGCGGGTGCGGGGTGGCATCAGAGGACGTGCTCCGAGGACGGTGCGGGGGACGGGGAGGACTGCTCCGGCTGCTCGGCGGGGCTGTCGGCGACGGGCTGCGCGGTGGCCTGGCCGTCGGCGACCGTGTCGGTTCCGCCGTCGCCGTCGCCGTCGTCGCCGCCGCCGTCGTCCGTGGGCTCGGTCGGGCCGGTCGTGGGCGGGTCCGTCGGCGTCGGGTCCGGGGGCTGCGTGGTCGGCGCGTCCGTCGGCGGGGCCGGGGTCGGGACGGTGCCGCCGGTGCCCGGCGGCTTCGGGGCCGCCCGGGTCGGCGTCGGCTTCGGGGCGGTGGACCCGTCCGGCTGCTCGGGCCGGGCGGTGGTGCCGGGCTCGGTGGCGCTGATGCCCGGCGACGATGCCGTGACCTGGTCGGCCGTGGGCGCGCTGCCCGGGACGGTGGTGGCGGCGCCGTCCGTCGGCGCCGGCTCGGCGGGGCGGGGCGAGGTGTCGACCTGGCCGGCGGGCCTGTCGTCCTGCTGGCCCGGTACGGGCAGCCAGGGCGCGTCGGAGTTGCCCGACAGCACGGTCGCGGCGATGACCACGGCGTAGCCGGCGCAGACCAGGCCGACGGCCATGCCGGCCCGGCGGAAGCGGCGGCTGCGGCGACCGGTCGCGTCCACGAAGACGGGCCCGTCGGAGGGGCCGTCGTGAGCCTGGTCCGGCCCGCCCCGCGCCTGCCGCAGGACTCCGTCACCGAACTGCACGGCGTCGAGCTGGACGGTCACCTCGTGCGGGTCGTGGGTGTGCTCGGTGACACCGGTGTGCTGCCGCCAGGGGTCGCGGACGACGAGGGGTTCGTCGGCCCCGCCCTGCGAGGAGAGGACCTCTCTCTCGGCCTCGCCCTCGCTCTGCCGGGGGATGCCGCGCAGCAGTCGCTCGTCGGCGGTGGCGCTCCGCGGGACGTCCCGCGTGACTCTTCGGCCCCGCTCATCGTTAGCAACCGGGATTTCCTTGGTCGCGGACGCGACCTCGGGCCAAACGGGTTGGGCGTCTTCTGGCCAATGTTTCACGCGCGCACTTCCCCCCCACGGGACCGTTCACGGGTGCGCAGTCGGCGTGAGCACCTGCCGTCGGACCGGGCCCCCACCCGGTTCGCGCGCCCCGTTTATCACACTGTGCTCGGGCGATGAATGTAGCGCACGCGGAGGTTGTGTGTTTTCACTGTGACGATTCGTGTCACTGGCGAGACACCATGAGGACATCGTCACTGGCCGGAATCCACCCGTCGACAGGCCGCCGCAGCCACCCCTCCTCGGCCGCGAGCCGGGCCGCCGCCCTGCGCAGCGCGTCCAGTGCGGGGTGGGTCAGCCCTCGTCGCCACACCAGCGACACCGGCGACAGGGGCACGGGGTCGACCAGCGGCCGCAGCACGGTCGACGGCAGGGGCGGGAAGTCCACCACGGCGAGGACCGGGTTCCGGGTGCGGGCCATGAGCCGCTGGAACTCCTCGTCCCCGACGGCCAGCGGGGCGGGCGGCGCGACCTCGATGCCCCGCCCCTCGAACAGCCGTCGCGCGAGGTCGGTCCACTCCGGGGTCCGCGGGTTCCCGGCGCCCGCGTACACGGCCTCGCCCGCCAGGGCGGC
Source organism: Streptomyces bullii (assembly GCF_042657145.1). Classification (NCBI taxonomy): domain Bacteria; kingdom Bacillati; phylum Actinomycetota; class Actinomycetes; order Kitasatosporales; family Streptomycetaceae; genus Streptomyces; species Streptomyces bullii. The sequence continues at coordinate 856,688 of NZ_JBHSNY010000001.1, forward strand.
GAGCGGCACCGCCGCCAGGGACGCCAGCCGGTGGTCCTCGGGCAGCACGACGGCCATCGGCTCGTAGCGCACCGGCTGGTGGTCGAGACCGGCCCGCAGCGCGGGGGCCAGCCCGGCGAACCGCCCGAACGACGCGTCCAGCCGGCCCGCGAGCAGCTCGCCCGCCGCCCCGGTCAGGCCGCTCTCGAAGCGGGCCATCAGCTCGTGGTCGGGGGCCAGTTCCCGGGCCAGGTGCAGCACACGGCGGGGAGTGACCAGGCCCGGGGAGTTGAGATCCACCAGGAGCGGCCGGGCCTGCCCGAAGGCGGCGAGCAGCTCGTCCTGCGCCTGGAGCACACGCCGGGCGTACGGCAGCAGCCGCTCGCCGTCGGCGGTCAGCGTCACCTGCCGGGTGGTCCGGACGAACAGCTCGGCCCCAAGGTCCCGTTCGAGGCGCCGTACGTCGCGGCTGAGCGCCTGCTGGGCGACGTACAGGCGGGCCGCGGCGCGGGTGAAGTGCAGTTCCTCGGCGACGGTGACGAAGGCGCGCAGGAGGCGGGGGTCGAGGTGGGTCGGTATCGCGGGTGTCCCGGGCATCCGGCGAACTTACAACGGCGGTGCGTGAATCGGTACGGAGAAGGTGTTGGACCTCTTGATCCACCCGGGGTGACGGTGGACGCATGCCGCAACCGCCTTCCCGAGAAGCCCTGGTGCTCACCGTCACCGCCGACACCCTCGTCGCCGCCGACTTCCGCCCCCGTACCCGCGCCCGCCGCCGCCCGCCCGGCCCGTACCGGCGTCTCCTCGCGCTCCCGGGCGCCCGTGCCTTCACGGCCGGGAACCTGATCGCCCGGCTGCCGATGGGCATGTTCAGTGTGAGCGCGGTCATCATGATCGCCGGTGCGCGGGGCTCGTACGCCCTCGCCGGAGCCGTCACGGCGACCGGGCTGGCGGCGACCGCGGTGGTCGCGCCGTGGACCGCTCGGCTCGTCGACCGGTACGGCCAGGCCCGGATCGCGGTACCCGCCACGGCGATCGCCGTGCTCGGCTCGCTCGCGCTGCTGCTGTGCGTGCGCCACGGCGCCCCCGACTGGACGCTGTTCGCCGCGTACGCCGCCACCGCCACCACGCCCAACACCGGCGGCATGTCCCGCGCCCGCTGGGCCCACCTGCTGAAAGACGACCCCGAGGCCCCCGCCGCCCTGCACACCGCGAACTCCTTCGAACAGGCCGCGGACGAGTTGTGCTTCATGCTCGGGCCGGTGCTGGCGGCCTTCTTGTGCGGCACCTTCTTCCCGGAGGCGGGCACGCTGGCCGGCGCGGTGCTGCTGATGACCGGCGTCCTGCTCTTCGCCGCGCAACGCTCGACCGAACCGCCGGCGCGGGGACGTACGGACACCGCGGGCGCACCACTGCGCGCGCCCGGCATGCCGCCGCTGCTCGCGGTGTGCCTGGCGACGGGCGCGGTGTTCGGGGCGATGGAGGTCGTGACGATCGCCTTCGCGGACGCACAGGGTCACAAGGCGGCGGCGGGCGTCGTCCTCGCCCTGCAGGCGGCCGGCTCCTGTGCGGCGGGCCTGGTGTACGGGGCCGCCGCTCCGGCCGGTCCGGCCGAGTCCCGCCTGCCGTGGTGCGTGGCCGCGATGACGGCCCTGCTGACCCTGCCGCTGCTCGCGGCGGCGCTGTCCGGCTCGCTCCTGCTGCTCGCCGGCGCGCTGCTGGCCGCCGGGATGGCCACCGCCCCGACGATGGTCACCACCATGACGCTGGTCCAGCGGCGCACCCCCGCCGGCCGTCTGAACGAGGGCATGACCCTGGCCGTGACCGGTCTGCTGGGCGGTATCGCCTGCGGCAGCGCGGTCGGCGGCTGGACGGTGGAACGCGTGTCGGCGACGGCCGGGTACGGGGTGCCGGTGACGGCTGCCGCCGTGGCCCTGATGATCTGTCTAGCCCTGGTCTCACCGACGGCATAGTCGAATCGCTTCAACGATTCTCGTACCACCCATTGACGCCGTCCGGAGGCCGGACATACCGTCGCCCGTCGAAGCGCTTCGACGCCGCGCATCGAACCCTTCGACGACCCTGCGTGGCGCCCCGACCTACCCATCCGGCTCCCCCTGGAGGCACGGGATGTTGACGGAACGAAGGCGTGTGGTGGCGGCGGCGGTGGTCCTCGCGGGTTCTCTGCTCATGACCTCCTGCGGTGACTCGGACAGCGGCTCCTCCGACGGCAGGACCCTGAAGCTGTGGCACTACGAGGGCCCGGACAGCGCGATGGGCGCGGCCTGGAACGAGGCCATCAAGGAGTTCGAGAGGACGCACCCGGGCGTGCGGGTCGAGTTCGAGGAGAAGGGCTTCGAGCAGATCCAGAAGACCGCGCCCATGGTGCTCAACTCGAGCGACGCCCCCGACCTGATGGAGTACAACAAAGGCAACGCGACGGCGGGCCTGCTCTCCCAGCAGGGCCTGCTGACCGATCTGACCGCCGAGGCGACCGAGCGCGGCTGGGACAAGAAGCTCAGCCCGGGCGTACGCACCACCAGTGTCTACGACGCCGACGGCGTGATGGGCTCCGGCAAGTGGTACGGAGTCCCCAACTACGCCGAGTACACACTGGTCTACTACAACAAGGACCTGTTCGAGAAGTACGGCATCGCCGAGCCGAAGACCTTCGCCGAACTGACCGCCGCCATGGACAGGTTCGTCGAGGAGGGCGTCACCCCGCTGGCCAACGCGGGCGCCGAGTACATGGCCCAGCAGTACCTGTACCAGCTGGCCCTGTCGAAGGCCGACCGCTCCTGGGTCGACGCGTACGAGCAGTACGAGGGCGAGACCGACTTCCACGACGCGGCCTGGACGTACGGCGCCGAGACCTTCGCCGACTGGGTGCGGAAGGGATACATCGCCAAGACCTCGTCCAGCACCAAGGCGGAGGACGCCGGTGTCTCCTTCATGCGGGGCAAGGCGCCGATCATGTTCTCGGGCAGTTGGTGGTTCGGCCGGGTCGAGGCGGAGGCGGCGTTCGACTGGGGCACGTTCCTGTGGCCCGACGCCCACCTCACCCTCGGCTCCGGCGGCAACCTGTGGGTGGTCCCCCAGGGGGCCGGGAACAAGGAGCTCGCCTACGACTTCATCGACATCACCATGTCGAAGAAGATCCAGAACCTGCTCGGCAACAAGGGCGGCGTCCCGGTCGCGGCCGACGCGCACGCCATCACCGACCCGCGGGCCAAGACGCTCATCGCCGACTTCAACGCCCTCTCCCGCCAGGACGGCCTGGCCTTCTACCCCGACTGGCCCGTCCCCGGCTTCTACGACGTCCTGGTCTCCGAGACGCAGAAGCTGATCACCGGCAGCGCGCAGCCGGACGCGTACCTCGACGCGCTGCAGGAGGCGTACGACAAGGGCGCGCCGAAGCGATGACGGTCACCGTCGACAAGCGGGTGACCGGTGGGCAGGCACCCGCCGGTCGTCCGCGCCGCCGCCCCCGCGACTCCTACGCCCTGTTCCTGCTCCCCGGTGTCCTCGCCTTCCTCGCCGTCGTCGTCGTGCCGTTCCTGATGAACACGGGCGTGAGCTTCACCGACTGGCAGGGCGTGGGCAGCCCGAGCTGGTCGGGCCTCGCCAACTACCGCGAACTGATGGACGACAGCGAGTTCTGGGCGTCCTTCCGGCACAGCCTGTTCATGGTCGTGGCGATGGCCCTCGTCCCGACGGCGATCGGCCTGGTCCTGGCCGCGGCCCTGTTCGACTACGTCGGCAAGCACGCCGGCAGCGGGTGGGCGGCCGTTCTGCGCGCCTGCTTCTACCTCCCCCAGGTGCTGCCCATCGCGGTCGCCGGCATCGTCTGGAGCTGGATCCTCGCCCCCGAGAACGGCTCCCTCAACGCCCTGTTGCGGGCCGTGGGCCTGTCGTCCTGGCAGCAGGACTGGCTCGGCGACCCCGACCTCGCGCTCTACAGCGTCATGGGCGTCATGGTCTGGGTCCAGATCGGCTTCCCGCTGGTCGTCTTCATGGCGGGCCTGCAGCGCGTCGACCCGCAGCTGTACGAGGCGGCCGAGCTGGACGGCGCCGGCTGGTGGCGCCGCTTCTGGCACATCACGCTGCCGCAGATCCGGCCGGAGACGTACGTGGTGCTCACCTGGTGCTCGATCGCCGCGCTCAAGGTGTTCGGCGCGGTGTACGTGCTGACCAAGGGCGGCCCCGGAGGCGCCACCGACGTGCCCTCCTACTTCTCCTTCACCACGTTCTTCGAGAAGACCCAGGTCGGCTACGGCGCCGCGATCTCCACCGTGCTGACCATGATCATCCTCGCCCTGGCGCTGGTCGGGCTGAAGCTCCAGACGCGGGCCGAGGACGCGGAGGAGGGGACCCGCGCATGACCGCCGTACGCCGGTACCCGGTGCTCGTCGCCCTGTGCATCGCCGCGCTCTTCATGATCGTCCCGTTCCTGATCGTGGCGGTCAACGCGGTCAAGTCCCCCGCCGAGTACGCCCGCAACGGCCCGCTCAGCCTGCCCGACGGCCTCTACCTGGACGGCCTGAAGGACTTCTGGGAGCGCGTCGACTACGGGCAGAAACTCCTCAACTCCGTGCTGATCAGCGGCGGGGTGGCCGTGTTCGCGGCGGTCCTGTCCGTCCTCAACGCGTACGCGATCGGCATCGGCCGGATCAAGGGCCGCACCTGGGTGCTGGCGTTCTTCGTGCTGGCGAACATGCTCCCGCAGGAGGCGCTGGTCTACCCGATCTACTACCTGAGCAAGGAGGTCGGCCTCTACGACACCCGGCTCAGCGTGATCATCGTGTTCACGGTGATCCAGGCGGCCTTCGGCACGTATCTGCTGTCGTCGGTGCTGGGCCGGTTCCCGCGCGAGATCATCGAGGCCGCCCGCATCGACGGGGCGGGCAGGTGGCAGGTGCTGTGGCGGATCGTGGTCCCCGTCAGCCGCCCGACCCTCGGCGTGCTCCTGGTCTTCTTCTTCATCTGGACCTGGAACGAGTTCCTGCTCCCCCTGGTCATGCTGATCTCCAACGACAACCAGACGGTGTCGGTGGCCCTCGGCGTCCTCCAGGGCCAGCGTCTGATGGACGCCACCATGACCAACGCGGCCGCCCTGCTCGGCGTCCTGCCCGCCCTCGTGTTCTTCCTCGTCTTCCAGCGGACGCTGACCCGCGGCATCGCCGTGGGCGCCGTGAAGTAAGGACCCCCCACATGAAGTTCACCGACGGTTACTGGTTGCTGCGCGAGGGCGTCACCGCGGCCCATCCGGTGCAGGTGCTCGACGTCACCGCGCAGGACGGCGCGCTGGAGATCCACGCGCCGACCCAGCCCATCCGCCATCGCGGCGACCTGCTGAAGGGACCGGTCGTGACGATCAGCGCGCACGCCCCGATGCCCGACGTCATCGGCGTCACCTTCACCCACTTCGACGGCGAGCAGCCGCGCGGCCCGGAGTTCGAGGTACACGAGGAGGACGTCCCGCCGCAGATCGCGTACGACGACGAGCACGCGACCCTGACCTCGGGCGCGCTGTCGGTCCGGGTGGCCCGCACCGGCTCCTGGCACGTCGACTTCCTCGCGCACGGCCGCACGCTCACCTCCAGCTCCACCAAGGGCATGGGCATCATGCGCGACGGGGCGGGCGCCCACTACCTGCGGGAGCAGCTCGACCTCGGCGTGGGGACGAGCGTCTACGGCCTCGGTGAGCGCTTCGGTCCGCTGGTCAAGAACGGCCAGGTCGTCGACATCTGGAACGCCGACGGCGGCACGGCCACCGAACAGGCCTACAAGAACGTCCCGTTCTACCTCACGGACGCGGGCTACGGCGTCTTCGTCGACCACCCGGGCAAGGTGTCCTTCGAGGTGGGCTCGGAGGTCGTCTCCCGGGTGCAGTTCAGCGCGGAGACCCAGCAGTTGACGTACTACGTCGTCTACGGGCCGACCCCGAAGGAGATCCTGCGCAAGTACACGGCCCTCACGGGCCGCCCGGCACTCCCGCCGCCCTGGTCCTTCGGCCTGTGGCTGTCGACGTCCTTCACCACCTCCTACGACGAGGAGACAGTCACTTCCTTCATCGAGGGCATGAAGCAGCGCGAACTCCCGCTCTCCGTCTTCCACTTCGACTGCTTCTGGATGCGCGAGTTCCACTGGTGCGACTTCCGGTGGGACCCGCGGGTCTTCCCGGACCCGGAGGGGATGCTGGCCCGGCTGAAGGCGAAGGGCCTGCGCATCTGTGTGTGGATCAACCCGTACATCGCCCAGCGCTCCCCGCTGTTCGCCGAGGGCAAGGCGCTCGGGCACCTGCTGAGGCGGCCGGACGGCAGCGTCTGGCAGTGGGACCTGTGGCAGCCCGGCATGGCGCTGGTCGACTTCACGTCGCCCGCGGCCCGCGACTGGTACGCGGCCAAGCTGGAGGCGGTGCTCGCGCAGGGCGTCGACTGCTTCAAGACCGACTTCGGCGAGCGGGTGCCTCTCGACGTGGCCTGGGCGGACGGCTCCGACCCGGAGCGGATGCACAACTACTACACGTACCTGTACAACCAGACCGTCTTCGACGTGCTGCGCAAGCACCGCGGTGAGGAGGAGGCCGTCGTCTTCGCCCGCTCGGCGACGGCCGGCAGCCAGAAGTTCCCGGTGCACTGGGGCGGCGACTGCGAGGCCACGTACGAGTCGATGGCCGAATCGCTGCGCGGCGGCCTGTCGCTCGGCCTGTCCGGCTTCGGCTACTGGAGCCATGACATCGGCGGGTTCGAGGGCACCCCCACCCCCGCGCTGTTCAAGAGGTGGATCGCCTTCGGCCTGCTGTCCTCGCACAGCCGCCTGCACGGGTCGTCGTCGTACCGCGTCCCCTGGCTGTTCGACGAGGAGGCCGTGGACGTGCTGCGGCTGTTCACCCGGCTGAAGCTGCGGCTCATGCCCTACCTCTACGGGGCCGCGCGCTCCGCCCACGCCGAGGGCGTTCCGATGATGCGGGCGATGGTGCTGGAGTTCCCGGACGACCCGGGCTGCGCGCACCTGGAACGACAGTACATGCTCGGACCGGACCTGCTGGTCGCGCCGGTGTTCTCCGACGAGGGGGACGTCACGTACTACGTGCCCGAGGGCACCTGGACCCACTTCCTGACCGGCGAGACGGTCACCGGGCCGCGCTGGGTGCGCGAGAAGCACGGCTTCCTGAGCGTGCCCCTGCTGGTCAGGCCCGGGGCCGTGCTTCCCGTCGGCGCGGTCGACGACCGTCCCGACTACGACCACGCCGACGGGGTCACCCTGCGGGCGTACGGCCTCAGGCGGGGCGAGCAGGTGACGGTGCCGGTCGGGGACGTGACCTTCACGGTCGTACGCGAAGGGGACACCCTGCGCGCCTCCTGCGGCGACCCGGCCAGGTCCTGGGGGCTGGCCGCCGGCGACCGCGAGGTGCGGGCTTCGGCCGGCACCGGGTTCCTGTCGCTGGAGCTGGGCTGATGGTGAAGATCACGGATGTGGCCCGGCGCGCCGGGGTCTCGCCCAGCACCGTGTCCTACGCGCTGAGCGGCAAGCGGCCCATCTCGGAGGAGACCCGGCGCCGTGTCGAGGCGGCCATCCGGGAACTGGGCTACCGCCCGCACGCCGGCGCCCGCGCCCTCGCCAGCAGCAAGTCCAACGTGCTGGCCCTGGTGATCCCCCTGCGGGCCGGGATCCACGTACCGGTGGCGATGCAGTTCGCGGTGTCGGTGGTGACGGCGGCCCGCCGGTACGACCACGACGTGCTGCTGCTCACCCAGGAGGAGGGCGAGGACGGGCTGCGCCGGGTGGCGGACACGGCCCTGGTGGACGCCCTGCTCGTCATGGACGTCCAGCTCCACGACCCGCGCCTGCCGCTGCTGCGCTCCCTGGACCGGCCGTCCGTACTGATCGGCTTCCCCGCCGAACCGGACGGCCTGACCTGCATCGACCTGGACTTCAAGGCGGCCGGTGAGGCGTGCGTGGAGCATCTGGTGCGGCTTGGTCACCGGGTGGTCGCCCTGGTCGGCTCGCCACCGGAGGTCTACGTCCGCCGCACCGCGTTCGCGCAGCGTCTCGTGCAGGGCTTCACCGCCGCCGCCGACCGGCACCGGCTGGCCTCCGCCGTGCACCCGTGCGAGACCGGTGCCGACGCGGCCCGCCGGATCGCCGAGCACCTGCTGCGCGAGCAGCCGGCGCTGACCGGCGTCGTGGTCCACAACGAACCCCTCCTGGAGCCACTGATCGACGCCTTCGAGGAGCTGGGCCTCCGGGTCCCCGGCGACCTGTCGGTGATCGCTCTGTGCCCCGACGAGGTCGCCGCGGCGCTGCGCGTTCCCGTCACGTCCGTGGCACTGCCGTCGGCGGAGGTGGGGGCGCGGGCGGTGGAGCTGCTGATGAAGAAACTGGACGGCGCGACCGTACCGGACGCAACCCTGCTGGCCCCACGTCTGACGGAGCGGGCGAGCACGGCACGGAGAGCGGTGGTCTGACGTGTTGACCCACCAGGTGCAACCCCGGCGCCTGGTGGTCATCAGGACACGGGCCCAGACCTGGCGCACGGACCGACGCCGGTCAGCTCGTACCTGTCGGGGTTGATGACCTCGGTCGCGAAGCATGCGAACCCCCATGTCCCGTTACCGGTGCAGAAGAGTGTCGTTCCAGCAGGGCCGTTCGGAGATGACGAAGGCCCCGCCGCTCCGAGCGGCGGGGCCTTCGCCCACATGGGTGAGGAGGTCCGGGGACCTCCCGATCGTGGAGATGGCGGGAATCGAACCCGCGTCCAACGGTGCAGAACCAGGGCTTCTCCGTGTGCAGTCCGCTGTGCTTTTCTCGGCCCCGGAGATCACGCGGACAAGTCTCCGACGGGCCCAGTCACTGTGTGGTTTCCCTCTTCACCCCGTGACCGGGATCGAGGTTTAGTTCCCTAGATGATGCCAGGACCCGGGTCGGGAACTTCCCCGGACTGACACTCCCTTTGGTAGGGGAGCTGCGCTCGCGGCCTTAGATCAGGCAGCGAGGGCGAGCTCGCCCTGGGAGAGCTTTGCCTTGGAATTGGCAGTTATTTTTTTCGGCCTGTGGTTTACGAGATCATGGCCGCTTCCTCGACACGCTTCCCCTGCTTCGACATCCGCTGTCGAAACCGATCATCCCCATGTTGATTTCTCAAGGTGCGCACCTCCTGGGAGGTGCCCGCGCACCGGCTGTGCGGTGCAGGTGCCATCGTACGAGATCAACGCCCGCGGACGCCACCGTATTCCTCGGCGGTCGCCCCGCCGGGGTACCGGGTTCCACGCGGCCCGGCACCGCAACCCTGCCCCGGCGGCCAGGGCCTGCCGGACGGCGACAGGCCCTACGCCCGGGCCTTGCGGCGTACGGCCGACATCACGCGCTCGGCCTCGCGCCGGTCCTGCTTCTCGCGGAGCGTCTGGCGCTTGTCGTACTCCTTCTTGCCCTTCGCCAGCGCGATCTCGATCTTGGCGCGGCCGTCCCTGAAGTAGAGGGACAGCGGCACGATCGTGTGGCCGGTCTCCTGCGCCTTCGCCTCCAGCTTGTCCAGCTCGGCGCGGTGCAGCAGCAGCTTCCGCTTGCGGCGGGCGCTGTGGTTGGTCCAGGTGCCCTGGCTGTACTCCGGCACGTGCACGTTGTGCAGCCACGCCTCGTGCCCGTCCATCTGGACGAAGCCCTCGACCAGCGACGCCCGCCCCTGGCGCAGCGACTTCACCTCGGTACCCGTGAGGACCAGTCCGGCCTCGTAGGTGTCGATGATGTGGTAGTCGTGCCGCGCCTTCTTGTTCTGCGCGATCAGCTTGCGCCCTTTTTCCTTAGCCATAGTGCCGCCCATTTTCGCACCACGGAGGGGGTGCGCGGGAAGTCGATTAACGGCGTGGTCGGCGGGGCTCGCCGAGGCCGCTCAGGACCGTCTCGGCCTGCCGCAGGGCTCCCTCGTCCGCCTCGAGGTCGGGCGTGATGCCTCGGCCGTCGACGCTGCGGCCGGAGGGGGTGCGGTAGTGCCCGACGGTCAGCTCGGCGACGGAGCCGTCGGGCAGCCGGCTCGGCATCTGCACCGAGCCCTTGCCGAAGGTGCGGGAGCCGACGACGACGGCCCGGCCGCGGTCCTGCAGGGCGCCGGTCAGCAGCTCGGCCGCGCTCATCGTGCCTCCGTCGACGAGCGCGACCAGGGGCCTGGCCGTGTCGCCGCCGGTCTCGGCGTGCAGGGCCCGCTGCTCGCCCTCGACGTCGTAGGTGGCGACCAGGCCGCCGTCGAGGAAGGCGGAGGCGGCGGTGACGGCCTCGCCGACCAGGCCGCCGGAGTTGCCGCGCAGGTCGAGGACGACGCCCGCGCCGTCCGGTGCCTGCCGTACGGCCTCGCGCACCTGGTCGCCGGCGCCCTTGGTGAACGCGGCGACCTCGATGACGGTGACGCCGCCGGCGAGTTCTCGAACAGTGACCGAGTCCGCGGACAGGCGCGCCCGGCGCAGTGTCTCGGTCCACGCGCGCGTGCCGCGCTCCAGGCCGAGGCGGACGGTCGTACCGGCCTGCGCGTCGGTCGCGTCGCCGCGCAGTAAGGAGACGACCTCGGTGACGGGCCGCCCGTCGACCCGGTGCCCGTCGACGCTGCGCAGCCGGTCGCCCGCGCGGATCCCGGCGTCGGCGGCGGGCGATCCGGCCCGCACCTTGGTCACCTCGATCCGGCCGTCGGTCTCGCGCCGCGCCCACAGCCCGACACCGGTGTACCGGCCGTCGAGGGCCTCCTCGAACTCCTCGTACTCACCCGGGGAGTAGACGGCGGCCCACCGGTCGCCGCTGCGGCTGACGGCGCGTCGAGCGGCCTCCATGGGGGACTTGCCGTCGGCCGCGGCCTCCTCGGCCGCCCTGGCGACGTCCGCGTGATGCCCGGCGGGAGCGGCCGAACGGGCGTCCTCCGCAGCGGTCTTGCGGTCGGTCCCGGGCAGGGACCCGGTGGCGGCACCTGCGGCGAGCACGCTCGCGAACACCAAGGTCAGGGCGGCCCCGCGGCGGATGCGACGGGGCTGACAGAACAGGTCACGACCTGACATGCCGGTGAGTCTAGGACAAGGCAAAGGGCCGTACGGTCCGTTGACCGCACGGCCCTCGTTGGTATGCGTCACACCTTCAAGTACTTGCGCAGCGCGAAGAACGCGGCCAACGCGGGCATCAGAAGGCTCGTGGCGAGGATGAGCGGCAGCTTCGTCAACACGGCGTCCCAGCCGATGAAGTTGATCAGTGTCAGCTGGTCGGCCAGGGCCAGTCCGTGGTCGATGAGGAAGTACCGGGCGATCAGCAGGAAGCCGCACGCGAGCGTGCCGCCGATGAGTCCGGCGACCGCTGCCTCCATGATGAACGGCGCCTGGATGTAGAAGCCCGAGGCGCCGACCAGGCGCATGATGCCCGTCTCGCGCCGCCGGCTGAACGCCGAGACGCGCACGGTGTTGACGATCAGCATCAGCGCGACGACCAGCATGAGTGCCATCACCGCCCGCGCGGCCCAGTTCATGCCGTTCAGCAGTTTGAAGAGGTTGTCCAGGATGCCCTTTTGGTCCTGCACGGACTGCACGCCGTCCCGGCCGTTGAAGGCGGTGGCGATGACCTGGTACTTCTCCGGGTCCTTCAGCTTGATGCGGTACGACTCCTGCATCTGGTCCGGCGTGAGGGAGGCGGCCAGCGGGGAGTCGCCGAACTGCTCCTTGTAGTGCTTGTAGGCCTCGTCCTGCGACTCGTACGTGACCTTCTGAACGACCGACATCTTCGCCAGGTCGGCCTTGATCTGTTTCTTCTGGTCGTCGGTGACCGCGCCCTTGGCGCAGTTGGGGTCGGACTCGGCGTCGCTCTTGTTGCAGAGGAAGATCGAGACGTTGACCTTGTCGTACCAGTAGCCCTTCATGGTGTTGACCTGGTCGCTCATCAGGAGCGACCCGCCGAACAGGGCGAGCGACAGGGCGACGGAGACGATGACGGCGAAGGTCATCGTCAGATTGCGGCGGAGACCCACACCGATCTCCGACAGGACGAACTGGGCACGCATGGCGTCTGGTCAAGCCTTTCCGTGGAGCGTCTGCAGACGGCGGTCAGTGCTGGTAGCCGTAGACGCCGCGTGCCTGGTCGCGGACGAGTCGGCCCTTCTCCAGCTCGATGACGCGCTTGCGCATCTGGTCCACGATGTTCTGGTCGTGCGTCGCCATCACCACGGTCGTGCCGGTCCGGTTGATGCGGTCCAGCAGCTTCATGATGCCGACGGAGGTCTGCGGGTCGAGGTTGCCGGTCGGCTCGTCGGCGATGAGCAGTTTGGGCCGGTTGACGAAGGCCCGCGCGATGGCGACGCGCTGCTGCTCGCCGCCGGACAGCTCGCCGGGCATCCGGTCCTCCTTTCCGCCGAGCCCGACGAGGTCGAGCACCTGGGGGACGGACTTGCGGATCTCGCCGCGCGACTTGCCGATGACCTCCTGCGCGAAGGCGACGTTCTCGGCGACCGTCTTGTTCGGCAGGAGACGGAAGTCCTGGAACACCGTCCCCAGCTGGCGCCGCATCTGCGGCACCTTCCAGTTGGAGAGGCGCGCGAGGTCCTTGCCCAGGACGTGCACCTGCCCGTGACTGCACCGCTCCTCGCGGAGGATCAGCCGCAGGAAGGTGGACTTTCCGGAGCCGGAGGACCCCACGAGGAACACGAACTCGCCCTTCTCGACCTCCAGGGAGACATCCCTGAGGGCGGGGCGGTTCTGCTTGGGGTAGACCTTGGAGACGTTGTCGAATCGGATCACGGATGCACCACGGGTCGCCGGGGGTAGATGAGCGTGACCTTACGCGAACCGGGTATGGGACCGCAGTCACCGGTTGGGGTTGCGTGAGGGTTGTGCGCATTTGTGTCAGGACAGACCGTCCCCGCGCTGGCTAAGCGCCCCTTGGACAGCGCCCCGCGCACCGTCCGGAGGAACCTGGCACAGTGGAGGGGGAACGTTCGCGGCGGCGTGAGCGTTGAGATACATGGAACCGGTGCGAGGAGGGCGAGCGCATGACGTACGACCGGCTGGTGTGCGCGAACTGCGCGGCGCCCGTGAGCGAGGGCCGGTGCCCTGTGTGCCGTGCGAACCGCGAGCGGCTGCAGCAGGAGAACTTCTTCTCGGGACTCACTCCGATGACGCTGATCGCGCTGCTGGCGGTGCTGATCGCGGCGGTGGCCCTGCTGGCGCACCAGACCGCGTAGAGCGCGTACGGCCCGCCCGACCAGGCGGCGTAGGGCCCCCGGCCCGCACCACCCACGAGCAGGCCTGGCGAGCCGGGCAGGCCCACGAGCAAGGGCCCGGAGCATGACGCTCCGGGCCCCTCGCCGTGTACCGCGGGTACGCGGACGGCTACCGTCAGGCGGCCGCTCCGCCGCTGCCGCCCATCAGGCGCGGAAGGACACGGAAGCCGATACCGCCGGCGATCATCGTGGCGGCGCCGACCAGCAGGAACGTGGTCTGCGCGGCACCGGTCTCGGCGAGCTCCTCGCCGCTGCCCTGGACGGACGGCGCCGGGGTGTTGTCCGAGCCGGTGTCGGTGAGGGCCGAGGAGCCCTGCTCCTGGGTGGAGGTACCGGAGCCGCCGTCGGGGTCGGCCGCGTTGCCGCCGCCGTTGCCGTTCCCGTTGCCATTGCCGTTCCCGTTGCCCGGGTTGGTGGGCTCCTCCGGGTTGGCGGTCGGGACCGGGTCCTCGGTGGGCTCGGTCGGCTCCAGCGTCGGCTCGGTGGGCTCCTCGGGCTCGGTCGGGATGCCCGGGTCCGTCGGCAGCGTGGGGTCGTTGGGCTCCGTCGGGATGCCCGGGTCCGTCGGGTCGGTCGGGACCGGCGGGTCGGTCGGGTCGTCGACGCACAGTACGCCGAGCAGGCAGTCGTCGGCCTCCGCGGCGGATGCGGCGCCCGCCGCGGTCAGCGAGGCACCGGCGGCGATCACGGCACCGGCCGCGATACGCGCGACGCGGATCCGCGTCTTCTTGGTCATGTGGTTGCTACCCCCAGTAGCTGAATCGTCAGTGTGGCGCGCTCGGGGCCGTGATCGACGGAGGTAGCTGCAGTGAAGCCCCCCGGTTCACATGCGCCCCAGAGATAACGCATGCCACGCTTCACCCTTCCGATTTTTCAAAGCAACGTCAAGGCCGTTCCATGCGCGATGTCCAAGTACGCACGTTTTACGGGAACTTGAAGCCTGTGAGTGTGATGTAAAACCCAGACATCCGGGACCGTGTGCAGGCGCGGAACGGAAACGCAAAAGGCAACTGCCGCCCGGGAGGCGGCAGTTGCCTTGTCGACAAAGCGCTGTTCGCGCCTCGCGTTACTTCTGCTGCTGCTTGCGCCAGCGAATCCCGGCCTCCAGGAAACCGTCGATCTCACCGTTGAACACGGCTTCCGGGTTGCCGACTTCGTAGTCCGTGCGCAGGTCCTTGACCATCTGGTACGGGTGCAGCACGTAGGAGCGCATCTGGTTGCCCCAGGAGTTGCCGCCGTCGCCCTTGAGGGCGTCCATCTTGGCCTGCTCCTCCTGACGACGCCGCTCCAGCAGCTTGGCCTGGAGGACGTTCATCGCCGTGGCCTTGTTCTGGATCTGCGAGCGCTCGTTCTGGCAGGAGACGACGATGCCGGTGGGGAGGTGGGTGATCCGCACGGCGGAGTCGGTGGTGTTGACGCCCTGGCCGCCGGGCCCGGAGGACCGGTAGACGTCGATCCGCAGATCGGACTCGTCGATGTCGACGTGATCGGACTGCTCGACGACGGGAAGGACTTCCACACCCGCGAAGGAGGTCTGCCGGCGCCCCTGGTTGTCGAAGGGGGAGATCCGCACGAGCCGGTGGGTGCCCTGCTCGACGGAGAGGGTCCCGTAGGCGTAGGGCGCCTGCACGGCGAAGGTGGTGGACTTGATCCCGGCCTCTTCGGCGTACGACGTCTCGTAGACCTCGGTCTTGTAACCGCGCTGCTCGGCCCACCGCAGGTACATGCGCTGGAGCTTCTCGGCGAAGTCGGCGGCGTCGACGCCGCCGGCCTCGGCGCGGATGTTCACGAGCGCCTCACGGGCGTCGTACTCCCCGCTGAGGAGGGTGCGCACCTCCATCTCGTCGAGCGCCTTCTTCACGGCGGTGAGCTCGGCCTCGGCCTCGGCCCGGGTGTCCGGGTCGTCCTCCTCCTCGGCCATCTCGAACAGCACGGCGAGATCGTCGATCCGCCCGCGCAGTGCCTCCGCCTTCCTGACCTCGGCCTGGAGGTGGGAGAGCTTGCTGGTGATCTTCTGCGCCTCGTCCGGGTTGTCCCACAGGGACGGCGCGGCCGCCTGCTCCTCGAGCACGGCGATGTCTGCCCTCATCCTGTCGAGGTCCAGAACGGCCTCGATCGACTCCATGGTCGAGGAGAGGGACTTGAGCTCTTCGGATACATCGACGACTGCCACGCATCCAGCGTAACGGCTCCGCCAAGCGGCGAACGCAGGGCGACCACGGTGACCGCTGTGGGGGCCACCACGCGGCGGGCGGGAGGGGCAAGCACCCGGAGTGCAGGGGCGGAGCCCCGGGGTAAACCCGGCCTCCCCCACCGAATCACGCGGGTGAGCCAGGCTCCGGGCCCTGGGCGCAGGGTGGGGGCCTCTTGGTCGGGCGAGTCCGGTGGGCGGGCGGGGCAAGCTTCTGGAGTGCAGGAACGGAGCCCCGGGCGGCCCCTTGGCCGGCTGCATCAGGCGGGCTGGAGGGGCAAGCCACCGGAGTGCAGGGGCGGAGCCCTGGGCGCAGGGTGGGGGCCTCTTGGTCGGGCGAGTCCGGTGGGCGGCGGGTGGGCAAAGGTCCGGGCCGTGGCAGACAGGCCGCGGTGGCGCAGGGCCGGGTCAGGGGTGCGGTGGGGCCGAGTTTTTCGTGTCCTGGGGGGTCGCGCCCGCGTCGTCCCCGGACGTGGCCAGCCATGTGCCGATGCCGACCGCGGCGACCAGCGCCAGCGCCCCGGCGCCCAGCGCCACCCGGCGTCGCCGCGCCGCCGCGCGGTTGCGTGCCGAGCCGGGGCGTGGCGCCCCCGCGGCCCGTGGCGCCCGGGCCGTGCCCCGTGCGCCCCCGGCCAGCTCGTCCGGCCCGGGCACCCGCATCGAGGTGTGGGTGTCACGGTTGGAGTCGGCCGGCTTGGCCCCCGGCACCAGCGGTACCGCCCCGCGCCGCCGTACCGGTTCCCCGGCCGGTGCCGGGCCGGCCGGGGCCTCCTGCCGGGCGGCCTCCTCCGCCGACTGCGTGTCCGGTTCGTCCACGTCCAGCGGCGGTATCCCCGCCAGCAGCGGCAGCAGCTCCCGCAGCCGCGCCGCCAGCTCCGAGGCCCGCAGCCGGGAGGCCGGTGCCTTCGCCAGGCACTGCACGAGCAGCTGCCACAGCTCGTCCGGGATGCCGGGCAGCGGGACGACCGTCTCGGTGACATGCCGCCGCAGCACCGCGCCGGGGTGCCCGCCACCGAACGGAGTGAAGCCCGCCAGCAGCTCGTACAGGACCGTGGCCAGCGCGTAGATGTCCACCGACGCCCGGGGCGGCAGGCCCTCGACGATCTCCGGCGCCAGATAGTCCGGCGTGCCGATGATCTTCGTCGCGCGGGTCCGCCTCGGCGTGTCGATGAGTTTCGCCACACCGAAGTCCGTCAGGAGCGCCCGGTGGGAGCCGCCGGGGCCCAGCGGGCCCTGCATGTCCAGCAGGACGTTCTCCGGCTTGACGTCCCGGTGCACGACCCCGGCCGCGTGCGCCGCCGCCAGCCCGTCCGCGACGTCCGCGACGATCGCCGCCGCCGCCTCGGGCGCGAGGCGCCGCTCCCGCTCCAGCCGGGTGCGCAGATCCGTACCGCGCACGAGGTCCATGACCAGCGCCAGGTCGTTGCCGTCGACCACGAGGTCGCGCACGGACACGACGTTGGGGTGCTCCAGGCCGAGCAGGGCCGTGCGCTCCTGGACGAAGCGTCCGACGAGTTCCTCGTCGGACGCGAGGTCCTCGCGCAGCAGCTTGATGGCGACGGGGCCCTCGGGTCCCTCGCCCAGCCACACCGTGCCGGCGCTGCCCCGCCCCAGGATCTGATGGGCGGTGTACCGGCTGCCGATCTTCCGTGCCAAGGCTGCTCCTACCGACGCGTGTTGTCGTTAAAACTACGCGTCCGGTGAGCCAACCTTCACCGCCGAGGCGGAAATCACCCGCCAGGTGTCGACAAATCAGCAGACCGGCAACGGCCTTCGGGCGGCCTCAGCCGGTGCCCGAGCTCCCGCCCAGCTGCTCGAACCAGTTGGTCACCTGGCCGAACCAGTCGCTGAGCTGCTGCCAGTAGCCCTTGGTCGTGCCGATCCACTCCTGCAGCGGGCTCAGTTCCCAGATCAGCCATCCCGCGACGAACAGGATGACGATCGTGAACAGACAGCCCTTCAGGCAGCCGAGCCCGGGGATCCGCATCGGGTTGGCGCTGCGCTGCCGCTGCCGGGGCTCACGCACCGGCCGCTGGGGCTCCGGCGGGGCCGGCGGGGCGTACCGCTGCGGCTGTTGGGGCCGCGGCGGCGCGTACGGCTGCGGCTGATGCTGCTGCGGGTGGCCGTACCCGGGGCCGGGAGGCGGGGGCTGCTGCCGCCGCTGCTGCTGGGGCTGGCGCGGCTGCTGCTGGGGCCGGGCGACCTGCCGCTGGGGGCGACGGCGCAGCGGGTCCTCGTTGGGGTCGAGGTACTGCACCTGAGTCTGCTCGTTGCGGTCGCGGGCCGCCCGCAGCTGGTTCTGCCAGGGGTGCGGGTCCTGCTGCCCCGGCGGGCCCTGCTGGCCGGGCTGTCCGGGCTGGCCCGGCGGTACCGGCGGCATGACGGCCGTCGGGTCGGCCGCTCCCCGATGGGGCAGCACCGCGGTCGGGTCGGCGGCGCCGGAGGTGTGCGGCAGGACGCTGGTCGCGGCGTTCGGGTCGTACGACCCCGCGCCCTGCGGCAGCACCTGCGTCGGGTCGGCGTCGCCGGACGCGCCCGGCGTGCCGGGCACGGGCGCGGGCGCCGGGTCGGGTACGAGGAGCGCGCCGACGCTCTCGGCGGCGGCGATCTGCGCGGAGTTCGCGTGCACGCCGATGCCCTCGGCGACGACCCTGAGGCCGCGGGCGAGGTTGACGGCGCTGGGCCGCTCGTCCGGGTTCTTGCGCAGGCAGCGCTCGATGACCGTCCACAGCGGGTCGGGAACGGTGGAGGGGCGGCGCGGTTCGGCGCTCAGGTGCTGGTGCAGGACTTCGAGGGCCGAGCCGCCGGAGAAGGGCGGGCGGCCGGTGACCAGCTCGTAGAGCAGGATGCCGGCGCCGTAGATGTCGACGGCCGAGGTCTGCGGGCGGCCTTCGGCCGACTCGGGGGCGACGTACGCGGGCGTGCCCACGAACTCGTGGGTGCGGGTGAGTCCCGGCGAGTCCGCCAGCCGGGCGATGCCGAAGTCGGTCAGCATCGGGTGCAGCTGGCCGCCGTCCTGCCTGAGCAGCACGTTGGCGGGCTTGAGGTCGCGGTGCACGACGCCGTCGGCGTGGCTGGCGGCCAGCGCGTCGGCGATCTGGGCGGTGAGCAGGGCGGCGGCGACAGGGGTGAAAGGCCCGTTCTCGCGCAGGTGGCGGTGCAGGTCGGGGCCCTCGACGAGATCCATGACAAGCGCCAGCAGATCGCCCTCGACGACCAGGTCGCGGACCCGGACGATGTTGGGGTGGGTGAGCCGCAGCAGCACGGACCGCTCCCGCAGGAAGCGCATCACGACGTCGGCGTCGTTGGCGAGCTCCTCCTTCAGGACCTTGATCGCCACGGTCTCGCCGGGCTGTCCGGGCACGGCCGCCTCGGCGCCCGCGGTCTCCCGCTGGCGGGCCCGCCAGACGGTGCCCGTGGCGCCGCGTCCGAGCGGCTCCTCGAGCAGGTACTTGCTGCCGACTGGCCGCACGTCACGCGCTCCCTGCTGCTTGCCTTGCCTGCTTGCCTGTGTTCCGACCCACTGTAGTGCCGCGTACCGAAGAGCGGACTGTCGTCTTTCTGTGGGTCCTACGTATGGGCTCCCGCACATGTTCGAAGGAAAGACGCTCGCCTCGGTCTCCAGGTTGCCGAATGCCGACGTGACCGATCTCAAGCGGTCGTCCGTGTGTCATCTGTCAGGCACTTTTGCGGGCAGAGCCGACCAATCAAGATCACTTGTCACCGAGTGGCGGGCGTGTTGTCGGTGACAGGTGCGAGGATGCCTGACGTACTGGCCGATGTGCTCGTGTGGGGTGGGGGGAAATCCGCGCCCGCGCAGAAGGGACCGCTGACGGCGATGCAGATCCGGCTGACCGTCGTAGACCCGCTGGGCCCGCCCGACCGGGCGCGGGACCGCGCCGCGAGCTGCGACGTGCTGGTGACGGCACCCGCCGGTACGGCTCTGGCCGCGGTGGCGAACGCCCTGGCCTCGGCGGTCGCCGGCGAAGGCGGCACCGGCCGCGACACCGGCTCGGGCTCGGCCGTGCTGTACGCCGGTGCCGAGCGCCTGGACGCCCAGCGCTGCACGCTCGGCGAGCCCCCGCTGACCGACGGTGCCGTGCTGTACGTGGGTGCCCCGGGCGAGCCCGAACCGCACCCCGAGCTGGACGACGCACCGGCCCAGCTCCAGGTCGTCGCCGGCCCCGACGCGGGCGGCGTCCATCTTCTGCACGGCGGCGAGATCCGTATCGGCCGCTCCGCCGAGGCCGACGTCCCCCTCGACGACCCGGACGTCTCGCGGGTGCACTGCGCGGTGACGGTGGCCGCCGACGGCCGCGTCTCTGTCGCCGACCTGGACTCCACCAACGGCACGACACTGGACGGCAGGCGCGTCGGCCCCCGCCCGGTCCGCTTCGCCCCGGGCGCGCTGCTGCGGATCGGCGAGTCGGCCCTGCGGCTGGCCCCGGCCGGTGGCCCCGGGGCCCGGGTCGAGACGGCCCCGGACGGCGAGGGCCACGTACGCGTGCCGGACCCCGGCGGCCAGGCGGCCCCCATACCCGCCGGCTCCTCCGGGGCCACCCACCACTCCTACGGCTCGGCGGCCCGGGACGGCACCGGCAGGGGCCACGACTCGGGCGAACCGGCCCTGGTGCCCGAGCAGGGCGGGGCACCGCGGATCGAGAGCCGGGGCGCCGGGGACGCACAGGGGGGTTCCCTCCGGGACAAGGGGCCGCGTACGGCTTCCCCCGGGGGCACGGCTCCCCGGGCGGATTCCCCTCAGCACACGGCACCGGGAGACGCGGCCTCGCGCACGGGCTCCCCCAGGGACGCGGCACCCGCGACCGCACACGAGGCCGTGCGCCGTGTCCCCCGCGGGCACGGCGGGCCCCCGCCGGTCTCGGGGGACGGTGACACACACGCGGGGCGTTCGGGAGTCGGGGTCCCGGGCGGAGCCGTCGGCGGCGGAGGCCCGGATCGAACGGCCGCGCCCGCCTGGCCGGCCGACGGGACAGCGCCTCGCACGGCGCCCCCCGGCGTTCCGGCCGCCCGTGCCCACGAAAACATCGCCGGCACCGTCCCCGACGGCATCCCTGACGACGGCGTGGTTCCCTCGGCCACGGCCTTCGACGACCGGTCCTCTCCCACCGGCCTGGAGACCAGCCGCAAGGGCACCCCGCTGCGCGGCACCGACCTGCCGCAGGGCGGTGGTCGTCGGCGGGGCGGGCTCACCGCGTGGGCGCGGCGGCTGGCCGGGGGGCGTGGCGAGCCGGGGGCGGCCGGGCGGAGCGCGGGGTACGAGGGGGAACCGGCCGGTGCGGTGGCCGGGCCCCCGGCCGTCACGGCGCCGGTGCGGGAGACCTGGCCGGACGCGGCCACACTGCTGCTGACGGCGCTCGGCCCGGGGCCACGGCTGTGGGAGCGCGGGCCGGGGCACCCGGAGGCGCTGGCGGTGCGGCTCGGCACGGCCGACCGGCCCGCGCCGGACGGCTCGGGCCTGCTGCCCGCCGTCCCGGTGACCGCCGGACTGCGCGAGGTCGGGGCGCTGGGCCTGGCCGGTCCGCGTGACCGGCTCGCCGGGCTGGCCCGCGCGGTGCTGGCGCAGCTTACGGCGCTGCACTCCCCCGACACCCTGGAGATCGTGCTGCTCAGCGCGGACCGCTCCCGCCCCCTTGAGGAGCGCACCGCCGAGTGGTCCTGGCTGGGCTGGCTGCCGCACGTCCGCCCGGGGCACGGCCAGGACTGCCGTCTCCTGCTCGCCTACGACCGCGAACAGGCCACCGCCCGCACCGACGAACTGCTGCGCCGTCTGGAGGACTTCGCGTCGGACGCGGGTGCCGGTGCGCGGCCGGCCCCCGTGCGGGCGCCGCGCGACCAGGGCCCCGCCCGGCGTCCCTCCTGGGCCCTCGACGACGACGGCACCGACGCGGAGGACGGCTTCGCGGGTCCGTACACCGTGCTCGTCGTGGACGGGGACCCCGGTGGTGCGGGCGTGCGCGAGGCGGTGGCACGGCTGGCCTCGGAGGGGTCGCGGGCCGGGATCCACGTGGTGTGCCTCGCCGAGACGCCGGCCGCCTCCCCGGTGTCCCCGGTGACGGTGACGTACGAGGCGGCCTGCGCGGTGTCACCGACGTTCCGGGAGTGCGGTGCCGTCGCGCTGCTCAGCGGTGACGTGGCGACGGCCCTGCGGCTGATGCGCGTGGCCCGCACCGCGCCCGGCGCCGACCCGGGCACCGGGGTGGGAGTCACCGTCCCCGGCCCGATCAACCACGGCACCGTCGCCACCGTCGACGCCGTCTCCCTGCCCTGGGCGGAGCGGTTCGCCCGGGCCCTGGCGCCGCTGCGCCCGGACAGCGCCGCCGGGGAGCGGCACACGCGCGTGTCCGCCCCGCTGCCCCAGGCGGCACGGCTGCTCGACGAGCTCGGGCTCGCCCGGGCCACCCCGGCGTCGCTGATGGCGCGCTGGGCGGACGCCGCCGACGACCCGGAGGCGCTCGGCGGGCGGGTGTGCGCCGTGCTGGGGGCCGGGCCGCGCGGCCCGGTCGGCGTGGACCTCGCGGCCGACGGACCGCATCTGCTGATCGAGGGACCGGCGGGCAGCGGCCGCACGGAGCTGCTGCGGGCGATCGTCGCCTCGCTGGCCGCGGCCGAGCGGCCCGACCGGCTCGGCCTCGTGCTGGTGGACGGCCGGGGCGGCACCGGCGCGGGCGGCGGGGCCGGGGACGGCCTGCGGGTGTGCACGGACGTGCCGCACGTGACGACCCATCTCACCACCAACGACCCCGTGCGCATGCGGGAGTTCGCGCAGTCCCTGAGCGCCGAGCTGAAGCGGCGTGCCGAGCTGCTGGGCCGGTCCGACTTCGCCGAGTGGCACACCGGCCGGGAGCTGTCGGGCCGTATGGTCACGCAGCGCACGGCGGCGGCGCGCGGCACCGCGACGGCCGCGGACCACACCGGTGACCTGGACGCCCCGCCGAGTGCGACGATCCGGCTCCGGCCGGGGGCGTCGCGCCGGAAGACCGAGGCCGCGCCGCCGCTGCCCCGGCTCGTCGTGGTCGTGGACGACCTGGACGCGCTGGTCTCCCCCGCGCTCGGCTCACCCGGACGGCCCGCGGCCGGATCGGTGATGCGGGCACTGGAAGCGGTGGCCCGGGAGGGTGAGCGGCTGGGCGTGCATCTGGTGGCGGCCGGCGGGCCGTGCGCCCGTACGGCGCAGACCGAGCCGGTGCGGCGGGCCACCCTGCGCGTCGTCCTCGACGCGCCCGCGCCCGGCCCGGACGAACCGGCCCCCGGCCGGGGGCGGCTGACCTACGCGGACGGGCGGGTCACCCCGTTCCAGGGCGGGCGGGTCACCGGCCGTATCCCGCGGACGGCGACCCTGCGTCCCACGGTGGTGCCGTTGGAGTGGCACCGCATGGGCGATCCGCCCACCCGCCGCCCGGTGCGGGAGCTCGGCAACGGGCCCACGGACCTGGCGTTGCTCGCCAGTGCGCTGGAGCGCGCGGCGCGCGAGGTCTCGGCGGTCAAGGTGCCGTCGCTGCTGTAGTGCAGAAGACTGTGGCCGGGGAGACGGTCGCGCACGGCTGCTCCCGGCCGGCCGCGTCACGACGCGGTCACGATCTCCGCCTTGACAGCCGACGCGCTCTTGCCGACCCGACCCCCCAGGCGTAGACCAGATCGCACGGGACAGCGCTCGACGTTCGACGAGGAACGAAGAACGGGGCAGTGATGCGCAGGACGAGCAGCACCATCCGGAAACGCAGGTCTCCCAGGCACCCGAGGACGGGCAGAGCCGCGGCCGCCCTTGCCGCGGGCGCACTGGCGCTCTCGCTCTCCGCCTGCGGCGGGGGCGGCGACGGCGGCGGGAACGACCCGGGCGGCGGCACCCAGGGAACCGGCTCCACCGTCACCCTCCCCGAGCTGAACGGTCAGAGCATCGAGGTCGCCGCCGTGTGGACCGGCACCGAGCAGGCCAACTTCAAGAAGGTCCTCGCCGAGTTCGAGAAGCGCACGGGCGCCAAGGTGACGTTCGTGCCCGCCCAGGACCCGATCATCAACTTCCTCGGCTCGAAGATCGCGGGCGGCCAGCCGCCGGACGTCGCGCTGCTGCCGCAGCCGGGCGCGATCAAGCAGGCCGTGGACCGCAAGTGGGCCAAGCCGCTGGGCGCGGAGGCCGTCAAGGAACTCCAGGAGAACTACTCGCAGGGCTGGCAGGACATCGGCAAGGTCGACGGCCGGCAGTACGGCGCCTACTACAAGGCCGCCAACAAGTCGCTGATCTGGTACAACGCCCAGGTCTTCGAGAACGCCGGGGCGAGCGAGCCCAAGACCTGGAAGGAACTGCTGACCACCGCGCAGACGGTGTACGACTCCGGCGTGACCCCGTTCTCGATCGGCGGCGCCGACGGCTGGACGCTGACCGACTGGTTCGAGAACGTCTACCTGTCCCAGGCGGGCCCGGAGAAGTACGACCAGCTGGCCCAGCACGAGATCAAGTGGACGGACCAGTCCGTCGCGGACGCACTGAAGACCCTGGCGGAGATCTGGGGCAAGAAGGACTACATCGCGGGCGGCGCGAACGGCGCGCTGCAGACCGAGTTCCCGGCCTCCGTGACGCAGACCTTCACCGGCGGCGACCAGCCGAAGGCGGCCATGGTCTTCGAGGGCGACTTCGTCCAGGTCAACATCGGTGAGACCGAGGCGAAGGTGGGGACGGAGGCCAAGGTGTTCCCGTTCCCGGCGGTGGGTGAGACCGCGCCGGTGGTCTCCGGCGGCGACGCGGCGGTGATCCTGGAGGACTCCGAGGCGGCGCAGGCCCTGGTCACCTTCCTCGCCTCCCCGGACGCGGCGACGATCCAGGCCAAGCTGGGCGGTTACCTCTCGCCGAACAAGAACGTGGAGAACTCCGCGTACCCCAACGACGTGCAGCGCAAGATCGCCAAGGCGCTGGTCGACGCCGGGGACGACTTCCGCTTCGACATGTCCGACCAGGCCCCGCAGGCCTTCGGCGGCACGCCCGGCAAGGGCGAGTGGAAGATCCTGCAGGACTTCCTGAAGAACCCGCAGGACGTCGCGGGCACGCAACGGAAGCTGGAGGCCGAAGCGGCCGCCGCGTACGGAGGCTGACGTCATGGCGTCGGCCACGGCGGGAGGGGTCCCTTCGGTCCCTCCCGCTCCCAAGTCGCGCAAGAGTGTGACGGGCACCCGCAAGACGGTGGCGGCGCTGTTCCTGCTGCCCGCCCTGGTGCTGCTCGGCGCGCTCGTGGTGTACCCGATCGGGTACTCGGTCGTGCGCAGCTTCTACGACCAATCCGGCGACGGCCTCGCCGGATTCGACAACTACGAGGCCCTGTTCACCGACGAGGGCATCCGCACCGCCCTGAAGAACAACGTCATCTGGGTGGTGTTCGCGCCGACGGTGGCCACCGCGCTCGGCCTGATCTTCGCGGTGCTGACCGAACGGGTGCGCTGGGGCACCGCGTTCAAGCTGGTCGTCTTCATGCCGATGGCGATCTCGATGCTGGCGGCGGGCATCATCTTCCGCCTGGTCTACGACCAGGACCCGGACAAGGGCGTCGCCAACGCGGTGTGGGTCGGCGTCCACGACACCTTCGCTCAGGCGTCGGCGTTCCCGAAGGCGCACCCGGGCCGCGAGTCGCCGCTCCAGGCGGCCGGCGGCGGCGCCTTCGTCACCAAGTCGCCGGTCCGCGCGGGCGAGGTCGTCAACCTGCCCCTGGTGGGCGTGGCCCCCGACCAGATGCCCGGTGACGCGAAGAACGCCGCGGCGGCGAAGCCCGAACCGGACAAGATCACCGGCACGACGTGGCAGGACTTCACACGCGGCAAGGGCGTCGGCAGGCTCAACGAGGTCGACGCCTCGGAGCTGGGCTACGCCGGCATGAGGATCGAGGCCGTCAAGGACGGCAGGGTCGTGGAGACGGCCACGGCCGGCGACGACGGCACCTTCACCCTCTCCGCCAAGGCCGACGGGGCCCAACTGCGGCTGCCCCCGAGCAACTTCAAGGAGCCCTACAACGGCCTGGACTGGCTCGGCCCGTCCCTGGTGACGCCCGCGATCATCGGCGCGTACATCTGGATGTGGGCGGGTTTCGCGATGGTGCTGATCGCGGCCGGACTCGCGGGCGTGCCCCGGGAGTTGCTGGAGGCCGCCCGGGTCGACGGGGCGAACGAGTGGCAGGTGTTCAGACGGGTCACGGTGCCGCTCCTGGCGCCGGTCCTCGCGGTCGTCACCGTCACCCTGATGATCAACGTGCTGAAGATCTTCGACCTGGTCTTCATCATCGCGCCGGGCTCCTCCCAGGACGACGCGAACGTCCTCGCGCTGGAGCTGTACCGCAAGGGCTTCTCCGAGAACCAGCCGGGCATCGCGAGCGCGATCGCGGTGTTCCTGCTTCTGCTGGTGATTCCCGTGATGTGGTTCAACGTCCGTAGGCTCAGGCGGGAGGTGCGGCGATGACCGCGGACGCCGCAGGTGTCACCAAGGCGGCACCGCCGCCCGTCACCACCGTCAGGGCCAGGCAGTCGCTGGGCTCCCGGCTCGCCGAGGGCGTCAGCGGCGGTCTGGTCCGCGTGTTCCTGATCGTCGTCGGCCTGTTCTGGCTGGTGCCGACGGTCGGTCTGCTGCTGGCCAGTCTGCGCACCCCGGAGGACATGGCGGCGGACGGCTGGTGGAACGTGCTCGCCGAGCCGTCGCAGCTCACCTTCGACGCCTACCGGAGGCTGCTGGAGAACGACGACATCACCGGCTCCCTGCTGAACACGGTCTACATCACCGTCCCGGCGACCGTCCTGGTCGTGGTGATCGGCTCCCTGGCGGGGTATGCCTTCGCCTGGATGGAGTTCCCGGGCCGCGACTGGTGGTTCCTGGGCGTGGTCGGGCTGCTGGTGGTGCCGGTGCAGGTGGCGCTGATCCCGATCGCGGAACTCTTCGGCACGATCGGCATCTTCGGGTCGCTGGTCGGCGTGGTCCTCTTCCACGTCGGCTTCGGCCTGCCCTTCGCGGTGTTCCTGCTGCGGAACTTCTTCGCGGAGATCCCCCGGGAGCTGCTGGAGGCGGCCCGGCTGGACGGGGCCGGTGAACTGCGGCTGTTCGCGCGGGTCGTGATGCCGCTGGCCGCACCGGCGATCGCCTCGCTCGCCATCTTCCAGTTCCTGTGGGTGTGGAACGACATGCTGGTGGCTCTGATCTTCACCGACTCCGGGAGCCAGCCGATCACGGTCGCCCTGCAGACGCAGGTACGGCAGTTCGGCAACAACATCGACGTGCTGGCCCCGGGCGCGTTCATCTCCATGGTGATCCCGCTGGCCGTGTTCTTCGCGTTCCAACGGCAGTTCGTGTCCGGCGTGATGGCGGGCGCGGTGAAGTAGCCCGTGCGACACGGGCATTGAGGGGGCGGACCCGGGCCGGGTCCGCCCCTTCGGCGTTCCCCCGGATGCAGCAGCCGCCGTAACCGGGACGGCGCATCGGCCGTTCCCGGGCCGAACGCCCGCGCCGACCGATGGATGCCTCTTGCCCAGGTTCAGTGTCATTGTCCCCGCGTACCAGGTTCAGGCGTACCTGCACGAGTGCCTGGAGTCGGTGCTCAACCAGTCGTATCCCGATCTCGAACTGATCGCGGTGGACGACCGCTCGCCGGACGCCTGCGGCGCGATCATCGACGAGTTCGCCGCCCGTGACGCGCGGGTCCGGGCCGTGCACCTGCCGAAGAACGTCGGGCTCGGTCCCGCCCGCAACGCCGGCATGGCCGAGGCCACGGGCGACTACCTGCTCTTCCTCGACAGCGACGACACCCTCACCCCGGACGCGCTGCGCTGCCTCGCCGACCGGCTGAAGGAGACCGGCGAACCGGACGTCCTGGTCTACGACTACGCGCGCACGTACTGGTCGGGCGAGGCCGTGCGCAACCAGGCCGCCGCGCAGCTCACCGAGCGGGGCCCGGCACCGTTCCGCCTGGAGGACCGGCCCGGCCTGCTGCGGCTGCTCATGGTGGCCTGGAACAAGGCCTACCGGCGGGAGTTCGTCGAACGGGAGGGCTTCGCCTTCCCGCCCGGCTACTACGAGGACACGCCGTGGACGTATCCGGTCCTGATGACGGCGGAGTCGATCGCGACCCTGGACCGGGTGTGCGTGCACTACCGGCAGCGCCGGCGGGGCGGCATCCTGCGCACCACCACCGACCGGCACTTCGACGTCTTCGAGCAGTACGACCGGGTCTTCGCGTTCCTGGCGGAGCGGCCCGAACTGGTCCGGTGGAAGCCGGTGTTGTTCGGCCGCATGGTCGACCACCTGGTGACGGTGTACACCCGGCCGGACCGGTTGCCGCGCGGCTCCCGCGCCGCCTTCCTGCGCCGGGCCCGCGCCCACTACCGCCGCTACCGTGCCCCGGGCGCGTCCGTCGCGCCGCGCGCCCGCGTCCACCACACCCTGATCCGCTGCGGCCTGCACCGGACCTACGAGGCCCTCCGGCTGGCGTCGGCCCTGCGGCGCCGGGTGGCCCGGTACGGCCGGCAACTCCTGCGGGGCGTCCGCCGCGTGCTGCTGCGGTCCCACTACCGGCTCCAGCGGTGTCTGCCCCTGCGCGCCGACCACGCCGTGTTCGCCGCGTACGGGGGCCGGGGCCACGGCTGCAACCCGGGCGCGCTGGAGCAGGCGTTCCGCACGTTCGCCCCGCACGTCCGCACGGCGTGGGCGGCGCGCCCCGAGCACCACCACACGATCCCGCCGGGCCCCCGCCGCCTGACGCCGGGAACCGCCGCGTACTGGACGGCCCTGGCCCGCTCCAAGTACCTGGTGCACAACACCGACTTCGACCCCCGCCTGGTCAAGCGCCCCGGCCAGGTCCTCGTCCAGACGCAGCACGGCACCCCGCTCAAGCACATGGGCCTCGACCTCCAGGAGCGCCCGGCGGCCGGCGGCGGCACCGACTTCGCGCGGCTGCTCCAGGGCGTCGACCAGTGGGACTACGTGCTGTCCGCCAACCGCCACTCGACCCTGACCTGGGAGCGGGTGTACCCGGGCCGCTACACGACGCTGGAGTACGGCCATCCCCGCAACGACGTGTTCCACACGGCGGGCCCGCGGGACGTGGCCAGGCTGCGCGAGTCGCTCGGCATCCCCGAGGGCACGGTGGCGATCCTGTACGCGCCGACCCACCGTGACTACCGCCGCGGCCAGTCCCCCGCCCTGGACCTGCAACGCGTGGTGCGCCGCCTGGGCCCGCGCTTCGTCGTCCTGGCCCGCGCCCACCACCGGCACGGCGGCCCGCTGACCGTCACCTCCGGCCGGGTCGTCGACGTCAGCGACCACCCGAGCGTCGAGTCGCTGTGCCTGGCCTCGGACGCCCTGGTCACCGACTACTCGTCCCTGATGTTCGACTACGCCAGCCTCGACCGGCCGATCGTGATCCACGCCGACGACTGGGAGGCGTACGAGGCGGCCCGCGGCACCTACTTCGACCTGCGTGCCTGCCCGCCGGGCGCGGTCGCGCGCAGCGAGGACGAGCTGATCGACATCTTCGCCACCGGCCACTGGCGCGGCTCGCGCTCCACCCAGCTGCGCACGGCGTTCCGCCGCCGGTTCTGCCCGTACGACGACGGGCACGCCGCCGAGCGCGTCGTCCGTCATGTCGTGCTCGGCGAGCGGGACGTGCCACCGGTCGTGCCGCTCGACGAACGGCGTCCGGTGCCGTCGTGCGACGCCTCGCGGGAGCATCCGCCGCTCGCGACCGTGGCCCAGCAGCCCGGCGGCGCCCTCACCGGCCCCGACCTGAACTGACACCGCCGTATCCACTTCCGGGAGTTCGTATGCCACCCAGCTCGTCGCGGCCCACGCCGACCCGGCCGCCCACCTTGCGGCCGGCGGGGCGGCCCGGCCGCCTTCCCCTGGCCTGAGAGCAGCCGTACGACACGGAGAGAGCAGAATGCCCCGCTTCAGCATCATCGTCCCGTCGCATGGGGTCGCGGGCCGGCTGTCCCAGGCGCTGGACTCGGTCCTCGTGCAGTCCTTCGGCGATTTCGAGCTGATCCCGGTCTGCGACAGCCCCGACTGTCCCGCGGCGGACGTGGCCGCGCGGTACGCCGAGCGGGACTGCCGGGTGGCTCCCGTGCACGCGCCGCCGTCGGCCGGTCTGGCCGGGGCGCGCAACACCGGGACGCGGGCCGCGACCGGCGCGTATCTGTTGTTCCTCGACGGCGACGACGTCCTGGTCCCGGGCGCGCTCGCGGCACTGGACGCGCGCCTGAGGCGGACGGGTGACGTCGACGTGCTGCACTTCGAGCACGAGCGCACCCCCTGGTGGGAGGGCGAGCCGTCCAACCCGGCCGCTCCCCTGCTGGCGGGGGCACCCGACGGGGCGTTCGGCCCGGACCGGGCGCCCCGGCTGACGGGCGTGCGGCTGCCGGCGTGGAGCGCGGCCTGTCGCCGGGCGTTCGTCGCCGAGCACCGTCTCGCCTTCCCCGACGGCCACTTCACCGACGTCGGCTGGGGCGGTCTGGCCGTGCTGCGGGCCGAGCGGATGGCGGTGCTGCGCTCGGTGGTCGTACGGCATCTGGTGCGCCGGCAGGGCAGCCGGCTGCACCAGCCGGGCGAGCACCACACCGAACTGCTGGACCAGGCCGAACTGGTGCTCACCCGTGCCGCCGAGCAGGGACTGTCGCCGGAACGGTCGCACCCGCTGTTCGAGCAGCTGTTCGCCGTGATCCTGAGGACGGCCGCCCACCCGCAGTGGCTGCCCGCCGGACACCGGGACTTCTTCCGCCGGGCCGGCGCGCTGTACCGCCGCCACCGCCCGGCCGGCTTCCAGCCCCCCGGCGGCAGGCTCGGCGTGCAGCACCGGCTGCTGGCGGCCGGCTCGTACGCGGCGTTCCGCGCCCTGCGCGAGGCCAACCGGACCGTGTCGAGGGCCGTCGAGCGGCTGCCCGGCACCCACGGGGCGCGCACCCGCCTGCGGTACCGGGCCCAGCTGCGCCGCCCTCTCGACCCGAACCTCGCCGTGTACTGCGCGTACTGGGGCCGCGGCTACGCCTGCAACCCGGCGGCCATCCACGCCAAGGCCCGTGAACTCGCCCCCCACATCCGGTCCATGTTCCTCGTGGAGCCCGGCCAGGCGCACACCGTGCCGCCGGACGTCGAGTACGCCGTGATCGGCAGCCGCCGGTACTGGGAGGTGCTGGCCCGCGCGAAGTACCTGGTCAACAACGCCAACTTCGCGGAGGGCGTGGTCAAGCGCCCCGGCAGCGTGCACCTGCAGACCCAGCACGGCACGCCGCTGAAGACGATGGGCGTCGACCAGTCGACGTACCCGGTGGTAGCCGCCACGACCGGCAGCTTCGCCAGACTGCTGGGCCGCGTGGACCGCTGGGACTACAACCTCTCCGCCAACCGCCACTCCACCCAGATGTGGGAGCGCGCCTTCCCGGGGTCGTACGAGCACCTGGAGTACGGCTATCCGCGCAACGACGTGTACTACACGGCGACCGCCGACGACGTGGCCCGCGTCCGCAGAAAGCTGGGCGTCCCGCCGGGCGCGACGGCCGTCCTGTACGCCCCCACCCACCGCGACTACCGCACCGGCTTCGAGACCGGCGGCCTGGACCTGGAGGCGTTCTGCGAGGAGGCCGGCGACGACGTCGTGGTGCTGCTGCGCGCCCACTACTTCTACGACCGGGGCGGGCGCGCGAGCAGCGGCCGGGTCATCGACGTGACCGGGCACCGCTCCTCGGAGGACGTGTGCCTGGCCGCCGACGCGCTGGTCACCGACTACTCGTCGATCATGTTCGACTACGCCAACCTGGACCGGCCGATCGTGGTGTACGCCGACGACTGGGACGTCTACCGGGAGACGAGGGGCGTCTACTTCGACCTGATGGCGCAGCCGCCGGGCCCGGTGGCGCGGACGCCGGAAGAGCTGGCGCGGGTGTTCCGCGACGGGGCGTACGCGGGCGGCGAGTCCCGGCGGCTGAGAGCCGCCTTCCGCGAACGGTTCTGCGAGTTCGACGACGGGCGGGCCGCCGAGCGCGTCGTGCGCCGGGTGTTCCTCGGCGAGCCGCCCGAGGCGATCGAGCCGGTGATCCCCCTGGCCGAGCGGGTCCCCGCACCCGCCGCGACGACCCTCGTGAGGAGCTGACGTGCCGCGCTTCAGCGTCATCATCCCCTGCTTCCGGGTGCAGGGCTTCCTGCGGGAGTGCGTGGACTCGGTGCTGGAGCAGTCGTACCGGGACATCGAGGTGATCGCCGTGGACGACTGCTCGCCGGACGGCTGCGGGGCGATCCTCGACGAGTACGGGGCGCGCGACGAGCGGGTGCGCGTGCTGCACCTGACGGAGAACGTCGGCCTGGGCCGGGCCCGCAACGCCGGCCTGCCGCACGCCACCGGCGACTACGTCCTCTTCCTGGACAGTGACGACACCCTCACCCCGGGCGCGCTGCGCGCGATGGCCGACCGCCTCGACGAGACCGGGGACCCGGACGTGCTGGTCTTCGACTACGCCCGCACGTACTGGTGGGGCGGCACGAGAAGGAACGTCCTCGCGCACGTGCTCGCCGAGGCGGGCGAGGGCACGTTCACCGCCGCCGAACGTCCGGAGATCCTCGACCTGCTGATGGTCGTGTGGAACAAGGCCTACCGGCGTGACTTCGTCGAACGGGAGGGCTTCGCCTTCCCGCCCGGCTACTACGAGGACACGCCGTGGACGTTCCCGGTGCTGCTCAGCGCCGGGCGCATCGCCACGCTGGACCGGATCTGCCTGTACTACCGCCAGCGCCGGCAGGGCAACATCCTGTCCACCACCAGCCGCAAGCACTTCGACATCCACGCGCAGTACGAGCGGGTGTTCGCGTTCGTCGACTCCCGCCCGGCGCTGGCGGGCTGGCGGCCGTATCTGCACGCCAAGATGGGCGAGCACTGTCTGGACATCCTCGCCAAGCCGGACCGGCTGCCCCCGTCCGCCAAGGGCGAGTTCTTCCGCCGTACCGCCGAGATGTTCCGCGCATACCGGCCGGAGGGTGCCGAGGTGCCCGCCGAACTGCGGGTGCTGGAGGGCGCTTACGCGGCCTACGTCGTCCGGCGGCAGGCGGGTCGGGCGGCCCGGGAGCTGGGACGGCGGGCACAGCGGGCGCGGGGCGCAGCGGTCGCGCGCGCCGGCCGGGCCCGCTCGGCGCTCACCCTGTGCCGCCCGCTGGACGAGAACCTCGCCGTGTACTCGGCGTTCTCGCACCGGGGCGTGCTCGGCGACCCGGCGGCGATCTACCACAAGGCGCGCGAACTCGCCCCGCACATCCGGGGGGTGTGGGTGCTGGCCGACCAGGAGCAGGCGGCGGGCCTGCCGGCGGACGTGGAGCACGTGATCCTGGGCTCCGCCGCCTACCGCCGGGTCACGGAGCGGGCCACGTTCTTCGTCAACAACGTCAACTGGCCCGGCACGCTGGTCAAACGCCCCGGCAGCGTGCACGTCCACACCCACCAGGGCACCCCGCTGAAGTACATGGGCGCCGACCTGCTGGACAAGCCCGGCGCCCGGCACGGCCTGGACGTGCCGCAGATGCTGCGCCGCGCCGACCGCTGGGACTACAGCCTGGTCGCCAACCGGTACTCCGAGCTGGTGTGGGAGCGGGCGTACCCCTGCCACTTCAGCTCGCTGCGGACCGGCAGCCCGCGCAACGACGTCCTGGTCGACGCGGCGCCCGGGCACGGGGCGGCGGTCCGGGCCCGGCTGGGCATCCCCGGGGACCACACGGTCGTGCTGTACGCGCCGACCCGCCGGGACCACCGCAGGGGCGGGTACGTGGAGCGGATCGACCTGGCGCGGTTCGCGGCGGACCTGGGCGAGGGCCACACCCTCGTCGTCCGGCTGCACCCGTCGCTGGCCACCGGCCCGGCGCGCGGCCTGGGCCTGAGCGAGCTGCACCGGCGGGGCGTGCTCGTCGACGCGACGGACGAGCCGCACGTGGAGGACGTGCTGCTCGCCTCCGACGTGCTGGTCACCGACTATTCGGCCCTGATGTTCGACTACGCCAACCTGGACCGGCCGATCGTCGTGCACGCCGACGACTGGGGCGCGTACGCCGCCGCCCGGGGAGCCTACTTCGACGTCACGGCCGAGCCGCCGGGCCATGTCTCGCGCTCCTACCGGGAGCTGGCCTGGCTGTTCGCCTCGGGAACGTGGCGGGACGAGGAGGCGGCGCGGCTGCGGTCCGCCTTCCGGGACCGGTTCTGCGAGTTCGACGACGGGCGGGCCGCCGAGCGGGTCGTCCGTCTTCTCCTGCTGGGGGAACGGGAGCGCGTGCCGCTGCCGGCGCCCCGCCGGTCCCCTGCGGTGCGCACCCGGTCCGAGGAGCTGATCCAGCGATGACGACGCCCGCCACGCCAGGGACCGCGCCCGCCCTGCCGGCCCAGCGGGGCCCGTGGCAGCGGCTGCCGGCCTCCGCCGGGCGGCTGCGCCGGACCGCGCGGTGGTGGCCCGCGGCGCTGGTCGCCGTGCCCACCGCGGTGCTGTTCGCGCTGGGCTACCGGCGTCGCTGGATCTGCGACGACGGCCTCATCTACCTGCGCCCCGTCCGGCAGATCGTGGCGGGCAACGGACCGGTGTTCAACGTCGGTGAGCGCGCGGAGAGTTCGACGGGCACGCTGTGGCAGTGGCTGCTCGCGCTCGTCACCTGGGTCACCGGCGCGGATCCCGCGTTCCTCGCGGTCGGGTCGGGGCTGCTGCTGAGCACGGCGGGTTTCGCGTGCGCGCTGTACGCCACCTGCCGTCTGCACCGTGGCGGGCGGCTGCTGCTCCCGGCGGGCGTGCTGGTGCTGACGGCCGTGCCGCCGGTGTGGTCGTACATGACGTCGGGCCTGGAGAGCGGGCTCGGCACGTGCTGGACGGGCCTGTCGTGGTGGCTGCTGACGCGCGTCCGACGGGGGCAGCGGGCCCGCGCCGCGTACGGCGCCGCCTTCGTGTTCGGGCTGGGTCCGCTGGTGCGTCCGGACCTGACGGTCGTCACGGTGTGCTTCCTGGCCGCGCAATGGTGGGTGCTGCGCCCGCCCGCGCGGGGCTGCGTGAGGGCGATCGCGGCGGCCGGGGCGCTTCCCCTCGCGTACGAGGTCTTCCGGGCGGGGTACTACGGGGTCCTCGTGCCCCTGCCCGGCATCGCCAAGGAGGCGGGCGCCAGCGCCTGGGCCCGGGGCGCCGGATACGTGCAGGAGACACTCGGCCCCTACTGGCTGTGGCCGGCGCTCCTGGTGCTCGCCGGGGTGACCGGCCTGCTGGCGCGGGGCGTCCGCCGGCAGCGGCGGGCCGGGGAGCCCGGGCGGGTCTCGCTCGCGGTGCTGCTGGCACCGTGCGTCGCGGGCCTGCTGCTGGCCTGCTACGTGATGCGCGTCGGCGGTGACTACATGCACGCGCGGATGATCCTGCCCGCCCTGCTGCTGGTGCTGCTGCCGGTCCTCGTCGTCCCCGCGAGCCGGGTGACCGCGGCCGCGAGCGGACTGCTCCTGGTGTGGCTGTGCGCGGCGGTCAGCCCGCTGCGGCAACCGTTCGACGTGCGGAGCACGCCCATGTCCTTCAACGTGCGCAGTTCCGACGTGGCCAGTCTCGGCGACCACAACCCGGTGCGCACCGCCGCCTGGGTGGAGAACTGGCCGGCGCTTCCCGAGGCGCGCGGGATGCTGGCCGAGGCCGTGGACGCACCGCGGCCCACGCTGCTGTACTTCGACGGCGAACGGCGGCTGCACGCCACGCCGATGCGCGCCGACGCGCCCTACCATGTGGTGATGGTGGGACGCCATCTCGGGGTCACGGGGGCCGCGGCGCCGCTCGACACGTACGTCAACGACGCCTGGGGACTGGCCAGCCCCGTCGGTGCGCATCTGGCGCTGGAGCGGTGGAGCTGGCCCGGTCACGAGAAGTTCCTGCGCAACCACTGGATCTTCGCCGAGTGGGCGGTGCAGGAACCGCCCGAGGCCGACCTGCTGCGGGCCGGGACCTCACGGGAGGACGTCGCGGCGGCCCGTGCCGCCCTGGAGTGCGGCCGGCTCGCCGAGCTGAGGGAGTCGGTCCGGGCTCCCCTGACCGCCGAGCGCTTCTGGCGGAACCTGACAGGGGCCCTGGAGCGCACCGCGTTCCGGTTCCCCCGCTCGCCCGCCGCCGCGGAGCGCGAACTCTGCGGCAAATGAGGCCGGCCCTCAACCGCGAGGGACCCTCCCTGGCGTACCGCCTCACTCGATGAAGTGGCGCCCGGTCATGGCGTCGCCGTGGGCGGGAACAGTCGGCCCATGGCCAAGACGCTTCCTCTGCCCACCGCACGATGACCGCCGGGCTCCTCCCCCGGCTGTCGTCGGGCGGCGTGACGGCGCTGCGCGGCGGCCGGACCCGGCGCCCCACCCCGTACCTGGTCCTCGGTCTCGCCTTCTGGCTGCTGATGTGCCTGGCGTACTGGCGTGTGCCGCTGTGCTGTGACGCCGGCCAGCACGCGGCGGTCGTCGAACGCCTCAGGGCGGACCTGCTCCACCCACGCCACCCGACGGCGGACCTGCCGGGAGCGGGCAGCCCCTACTACTCGCCGTACGCCGTCGCGCAGGGCGTGTTCGCCCGGCTGACGGGGCTGACCGGCTGGGAGGTCGTGAGACTCGCCGGGCCGGTGAACCTGCTGGTGCTGCTGACGGGCCTGGGCCGCTTCGTCCGCGTGCTGACCCCGCGGCCGTGGGCGCCGGTGCTCGCGCTGGGCGCGATGACGCTGCTGTGGGGCACCGAACGGGCCTGGTGGAGCGGCTATCTGGGCCTGATGTCGATGACGGGCACGCTCGGCTATCCGTCGGCGTGCGCGATCGGGCTCACCCTGTGGGCGTGGGCGCTGACGGGCGCGCGGGCGCGGGACGCGGGACCGGTGCGGTACGTGGGGCCGAGCGGGCTGCGGGGGCTGGCCGGGTACGCGGGGCTCGGCGCGCTCTACGGGCTGATCCTGCTGGTCCATCCGATCACGGCGGTGGCGGCGGGGCTGGGAGCCCTCGCCCTGGTCGCCGGGTGGCAGCGCGGCTGGCGGACCGCGGTCGCCGGGCGCTGGGCGGTGACGGCCCTGTCGGCCCTGCTGGTGGCCGGGTCGTGGCCGTACTTCGACGTGTTCGCCCTGGCCGGGGACGGCAGCGTCGACGCGATGCACCGGCGGCTGTACGAGGATTTCGGCGGGCGGTTCTGGCTGGTCCTGCTGGGGCTGCCGGCGCTGTGGCTGCGGGCCCGGCGCGGCGCGTGGCGGGACCCGCTCGTGCTGATGTTCGCCCTGTTCTGCTTGGTGGTGGCGTACGGCTGGGTCAGCGGGCACTACACCTACGGCCGGATGCTCGGGCTCGCGGTGCTGCCGCCGCAGTGCGCGCTGGCGGTGGAGCTGGCCGCGCCCCGGCCGTGGCCCCGCTGGCGGCGGCTGCTGGGCGGGGCCGCGGCGGCGGGCGCCTGCGCCGGGTTCCTCACGGTCCACGCGGGGGCGGTGGTGCCGCGCCCGCTGGACCCGGTGGGCTTCGAGCAGCCGCCGCGGTGGCCGTCGTACGACTGGGCGGCGCGGTACGTCCGGCCCGGCGAGGTGGTGATCACCGACGGCTACTACGCCGTCCACGCGATCGCCGGGCACGGCCCGAACCTGGCCGCGCCCGCCTGGCCGGACCCGGCGCTGGACGAGCGGGAGCGGCAGCGCCGGCTCGCCGACGTCCGCGCCTACCTGGCCCCGGAGTCGACCCGCGCCGAGCGCGCCGCCATCGCCCGCCGGTACCGCGTGCGCTGGCTGCTGCTGACGCGCTGGCACCCGGTGCCCGAGGAGGCGGTGGTGGTGGCGTGGAGCCGGCGGACGGGGGAGGTGCTGGCGCGGGTCGGGGGGTGACCCCGCTCGTCGGTTCGGATGAGCCCGGCGCCTACTCGATGACGAGGTCGACGGGGATGTTGCCGCGCGTGGCGTGGGAGTACGGGCAGACCTGGTGGGCCTGCTCGACCAGCTTGCGGCCGGTGGCCTCGTCGACGCTGTCGGGCAGTTCGACGCGGAGGGTGACGGCGAGCGCGAAGCCCTCGCCCTGCTTGCCTATGCCGACCTCGGCGGTCACGGCGGCGTCGCTGACGTCGACCTTCGCCTGCCGGCCGACCAGGCCGAGGGCGCTGCCGAAGCAGGCGGCGTACCCGGCGGCGAACAGCTGCTCCGGGTTGGTGCCCTGGCCGTTGCCGCCCAGCTCCACGGGCATGCCCAGGGCGAGGTCCAGGGTGCCGTCGGAGCTGACGGCGCGGCCCTCGCGGCCGTGGGTGGCGGTGGCGACAGCGGTGTAGAGCGCGTCCATGGAAAACCATCCCTGTGTGAGGAGACGAGTCGTTGACGCCGACGATTAGAGCACACAATTAAGTTGTGCACAACTAGATAGCGAGCGCAGCGCTATCCTGGAGGCATGACCACGCCCACAGCGGACTGGCTCCGGCTGGACCAGCAGATCTGCTTCTCACTGAACGCCGCTTCGCGGGCCTTCGGCGGCGTCTACCGAGTGATCCTCAAGGACCTGGGGCTCACGTACCCGCAGTACCTGGTGATGCTGGTGCTCTGGGAGCACGGCACGCTGCCCGTGAAGAAGCTGGGCGAACACCTGCGTCTCGACTCCGGCACGCTGTCCCCGCTGCTCAAGCGGCTGGAGGCGGCCGGCCTGGTGCGCCGGGAGCGCAGCGCGCGCGACGAGCGCTCGGTGGAGGTCCGGCTGACCGAGGAGGGCACCGCCCTGCGGGAGCGGGCCCTGGAGGTGCC
This sequence comes from Streptomyces bullii, assembly GCF_042657145.1. Taxonomy (NCBI): domain Bacteria; kingdom Bacillati; phylum Actinomycetota; class Actinomycetes; order Kitasatosporales; family Streptomycetaceae; genus Streptomyces; species Streptomyces bullii. The sequence goes on from NZ_JBHSNY010000001.1 coordinate 894,842, forward strand.
GCGCCGGATAGCCGCCGCGACCGGCTTCGACCTGGACGAGATCCGCGCACTGCGCGCCCGCCTGGACCAGCTCACCAGGGCACTGGACGCGGCCGCGTCGGAGCAGGCGTAGGCACGACCCGCGGCCGACGGCAACCGGGAAGGACCGATCGGCCCCTGTAGGCGAGCTCTTACCGTCCTATGGCGGTGTATTAGCGCTCTGACGGCATTCGTCCGACTTACGATCCGCCGTGATGAGACGTCGCTTCCTCGCCCTCGCCGCCGCCTGGCTGACGACCCGCGCCCTGATGCTGGTGCTGCTCGCGTTCAGCGGCCTCCCCCTGCTCGGCGGCGGCGCGGCGGCGCGCGAGGTGTGGCACCTCTACCACCACTGGTACGGCGTCCTGGCCGACGGCGCCTTTCCGGCGCAGGACCCTCGGTGGCAGTACCCGCCGGGCGCGGGACCGGTGCTGCTGTCGCCCGCGCTGCTGCCGTGGCTGACGTACTTCCAGGCGTTCGTCGTCCTCACCCTCCTCGCCGACGCCGCGGTCACCGCCGCGCTCGCCCGCGCGGGGACCCGCCCCGGTCACAGCCTGCGGGGCGCCGCCCTGTGGACGGGCGGCCTCCCGCTGCTGCTGCACGTCCCGCTCGTCCGCTACGACGTACAGGTCACGGCGCTCGCGGTGTTCTCCCTGCTGGCGACGTCCCGCCGGCCCCGCGCCGGTGGCGTGTTCGCGGCGCTGGGCGCGCTGGTGAAGGTGTGGCCCGCGCTGGTGCTGCTGGGCACGCCCAGGGGAGGCGTGACGCGCTCGGCGTGGACGTGGGCGGCGGCCACCGGGGCGCTGACCGTGCTACTGCTGTCGGCCGTCTTCGCCGACCCCCTCTCCTTCCTGCGCCAGCAGGGCCGCCGGGGCGTGCAGATCGAGTCGCTCGGCGGGACGGTGCTCTCCTTCGCCACACACGCCGGCTGGCCCGGGACGGTCGGCTACCGCTACGGGGCGCTGGAGTTCACCGGGCCCCACGTACGGACCGTCGCGGACGTCTCCCTCGTGCTCACGGTGGTCGCCTTCGGGCTGCTGGCGCTGTGGCGGCTGCGGGCGCGGCACTGGACGCCGGCGACACCGTACGACGCCGCGCTGAGCGCGGTGCTGCTGTTCACCGTCACCAGCCGGGTGATCAGCCCGCAGTACATGATCTGGCTGCTGGGGCTGGCCGCGGTGTGCCTGACCTCGCGGCACACCGCGCAGCGGCCGGTCGTGGTGCTGGTCGTGGCGGCGACGGCGGTCAGCGCCGTGGTGTACCCGCTGCTGTACCACGAGGTCCAGGACCGCACCTGGACGGGCTGCGCGCTGATGCTGCTGCGCAACGGGCTGCTGGTCGCGGCCGCCGTGCTGTCCTTCTCCCGCCTGTGGCGTGCGAGCAGACCCCGGCCGGGAAACACGGCCGCCGGGAGTGAACCGGAGCCCGGCGGGGACCGTCTTCCCCAAGGGGTACCAAGTACCTCGTAACGGGGCTAACCATGAACACCTCTGTCAATCCGGCACATGGACGCACATGAACGATCCTCTGGACCAGGTCGCCGCCGTGGCCGTCGTCGTCATCGGCTACGACGACGCCGCCCATGTGACGGACGCCGTGCGCTCGGCGCTGGCGCAGGGCCCCGCCGTGCGCGAGGTCGTCGCCGTCGACGACTGCTCGACGGACGGCAGCGCCGGCCTCCTCGCCCGCCTGGCCGCGACCGAGCCGCGCCTGACGGTGGTCCGGCGCCGGGTCAACAGCGGCGGCTGCGGCAGCCCGCGCAACACCGGGCTCGACGCGGTGTCCGCGCCGTACGTGATGTTCCTGGACAGCGACGACGTGCTGCCGCCGGGCGCGGTGGACGCGCTGCTCGGGGCGGCCGAGCGGGAGCGGGCGCAGGTCGCGAGCGGGCTGTGCGTGCGCCGGGAGCTGCCCTCGGGGCGCGAGACGCCGTGGGAGGAGCGCCTGTACGCGGAGCACGCCGTCATCGCACAACCCGCGCTGCGCCCACGCCTGGTCCACGACACGCTGTGCGTCAACAAGCTCTACCGCACCGGCTTCCTGCGCGAGCACGGCATCCGCTTCCCCGAGGGGCGGTTCCGCTACGAGGACGTGGTCTTCACCGCCCGGGTGCTGGCCGCCGGGCCGCGCATCGCGCTCGTCCCCGACCGGGTGTACGTATGGCACGTGCGCCGGTCCGCCGAACGGCTGTCGATCTCGCTGGACCGCGCGGGCGTCGACAACTGGCGGGCACGCACCCACGCGTGCCGACTGGCGTACGACACCCTGCTGGCTGCCGGGCAGAAGCAGCTCGCGCGGGCGGCGCGCGCCAAGTTCCTCGACCACGACCTGCGCATGTACGCGCGCGAGCTGGGGCTGCGCGACGCGCCCTACCGGCGCTCCTGGTGGGAGCTCACGCGGGCGCACCTCGCGGAGTACGACGCGGCCGACTGGGCGCGGAACCCGGTCGCGCCCGGCCGCCTGATCGGCCGGGTCGTCCTGGCCTCCCCCGAGCCACGCGACCTGCCCCGGCTGCGCGACCTCGCGGCGCGCCCGGCCCGCCTGCTGCCGCCCTACGCGCGGACCGCCGACGGCACGCCCGTCTGGTCGGACGACCTGCCCCGGATCACCCTGGACGCCCTGCTGACCCGCCCGGTCCGCCTGCTGCCCCTGGCCGTCGACGCGGAACTGCGGCACCGGGCGGGGGGCGCCCGGCTGCGGCTGCGCCTGCACGAGCTGTACGGCCGGCTGGCGGAGGCGGGCCCCCGGGCGGTGGACGTGGAGTGGCGCCGACGGGAGGACGGGCGGGCGGGACCCCGCCGCACGACGGCGCTCGTACGGACCGACGGCACGGATGACACCGACGGTATGGCTGACGTCGGCCGCACGGATGACACCGGCCGCACAGATGGCACCGGCCGCACAGATGGCACCGGCCGCACGGATGGGGCCGACGGCTGCGAGGGCACCTGGTCGGCCGAGACGACCGTGGACCTCGCCGAGCTGGCCGCCGCCGGCAGCGGCACGTGGGACCTGCGGCTGCACGTCCGCTTCCGCGACGGCGCGAGCCGCGAGGTCACGGCGCACGCGCGGGCGGGCGCCGGGCTGCTGCGCCGCCGCGCCGTCCCGAGCGCCCGGCACGGGGTGGTCCTCGTGCAGCCGTACGCCACTCACTCCGGCTCCCTGGCGCTCCGTGTGGCGTCCGGCGTGCGCGGAGTGCTGTCCGTCGCACGCGGAAGGCTGCGGCGCCTGCTTCACTGATATCCGGGACACTCCCGGCACGCACCCGCACGCAGCAGCACCAGCACCGGCACCCGCACCACCCGGCCACCTGACGAGGGGACGACCGCACATGACCTGGTTGATCACCGGCGGCGCCGGCTACATCGGGGCGCACGTCGTACGGGCGATGACCGAGGCGGGGGAACGGGCGGTGGTGTACGACGACCTGTCCACCGGCATCGCGGAGCGCGTGCCGGACGGGGTGCCGCTGGTGGTGGGCTCGACCCTGGACGGCGACCGGATCGCCCGCGCCCTCACGGACCACGGCGTCACCGGCGTCGTCCACCTCGCGGCGAAGAAGCAGGTGGGCGAGTCGGTGGACCTGCCGCTGCACTACTACCGGGAGAACGTCGAGGGCCTGCGCGTTCTGCTGGAGGAGGTGACGGCGGCCGAGGTCCCGTCCTTCGTCTTCTCGTCCTCGGCGGCGGTGTACGGCATGCCGGACGTGGACCTGGTGACGGAGGACACGCCGTGCGTGCCGATGTCGCCGTACGGCGAGACAAAGCTGGCCGGCGAGTGGCTGGTCCGCGCCACGGGCCGGGCGACGGGCCTGTCCACGGCGTCCCTGCGCTACTTCAACGTGGCGGGCGCGGCACGTCCGGAGCTGGCGGACGTCGGCGTCTTCAACCTCATCCCCATGGTCTTCGAGAAGCTGACGGAGAACGCGCCCCCGCGCATCTTCGGCGACGACTACCCGACCCCGGACGGCACCTGCGTACGGGACTACATCCACGTCGTCGACCTGGCCGAGGCCCATGTGGCCGCGGCCCGCGCGCTGCGCGCCGCCCCCGGCCGCGACCTGACCCTGAACATCGGCCGGGGCGAGGGCGTCTCCGTCCGCGAGATGATCGACCGCATCAACGCGATCACCGGCCACGACCGACCGCCCACCATCACCCCGCGCCGCCCCGGCGACCCGGCCCGCGTCGTCGCCTCCGCCGACCGGGCCGCCACGGAACTGGGCTGGAAGGTCCGCCACGACGTCCAGGACATGATCACCTCGGCCTGGGAGGGCTGGCTCCGCCTCCACCCGGAGGCGGCCCGGGCCTAGGGCCTGTTCTGACGGGATCACGGGAGGGCTGGCAGGCTGCGTAACCAGAGGACGGATCCGCGCAGGTGGAGCCCGGCGGCGTAGCTCTCGGGTGTCTTGTCGTAGCGGGTGGCCAGCCCCCGCCGCTCCTTGAACTTGTTGATGGCTCGCTCGACGGTGTTGCGATCTTTGTAGAGCGTGGCGTCGTGGCTGACCGGGCGGCCGCCGGAGTGTCCCTTCTTCTTGCGGTTGGCGGCCTGGTCGGCCTTCTGCGGGATCACCGCCTTGATGTTGCGTCTGCGCAGGTGGGCGCGGTTGGCGCGGGAGGAGTAAGCCTTGTCGCCGGCCACTGCGTCCGGCCTGGTCCTGGGACGGCCGACCCGGCCGCGGACCTTGATCTTCTTGAGGACGGGGATGAAGCGCGGGCTGTCCGCGGCCTGACCGGGGGTGAGGATGATGGACAGCGGACGGCAGCGCCGCTCCACGGCGAGGTGGACCTTGCTGGTCAGCCCGCCCCGGGAGCGGCCCAGTTCGGCGGCCCGCAGCCGGGCCCTGCGGCGTCGGCGCACGGCCCAACGCTGGTCCCGCTCGGGATCCTCCATGTCCGCGGACCCCTCTCCTACGGGGTCGTTTTGCCCCTTTGCTGCAGCCCCTTTTCCTCCGCCACGGCCTTCTCCAGATCCTCAAGGAGTTCCGGGTCGACCACCATGCCCGCCGCATGGTGATGCGCGCGGACAACCGTCGAGTCCACACTGGCCAGGCTGAGATCGACATCGTCGCGGAACGCCCCCAGCGGCAGGTGCGGCTCGATCAACTCCCACTCGGCATCGGTCAGGTCACCACGAGTCACGCGACCGGTCTACCGCAGCCAGCACCCTCCTGGAGCGGGAATGTGCGGGGAACTGCGCGAGCGGCCACGACGCGGGCGCACTCGTACGAACAAGGCGAACCCCAGGCAGCTGGGCGGGAGGCCGGGCCTACTGGAGCATGCCCCAGATGAGTTCGGTGTCGGCGTCGGTCACACCGGTCGTGGTGACGCCGGACGACGTGCCGGGGAAGCGCAGCGAGCCGTTGATGGCGCCGACGTAGAGGTCGGCCTTGCCGTCGCGGTTGGTGTCGCGGAGGCGGACCGGCTCGCCGAAGCAGTCGTTCCATGCGACGTCGCCGGGGACGCCGGCGGTGTTGCGGGCGAGCCACTGGGAGTTGGTGCCGGTGATCCCGCCCGCGCTGCCGCGCAGGACGTGGACGCCGCCCTCGGTCGTCTCCTGGCTGATCTTCTCTCCGTAGACGCCGATCGCGAGGTCCTTGTAGCCGTCGCCGTTGATGTCGGCGGCCGAGACGGAGGAGCCGAACAGGTCGCCGGACTCTGGGGTGCCGGCGACGTTGGTGGTGGCCTGCGTGATACGGACGGCGGTAGCGGGGCCGGTGGAGGAGCCGTACCAGATGGACACCCGGCCCTGGTTGTCGTTGTACATCTGGCTGCCCGCCGCGAGGTCCCCGTAGCCGTCCTTGTTGAAGTCGGCGATCACCGCCTCGCTGGGGTCGCCGTAGTTCGTGACGAGGCGCAGGGTCTTGCCCGCGCTGAGCGGGGAGCCGCCCTTGATGAACCACGCGTCCGTGCCGAAGTTGTCGGGCCCGTCGGTGATTCCGATGATCACCAGATCGGTCTTGGAGTCCCCGTTCATGTTGCCCGAGACCAGGGACGTGGGCGCGAATTTCGTCGTCTTGTCGTGGCTGGTGACCGAGCCTGCCACACCGGTGCGCGTGATGCTGCGGTAGACGTAGGCCTTGCTCCCGCTGATCGCGGCCAGGTCCTTCTTGCCGTCCCCGTTGAAATCCCCGGCGGCGAGGTCGCGGCCGAAGCGGGCGTTCGACACCTTGGCGCCGGCGTTGGGGATCGCGGTGCCACCCGAGAGGCCGGCCGCGCTTCCCCACAGGATGACGACGCCGCCCTCGTCCGTGCGTCCGTCGACGTCCTCGCGCGACACCGACACGGCGAGGTCCCCGTATCCGTCGGCGTTGAAGTCGGCGGGCACCCGGACATCGCCGAACTGGTCCTCCGTCTCGTCGGCGCCGGGGACACCGGGGCTGTCCTGGGTGATCAACTGGGTCTGGGTGCCGGGTCCGGAGGCGGTACCGAAGGTGATTTGGACGCCGCCGCCCTTGCTGTACTGCTCGTAGGTGTAGCTGGCGTAGTCGCGGTAGCCGTCGCCGTTGAAGTCGTCCGCGTACCTGGCCGCCGCCGCGCTGGCGGGAGGTGCCGTGAGGACCGGGGCGAGGGACGCCACGAGGAGTGCCGCGCAGGCTGCGGGGCGAATGCGCATGAAGTGTCTCCTGATGATTCTGTGCGACCGCTCCTGTGCCGATCGATTTCTCAGGGACCACAGAGACAGGAGCGGTTGATGATCAGGAGACAGTCGGACGGGGGCAAAGGTTGCAGGCGGATAGCTACGGAGGTCAGGGATCGGTCCGAACGCCCCCAGCGGCAGGGCTCGATCAACTCCACTCGGGCGGCCAGGGACCGTCGCCCTCCTCGGCGACGATCCGGCCGGGGCCGTACGGCCGGGAGGATTGAGCACGCGACCTTCCGCCGATCTCCTCGGAATCAGGAGCCCCCTCGATGCGCGCTCGCCGCCGCGCCATCCTCGCCGCCTCCCTCACCCTCGCCCTGGCCCCCGGCGCGCCGGCCGCCCCCGCCTTCGCCTCGCCCGCCCCGGCGGCCGGCGCGCACCGCCCGGAGGGGCCGAACGCCACCACGCTGGGCGAGGCGCTCGCCGGGCTGCCCGACGCGGAGGCGACGGCCGCGCTCGTCCGGGTCGGCGGCACCGCCGGCACCTGGCACGGCAGCGCGGGCGTGCACCACCTGGACAGCGGCCGGGCGGCGGACCCGCACGCCCGCTTCCGGGCCGGTTCGACGACGAAGGCGGTGACGGCGGCGGTCGTCCTGCAACTCACCGCGGAAGGCCGAGTCGGCCTGGACACACCGGTGCAGCGCTATCTGCCCGGACTGCTCGGCCGGGACTTCCGGCCCGTCACCGTAGGGCAGTTGCTGAACCACACCAGCGGCATCCCGGCGGGCGACGGCTTCGGGAACTCCTTCGAGGAGCAGTACGCCCACCGCTTCGACCCCGTCCACGACGGCTCGGGACCGCCGCCAGGGCCACGAGGCGGGTGGCTTGCCGGAAGGACCTACGGAGCCGACTGGACCGAAGGGGTTAAGCCGCCGCCCAGCGGAGCCGGACCGATGGGGCGAAGCCGCGGCCCGGCGAAGCCGATGAGGACCACAGGACCCACGGGGCCACGAAGCCCGGGGCCAGCCGAACGGGCCGAGCGGGCCGCCCGGGCCCACCGCGCCGACGGCGGCAGTTTCCAGCCCAGCGTCGTAGACCGCACCGGAGCACCACAGAAACCCACCCCGTCACCCACCCCCCTCACACCGCCTTGAGCGCCTCCGCCGTAGCCCGCGCCAGTGCTCCCAGATAGCCCTTCGGCAGCCTCGGGCTGCGGATGACCACCGAGCGCCAGTACAGGGGGCCCGAGATCAGGTCGAGAGCCAGGTCGTGGTCGATTCCCGGCCGCACCTCGCCACGCCGTTCCGCCGCCGTCACGATGCCGCTCGCAACCCCGTCCTGCCCCTCCCGCAGGGCCTTCTGCAGCGCCTCGGCGATGTCGGGGTTACGGGCCGCCTCGGCCTGGAGGTCCGGGATGATCTGCGAGGCGACGGGGTGGCGCAGGGCGCGGGAGGTCACCTCGTACAGCAGCCGCAGATCGCCCTCCAGGGAGCCGGTGTCCGGCGCGGGCAGCCCCTGCACCGCGAGCGCCGAGACGATGTCCAGGACCAGGTGCAGCTTGGACCGCCAGCGGCGGTACACCGCCGTCTTGCCGACGCCCGCCCGGCGCGCGATGCCCTCGATGGACATCCGCGCGTAGCCGACGGCCGCGAGCTCCTCGAAGACGGCCGCGCGAATGGCCTCCGTCACGTCCTCCCGCAGCACCGCCGCCCCGGCGGGGGCCCGGCGGCGCGGACGCGGCTGGGGCTCGTCGGCGTTCGTCGTCATGCCGACCAGCATAGGCCGTAAGGACGAAACGGTTGCGTCCCGACGTGGATCCGGCTTACGCTCGCGTTGCGACGATACGGTCCCGTCCCGACGTAAGAAGACGTGAGGAGTCGCGTAAGACACCGCGAAGGAAACGCCGGACGACGGGCGCGGAAGCCGCGCACCCCCCTCCCCCCGAACGAAAGCAGCGGATGTGAGCCAGGTCCTCCACACACCGCCCCCGACGACGGTCCCGGCCGACGACGACCTCGCGACCCTCGCCGCCCGCCACGGCCTGACGGTCAGCGGCGCCCGCCCCTCGCTGCCCGAGTACGTCCGCCGACTGTGGGCACGACGCCACTTCATCAGCGCGTTCGCCACCGCCAAGCTCACCGCCCAGTACAGCCAGGCCAAGCTCGGCCAGGTCTGGCAGGTGATGACGCCGCTGCTGAACGCGGCGGTCTACTACTTCATCTTCGGCGTGCTGCTCGGCACCAAGCACGGCGTCCCGGACTACATCCCGTTCCTGGTCACGGGCGTGTTCATCTGGACGTTCACGCAGAGCTCGATCATGGCCGGCACGCGCGCGATCTCCGGCAACCTCGGTCTCGTACGGGCCCTGCACTTCCCGCGCGCCGCGCTGCCGATCTCCTTCTGCCTCCAGCAGCTCCAGCAGCTGATGTTCTCGATGGGCGCCCTGGTGGTGATCCTGCTGTGCTTCGGGGTGCCGGTCGGCGTGTCCTGGCTGCTGGCGGTGCCCGCGCTGGTGCTCCAGTTCACCTTCAACGCGGGCGTGTCGATGGTCATGGCCCGGCTGGGCGCGAAGACACCGGACATCGCCCAGCTGATGCCGTTCGTGCTGCGCACCTGGATGTACGTCTCGGGCGTCATGTGGAGCATCGACAAGCTGGCCGAGAAGGACAGCCTGCCCCACGTCGTGACGGTCGCCCTGGAGACCAACCCGGCCGCCGTCTACATCGACCTGATGCGCTTCGCCCTGATCGACAGCTTCCACGCGAGCCAGCTCCCGGCCCACGTGTGGGCGATCGCCACCGGCTGGGCGCTGCTCGCCGGCGTCGGCGGCTTCATCTACTTCTGGAAGGCTGAGGAGACGTACGGCCGTGGCTGACACCAACGACCTCACGAGCGAGAAGATCCCCACCGTCGTCGCCGACGGCGTCGACATCGTCTACCGGGTCAACGGCACCGGCGCCGGCCCGGGTTCCGCGACCGCCGCCCTCAACCGCATCCTGCGCCGCAGGCAGACCGAGAAGGCGGCCGGCGTGCGCCGGGTGCACGCCGTGAAGAACGTGTCCTTCGTCGCGTACCGGGGCGAGGCGATCGGGCTGATCGGCACCAACGGCTCCGGCAAGTCGACCCTGCTGAAGGCTGTCGCGGGCCTGCTGCCGGTGGAGAACGGCAAGATCTACACCGACGGCCAGCCCTCGCTGCTGGGAGTCAACGCGGCCCTGATGAACGACCTGACCGGGGAACGCAACGTGCACCTCGGCGGCCTGGCCATGGGGATGAGCCGCGAGCAGATCAGGGAGCGCTACGAGGAGATCGTCGACTTCTCCGGCATCAACGACAAGGGCGACTTCATCACGCTGCCGATGCGGACGTACTCCTCCGGCATGGCGGCCCGGCTGCGCTTTTCCATCGCCGCCGCCAAGGATCACGACGTCCTCCTCATCGACGAGGCGCTGGCGACCGGCGACCGCTCCTTCCAGAAGCGCTCCGAGGACCGCATCCGCGAGCTGCGCAAGCACGCGGGCACGGTCTTCCTGGTCAGCCACAACAACAAGTCGATCCGGGACACCTGCGACCGCGTGCTGTGGCTGGAGCGCGGCGAGCTGCGCATGGACGGCCCTACGGACGAGGTGCTGAAGGAGTACGAGGCGTTCACCGGGGACAAGTCCGCCAAGCCGAAGCCCAGGAACCCGGCCCCCAAGCCGAAGCCCAAGAGCTCCGCCCCCAAGCCGGCACATAGGGAACCCGAGGGGACGAAGGTGCCTCTTCCCTCATGAGGCGCACCCCGGTCGGCCCGATCATCACATTGGTGACACTATGACCGAATAGGTGCGTCTGGAGCGACGACGAGACGAAGGAGTCCCCGCGATGCCCGAGCTCAGCGTCATCGTCCACGGGCCCAACACCCAGGACCACCTGACCGGACTGCTGGACTCCCTCGCCGCCCACCCCCTGCCGGACATTGAGGTGATCGTGGCGGCGGTCGGCGACTGGGCCCGCGAGACGGCCGAGCGGCACACGCCGGACCTCCAGGTGCTGCCCCTGCCGGACGGGACCTGCGACGCCGAGGCCCGCGCGGCCGGGGCGGCCCGGGCCACCGGGCGCTGGCTGCACTTCGTGCACGCGAAGGACGGGCTGCCCGCCGGCGCCCCGCGCACCGTCGCCGAGCGCGCCGCCGAACTCCCCGACACCGTCGACGTCCTGCTCCTGGACCACGTCCGCAGCACCTGGCGCGCCTGCGGCCTGCCCTCCCCGGACGGCCCCCTCCTCGCCCGGGCCGGCCGCGCCGACCTGACCCTCGACGACTGCGTGCCGCTGCTGCGGCTGACCCCGCTGCTCGGCACCCGCGCGATACGCGCCGGCTTCTGGCGGGCCCACGAGCAACACCTCCACACCGACGACGAGGCGTTCGCCGCGTACGCCGTCCTGCTGCTCGCCGACCGCGTCGCCTGCCTGCCCCACCCGGCCTACGAGGACCGCCGCCTGCGGCCCGCGAGCCTGCCCCCGGTGACACCCGAGCAGCGCTACGCCCTCGTCGACCGCTACGAGAGGCTCCTGGACCTGACCCGGGACCGCCCGGCCGCGCAGGCCGTGCTCTACGACGTCATGGTCCGCGACTGCCTGCGCACCTTCGCCCGCGGCGGCATGCCGGAGGAGGTCGCGCGCGAGTTCTTCCGGCGGGCCTCGCTCGCGGCCCTGCGCCGCCGCCCCGAGACATACCGGCGCCCCGCCGGCCTGGAAGGGATCCGCCGCTCACTGCTCGAAGAGGGCGCCTACGGCAGGTACCGCGCCTTCCAGGCCGCCAACCGCACCCGCCGCGCCGCCCGGTCGGCCGTACGGACCCGTAAACGCCAGGTCGGCGCCAAGCTCCGCGACCACCAGTACCGCCGGGCGCTGAACCGCCCGGTCGACCCCCACCTGGCCGTCTTCGCCGCGTACTGGAACCGGGGCGTGGCCTGCAACCCGGCCGCCATCGCCGCCAAGCTCGCCGAACTCGCCCCGCAGATCCACCCGGTGTGGGTGGTGACGGCGGACAACGCGGCCCTGCTCCCGCCCGGCACGGACCACGTCGTGCCCGGCACCCGCCGCTACTGGGAGGTCCTGGCCACCGCCAAGTACCTGGTCAACAACGTCAACTTCCCCAACGAGGTGGTCAAACGACCCGACGCGGTCCACCTCCAGACCCACCACGGCACGCCCCTGAAACGCATGGGCCTGGACCAGATGCGGTTCCCGGCCGCCGCCCAGGGCCTGGACTTCCAGGCTTTGCTGGAACGCGTCGACAAGTGGGACTACAGCGTCTCCGCCAACAGCCACACCACCCGCATGTGGGAGCGGGCGTACCCGTCCCGTTTCGTCTCCCTCGACCACGGCTATCCGCGCAACGACGTCTACTACACGGCCGGCGCCGACCACGTCCGCGCCGTGCGCGACCGCCTCGGCATCGCGCCGGGCCGCCGGGCGGTCCTCTACGCGCCCACGCACCGCGACTACGAGGCCGGCTGGACCCCCCGCCTGGACCTGGCCGCGCTCGCCGACCGCCTCGGCGAGGACACCGTCCTGCTGGTCCGCGGCCACTACTTCTACGACAGCGCGGTCTCCCCGCTGACCGGCCTGCGTCGCACGGGCCGGATCGTCGACGTCTCCTCCTACGACCCGGTCGAAGATCTCTGCCTGGCGGCGGACGCCCTGGTCACGGACTACTCCTCGATCATGTTCGACTACGCCAACCTCGACCGGCCGCTGGTCGTCTACGCCGACGACTGGGAGACGTACCGCACCACCCGCGGCGTCTACTTCGACCTGATGGCCGAGCCGCCGGGCGCGGTGGCCCGCACCCAGGAGGAGCTGGCGGAGATTTTCACCACCGACGCCTGGCGCGACGAGGGCGCGGCGAAGGCCCGGGCCGCCTTCCGGCGCCGGTTCTGCGAGTACGACGACGGACGCGCCGCCGAACGCGTCGTCCGCCGTGTCTTCCTCGGCCAGGACGAGGAGCAGCTGCCCCCGGTGCTGCCGATCGAGGAGCGCACCCCGGCCCCGACCCCGCAGGAGGCGACCGCATGAGCAGCCCCGAGGCCCCCGGCACACCGGACGTCACCGTGACGGTCATCGTCCACAACGACGCCGAACGCCTCCCGCGCGCCGTCGAGTCCGTCCGCCGCCAGACCCATGCGAACCTGGAGATCGTCATCAGCGACGACCACTCCACGGACCACACCCCGGCGGTGGCACGCCGGTTGGCGTCCCAGGACCCCCGGATCCGGTATCTGCGCCTGCCGCAGAACAGCGGCGGCTGCAGCGCGCCCCGCAACCGTGCCCTGGAGATCGCCCGGGCCCCGTACCTGATGTTCCTCGACAGCGACGACGAACTCCCCGACCGGGCCGTCGAATCGCTGCTCGCCGCGCACCGCGAACGGGAGATCGACTTCGCGATGGGCGCGGTGGAACGGGTCCGGGTGGACAGCGGCCGCCGCTCGACGTGGATGCCGCACCTGGTCCGCGAGCGCCGCACGCTCGACGGCATCCAGGCCGACCCCCGCCTCTTCTTCGAGCACCTGGCGACGAGCAAGATGTACGCCCGCGCCTTCCTCGACAGGCACGAGCTGCGCTTTCCCGAGGGCATCCACTACGAGGACCAGTTGTTCTCGGCGCAGGCGTACTGTCTGGCCAAGACGTTCACGATCATCCCGGAGCCGGTCTACCGCTGGTACGTGGCCCCGTACGCGGCCTCGGACGCGGCGTCGATATCCAACCAGCGGCACAAGCTCAGCAACGTCCGCGACCGCATCCACGTCCAGCGGCTCATCGACGCGTTCCTGGCCGAGAGCGGGCACGAGTCGCTGCGCGAGGACAAGGACCACAAGTTCCTCAAGCACGACTTCCGGATGTACGCCGGAGACCTGCCGTTCCGGGACGAGGAATGGCTGGCGTCCTTCGCCGACCTGGTGAACCCCTACCTCGACACGCTGCAGCCCGGCGCGTACGCCCGGCTCCCGCGCGCCGAGCGGGTCGTTGTCCGACTGGTCCGCGACCGCCGCCTGACGGAGGCCCGCCTGGCGGCCCGCGGCCTCGGCCACGCCGTCGCCCCGCGGCAGGTCACGACGGACGCCGAGGGCCGGATGTACTGGGGCGACACGATCCCCGAGTCGGAGGAGGCCCGCCGCGAACTGGACCTCTCCGACCTGGAGCTGGACACCCGGCCGTTCTTCGGCGCCCAGTTCCGGCACGAGATAACGGAGGTCATGCGCGGCCCCGGCGCCTCGGTCGACCTGGCCGTCCGCACGTACGACCCCGGACTGCGCCTCCCGGTCGGTCCCCAGCGCGCGACCCTTCTCCTGGCCCCCGGCCGGCGCCGTCTGAGGGTCCCCTTCCGCCTCTCCCCCGTCCGCCCCGGCGTCTTCGAGGGCCATGTCCATCTGGACCTGGCGACGGCCCCGGTCCCCCTCCACGGCTTCTCCGGCGTGCGCCACCCGCTCCTGCGCCTCACCCACCGGGGCCTGTCCCACACCGGCCTGCTGCTGGCCCCCCTGGACTTCCCGTCCCTGACCACCCGCGTCAGCTACCACGGCGGCATGTCCCCCCACCACCTGACCATCGAACCGGAGGGCCACGGCCCGGGCCGCCTGCAGATCCGATGGGAACCGACCGGGGCGACGGCACGCATCCTCCGACCGGCGGTACGACGACTGGCCCGCCCCAGGGTCAAGAGGGCGGCACGGCTGGTGGCGAGCGTGCTGCGGTAGGCCTGCGTGGGCCTGGCCGCGGGCGGTCGTGTCGGTGGGGCGGCACGACCGGTGGCGAGCGTGCTGCGGTGGCCCCCCGTCGCTAACCGCGGGCGGTCGTGTCGCTGGGGCGGTCCGGGTGGCCGCAACCGCACTCCGCCAGGCCCGATCGCCGGGCCTCCGCCGCCTCGGCCCCCTCATCATGCGGGCCGGGGTCCGGGCGCCACAGCCGTTCCAGCGCCAGCGGCAGCCCGATCACGGGGATCAGCCACACCAGCACGTACAACCGGTCCTGCTCCATCTCCAGCGGATGCGCCACCGTCGTCCCGAAGCCGACGAGCCCCATGGCGATCACGCACAGCGCGACCGGCACCGAGCGCTTCCACACACCCCACACGCCCACCCCGAGCAGGAACAGCAGCAGCGGCCCCAGGGCCTCCCTCTGGAACCACTGCCACCAGTAGTTCTGGTTCAGCTGGACCAGGGCACCCCACGGGTCGGCGATCTCGGGCCGCGTCCAGTGCAGGGTGAAGGTGTCCTGCAGGGAATCGGCCATGCCCGGCAGCCCCAGCACCCTGCTCAGGACCAGAGCGCCCAGCGTGCCACCCGCCGAGAGCCCGGCCAGCCACCCTGTGCCGCGGTGCCGGGTACGGCGTACGAAGAGCAGGCACGCGCCCGCGGCCGCCGCCAGGAACGGGGCCGTCATCAGGAAGCTGGAGTACTTGACGGCCAGCCCCAGCGCGAACGCGAGGACGAACAGCGCCGCCCCGGGCTGCACACGGCGCTGCAGCAGCCACACCGAGGCCAGCAGCAGCGCGGTCGTCAGCGCGATGGTCGGCCCCTCGGTGAGCGGCCGGCCGCCCCAGTAGGCGAGCGGCGTCACGTAGCACAGGACCTGGCCGAGCACGGCGGCGGGAGGCGGCGCGCGCAGGGCCCGCAGCAGCCGGTACACGAGGTATCCGGCGAGTGTGGTGAACGCGAGCGCGACCAGCGTGAGTCCGGCCTTGGCGCCGAGCAGCGCCACGAACGGGGCGGCCATCAGCGGGTATCCGGGCCGGGTGTCGAAGATCTTCTCGTAGCGCGGGTCGGTGGGCACGAGGCCCTGGGCGTACTTCTTCTCGCAGTCCGCCGCGTACTCGGCCTCCCGGCCCGGCTCGCGGAACTTCAGCTGCTCGAGCATGCGGTTGCGGTGGACCAGCCTGGCGGTGTCCTCGCAGTAGGCGGCGACGGCCTTCCGCGTCGCCTGCCGCGGGGAGTCGCCGAGGAACTCGTACGCCTCACGGGCGTAGCGGTAGGAGTCGTTGGAGAAGCGGGTGGCCGGATAGCCGAAGACGTGCAGCAGCACGAAGGCCACCGCGACGAGCGCCGGCAGCGCCCGCCCCGGCCGGCCGCGCGTCTCAGTGCTCGGCATGCCGGAACACCCAGGTGCGGCAGACGAGGAAACGGAACACGGAGGCGAGCACGATCGACAGGGCCTTCACCACGTTCGACTCTACGGGCCCGTGCAGTCCCAGGTCGTGATATCCGGCGTAGAACAAGCCGCTCTCGATGACGACGCCCACTGCGCTGAAGGCGAAGAACAGCGCGATACGCCGCCCGCCGCGGGTGTCCCGGTCACGGTAGGTGAAGCAGCGGAAGCCCAGGTAGTTCGTGGCCATGGCGATGACGCTGGCCAGCACCGTCGCCATCATGGCGGGCCAGGCGAGGACGTGCAGCAGCACGTTGAAGACCAGGACGTTGACGAGGACCCCGCTCGCGCCGACGATCCCGAAGTTCACCACTTCCAGGAGCACGCGCTTCACCGGCTGGGCAGGGGCGGTCACCCGCTCCTCGGACAGGTTGACGGTCACCTGATAAGCCTTAGCCGGAAACGGTAAGTCCTCCACTCGATTCCCCCTAAGGCAGGCCAAGAAGGGCGCCGGGGGGACGAGGGCGCCCCGGACCGTACGGCCCGGGGCGCCCTCGCCGCAGATACCGCCTAGCTGTGCGAGCGCAGCAGTGTCCGCATGGTCCGCATCGCCACCGACAGGTTGGCGAGGTCGAACGAGTCGGAGCTCTGGATCTCCTCCAGCGTGGTGCGGGCCCGGCCGAGGATCGCCGCGTTCTTCTGCTCCCACTTCTTGTAGCGCTGCTCCGGCGTCGCGGAGCCGTTGCCCACGGACAGCACGTCGGCCGTGAGCGCCGCGTGCGCCGCGTAGAGGTCCTCGCGGATCGCCGCGCGGGCCATGGACTGCCAGCGGTCGGCGCGGGGCAGCTCGATGATGCGGTCCATCAGCTGGGTGATGCGCAGCCGGTCGGCGAGGTCGTAGTACACCTCGGCGACCTCCAGCGGCTCCTTGCCCGTGCGGTCGGCCACCGACACGATGTCGAGCGTCGGGAAGGCGGAGGAGAACCCGGCCACGCGGGTGGCGAGTTCGTCCGGGACGCCGGCGCCGGTCAGCTCGTCGTAGATCTTCTGGTACCACTCCGCGTCCGCGCCGCGCAGCAGCTTCGGCAGCTGCGCCCACACCTGCTCGACCCGGTCGGAGAAGAAGTCCACCGTCTCGGCGAGCTGCAGCGGCTGGGGCCGGTTGTTGAGCAGCCAGCGCGTGCCGCGCTCCACCAGACGGCGGGAGTGCAGCCGGATCCGGGTCTGCACGTCGGCCTCGACCTTGTTGTCGAGCGCCTCGACGCCGTCCCACACGGCCGCCGAGCGGAAGATCGCGCGGGCCGCGGTCTGCGCCCTGACGATCTCCTCCAGCGAGGCTCCGGTCTCCTCGCGCAAACGGTGCAGGTACGTCGTACCGCCCGTGTTGACGGTGTCGTTGACCAGCACCGTCGTGGTGATCTCGCGGCGCAGCGGGTGGGTGTCGATGCGGTCGGCGAACTGTTCGCGCAGCGCGGTCGGGAAGTACGCGTGCAGCAGACCCTTCAGGTACGGGTCGTCGGGCAGCGAGGTGTGCAGCAGCTCCTCGGCGACCGTGATCTTCGTGTACGCCAGCAGTACGGCCGTCTCGGGGCCGGTGAGCCCCTGGCCCTGGGCGAGGCGCTCGCGGATCTGGCGGTCGGTGGGCAGGAACTCCAGGGCCCGGTCGAGGTGGCCCTCGCGCACCAGGTGCTTCATGAAGCGCTGCTGGGCGTGGAGCATGTCCTTGGACTGGGCCAGCGCGTTGGCGATCGCCGTGTTCTGCGCGTAGTTGTTGCGCAGCACCAGACGGCCGACCTCGTCGGTCATCTCGGCGAGCAGCTTGTTGCGCTGCTTGACGGTCATGTCGCCGTCGGCGACCAGGCCGTTGGTGAGGATCTTGATGTTCACCTCGTGGTCGGAGGTGTCCACGCCCGCGCTGTTGTCGATGGCGTCGGTGTTGATCCGGCCGCCGTGCAGGGCGAACTCGATCCGGCCGAGCTGGGTCAGACCCAGGTTGCCGCCCTCACCGACGACCTTGACGCACAGGTCCTTGCCGTCGACGCGGATGGCGTCGTTGGCCTTGTCCCCGACGTCACCGTGGGACTCCGTGGAAGCCTTGACGTACGTACCGATGCCGCCGTTCCACAGCAGGTCCACCGGCGCCTTGAGGATGGCCTTCATCAGGTCGGCCGGGGTCATCTTGGTGACCTTGTCCTCGATGCCGAGGGCCTCGCGGATGTGGGCGTTGACCGGGATGGACTTGGCCGTCCGGGGGAAGATCCCGCCGCCCGCGGAGAGCAGCTCGGTGTTGTAGTCGGCCCAGGAGCTGCGCGGCAGCTCGAACAGGCGGCGCCGCTCGGCGTACGAGGTCGCCGCGTCCGGGTTCGGGTCGACGAAGATGTGCCGATGGTCAAAGGCGGCGACCAGGCGGATGTGCTCCGACAGCAGCATGCCGTTGCCGAACACGTCACCGGACATGTCGCCGATGCCGACGACCGTGAAGTCCTCGCTCTGCGTGTCGACGCCCAGCTCGCGGAAGTGCCGTTTGACGGACTCCCAGGCGCCGCGCGCGGTGATGCCCATGCCCTTGTGGTCGTAGCCGGCCGAGCCGCCGGAGGCGAAGGCGTCGCCGAGCCAGAAGTTGTACTTCCCTGCGACCTCGTTGGCGATGTCGGAGAAGGTCGCGGTGCCCTTGTCGGCGGCGACGACGAGGTAGGTGTCGTCCTCGTCGTGCCGGACGACGTCGGCGGGCGGCACGACCTCCCCGGCCACCATGTTGTCGGTGATGTCGAGCAGCGCCGAGATGAAGGTGCGGTAGCAGGCGACGCCCTCCGCCATCCAGGCGTCGCGGTCGACGCTCGGATCGGGCAGCTGCTTGGCGACGAAACCGCCCTTGGCGCCGACCGGCACGATGACGGTGTTCTTCACCATCTGCGCCTTGACCAGGCCGAGGATCTCGGTACGGAAGTCCTCCCGGCGGTCGGACCAGCGCAGACCGCCGCGCGCGACCTTGCCGAACCGCAGGTGCACGCCCTCCACGCGCGGCGAGTACACCCAGATCTCGAACGCCGGGCGCGGCGCCGGCAGGTCCGGGATGGCCTGCGGGTCGAACTTCATGGAGACGTACTCGTGCGGCTTGCCGCCGTCCGCCTCCTGGAAGAAGTTGGTGCGCAGCGTCGCCTTGATGACGGTGAGGAAGGACCGGAGGATGCGGTCCTCGTCGAGCGAGGCCACCTGGTCGAGGGCGGCGTCGACCTCCTCCAGCAGGGCGTCCACGATCTCGTGTCCGGCGCGCTGGCGGTCCGGCGACATCCGTGCCTCGAACAGGGAGACGAGCAGCCGGGTGGTGTGGACGTTGTTGCGGAGGGTGTCCTCCATGTAGTCCTGGCTGAACGTCGACCCGGCCTGCCGCAGGTACTTGGCGTACGCCCGCAGCACCATCGCCTGCCGCCAGGTCAGCCCGGCACTGAGCACGAGGGCGTTGAAGCCGTCGTTCTCCGCCTTGCCGGTCCAGGTGGCGGCGAAGGCGTCCTGGAACCGTTCGCGGGCGTCGTCGCCGAAGGCGGCCGCGCCGCTCTTCGGGGTGGGCATGCGCAGACCGAAGTCGTAGATCCAGGCGACGCTGCGGTCAGCGCAGCGCAGCTCGTACGGCCGCTCGTCGACGACCTCGACACCGAGCCGGTTGAGGACCGGCAGCACGGCCGACAGGGAGATGGCGTCGCCCCGCCGGTAGATCTTGAACCGGCGTTCCTGGGGCGTGGCGCCCACCGGCTCGTACAGGCTGAGCGCGAAGTCGCGCTCCTCGTCGAGCTGCTCCAGGTGGACGAGGTCGGCGACCGCGTTGCGCGGGGTGTGGTCGGCCTTGTAGCCCTCGGGGAAGGCGTTGCCGTACCGGCGCAGCAGTTCCGCGGCGTGCTCCTCGCCGAGCTCGGCGTTCAGCGCCTCGCTGAAGCCGTCCGCCCAGGAGCGGGCGGCCTCCACCAGGCGCGTCTCGATGCGCTCCTTGTCGAGGTCGGTCAGGTGCGGCAGCTCGGTGCCCTGCGGCACGCGGACCACGAAGTGCAGCCGGGACAGGATCGACTCGGTGTTCCAGGCGGTGAAGTCGACGCTGATGCCGCCGAGTTCCTCCTTGAGGATGTCGATGATCCGCAGGCGTACGCCGGTGGTGTAACGGTCGCGCGGGAGGTAGACGAGGGCCGAGTAGTAGCGCCCGTACTCGTCCTGCCGCAGGTAGAGGCGCAGCCGACGCCGCTCCTGGAGGTAGAGCACGGATGTGACGATGGACTGCAGTTCGTCGACGGGCGTCTGGAACAGCTCGTCGCGCGGATACGTCTCCAGGATCTGCAGCAGGTCGCGCCCGTCGTGGCTGTTGGGCGAGAAGCCGGCGCGCTCCAGGACCTCCTCGACCTTGCGCCGGATGACGGGGACCCGGCGCACGGACTCGGTGTAGGCGGCGGAGGAGAACAGGCCCAGGAAGCGCCGCTCGCCGACGACGTTGCCCTCCGCGTCGAACTTCTTGACGCCGATGTAGTCGAGGTACGACGGCCGGTGCACGGTCGCCCGGCTGTTGGCCTTGGTCAGGACGAGCAGCTTGTGCTCGCGCGCCTTGGCGCGTGCGTCGGCGGGCAGCCGCTCGAAGGACGGGCTGACGGGGTGGTTCTCGTCCTCGGCGTGGTGCGGGTCGGATCGCAGTATGCCCAGGCCGGTGCCGGGGACGGCGGCCAGCGAGTCGTCGTCGCGCAGCTGGTACTCGCGGTAGCCGAGGAAGGTGAAGTGGTCGTCGGCCAGCCAGCGCAGCAGCTCGCGGGCCTCCTCGACCTGGGGTCCGGGCAGGTCGGCGGGGATGGGCTCGCCCGGCAGCCCCTCCGCCAGCCGGGTGGCCGCGTCCCGCATCTTGCCCCAGTCCTCGACGGCCTCGCGGACGTCGGACAGCACGCGCAGCAGGTCGGCGGTGATCTGCTTCAGGTCGCCGCGGTCGGTCTCGCGGTCGATCTCCACGTGGATCCAGGACTCGACGTGCGCGTCGTGCGGGAGTTCGCCGGTGGGCCGGCCGGGCAGCACCTCGATGAGCCTGCCGGTGACATCGCGCCGCACGACGAACTGCGGGTGGATGACGACGTGGATACCGCGCCCCTGCCGCGTGAGCTCGTTCGTCACGGAGTCGACGAGGAAGGGCATGTCGTCGGTGACGACCTCGACCACGGAGTGGCTGCAGGTCCACCCGTTCTCTTCCACCGTGGGGGTGTGGACCCGCACGTTGGCCGTGCCCTGGGGGCGGTTCTCGGCCAGCCGGTAGTGCGAGACGGCTGCTCCGAAGACGTCGACCGGGTCGCGGTCGGTGAGGTCCTCCGGGGCGGTGTGCAGGTAGTAGCGCTGGAGGAACGCGAGTACGGATTCGCTGTCCGGGGTGTCCGGGCCGCCCTCGCTCGTCGTCCCGGTCGGTAGGTGCCCCCCGACCGGGCTGTTCTCAGCTACCCGGGCGGCCCTCTCGAGCAGCTCGGCCTTGGCTTCGTCCAGCTTGGTCTGCATTGTCCTCTGGCTCCTGTCGCGCGCCGTTGCGTGACGTAGAAGGAAGTACGGTCTCTGCGCTTACGACGTCACGCCGAGACGCGGGGTATCCGGTCTGTTCCGACGCTATGCCGCAAGGTGAGAAAAGCGGGGGTGTCTGAGCCATTTTTGAGGTGCCCGTCGCATGCGACGCTGCCTGCTGCGACGCCTCGACCCGTGGAGTGCTCGGCGTCCTGGGATCCCTCGAAGCCCCGTCCCGCCCGCGAAGACCAGCGACCGCCGCCCGGTCACGGATGTGGTCCGTGCTCTCCGGGCGCAGGGCAGGGACGGTGACGTCCCCGCGAACTATCGCGCTGATCACGCCACCAAGGCTATCGCTCCTTACAGGGGGCCCGTCATGAGCCGTATGTGTACAAAACCGAGGGTGGAAGTTTGACGTTCTGCACAGTGCGGCGGGGCTTCCTTGGGTGGTGGCGGTGTCGCCGCGGGCAGCCGCTCAGCCGCCTGGCTGGGGGCAGGGTGTCCGGCCACTGCGGGCATGCGTGCCGCCCAGGGTCGATGGGCCCTGCTCGAGCGCAGCCGAGAGCTCGGGGGGTGGGCGCGGCGGCACCCCGCCACGAGGTCGCGCCGCCCGCCCTGCGCCAGTGCCGGGCGCCTCATGCAACAGCACCCCGCCCCTGGCCGGTCCTCAGGCGGCAGCCAACCGCTCCGCCTCGGCCACCGCCTCCCCCAGCGTGTCCACCACCGGCACCCCCACTTCCTCCAGGCTCGCCCGGCTGTGCGACCCCCCGGTGTACAGCACGGCCCGCGCCCCCACACGCAAGGCGGCCACCGCGTCATCCGCCGCGTCGCCGATCACCACCGTGCGCTCCGGTTCCACGCCGGTGAGCGCCTTGAGATGACGCACCATGTGCTCGGCCTTGCTGCCGCCGGACGGCCCGGTCCGTCCGTCGACGCGTATGAAGTGCGGCTCGATCCCGAACCCCCGGACCAACGGGACGAGTTCGTCATGCACGTACATGCTCAGCAGCGACTGGCTGCGCCCCGCCGAGACCCATTCGGCCAGCAGCTCCACCGCCCCCTCGGTCAGCTCACACGCCACCCGGTGCTCCGTGTAGTACCGGTGGAAGATCTCGTCCATGAGCTCCCACTCGGCGTCGGTCGGCAGCCGCCCGATGAGCCGCTCGTAGAACTTCGGCACCGGTACGCAGTACAGCTCCCGGTACCGCTCAAGTGTCAGCGGCTCCAGCCCCAGCTCGGCGAACGCCGCGTTCGTCGCCCCGATGATCGCGTCGATGTCGTGGAACAGCGTCCCGTTCCAGTCCCAGACAATGTGCGCGCCTGTCACCTTCCCCATGCCAAGACCGTACCCGCCGCCGCTGACAGCCGAGAGAGCACGGGAGAGGACGAGAGCGCGGCGGACTGACCTGGGACTGCTGGGACTGCTGGGACTGCTGGGACTGCTGGGACTGCTGGGACTGCTGGGACTGCTGGGACTGCTGACAGTGGGACTGTGGGGCTGCTGAGGCTTTCCGGGGCTCCGGGACTCAGTCCCCGAGCCCCACCAGGTTCGGGATCTCCTGCGTGGCGTACCAGAGCAGTTCGTGGTCCTCGGCCCCGTCCACGACGAACTGCGCGTCGTCGTCCCCGCCGTCCGCCGCCTCCAGGGCGGCAGCGGCCGCCGCCACGTCCGCCTCCGCGTCCGCCGCGTCCATGTGCACCGAGGCCGCTTTGGCCAGCGGCACGGTCCCCGCCACCCGCACCTCGCCCAGCGCGGCCGGATCGAGCCCCCGGTCCGGGTCGGCGCTCGCCGCGCGGTCGGGCACGTCGACGGCGACCACGACCCGGCGCCGCGGCGCCCCCGGGTCCGCTGCCAGCAGCCGCAGCGAGGCCAGCGCGGCACGGCTCAGCGCGGCGTACTCCAGCTCCTCGATGTCGTCGGAGAGGTACCACTCGCGCAGCGCGGGCGTCACGCCGTACGCGATGAGCTGCCCGGCCCCCAGCTCACCCGTCTTGTACGCCTCGGCGAGACCGGGGAGGGTCAGGGGGACGTAGACGCGCATGGTCGGCCGCTTTCGTCGTCGGGGACTCCGCAAAAGACCCCGGTGGAGGCGCTCCCGCCCCACCCGAGGGCCTTCAGGATACGTGCGGGCGTCCCCTTTCGAGTTCCTCTCCAACGGCCCGGACGCGTCCACCTCGGACCAGAAATTCACCCGGTCCGCCCCCTTCGGCATGGGCTGCGGCGCCCTGCGATCACCCTGATAAGTGAACATTCCGGCGTCCGCGACGCGGACGCTCCTTCCTTGCCGCCGTCGTCTCCGGCCCCGTACAAGATCACCGACCGCAAGTTACCGCCCGGTACCACCCGGGCCCGCCGAACGGGGACACTCGTGCACAAGGTGATGAGCAGGGCACAGCACCACCACCCGGGCACCCGCCCGCCAGGCCGCCGCGACCCACGCCGCCCGGCCGGAGCACCACCGCGCACTCCGGTGGGCGCACCGCCTCGCACCCCGGGCGGCGGCACCACCCGCCCGACACCGGACGGCAGCGGCCGCCCGCCGGGCTCACGGGACACGTCCTCCCGGACGAGGCCGACGGACAACCGCCCGCCGACGGCTTCCGGGCGCGGCACGCAGGCAGGCACCCGCGCCGCCGAGGTCGCCGACAGCCGCCGGTCGGCGGTCCCCGCGCGGCCCGCCTCCACCGCCCCCACACCCGCCGACACCGCGCAGCACACCACCGCGGCCGTCCTCTTCGCGGACCGCCTCGTGCTGGTCCTCAGCGGCCAGCGCCCCGTCCACTGGATGCTTCGCCACACCCGCGGCCGCGCTTACGACGAACTCGCCTGGCTGGCGGAGCGCGGCCCCCTGCGCACGCGCGGCGCCCGCCCCGTCGTCCGCGACATCGGCTACTTCGAACCCCGCCCGGGCGCCATCGAGGCCTTCGCCCGTATCGGCGCCGGCGACCAGCTGCGCGCCATGGCCTTCCGTCTGGAAAGGGGCGGAGACCTGCGCTGGCGCTGCACGGCCGTGGAACTGGGCGGCCCTGGCATGCGACGCGCGGCCGACGACTGACACCGAGGCACGAGGCATGCCGAGGAGAGTGACCGGGGCATGCCGAGGGGCCGGCCAGGCCGAAGGGCCGGGGCAGCCGAAGGATGGGGCACGCCGAACGGCCGGGGCCAAACGGGCCGGGCACGCCGAAGGGCCGGGCACGCGAACGGCCGGGCACGCCGAAGGACTGAGCACGCCCACGCCAAACGCCGGCACGCCGAAGGGCCGGGCACCTCAAAGGTGGCCCGGCCCCTCACACCGCTACGGCGTCGCAGACACCGTCACTTCTTGCGGCGCCGCCCGCCCTTCTGCTGCTTGCGGCGCTCCGCGCGCGTGAGGCCGTCGGCCGAGGAGCGCACCGGCTCGTCGTCGGCGTGGACGTCACGCTCGATGACACCACCCTCACCGTCCACGGTCGGCGCGACGAAGTGGAGGTCCCGCCGCTGCGGGGCGTCGAGCCCCTTCGCACGGATCTCCGGACGGGACGCGCCCGCCTGCGCCGGCACCGCGTCCTTGGTCAGCTCCGGCTTGGCCTCCTCGACCGGGACCTCCTCGACGTGCTGTTCGACCTGGACCTCCAGGTTGAACAGGTAGCCGACGGACTCCTCCTTGATGCCCTCCATCATGGCCTGGAACATGTCGAAGCCCTCGCGCTGGTACTCGACCAGCGGGTCCTTCTGCGCCATGGCGCGCAGGCCGATGCCCTCCTGGAGGTAGTCCATCTCGTAGAGGTGCTCGCGCCACTTGCGGTCCAGGACCGACAGCACGACCCGCCGCTCCAGCTCACGCATGATCTCGGAGCCGAGCTGCTCCTCGCGCGCCTGGTACTGCTCGTAGATGTCGTCCTTGATGGACTCCGCGATGAACTCGGCGGTCAGCCCGGCCCGGTCGCCGGCCGCCTCCTCCAGCTCTTCGATGGTCACGTTGCACGGGTAGAGCTGCTTGAAGGCGCCCCACAGCCGGTCGAGGTCCCAGTCCTCGGGGAAGCCCTCGGAGGTCTCGGCCTGGACGTAGGCGTCGATGGTGTCGTCCATGAAGTGCTGGATCTGCTCGTGCAGGTCCTCGCCCTCCAGGACGCGGCGCCGCTCGCCGTAGATGACCTCGCGCTGCCGGTTGAGGACCTCGTCGTACTTCAGGACGTTCTTACGGGTCTCGAAGTTCTGCGTCTCGACCTGCGACTGGGCGGAGGCGATCGCCCGCGTGACCATCTTGTTCTCGATGGGCACGTCGTCCGGCACGTTCGCCATCGACATCACGCGCTCGACCATCTGGGCCTTGAACAGCCGCATCAGGTCGTCGCCGAGCGAGAGGTAGAAGCGGGACTCACCGGGGTCGCCCTGACGCCCGGAACGACCGCGCAGCTGGTTGTCGATACGCCGTGACTCGTGCCGCTCGGTGCCCAGCACGTAGAGGCCGCCGAGCTTCTCGACCTCCTCCTTCTCGGCCTTCACGGCCTCCTCGGCCCGCTTGAGCGCCTCGGGCAGGGCGTGCGCCCACTCCTCGATGTGCTCCTCGGGGTCGAGGCCGCGCTGCCGCAGCTCCGCCTCGGCCAGGTCCTCGGGGTTGCCGCCGAGCTTGATGTCCGTACCACGGCCGGCCATGTTCGTGGCCACCGTCACGGCGCCCTTGCGTCCGGCCTGGGCGACGATCTGCGCCTCGCGCTCGTGGTGCTTGGCGTTCAGCACCTCGTGCTGGATGCCGCGCTTGCTGAGCTGCTGGGACAGGTACTCCGACTTCTCGACGGACGTCGTACCGACGAGGATCGGCTGGCCCTTGCGGTGCTTCTCCTCGATGTCGTCGACGACCGCCTCGAACTTGGCGACCTCGGTCCGGTAGATCAGGTCCGACTGGTCCTTGCGGACCATCGGCCTGTTGGTCGGGATCGGGACCACGCCGAGCTTGTAGATCTGGTGGAACTCGGCGGCCTCGGTCATCGCCGTACCGGTCATGCCGGAGAGCTTCTTGTAGAGGCGGAAGAAGTTCTGGAGGGTGATCGTGGCGAGCGTCTGGTTCTCGTCCTTGATCTCCACCCCTTCCTTCGCCTCGATCGCCTGGTGCATGCCCTCGTTGTAGCGGCGGCCGGCGAGGATACGGCCGGTGTGCTCGTCGACGATCATGACCTCGCCGTCGATGACGACGTAGTCCTTGTCGCGCTTGAAGAGCTCCTTGGCCTTGATGGCGTTGTTCAGGTAGCCCACGAGCGGGGTGTTCACCGACTCGTAGAGGTTGTCGATGCCCAGCCAGTCCTCGACCTTGCTGACACCGGACTCGTGGATGGCGACCGTGCGCTTCTTCTCGTCGACGTCGTAGTCGCCGGTCTCCTCGATGCCCTTGAGCGGGTTGCCCGGCTCGCCCCTCTTCAGTCGCTTGACCAGCTTGGCGAAGTCGCCGTACCACTTGGTGGCCTGGTCGGCCGGGCCGGAGATGATCAGCGGCGTACGGGCCTCGTCGATGAGGATGGAGTCGACCTCGTCGACGATGGCGAAGTTGTGGCCGCGCTGGACGAGTTCGTCCTTGGACCACGCCATGTTGTCACGCAGGTAGTCGAAGCCGAACTCGTTGTTCGTGCCGTACGTGATGTCACACGCGTACTGCTCGCGGCGCTGCGCCGGCGTCATGTTGGCGAGGATGCAGCCGACGCTCAGACCGAGGAACCTGTGGACGCGGCCCATCATCTCGGAGTCGCGCTCGGCCAGGTAGTCGTTGACGGTGACGATGTGGACGCCACGGCCGGACAGCGCGTTGAGGTACGCGGGCAGGGTGCCGACGAGGGTCTTGCCCTCACCGGTCTTCATCTCGGCGACGTAGCCGAGGTGCAGGGCGGCGCCGCCCATCATCTGGACGTCGTAGTGCCGCTGGCCGAGGACGCGCTTGGCGGCCTCGCGGACGGTCGCGAACGCCTCGGGCAGCAGGTCGTCGAGGGCCTTGTCGATGACCTCGTCGTGCTTGGACTCGTCGGGCTCGTCGGCGAGGGC
The DNA here is from genome assembly GCF_042657145.1 of Streptomyces bullii. Classification (NCBI taxonomy): domain Bacteria; kingdom Bacillati; phylum Actinomycetota; class Actinomycetes; order Kitasatosporales; family Streptomycetaceae; genus Streptomyces; species Streptomyces bullii. The sequence continues at coordinate 922,086 of NZ_JBHSNY010000001.1, forward strand.
GTCGGCGATCCGCTCCTTGTACTCATCGGTGAGGGCCCGCAGCTCGGCGTCGGAGAGGTCGACGAAGTCCTCTTCGATGGAGTTGACCTGGTCCGCGATGCGGTGCAGCTTGCGCAGGATCTTGCCTTCGCCTGCACGCATGATCTTCGAGAGGACGGACACGGGGGTTGGTCTCCTTGCCGGTCGGGCCTGGGACGGTCGGTTACCACTTGACTCATTGAGCAACGGCCATCGTATGCGAGGACCCCGCCACGCCGGGAGGCCTGCCGTCGACGGTGACCGTTCGCTGCTTCATTTCTCTTCCACTTCCGCTTCAGAGGGGACAACGTCCGGCCCCCTCGGATGGTGCCGCATCCCCTCGACTCTTTGCACGAACCGCGACCACCCCTTCACTCAGGGCAAATGAATGGCCCGCTTCCGCTCCGCCGAGCAGAATCGGCCGATGGACCCCGTCACGCTCACCACCGGCCGCCTCCTGCTGCGCACGGTCGGCCCGAAGGACACCGAGACGGTGTACGCGGCCTGTCAGGACCCCGACATCCAACGCTGGACCACGATCCCGTCGCCGTACCTGCGTGAGCACGCGCGGGGCTTCACGGAGCAGATGGTTCCGGACGGCTGGGCACACGACGCGATGTTCACCTTCGGCGTCTTCCTCCCCTCCGGCGACCTGGCGGGCATGCTGGGTCTGACGATGCACTCCCTCGGTGTCGCCGAGATCGGCTTCTGGGCCGCGAAGGAACACCGCGGCAACGGCTACATCACCGAGGCCGTTCTCACCGCGTGCCGCTGGGCCTTCACCCGCGCGTCGATCGACCGGGTGGAATGGCGCGCCGAGGTCGGCAACAGGGCCTCCCGCGCGGTGGCCGAACGAGCGGGCTTCACCATCGAGGGCACACTGCGCTCCGCCCTCAACAACAACGGCGTCCGCCGTGACTGCTGGGTGGGCTCCTTGCTCCCCTCCGACCTGGGCCTGCCGTCAACGGCGCCGTACCTTCCGGCACCTTCGTAGCCGCCGTCACCGTTGTGACCGGCGCAGCCGCGTAACCGTGCTGGGCCGCGCTCCGCTGGGGCGCACGGCGGAGCGCGGCGGCATCCCGACGGCCTGGGTTGCGCCCCCCGCCCCGAGCTCCGTCACCGAGCACCACCGCACCCACCCACTGTCAGTACCACCCCCTATCGTGCGAACCCATGACGACCCCGCGTCCCACCGCAGAGCTCTCCGCAGACGAGGCCCGCCGCATCGCCCTGCGGGCACAAGGCTTCCTCGGCGCGCCCGACCGTCGCGCCGGCGTCCGAGGCGTCCTGCGCCACCTGGGCGCGATACAGCTCGACACCATCTCGGTCCTCGCCCGCTCCCACGAACTGGTCCCCTACGCCCGCCTCGGCGCGGTGGGCCGCAGGACGGTGGAGAACGCCTACTGGAGGGACACACACGCCTTCGAGTACTGGTCCCACGCCGCGTGCATCCTCCCCATCGAGGAGTGGCCCCACTTCGCCTTCCGCCGCCGCGCCTACCGCAACCGCCCGCACTGGAACCACGAGCTCCCGGAGGGCGCCTACGACCAGGTCATCAAGCAGCTCCGCGCCGAAGGCCCGCTCACGGCCACGGAGCTGGGCGGCGCGAAGAAGACGAACGACTGGTGGGACTGGTCGGGCACCAAGGTCGCCGTGGAACGCGCCCTGATGTACGGCGAGGTGGTCTGCGTCGAACGCCGCGGCTGGAAACGGGTGTACGACCTCGCCGAACGCGCCGTTCCGCAGGCGCTGCTGCACGACGAACTGGACGACGCCGAATGCCTGCGCCGCCTGGTCCGCCTGGCGGGCCGGTCCCTGGGCGTCGGCACGCGCGCGGACATCGCCGACTACCACCGCCTCAAGGCCGAGCAGGTCGACGCGGTGATCGCCGAGTCGGGCCTGGTCCCGGTCACGGTCGAGGGCTGGGGCAAGCCGGCCTGGGCCGACCCCGCGGCCCTGGAGACACCCCCGCGCGGCCGCCACCGCACCACGCTCCTGTCGCCCTTCGACTCCCTGATCTGGGAGCGGGCGCGCACGGAGCGGATCTTCGGTTTCACCCACCGCCTGGAGGCCTACGTCCCGAGGCAGAAGCGGGTCTACGGCTACTTCGCGATGCCGGTCCTCGCCGGCGGCCATCTGGTCGGCCGGGTCGACCCGGCACGCGAGGGCCGCACCCTGGTGGCCAGGCAGGTCACGCTGGACGGTCCGAAGGCGGTCCCGGCCGTGGCCCAGGCGCTGGTCGAGGCGGCGAGCTGGGTGGACTGCACGAACGTCCGCGTGGAACGCGTCGAGGCACCGCACCTGCGCGAGCACCTCGTCGGGGAACTCAGCCGGGCGAGTGCCTGACCGTCACCGGATCTCGAGGATCTTCTCCCGCATCGCGTAAACCACGGCCTCCATCCTGGAGTGCAGCTGCAGCTTCTCCAGGATGTTGCGCACGTGGTTCTTCACGGTGTTCTCCGAGATGAACAACTCCTTGGCGATGTCCCGGTTGTTCATCCCCGTCGCGACGAGTTTGAGTACCTCCAGCTCACGGTCCGTCAGCCGCGGCGCGGGCACGAGCCGCCGCTCGTCCGTCTTCTGGATCATCGACTTGAACTCGGTGAGCAGCTTGGACGCCATGGACGGGCTGATCTGCGACTGACCGTCGGCCACCGCGCGAATGGCGGTGGCCACCTCGTCCGTGGAGATCTCCTTGAGGAGATAACCGGTCGCGCCCGCCTTGATCGCGTCGTAGAGGTCGGCTTCCTCGTCGCTGATCGTCAGCATGATGATCTTGGCGCTGGGTGCCACCTCCTTGATGGAGGTGCACGCCTCGATCCCGCCCCTCTTGGGCATCCGCACGTCCATCAGGACGATGTCGGGCAGCAGGTCGGCGGCCTTCTCCACGGCCTCGGCGCCATCACCCGCCTCGCCGACGACCTGGATGTCCTCCTCGGCCGCGAGCACGATCTCCAGGCCACGGCGGAACAGGGCGTGGTCGTCCACGACCAGGACTCTGATCGGCTCCTTGCGCGCAGTGCCCGCCTCCGGGCCCATGCCGACGACGCCGTCGTCGGCATCCTCGTCACGCATCGGTCCGAAGCTGTCCGCCATCGTTCCTCCCCCTGAAGGCTGTGGCCTGTGGTCGTGAGCCATCGCCAACGCAAGGCAACGGCCCACCGGTTGGGCCGTTGTGGCCATGATTTCATGCCCGGGCGGCACCGGGACGACAGTGCGGGGCGCGAAGTGGTCGCACGCCGGTGCCCCTGGGGGCGCACAGGCTCTCCAGGGGCACCGGCTGTGCTGTCACGCGGCACGGTCAGCCGCCGAGCGCACCGCCCGCCTCGGGGGAGTGCGCGTGGGTGACCATCGTGTCCGTCCTGAGGTGGATCACGCCGTAGTCGTATGCGTGCCGTCGGTAGACGACACTCGGTTCCTTCGTCTCGGAGTCGACGAAGAGATAGAAGTCGTGCCCGACCAGCTCCATCTCGTAGAGAGCCTGGTCGAGGGTCATGGGGGCTGCGACGTGGGTCTTCTCGCGGACGACGAGGGGTCCGTCACCCTGCACTTCGAGGGAGCCGATCTTCTTGGTGGGTACGGCCTCCGGCTCCTCCTGGGAGGTGACGAGGCCGGTTCCGTTGAGCGTCGCCGCGCCCGGGACGTGGTCGGCGACCTCGGCGGCCGGGATCCGGCGCGCGCCACGACGCGAGTACCGCTTGTCGTGTTGCCTGCGCAGCCGGGCTTCGAGTTTCTCCGCCGCCAGGTCGAGCGCCGCGTACGGATCGCTCGCCGCTGCCTCCGCCCGGATCACCGGACCGCGCGAGCGGAGCGTGATCTCCACTCGGTCTGATCGGTCGGCCTGTCGGGGGTTGGGCTCCTTGGACACCTCGACGTCGAGGCTGATCACCTTGCCATCGAGCTTCTGGATCTTCTCCAGCTTCAGCTTCTCGGCCACGTGCTTCCGGAACCGCTCGGGCACCTCGGTCTTGCGGCCCTTGACGACGATGTCCACGCAGAACTCCGTTCCCGGATCACTCCGCTTCGGTGGCGGAGCATCTCCCTTTTGCACCAGGTTCCGGTGAGCCCCGGAACCTCGGACTCGGTGACGTCCACCTCCTCCCCCGTGGGCAAGATCTCCACTCCACCCGACGCGGGTGATTACGGAGAAACCCGCAGCACGGCATTCCGATTTGAGAGGTGTGGCCTGCGGCTTTCCCTCACAACCGAACATATCTCGCCCGGACGGATGTCGTCACCCTCTACTGCGGCGTACCTCCGTTCAGGTGAATAGGCCCTCTCATAGCCTGCAACGACGCAAGTTCTCAGTCAGTTCCGGTTTATTTCGAAAGAGTCCGGTGAAGCCGCGACCACGGCCGCGCAGATCACGTCACCGACATCACCGGCGCCGTACGCGCCCGCGATTCCCGGTCGGCCGGGCCGCCGATCCACCCTCTCTCGCGTTGACCCGTTTCTTCGTTCCTCTCTGCCTTCCCACGTCTCTCCCACGTACACGGACTCGGTCATCCCGGCGTTCGAAACCGGCCCCGTTCCGCCTTCGTCGGCGGCCGGCCCCGCCGTGTCCGGCCCCGCCGTCCGCCCGTGGCCGCTCACCTGCCCCGCCTCCCCCATCGCCGCCCGCACGGTACGGGCCGCCTCGGCCAGGGACGCCCCTGTGGTCATCAGGTCGTCGACGAGCACGACCCGGCCGTCGAGCAGCAGCCCGGCGCAGCCGGGAGCCACCGCGAGCGCACCCGCGAGATTGGCCATCCGCTGACGGGAGTTGAGCCCCGCCTGGTCGGCCACGGCCCGCTGCTGCCGCAGTACGGCGAGCACCCGCGCGGGCGTCCCGCCGCGCCGCAGCTCACCCGCCGCCGCCAGGGCGATCCGCCGCGCCGGATCATGGCCCCGCGCCCGCACGGCCCACCGCGCGGACGGCACGGGCACGAGCAGCACGGGCCCCTGCCCGCCCTGAGCCCTCACCCAGCCCGCCCCCACAGCACCGCCCTCTCCTCCCGAGACCTCCCCGAGCCCCACCCGTACCGCTCCCGCCAGTGCCGCCCCGAGTGGCCCGGACAGGGCCAGCGCGCCCCGCTCCTTGTGAGCCAGCAGCGCCGCGCGTGTCCCGTCCGCGTACGCTGCCGCCGCGTACACCGCCGGCAGCCCGCGCGGCTCCGGCACCGGCCGCACCCGGCGCGGTACGGACCCGCCCAGGGCGGCACCGCACCGCGGGCAGAGCACCGTACGAGGCCTGCCGCAGCCCGCGCACTCGGCAGGCAGCACCAGGTCGGTAAGGTCCTGCCACCACCCCCGCATGACCACCACTGTGCCCGCGCCCGCACCGACCGGCCACCCCCTGTGGAAAACCGCCTGTGGACAACCCCCGCACCGGCCCCCACCCCCTCCCCCACAGGGCTGAACGACCGCCCGCACACGCGAAAGCGGCCGCCCCCGCCGGGATCCCATCCCGGCGGAAGCAGCCGCTTCCGAGCGCCGCGGCGCTTCCAGGGCTGTGCGCGTCGGCCCCGCTCACCGGTGCCGACGGGATGCGGTCAGGCCTAGCCCGGATAGACCGGGGCCGTCCCTTCCGCGACCTTCTGCCACTGCGTCCCGGACGGCAGCCGTACGATCCCGTCCACCGAGTACGCCACCAGCGGCAGCCGGTCGTCGCCGGAGGCGGTGACCTCCTTCACGCCGGTCAGGGCCGCGGGCGCCGGCACGTCCGGTGTCGAACCGTCCACCTGGACGTACCGCATCTGCTCCACGCCCCCATGCTCGCGCCCGACCACCACGAGCCGGCTGTCACCGGCCCACGACATGGCGGTGACCTTCTCCAACTCCGGCGTGGCGGACCGCGGCTCGACCACGGTGACCACCGGCTGCCCGCCCGACTCCTTGCCCCGCTCGATCAGCCCCACGACGAGGGACCGCTTGCCGTCCTTCTCCACGACGAGCGCGATCCGCACCCCGTCGGCGGCCACCCGCACGTCCAGCACACGCCCGTCCAGGCCCGGCGTCAGCACCTCCAGCGGCTCTTCCTCGCCTTGCTCCAGCAGGAGCAGCCGCGGATCGCGGGGATTGCGGTCGGCCACCCACAGATCACCCTGCGCGTCCCAGCTCGGCGCCGACAGCCGCTCGTCCTCGGTCCTGCCCCGGCTGGTCACCACGGGCTCCCCGACCGAACCGCCCTCCACCAGCGGCTCGACGTACAGCCTGCTGCCGTCGAGGCCGACGCCGGCGGCGCTGTGCTCGTCACGCGAGACGGCCACCGACCGCAGCGCCGTGTCCCCCGCGCCCAGGGGCCCGGGCACCGGGTCCGCCTGCATGGTGTCGCTGCCCGCCCTGCTGCGGACGAGCCGGTGCTTGGCGTCGATCCAGTACACGGAGGTGGGGGTCTGCACCGAACCGCGGGAGGCCACCGTGTCGGCCTGGCCCTCGGCGAGCGTGCACAGCTGCGCTCCGCCGGCCCGCAGGTCGACCTCCTCCACCGCGGGCGTGAGGTTCCGCAGTGTGAACAGCAGCTGGGCGGCCATCTCTTGGCAGCGTTCGGTGCCGACCTCGGCCGCCTTGTCGTTGAGCGGCACGGTCAGCTTGCTGCGGTCGTCGGGCGTGAGCGTGACGTCCTTCTTCAGCGCCGTGCCGGTGGGGAAGCTCGACCTGACCACGGGCCCGAGCCACCGCGTGGGCCCGTTGAGGAGGGAGCGCACGATCTGCGTCATGGGATCGACGCGCTCGCGCACGTAGATCGGGTCGGCGACCGCCGTGGGCGGTGCGAACGTGTCGCCCGCCGCGGTGTTCGAAGCGAAGTAGTACTTGTTGACGGACATGTAGTTGCGCTGGAAGTCCGTCTGGCCCATGACGACGCCCTGCGGCAGCGTGTCGATCCGCCACTGCCTGGTCTTCCTGTCCTGCGTGAGGTGGACGTTGCTGGTGTAGGGCCCCGTGGCGGGCGTGTACGACTGCTGGGCGTCGACCGTGGCCACCTTGGCACCGGTCAGCGTGAACGAGAACTCGTCGGCGTCCTCCCGGGTTCCCGGGCTGTCCGCCTCGGTGCTCGGACCGTCCATGAGCACCGTGGTGGCCGCCTCCGGTCGCCATGCCTTCGCGGCGTCGGCGGTCAGGTACTGGCGGGCCGTCCTGTAGTCCGGGTCGTCGCTGGTCAGCGCCTCCAGGAAGCCCTGCACGATCTCCTGCGGCTTGGCGTCCTCGCCCGGCGGCATCGCGAACACCCGCACCTGCGTGTCCTGCCGGGGCGTGGACTCCACGCCCCGCAGATCCCCGCTGTCGGGCATCGAGGCGCATCCCGCCAGCAGGACCGCACCACAGGCGGCGTACGCCACCGCGCGCGCCGGCGTCCGTCGACGCGCCCCCTCGCGGTCAGCGCCCACGCGTTGCCTCCCCATGCCTGTCCACGTCCCTGCCGCCGGTGTTCCCACCCCGGTCCCCGATGTTCCCGCCGGGGCCCTCCTGGACGGCGTCCGAGCCGCCCACCGTCCCGCCCCGGGCCGTCTCCGCCCCGGGAGCGGGCGGGTCGTCCTGACGCGTGGGGCCGCCCGAGGCCGGGCGGGGCACCACGCGCGCGCCGCTGCCCGGCAGCGCCGTCGGGTCGGCCACCGGGGCCACGGTCGCCGGGCGCGGCACGAGCGGATCCCGTGCCGCCCTCGCGGACACCTGGTCCGGGCTCTGCTGCGCCGGAACGGTGGCGGTCTTCTGTCCACCGCCGCGCGGCAGCCCCGCATCGTCGAGTCCGCGGTTGCGCCGCGAGTCCTTCGGCTCCAGCGGGATCGGGGAGCCCCGCAGCGGCTCGTCCGCGGTCCTGGGCAGCGTCAGCCGGAACTGCGAGCCGCCGCCCGGCTCGCCCCACGCCTGCAGCCAGCCGCCGTGCAGCCGCGCGTCCTCCAGGGCGATGGACAGCCCGAGGCCGGTACCGCCGGTGGTACGCGCGCGTGCCGGGTCGGCGCGCCAGAAGCGGTTGAAGACGCGGGTCGCCTCGCCCGGCTTGAGCCCGACGCCGTAGTCGCGGACCGCGACCGCGACCGCGCCGCCGGCCGCGGCGAGCTTGACGACGACGTCCCTGCCCTCGCCGTGCTCGACGGCGTTGACGACGAGGTTGCGCAGCACACGCTCCACACGCCGCGCGTCGGCCTCGGCGATGATCGGCTGCTGGTCGCCCACGATCTTGATCTGCGTGCCCTTGCGCTCGGCGAGCGGCTCCGCCCCGCTGACCACTCGCCGCACGACGTCCCTGAGGTCGATCGGCTCGGCCTCCAGCGCCGCCGCTCCCGCGTCGAAACGGCTGATCTCCAGCAGGTCCGCGAGCAGCGACTCGAACCGGTCGAGCTGGTCGGCGAGCAACTCCGCCGACCGCGCGGTCACCGGGTCGAAGTCCTCCCGGGCCTCGTGGATGACGTCCGCGGCCATCCGTACGGTCGTCAGCGGCGTCCGCAGTTCATGGGACACGTCCGACACGAACCGGCGCTGCATCCGCGACAGGTCCTCCAGCTGGCTGATCTTCTGCTGCAGGTTCTGCGCCATCTTGTTGAAAGCCTCGCCGAGCCGTGCGATGTCGTCCTCGCCGGTGACCTTCATCCGTTCCTGGAGCTTCCCGGCGGACAGCCGTTCGGCGATCCCCGCCGCCATCCGCACCGGCGTGACGACCTGCCGCACGACCAGCCACGCGATGGCCCCGAGCAGCACGACGACGAAGAGCCCGGCGGTCGCGAGGGTGCCCTTGACCAGGCTCAGCGACTTCTCTTCCTGGGTGAGCGGGAAGAGGTAGTACAGCTCGTACGGATCGCCGTTGGGGTCGTTGACCTGCTTGCCGATGACCAGGGCCGGCTGGGAGTCCTTGCCGTTGAGGTAGACGATGCGCGTGTAGCTCTGGGCCGCCGCGGTGCTGGTGTTCACCTGCGAGCGCAGCTCCTCGGGGACACTGGCCGACGGATCCACGTACCCGGAGGCGCGCGGTCCGCGCCCGCCGCCGCTCTCGTCGCCCGCGGGCAGCGTCACCACGTCGAAGGCGCCCTGACCGCCGCTGGAGAGCGACCACACCAGGTCGCTCATCCACTGGATGACGTTCTGCGCGGGCCGCCCGTCCACCGCGGTGCCGTCGTCACCGGTCCCGCTCGCCGCCTCGTCGGCCTTCTGCTTGGCCACCGCGAACCCGCCGGTGGCCTGGCTCTGGGACGCCTTGACCTTGGCGTCCAGCAGACCGTTGCGGACCTGCCCGATGACGACGAAGCCGAGCAGCAGGACCACGCCCAGCGACATCAGCAGCGTCGTGACGACGACCTTGAGCTGGATGTTGCGCCGCCACAGCCGCATGACGGGCAGCAGTGGCCGATGCACCCAGCGCACGAACAGCCGGATGACCGGACTGCCCTGGACTCCGCCCTGGAGCAGCCCGCCCTCCAGCAGGCGCCCCCAGCGGGAACCCGGCGTCTTCCGGCCGACAGGCCGCTCCGCGCGGGCCCCGGACCGGCCGGGCGCCGAAGCGGCACTGTCCCCGGACATGTCAGCTCGGTCCTGCCTTGTAACCGACACCACGCACGGTCACCACGATCTCGGGCTTCTCCGGGTCCTTCTCGACCTTGGAACGCAGCCGCTGCACATGCACGTTGACCAGACGGGTGTCCGCCGCGTGGCGGTAGCCCCACACCTGCTCCAGCAGCACCTCGCGCGTGAACACCTGCCACGGCTTGCGCGCGAGCGCGACCAGCAGGTCGAACTCCAGCGGCGTCAGCGCGATCGACTGCCCGTCCCGCTTCACGGAGTGGCCGGCCACGTCGATGACGAGGTCGCCGATGGAGAGCTGCTCAGGAGCCGGCTCCTCCGACCTGCGCAGCCGCGCCCTGATGCGGGCGACCAGCTCCTTCGGCTTGAACGGCTTGACGATGTAGTCGTCGGCACCCGACTCGAGGCCCACGACGACATCGACGGTGTCGCTCTTGGCCGTGAGCATCACGATCGGCACCCCGGACTCCGCCCTGATCAGACGGCACACCTCGATACCGTCCCGGCCCGGCAGCATCAGGTCGAGCAGCACCAGGTCCGGCTTGGTCTCGCGGAACGCGGCCAGCGCCTTGTCGCCGTCGGAGACGAAAGACGGCTCGAAACCCTCACCACGCAGCACAATGCCGAGCATCTCGGCCAGTGCGGTGTCGTCGTCGACGACAAGGACTCGTCCCTTCATAAACGACATCATCCCATTCTCATAACGGTGGCGAAGGCAGTGGTGAGACAGCTCACTGACCAGTGACGATAGTCGTACGACGTCGTCACTGTCTGCCCTTGCCCGTAGCCGTCGGCAAGGTCCGCCCTCGTCGCCCGGGGACGACGCCGCAGCGTCACCCGATCGTCACGTCACGTGAGCGGGCGCACAGCTCGGCCAGGGCCTCGGAGGTCACCGGCGACACCACGCCGTGTTCGGTGACGATCGCCGTCACCATTTCGGGTGGGGTCACGTCGAACGCCGGGTTGTACGCCTGCGTCCCCAGCGGCGCCACCGGGATCCCGCCACCGGCTTCCGTACCGGCCACGGGCACCTGAGGTGCCGTCACCTCGGTCACCTCGTGACCGGGCCGCTGCTCCACCTCGATGGACGCCCCGTCCGGCGTGTCCGGGTCGATCGTCGTCACCGGCGCCACCACGACGAACGGCACATGGTGGTACCGCGCGAGCACCGCCAGCGGGTAGCTCCCCACCTTGTTCGCCACCGACCCGTCGGCGGCGATCCGGTCCGCCCCGATCAGCACCGCGTCCACCTCACCGGCCGCGAACAGCGACCCCGCCGCGTTGTCGGTGAGCAGCGTGTACGGAATGCCGCTGCGCGCCGCCTCGTACGCCGTGAGACGAGCGCCCTGCAGCAGCGGACGGGTCTCGTCGACCCACAGCCGCCTCAGCCGTCCCGTCCGGTGCGCGGCGAGCGCTACGGCGAACGCCGTTCCCTCACCGCCCGAGACCAGTGACCCGGTGTTGCAGTGGGTGAGGATCCGGTGCCCGCCGGCCGGGAGCAGCTCGTCCAGCAGCGCCAGCCCGTGCTCGGCCATCCGGGCACTGGCCTCGGCGTCCTCGCGATGCAGCCGCCGCGCCGCCTCCAGTGCCGCCCCGGCCGCTTCCCCGGGATCACCGCTCTTGCCGAGCGCCGCCTGGTAGGCGGCGTGGGCGCGGCGTACCCCGACCGCGAGGTTCACGGCGGTCGGCCGGGCGCTCGCCAGCGCGCTCGCGGCGTCGTCCACGTCGAAGCCCCGCACGGCGGCGAGCGCGACGCCGTACGCCCCCGCGATGCCCAGCAGGGGAGCCCCGCGCACGGCGAGCGACCGGATGGCCTCCACCAGCGCGGGCGCATCTGTACAGACGAGTTCCACCTCCTCGGCCGGCAGCCTCGTCTGGTCGAGGAGGACCAGGACGGGGCCCTCGGGTGGCTCTTCCCAGCGGATCGCCGGGATATCGGTCGGCCGCTTGTCCTCGCCGCTGTGCGCGTACTGATCAGCCATGCGGTCAGTCTGCCCCTTTTTCCGCGGACAATTGAAGGTACGCAGCGCCTACCTCGCCCGGTCCGCCGATGACCACCCCATGGCACGATGGCTGTCAACCTGGCACCGCGACCGCGGACGGGCACCGTGAAGGAGCGACGATGAACGACACTCCGGGCTGGGCCTCGCCCGGATCCGCCCCGTCCGACGGGCAGAACCCGGGCGTGTCCGGCCCTGCCGAGCCCGCCGACCGACCGGGCCGGCAGCCCGCGGACCAACCGGGTCAGCCCGGCCCGTCCCCGCAGGGCCCCGGCGTGAAATGGTCCAAGGAGCAGCCGCCACCCAGCCAGTGGTCCGCGCCCACCGGCCCCACCGGCCCGGGCCAGGCTCCGCCCCCACCGCCCGGTCCGGGCTGGGGCGCCCCGCCCCCCGGGGGCCCCGGCAGCGGTTACGGCGGCCCCGGGGGCCCCGGCGGACACGGTGCCTGGGGAAGCGGCTGGGGCGGCCCGCCGCCCGCGGCCAAGCCCGGCGTGATCCCGCTCCGCCCCCTCGGCGTGGGCGAGATCCTCGACGGCGCCGTGTCCACCATGCGCACCCACTGGCGCACGGTCCTGGGCATCTCGCTGACCGTCGCGGTCCTCACCGAGATCGTGGTCGTCCTCTTCCAGGGCCTCGTACTGGACAACACCAGCGCCGACGCCCTCAACGACCCGAGCGCCACGCTGGACGAACTGAGCCGCGCCATGGGCGACGCCCTGCTGGACTCCGGCGTCGTCTTCCTGATCACCCTCATCGGCACCGTCGTGGCGACCGCCCTGCTCACGACCGTCACCAGCCGCGCGGTGCTCGGCAAGTCGGTGACCATCGGCGAGGCATGGCGCGACGCCCGGCCTCAGGTCCTGAAGCTGTTCGGCCTGATCTGCCTGCTGATGCTCATCACCGCCGGCATCGTCACCGCGGGCGCCCTGCCCGGCATCCTCGTGACCGTCGCGGGCGGCGGCGGAGCCGGAGTCGCCCTCACCGTCCTGGGCATCATCGGCTCCGGCGTCGTCGCGCTGTGGCTGATGATCCGCTTCTCGCTGTCCTCGCCCGCGCTGATGCTGGAGAAACAGGGCATCGTGAAGGCGATGAGCCGCTCCACGAAGCTGGTGCGCGGCTCCTGGTGGCGGGTCTTCGGCATTCAGCTGCTCGCCACGGTCATCGCCAACGTCATCGCGTCGATCATCGTCATCCCCTTCACGTTCCTCGCCGCCGCCCTCAGCGGTGACGGCGTCTCCGGGTTCCTCAACGGCGCCGGCGACATCGGCTGGACGTTCCTCATCGTCAGCGGAATCGGCTCGGTGATCGGCTCCATGATCACCTTCCCGATCACGGCGGGCGTCACCGTCCTGCTCTACATCGACCAGCGCATCCGCCGCGAGGCCCTCGACCTCGAACTGGCCCGCGCCGCCGGTGTCCAGGGCTACGGCTCCGACGCCCCCGGCACCACCCCGGGGAGCTGATGCCGTGAGCACGGAGGGGGGAGTTCTCACAGCGGTGCCGGACACCGTCGTACGGGCGTTGCTGCGCACCGGCGACATCACCGCGCTGTCGTCGGCCCGGTCGAGCGACGAGCCGCCCGTCACCCTCCCGCGCGACCCCGCGCGGGAGGCGGCCCGGCGCGAACTGTCCAAGCGCATGTACCACGAGAACGACCCCAGCCCCCTCCAGCGCGCCCTGGACGCCTTCTGGGACTGGGTCGGCCGACTGCTCGACGCCGCCTCGAACGCGACCCCCGGCGGCACACTCGGCCTCGTCGTCATCGTCCTGGCCGTCCTCGCGGTCCTGGGCGCCCTGTGGTGGCGCCTGGGCACCCCGCGCCGCCAACCCACCTCCGCCCCCGCCCTGTTCGACGACCGCCCCCGCAGCGCCGCCGAACACCGCGCCGCCGCCGAGGCACACGCCGCCCAGGGCCACTGGAACCCGGCCGTCCAGGAACGCATGCGCGCCATCGTCCGCGCCCTGGAGGAACGCGCCCTCCTCGACGTCCGCCCCGGCCGCACCGCCGACGAGGCCGCCGCCGAAGCCGGCCGCGCCCTGCCCGCCCACACCGATCCCCTGCGCGCCGCCGCCCGGGACTTCGACGACGTGACATACGGCGGCCGGTCCGCGACCGAGCAGTCGTACCACCGCATCGCCGACCTCGACGGCGACCTGGAACGCAGCAGGCCCCGACCGGCAGACAGCAACGCCCGCAGCACGGCCGCCAACACGCGCCAGGGAGCCGCCGGATGACCACCGAGGCCACGCTCCCCTCCACCTCGGCCTCGCCCACCGCCCGCCAGGTGTGGACGCGATCGCGAGGCATCGCCCTCGCCCTCGTCCTCCTCCTCGCGGCGGCCGTCGCGATCGCGGTGATCCGCTCCGACGCCCGCCACGGCGAACTCGACCCGCGCTCCGCCGACCCCAACGGCAGCCGCGCCGTCGCCGAACTCCTCGCCGACCGGGGCGTGGACACGCGCGTGGTCACCACCCTGGACGAGGCGGCCGCCGCGGCCGGTCCCGACACGACCCTCCTGGTCGCGGTGCCAGACCTCCTGACGCCCCGCCAGCAGAGCCGCCTGCACTCCGCGTTCGCCGGCTCCGGCGGCCGGACCGTCCTGGTCGCCGCCGGCAGCGCCTCCGTCGAACGCCTCGCCCCCGGCGTCACCGCCGACCCGGCCACCAGCCTCGACTCGACGCTCTCCCCCGACTGCGGCCTGCCCGCCGCCCGGCGCGCGGGCACCGCCGACACGGGCGGCGTCCGCTACACCACCACCCACCTCGACGCCGACCAGTGCTACCCCAGCCAGCGACTGGCCACCCTGCTGCGCATCCCGGACACCTCCGAAGACGGCGACACCGTCGTCCTCGGCGCGCCCGACATCCTCCTCAACGACCGCCTCGACGAGCAGGGCAACGCCTCGCTCGCCCTCCAACTCCTCGGCTCCCGCCCCCATCTGGTCTGGTACCTCCCCACGCTCGCCGACGACTCGCCCCTCGAAGAGGACGAACGCGGCTTCTTCGACCTGCTCCCCCCGGGCTGGCTCTGGGGCACACTGCAGCTCTTTTTCGCGGCAGCCCTGGCCGCCCTCTGGCGGGCACGCCGGCTCGGCCCCCTCGTGCCCGAAAAGCTCCCCGTGGCGATCCGCGCCTCCGAAACCGTCGAAGGCCGCGCCCGCCTCTACCGCAAGGCGAACGCCCGCGACCGCGCCGCCGCCGCTCTTCGCTCCACCACACGCACCCGCCTCGCCCCCCTCGTAGGCGTCACCGTGGCCCAGGCACACACGCCCGAGGCCCTGCTCCCCGCGCTCTCCGCCCACCTGCACGGCGACGCACAGTCCCTGCACACCCTCCTCTTCGGCCCGCCCCCCGGCGACGACGCAGCACTCATCGCACTCGCCGACCGACTCGACGCCCTCGAAAGAGAGGTACGCCGTCCATGATGGACCCGACCACTGACAACGCCGGGCAGAGCGGCGACCCGGGCACCGCCCGGGCCGCCCTGGAGGCCCTGCGCGCCGAGATCGCCAAGGCCGTGGTCGGCCAGGATCCCGCCGTGACCGGCCTCGTCGTCGCCCTGCTCTGCCGCGGCCACGTCCTCCTCGAAGGCGTCCCCGGCGTCGCCAAGACCCTCCTCGTCCGCGCGCTGGCCGCCTCCCTCGAACTCGACACCAAGCGCGTCCAGTTCACCCCTGACCTAATGCCGAGCGACGTGACGGGCTCCCTGGTCTACGACGCCCGCACCGCCGAGTTCTCCTTCCAGCCCGGCCCGGTCTTCACCAACCTCCTCCTCGCCGACGAGATCAACCGCACCCCGCCGAAGACCCAGTCGTCCCTCCTGGAAGCCATGGAGGAACGCCAGGTCACGGTCGACGGCACCCCCCGCATGCTCCCCGACCCCTTCCTGGTCGTCGCGACCCAGAACCCGGTCGAGTACGAAGGCACCTACCCCCTCCCCGAAGCCCAACTGGACCGCTTCCTGCTCAAACTCACCGTCCCGCTCCCCTCCCGCCAGGAGGAGATCGACGTCCTCACCCGCCACGCGGAAGGCTTCAACCCGCGCGACCTGCGCGCCGCCGGCGTACGCCCCGTCGCGAACGCTGCCGCCCTGGACGCGGCCCGCGCCGCGGTCGCCAAGACCACGGTCTCCCCGGAGATCACGGCCTACGTGGTGGACATCTGCCGCGCCACCCGCGAGTCGCCGTCCCTCACCCTCGGCGTCTCCCCGCGAGGCGCCACGGCCCTGCTGGCCACCTCGCGCGCCTGGGCATGGCTGACGGGCCGCGACTACGTCATCCCCGACGACGTGAAGGCCCTGGCCCTGCCCACCCTCCGCCACCGTGTGCAGCTCCGCCCGGAGGCGGAGATGGAGGGCGTCACGACCGACTCGGTCATCAACGCGATCCTCTCCCACGTCCCCGTTCCCCGCTGATGGCACTCACCGGACGCGCCGCACTCCTCGCGGCCCTAGGCTCCCTCCCCGTCGGCATCTGGGACCCCGGCTGGACAGGCATCCTGGCCGTCAACGCGCCCCTCGTGGCGGCCTGCGCCTGCGACTTCGCGCTGGCGGCACCGGTACGCCGCCTGGGACTGACCCGCTCCGGCGACACCTCGGTACGTCTCGGCGACACGGCGGACGTCACTCTCACGATTACCAATCCGTCCCGCCGCCCCCTCCGCGCGCACCTGCGCGACGCCTGGCCGCCCAGCAGCTGGCTGCCCGGCACGGAGACGGCGGCCTCCCGCCACCGCCTGACGGTTCCTCCCGGCGAACGCCGCCGCGTCGCGACCAGGCTGCGCCCAACCCGCCGAGGCGATCGCCAGGCCGACCGCGTGACCATCCGCTCCTACGGCCCTCTCGGCCTGTTCACCCGCCAGGGCACCCACAAAGTCCCCTGGACGGTACGTGTCCTGCCCCCGTTCACCAGCCGCAAGCACCTGCCCGCCAAACTGGCCCGCCTGCGCGAACTGGACGGCCGCACCAGCGTCCTCACCCGAGGCGAAGGCACGGAGTTCGACAGCCTCCGCGAGTACGTCCCCGGCGACGACACCCGCTCCATCGACTGGCGCGCCACGGCCCGCCAGTCCGCCGTCGCCGTCCGCACCTGGCGTCCCGAACGCGACCGCCACATCCTTCTGGTCCTCGACACCGGCCGCACCTCGGCGGGCCGCGTGGGCGACGCGCCCCGCCTGGACGCCTCCATGGATGCGGCGCTGCTCCTGGCAGCCCTCGCCTCTCGCGCCGGCGACCGCGTCGACCTCCTCGCCTACGACCGCCGAACCCGTGCCCTCGTCCAGGGCCGCGCGGCAGGCGACGTCCTTCCGTCCCTGGTCAACGCGATGGCCCCCCTCGAACCGGAGCTCGTCGAAACAGACGCCCGCGGACTCACCGCGACAGCCCTGCGTACGGCCCCCCGCCGTTCCTTGATCGTGCTCCTCACCACCCTCGACGCAACACCCATCGAGGAGGGTTTGCTCCCCGTCCTGCCCCGACTCACCCAGCGCCATACGGTCTTGCTGGCGTCAGTGGCGGACCCGCACATCGCACAGATGGCCAAGGCCCGTGGAAACACGGACGCCGTTTACGACGCCGCAGCCGCGGCCCAGGCTCAGACCGAACGCCACCGCACTGCGGAGCAACTCCGCCGCCACGGCGTGACGGTCGTGGACGCGACCCCGGACGACCTGGCGCCGGCCCTGGCCGACGCCTACCTCGCTCTGAAAACCGCAGGACGTCTCTGACAGAACGGGATGAAGTGGCATGGGAGGGGACGTCCCGGCCCTCCACCTGCCCACCAAACGCAGAAAAGCCCCGCATCATACGATGCGGGGCTTTCTCAATGATTGTTCGGCGGCGTCCTACTCTCCCACAGGGTCCCCCCTGCAGTACCATCGGCGCTGTAAGGCTTAGCTTCCGGGTTCGGAATGTAACC